>DAOTVO010000013.1:0-32174 GCA_034436335.1 Anaerolineales bacterium | reverse complement strand
TCGAGGGCATCCAGACGGAAATTCCTGCCGGGATGGAACTCAATGAAGATGGCAACTGTGTCCCAGTGACGCCGCCGGCAGACCTCTGCCCGAACATCGAGGGCATCCAGACGGAAATTCCTGCCGGGATGGAACTCAATGAAGATGGCAACTGTGTCCCGGTGACACCGCCGGCAGACCTCTGCCCGAACATCGAGGGCATCCAGACGGAAATTCCTGCCGGGATGGAACTCAATGAAGATGGCAACTGTGTCCCGGTGACGCCGCCGGCAGACCTCTGCCCGAACATCGAGGGCAGCCAGACCGCAATTCCTGAAGGCATGAAGGTTGATAAGGACGGCAATTGTGTGCCGCTGAGCGATCCGTTTGGGTTGGATGTCTACTGCCTGGGCTTTAGCGTGGTCAACTTGAATGATTTCGCCTCCTCCTTTGATTGGGAAGTGGCGGGCGGCCCTTCGGGGTCTGTGCTGCTCGAAGTGGGCGAATCGATCGACATTGACGTTGATCCTGCCTTCGCTGGCGCCACGGTCACGATTTCCTTCGGAGATGATGCTTGGAGCCTTTCGGCAGATCTGCCGGATGACTGCCCTGTGCCGTTCATTGACCTGCAAATCGAAGGGTACTGCCTGGCAACGAACAACGCCTCTCTGTATGGCTGGCGCGTGACCAACCCGAACGGATACGATGTTGATTTCGAATGGCGCATCAACGGCAGCACGCTGGCGGGTCTCGCTACGGTGGATGCCAACGGCATCTATGAGTTCACGACGCCGAAGGCGGAAGGCTCCATCCTTATGCTCTACATGGGCGGCGTGTTCCAAAGCGACACGACCGGCGCCCAATGCACGGATATTCCTCAGACAGTGCCGGAGAATATTCCTGTCCAGGCTGGCGGCAGCCCGGTTCCGATCCCTGTGACAGGCGGCGGCAGCCCGGTTCTGATCCCCGTTACCGGCGTGGCCGATGGCAGGGTTGATCTGACTCCGCGTGTCTTCATGAACCTTGGCTTTGGTTTCTTCGGCCTCGGACTGGTGCTGCACGGCATCTCCCGCCGGAAGGGCGTCATTTAGCCAATCCATTTGCCCATGGGCCAGGTGCATCCAGTTCGCCGGCTGCACCTGGCTTTCTCTATGTCAGGACGAGCAATGTTCAAGAAAGTCAACTGGCTGGTTGTTTTCGGCGCCTTGATGATTCTGGCTGGCGGTCTCAATCTCTGGCTCGACTACCGGAAGGCAGTCGTCTCGCCCTTCGATGTGGTTGACGCCGAGACGGGTGGGGAGAATTTCCTCCCGATCGTGGCGCCCCTCGACGGGGAGCCGGATGCCTCCGCCCCTGCCGCATACGCGCCGACGCTGGAGGCTGAAGTTTTGCCCCCGAACGCCTCGCCGGTCGAGGAAGCTGGTCTTCAGCCCCCGCCGGAAGGATTGGAGCCGACGCGGATTGTCATCGCCGCTATTTCTCTGGATGCACCGATCCTCCCCGTCCATTACCGCGAGATCGAGGTTGGCGGGCAGATTTATCATCAATGGCGTGTGCCGGCCGAATTTGCCGCCGGCTGGCAGGATACCTCTGCTCGCCTCGGCCTGCCTGGCAACACGGTATTGAACGGCCACCACAATGCGTATGGCCGGGTATTCGAAAATCTGGCTCACTTGCGGGTCGGCGACGTAATTCAAGTGTATGGGGGCGAATGGGAGTACCGCTATAGCGTGGCGGCGAAATTGCTCTTGCCCGAACGCGGCCAACCTCTAAGCGTGCGGATGGAGAATGCTCGCTGGCTGGCAGCCTCTGAAGATGATCGCCTGACGCTGGTCACCTGTTGGCCGGCGGAGAGCAATACGCATCGGTTGCTCATTATTGCTTATCCTATCGGCACGCCGGTCCTCCATCCGCAAGCAAACGACACCCCCTGACCTTTCAGCCAGCCTCTATAAAAAATAAAGAGCGACGCGCTTTTACAAGCACGCCGCTTTTCGATTTCCTTTCGATCTAATTTGTAACCACCCTACTCTCGTCATCCGCAGATTTCGCAGATTGTGCAGAAAAGAGAGAAAAAATCGGCGTGATTTGCAATCGGCGGATACGTTTTGGCATTTTTAGCCATTGAGCAGCGGCTCTTATGCAGCGGCTAGGCGGTTATCTCTATTTGCAATCGTCTTTACCGCCAAAGCGCCAAGCCGATTGGGAAGTCGCCAAGGCTTTGCTTGGCGTTCTCTGTGTCGTGGCGGCGATTCCGAATGGGCCTTTTTATTAGCGCGAGCCGGCAGGCTCCGAAATGTATGGCATGGCCAGGATGAACAGCCGGCCCCACATATCATTCCCCTCGGCAGAAATGCAGGTCTGCAAGACGAGTTGACCGGCAACGCCATAGGTCTGGTAGAACAGGTCACTGTAGGTCAGCACACCGCCCTGATCCAGGTCGATGAAGTTCGAATAAGGGCTGTTGGGGTTGACAGCCTGAAAGCGGCGGATGCCAGTAACCTGGTAGGAGCGGGTGTGGCCGTCGCCGTAAACGACCACGATGAGATTGCCAACGTGGAGGTCGAAGAAGTGAGCGCCGGCCAGGGTGTTGTGGGCCAGAAAACCCAGTGAGCCAAAGTCAGAAGCAGCGCCGAACTGGGTCACGGTTTCGGGGGCGGTGGAGACGTAGGCGGGCTGACCGCTGGGCTGGGGGATCACAGGCAGCGCCAGCACACCTTCCACGTAGATTCCTGTCACCTGTTGCGGTTGACCGTTGGTGACCTGGTGGATGAAGGCGGTCAGGTCGGAGATCGGTGCAACAGCGACGGGCGCAGCCCCCGCGCCGGTCAGCGGGATGACCGGCTGGGCGGGGGGCAACCAGACCAGGAGCGAGACAACGGCCAACAGCAGAAAGAGCAATTTCCTATTCATCATCAGCAATCTCTGTCGGATGGTTACTTTTTGGTTATCCATAAGTTACTTTCTAATAACCATTATATTGACAAAGATTGTCCTGTAAAGGTGCCGAATATCATTGTGGGGGAGGTGTAAGGTCGGTTATTTTTCATCGCCCTGCCGTGGCCAATGGTATCGGGGGGGGCGAAGCGGTATAATGGGATTATTCCAACCTTCTAGGAAAGGAGAAAAAATTATGAGAAGGATTGTACAGATTTCAACTTTGCTGGTAGTAATTACCTTGTTGTTGTCGGCTTGCGGGGGAGGTCGGCCCGCAAAAACGGAGACAGCCGCGGAAGAGCCGTACCTGGTCAGAGGGACAATGGATTTCACCAACTCTTTCATCGTTGCCATCTTCGAAGAACACGCCGTCGCCCTGGTGGATATGTACGGCTTTGTCATCCGTGACGAGGAGTGGGAAATCCCGGTCGAATCACAGACGCTCGGCTTTATGGACATGGACGAGGAGAATCTGCACGCCGAATACTTCCTGCAACTCCCGGCCCGTCCTACCGGTACCTTTGCCGATGTAGACAATAACGGCGAGACCGATACCGGCGTGCAAATCTTTGCTGTGGCCTACTGGCCGAATGTTTACGGCGGGCCTTTTTCCGAGGGCGATGACCGTTCGCGCGGCTGGGTGAGCGGCTTCGCTTCGGTGACCTCCGACCCGGAGCGCGAGGATGAAATCAACGGCGGCATCCTGCTCGTCTGGGCGCCGGACGGGAATCAGTCCTTCCCCACCGGCTTCGGGGCGGACAACATGCTCTTCACCGCCGATGACCCGGTCGCGCCCATCCCGGCCGGCTGGAACATCGTCAATCTCGATGAATCGCCCTTCACCTTCACCAAAGAACCGGAGCCGGAAATCGTCCTCACCGAACCGGCCGACTACGCGGTGAAGGATTACTCTAACGACACCTACACCCAGGCCTTCGATAAGTTGATTGAGTTCCTGCGCAAGAATTACGCCTTCAACGGCATTGAGGGCAAACAGCCCGATTACGATGCGCTGGTGGCCAAACTGCGCCCGCGCGTGGAACAGGCCGAAGCCGATAAGGACCCCGAAGCCTACTTCCTGGCGCTGCGCGACCTGACCTGGGCCTTTATGGACGGCCATGTCGGCCTATCAGGTGGCGATTACTGGTACAACCTGTTCATTGCCGATACGGAAGGCGGCTATGGTTTTGCCATCCGCGAACTGGATGACGGCAGTTTCGTCAACATCTACCTCACCCCCGGCGGCCCAGCCGAGAAGGCCGGCATGCAGGTCGGCGCGGTGGTGACCGAGTGGAACGGCAAGCCGATTGCAGAGGCCGTCAGCGAGGTCGTGCCGTGGGCGCTGCCCCAGTCCGCCGACTGGCTGATCCGCTATCAACAGGCGCGTTACCTGCTGCGCGCCCATCCTGGCGACCAGGCGACGGTGACCTTTGTCAATCCCGGCGGCCAGCCGCAGACTGCCACCCTGACGGCGATTGCCGAGCGCGATTCGTTCAGCCGCACCTCGGTCTATTACGGCGCACCGGAGAACCTCCTGCCGGTTGAGTTCAAGATTCTCGATTCGGGCGTCGGCTATGTGGCGGTCTATTCCGAGGCCGATGACATCCAACTGACCATCCGTCTCTTCGAGCGCGCCCTGCAAGCCTTTGAGCAATATGAAGTGCCGGGCATCATCATTGACATGCGTTACAACGGCGGCGGCACGCCGCTTGGCCTGGCCGGTTTCCTCACCGATCAGGAAATCCCGCTCGGCCAGTCCTATTACTACAACGAGAACACCGGAAAATTCGAGCCAGAAGGGATGATGGACAAGATTCTGCCCAACGGGAATCAGTACCGCTTCGACAAGATTATGGTGCTGGTCGGCCCGGCCTGCGCCAGCGCCTGCGAAGAGGAATCCTACGGCTTTAGCAAAGTGCCGGGCGCGGAAGTGGTGGGCATGTTCCCCTCTTCCAGCATGTTCGGCGAGGTCAGCCGCGGTCAGTTCATCATGCCCGAAGGCTTCTCGATGCAGTTCCCCACCGGGCGCTACCTCCTGCCAGATGGCAGCATCTTCCTGGAAGGAACGGGCGTCCAGCCGACCATTTGGGTGCCAAAGACCTTTGAGACCGTCTCCTCGACGGAGGACGTGGTTCTGCAATACGCCGAGCGCGCCGTCCTCCTGCCGCTCGGAGCGGGCATCACCCCGGCCAAGCAACCCACCTTGCTGAAGCCGGAGGAAACGCAGGCCAAACTTTCCAGCCTCAAGCAATTCGAGGATAAGGCGCGTGAGCAGTACACCAGCGCTGACTATCTCGAAGTGCCGAAGACGTTTACCTTCACCATCCCCTTGAGCAAGTCTGAGACGCTGCTCTGGGCCTGGGGCTGGTGCGCCGCTGACCAGGCCACGCTGGACGACAACCTGAGCAAGATGGACATCCAGTTCACGCTCAACGGGGAGAACGTGCCACTTGAAAAGTTCCTGCGTCTGGATTACGACTCGCGGGATGGGCAGAAATGCACTGCGTATCTGGCAGGCGTCAAGGACTGGGTAGGCGGTGAGCATAAAGCCGTCACCACGCTGACCTTCAAGCAGCCTCTCAACGACGGCGTCTACGACTTCCCGGCCGGCCAGCAGATTTTCGAGTACACCATCTACGTCAAGCCGTAGCCTGAGCGGATAGAATGTCAAGACCCCGCCATCTGGCGGGGTCTATTTTTAGATTTTTCAGCGTGAATTTCACAAAAACATCTTCACCCACACATCGCCCCCTTGTGGGGGTTCTTGTCCAGCGGAACAAAAAGGGAAAAGGGAATGTCTCAGGCTGGCCTGTAAGCCACATTCTGTCCAGCAGACCTTGATGCAGGTTTACATCCCGAAGGACTTCATCCCTGCGTCTGCCTGGGCGACCATCTATCTGGGAAGCGCGTCTCCGCGCCTCGCTAGCGGCCTACCCGGGACTGGCTCTCTCCCCAGGGAGAGTGCACATAAGGTGGCGAGCAGCCTCCTCCCGTCCTCAGACGGTTTCGTCCCTGCTTGGCCTTGCTCCCGACGGGGGTTGCCTGGCCACCCGCATTGCTGCGGATGCCGGTAGTCTCTTACACTACCGTTTCACCATCACCTTTGTCCTTGCGGACGCGGGCTGTTTATTTCTGTGGCCCTTTTCCGGCAGATTGCTCCGCCCCGGGGTTTCCCCGACGCCGTGCTCTGTGGAGTGCGGACTTTCCTCGATCCCGCCAAAAACGCGGAACCGCGGTCGCCCGGCCAGCCTGAAGACACCATTATCATACCGTCTTCCCGTTCGAGAGTCAATCGCGCCCCAAAGGGGTTTGCAAATTGAGGAGGTTCGTCATACCTGAAAGATGACCAACTCCCCCCATGTTTATCGAAAAAGCGTGCTTTAATGTTTCTGGAATTCATTTCCCTGTGGAGGTTAATATGTCCAAAGTCATCGAGCATCTCAAAGCCGCTTTTGCGGGCGAGTCGCAGGCAAACCACAAATACCTTGCTTTTGCCAAGAAAGCCGAGGAGGAAGGCTATCCTCAGATTGCGCGTCTCTTTCGCGCTGCGGCCCATGCCGAAACCATTCACGCGCACAATCATCTCAAGGCGATGGATGGCGTGAAGTCCACAGCCGAGAATCTGCGGGAAGCCATCGGCGGTGAGAGTTACGAGGTTGTCTCCATGTATCCCCCCATGCTCGCCGATGCCGAAGCGGAGGGCGACAAACGCGCCGCCCGCTCCTTCCGCTGGGCGCTGGAGGTGGAAAAGGTGCACGAAGGCCTCTACCGCGAGGCCGCTGAAAGTCTGGCCGCCGGAAACGACCTGCCGGAGGAAGAGTACTATGTCTGTCCGTTCTGCGGTTACACCCACAAAGGCCGCATGACGGACAAATGTCCCGTCTGCGGCGCGCCGGCGGAAAAATTCGAGAAGGTAGCATAAACGTTTTTAGCCCGCCGACCGCTATCAGGTTCGAAAACGCTCGTTGTAAGACCATCAATGACTTTTTGAACGCGAAGGCCGCAAATTGGGCGAATCGCCGAACATTTTTGAGTTCCGCGCTTTTCGCTTCCTTGTGCGTCTTTCGCGTCAGAAACCATCACTTCAACCAACCCATTGCCCTATTTTTTACTGGACAGAATCCGCCCCCTCATGTAAAATAAGCCGCCGTGCAACAGCAAGGACATTTTTTGGAGGAAGTAAGTTGGCTAATATCAAGTCTCAAATCAAACGCAATCGGCAGAACAACAAACGCCGCCTGATTAATCGCGTGGCGCGCGGCGAGGCCCGTACCGCCGTCAAGAACGCTCGCGCCGCCATGGCGAGCGGTGTTCCGGATTCAAAGGAAGCCCTGAAGAAGGCCATCAGCGCCCTCGACAAAGCCGCCGAGAAGGGCGTCATCCATAAGAACAATGCCGCCCGCCGCAAGAGCCGCCTGATGAAGGCCTTCGCGGCCATGAAGCCCGTCGAAGTCGAGACCGAAGCGCCGTCTGCTGAAACGCCTGTGGCCGAAGAGCCCAAGAAGAAGCCGGCTGCACGCAAAAAGACGTCTGCGAAGGAATAACCGGCACGTTCGCGGCTTGCAAAAATCCTGAGCGGGAGCGCCCGAAACGACGGGGCTCCCGCTTTCAATTTGCGCCAATGTTATAATCTGCGTCTGCGAGTACCCATGTTCCAGACCGAACAACAACTTCTCGAAAGCCAAATCCGGGCCTTCTGCGAGGCGCAGGGTATCCCCCTCCCCTCGGTGGATTGGAAGCCGATTCCCTTCAGCGGGGAATGGGGCGTCAGCACCTCGTTCTTCGCTGTCGCGGCCGCCGAGGCCAAGGCCGGCAAGGGCGGCGGCGTCCCCGTCCCCCAGCGCGCCCAGCAGATTGCCGAGCAGGTCAAAGGTCGCATTAACGCCCCGGGCGTCAGCCGCGTCGAAGCGGTAAAAGGCTATTTGAACATCTACTTCGAGACCGGCGCCTATGCCCGCCGCGTCGTCGAGATGGCGCTGGCGCAAGGCGCGAACTTTGGGCGCGGCGCGTCCAAGGGCGAGCGCGTCATGGTCGAGTACGCCCAGCCGAATACCCATCACTCCTTCCACATCGGCCACTACCGCAACACCATCCTGGGCGAGGTGCTGGCGCGCCTGCTCGAATTTGCCGGTTACGAGACCATCCGCGCCTCCTACCCCGGCGACCTCGGCCTGGGCGTCATCACCGTACTGTGGATGTACGACAAGTTCTACAAGGGGCAGGAGCCGCAAGAAGTCCATGCGCGCGGCCAGTGGCTGCTCAAACTATACGTCGAGGCCACCGCCCTGCTGGAAAAGAAGGAGAACGAGACCCCCGAAGAGGCCGCCCGCCGCGAGCAGTACGAAGCCGAACGCCGCGAGATGTATCGCAAATGGGACGCCGGCGACCCCTACGTGCGCGACCTGTGGCGCCGGACGCGCCAGTGGAGCCTCGACGAACTGCGCGACATCCTGCGCCGCATGGACGTGCACATTGACGTCTGGTTCTTCGAGAGCGAGGTGGACGAACCCGCCAAAGCCATCGTCGAGGAACTCATCCAACGCGGCATCGCCGACGACGAGCGTCCGCAGGGCGGGGCGGTCATCGTCCGCATTGACGAGAAACTCGGCCTCAAGCAGGAGAAATACCGCACCAACGTCCTCCTGCGCTCCGACGGCACGACCCTCTACCTGACCAAAGACCTGGCCCTGGCGAAAATCAAGTTCGAGAAATACGGCGTGGATCGCTCCATTTACGTTGTGGACGTGCGCCAGTCGCTGCATTTGCAGCAGACCTTTGCCATCCTGCGCCTGATGGGCTTCCCGCAGGCCGAGAAATGCTACCACCTGGGCTACGGTTTCGTCAGTCTGCCGGAGGGAGCCATGTCGGCGCGGCGCGGACGGGTGGTGCTGTTCATGGACGTTTTGGAGGAGGCCGTCCGGCGCGTCTTGGCGGTCGAATCGGAGAAATCGCCGGAGATGAGCGAGGCCGAGCGCCGCCGCGTCGCCGAGCAGATCGGGCTGGGCGCCCTCGCCTACTCCATGCTGTCTGTGGACAACAACCGCGACATCGTCTTCGACCTGGACGCCGCGCTCTCGTTCGAGGGACATACCGGCCCCTACATCCAGAACGCCCATGTGCGGGCGAGTTCGATTTTGAAAAAGGCACAAGTTGAAAAGTCGGACGTTCAGGTCTCGAATTTCGACTACGAACTCACCAAGCATGAAATCGAGTTGATCGAGCAAATTGCCCGCTTCCCGCAGGCGGTGGAGCAGGCCGCCAACGAATACCGCCCGCTGGTCATGGCCGCCTACGCCTACGATCTGGCAAATGCTTTTCACAGTTTCTATCACGCCGTGCCGGTGATCCAGGCCGAGCAGAAAAACATCCGCGCTGCCCGCCTGGCGCTGGTGGCGGCTGCCAAGCAGACCATCGCCAATGCCCTGCGCTTGTTGGCCATCGAAGCGCCGGAGGTTATGTGAGTTGATAGGTTTGCAAGTTGGCAGGTTGGCAAGTTCAACCTTCCAACCTTCAAACTTTCAAACATTCAAACTTTCAGACCAGGAGTAGAACATGCCAATCCGTACCCTCATCATGGGCGCCGCCGGGCGCGACTTCCATAACTTCAACGTCGCCTTCCGCGACAATCCCGATTACGAGGTAGTTGCCTTCACCGCCACCCAAATCCCCGACATCGAAGGCCGCGTCTACCCCGCCGCCCTGGCCGGGAAACGTTACCCCAAAGGCATCCCGATTTACGCCGAGAGCGACCTGCTGAAACTCATCCAAGACCTCAAGGTGGACCAGGTCGTCTTTGCCTACTCAGACGTGCCGCACGAATACGTCATGCACAAGGCCTCGATGGTGCTGGCCGCCGGCGCCGACTTCCGCCTGATGGGCCTGAAGGCCACCCAGGTCAAATCCAGCAAGCCGGTCGTCTCGGTCTGCGCGGTGCGCACCGGTTCGGGCAAGAGCCAGACCACCCGCCGCGTCTCGCTCATCCTGCGCGGCATGGGCTTCAAAGTGGCCGCCATCCGCCACCCGATGCCCTACGGCGACCTGGTCAAGCAGGAAGTCCAGCGTTTCGCTACCTACGCCGACCTCGACAAGCACGAATGCACCATCGAGGAGCGCGAGGAATACGAACCGCACCTCGACAACGGCGTCATCGTCTATGCCGGCGTGGACTACGAGAAGATTCTGCGCCAGGCCGAGCAGGAAGTGGACATCGTCCTCTGGGACGGCGGCAACAACGACTTCCCGTTCTACGTCTCGGACCTGAAGATTGTCGTCGCCGACCCGCACCGCCCCGGCCACGAATCCACCTACCACCCCGGCGAGACCAACGCCCGCGATGCGGACGTGATCGTCATCAACAAGGTGGACACCGCCGACCCGCAGGCCGTCATCAAAGTCCGCGAGAACCTGCGCGCCCTCAACCCGACCGCCACCGTCATCGAAGCCGCCTCCCCGCTCTTCGTGGACGATCCCGCTGCCATCCAGGGCAAGCGCGTCCTAGTTATCGAAGACGGCCCGACCCTGACGCATGGCGAGATGGCCTACGGCGCCGGCTACGTGGCCGCCCAGCGCTTCGGGGCGAAGGAAATCGTGGACCCGCGCCCGTTCGCGGTCAAATCCATCGCCGAGACCTACAAGAAATATCCCAAGACCGGCCCCATCCTGCCCGCCATGGGCTACGGCCGCCAGCAGATGAAAGACCTGGAAGCCACCATCAAGAAGGCCGATGTGGATATGATCATCGTCGGCACGCCGATTGACCTGACGCGCGTCATCAAACTCGACAAGCCCTATCAGCGCGTCCGCTACGAGTTGCAGGAAATCGGCCAGCCCACGCTGGAGGATATTCTCAAAGCCAAGTTCGGCAAAAAATAAGCGCAAGAGGAAGGACGGTCGCCCACAAGCAACCGTCCTTTTTATTCTTTTGAGCGCCCCTCATACAGTCTCAGCAAGACCACGCCTCCTAGCACCATCAGACTCCCCAGGGCTTGTACCCGCGTCAGACGCTCACCGAGGAAAAAATAGGCGATGACCGCCGTCCAGACCGGCTCGGAGGTGGCGATGAGATTCGCAACGCTGGAGGGGAGCAAGGTCAGCGCCACGTTGTAGAGGCCAAATCCGGCCAATGTGGGGCCAACGCCGAGCAGGAACAGCACGCCCCATCCGGCCCAGGATGCTCCCAGCCAGAGCAGGTCGGCGGGATGAGCGGCCGCGCCGGGCAGGAATTTCCCCAACAGCAGGTTGAAACCAAGCAGGAAGAGCGCCGCAAAGCCAAAAGTGTAGAGCAGAGTCGTCCAGGGATTGAGACCGCGCCGGGAGGCCGAGCGTCCCATCAGGCTGTAGAACGCCCACAGCAGACCGGAGGCGACGCCGACGATGATTCCCATCGTGTTGACGCGCCAGGCTTCCAGGTCCAGCGCACCCGCCACCAGCGCGCAGCCTGCCAGGCTGATAACCACCGCTACCCATTTCGCCCAGTACAGGGGTTCTTTCAGAAGCCATCTTCCCAGCAGAGCCGTGAAAGCCGCTGAGGAATAGGCCAAAACGGTCGAGACTGCCGCGCCATTCAGCGCCACCGAAAGCGTCCAGAGTGAGTTGAAGACCGAAAGGAGCAGTCCGTAGCCGAGCAGGTAGGACAAATGCCTGCCGGGCAAAAGCAGGGCGCGCCGAAACAGCCCAAACCACGCCAGCAGACAGGCAGCCACAATCAAGTCGCGCCAGAAGGCCAGTACCAGGGCAGGAAGAGCATAGGTCTGGGTCAAATAGCGGATGAAGACCGCCGTGGTGGAAAGGATGGCGGCGCTGGTCAGCGCCACGAGATAACCGCGGGTTGTGTGGAAAGAATCGGACATGAGGAAAATTCTATGCGCAATAGGCCACCCTGCACAGCGATAAAAGTAACCAATCTCGGCGTAGTTGTGCCTTTTCCCAAAAAACAAGCGCCCTCCTGGCGCTTGCTGCTACCCTTCATTGACCCTGGCAAGAATCTTTTTTTGCTTCAACCGGCTGCGGTAGCGAACCGGGAACAATGTAGTCAACTTTGCCATGTGCTGGTGCAACTGCTGGCGAAGAAATTGACCGGTATTTTCTTTCAAGGAACAATTGGTCACCAAAAATTCGAAAATGGCATTCGTCTCGTTATTTTCGAGTTCCACAGCCAGATGGTAGGCGTCTTCCAGGGTGCGGACCGCATCCAGCGGCGTCTTGGAGATCCGCGCCAACTCCTGCCGGCCGTTTTCCAAAAGCAGGCTGTCGGTAGGACGGTTGAGTTCTTCCTCGCTCAAACCGGCGTGCAGTTTTCTCAAAAAGCGGGCATGACCGGCTTCTTCATCGGCGTACTC
Source organism: Anaerolineales bacterium (assembly GCA_034436335.1). Taxonomy (GTDB): domain Bacteria; phylum Chloroflexota; class Anaerolineae; order Anaerolineales; family Villigracilaceae; genus UBA877. The sequence continues at coordinate 19,920 of DAOTVO010000013.1, read as the reverse complement.
TTTCCAAAAGCGGGAGATTTCCGCCTCATGGGCAAACATCTCGGCCAGACGGCGATAAAAGGCCTCAGCGCTCTCTTCCAGCGCAAAGCCGAGGTCGAACAAAGCGGCAATGGTGGCTTGATTGGACATACCATTTCCTGATGGCGAAGTCGCTCGAATTTTACCAAACAAATCAAAAAACTACATCGGGTATAATCGGGCGGCGATGATACAAGCCCTTCTTTTTGACTTCGACGGCCTGCTGATGGATACCGAAACGCCAGAGGTAGAAATCTGGCAGGAAATCTACGCCGAACACGGCGCCGAATTTCCAATGGACATCTGGCTGCGCGATGTGGTCGGCTCGACGATGGCAAACTTCGACGTGGCCGCCCACCTGGCCGCCGTCACCGGCCGGACCCTCGACCTGCACGCCATCCACGAGCGGGCGCGGGCCTCGCGCCTGGCGCGCCAAGCGCGCCTTTCGGCCATGCCCGGCGTCGCGCAAATTCTCACATCGGCCCGCCGCCTGGCCCTGCGCTTGGCCGTCGTCTCCAGTTCGCCGCACACCTGGGTGGACGGTTATTTACACCAACTGAATCTCGCCTCGTTCTTCGAGACCGTCGTCTGCCGCGAGGACGCCCCCCGGCTCAAACCGGCTCCCGACCTGTACCTGGAAGCCATGCGCCGCCTGAATCTCCCTCCCGCCGCATGCCTGGCCTTCGAGGACTCGCCCAACGGCGTGCTGGCTGCCAAACGTGCCGGTCTGCGCGTTGTCGGCGTGCCCAACCCGGTCACTGCCCATGCAGCCCATCTGGAGGCCGATCTGCTCCTCGCCTCCCTGGCAGCAATTCCCCTGGAGCATCTCCTCGAACGCCTGGCCGAATAAGCCTCTGCCGTGAAAGCGAGCAACCAAGATGGCGACCGTCTTCCTGGCCTTGGGCACCAATCTCGGCGAGCGGACCTCGAACCTGCGCCGCGCCCTCGCGGCGCTGCCGCCCGCCGTGACCGTTCGGCGCGCCTCCCCCATCTATGAAACGCCGCCCTGGGGCCTGACCGACCAGCCGGATTTTCTCAACATGATCATCGAAGGGGAGACGACTCTTCCGCCGCTGGATTTACTTCACTTTCTGAAGGATTTGGAACGCACGCTGGGGCGCGTGCCTTCCGTACGCTACGGGCCGCGGCTGATTGACCTGGACATCCTGTTCTACGATGACCTCCTGCTTGAGACGCCGGAACTGGTCCTTCCCCATCCCCGCCTGCACGAGCGTGCCTTCGTCCTCGTCCCGCTGGCCGACCTGGCGGCGGATTTTGTCCATCCCCGTCTGGGCCGCCCGGTGCGCGCTCTGCTGGCAGAGGTGGATACGAGCGGCATGCGGAAGTATGAATAGCGGCGAGAGTTATCTCGCCGCTACAGTTTTACGCTAAAGTTCGAACGACCCGCCCGACTGGAGGATAACTACCCTCGTGGTGGTTTCTTTTTCCACGCGGGCCGCCCAGGCAGCCGGGTCCTGGTCAATCAGGCCCCAGGTGCCGAAGTGGATCGGGATGACGACCTTGGGGGTGAGCAGTTTCACTGCTCGTAGGGCATCTTCGGGCCCCATGGTGAAGTTATCGCCGATGGGAATCACTGTCAGGTCGAGGCCTTCCTCGCCGATGAGTTTCATGTCGCCGAAGAGGCCGGTATCGCCGGCGATGTAGATTTTCTTGCCATCGTTGGTGGTGAGCAGGAAACCGGCCGGATTGCCGCCGTAGGAGCCATCGGGCAACGCCGAGCCGTGTAACGCCAGGGTGAGTTTGAGATAGCCGAAGGGATGACGATACCCGCCGCCGAGATGTTGGGGATGCGTTTTGACACCCTGATTGCCCAGCCAGGTAGCGATCTCAAAGTTGCTGATGACCAGGGCACCGGTGCGCTTGGCAATCGCGACCGTGTCGCCCACATGGTCGCCGTGGCCGTGGGTGACGAGGATGAAATCGGCCTGCACCTTGTCGGCCGAAACGGACGCGGCGGGATTGCCGCTGAAGAACGGGTCTATCAGAATGCGGTGGCCACCGGTTTCCAGACCGAGGGTGGCATGTCCGTACCAGATGAGTTTGGTCATAGGGCCTCCTTTTTGAGTTCAGAACAGGACAAAAGGATGAAAGGGGAAATGTTGGCAGAAATACCAAACAATTCTATAATACCATCATCCGCATTCGGAGGACAATATGCCTGCCAAACCGACTTTCAAACAGCGCCTTCAATACTTCTTCGACAATTTCATGTCGAAAGGGACGATTGCCCTCATCGGCGGGCTGGGCGTCATTTCGCTGGTCATCATCGTCATTGCCGGCGCCATCATCGCTCTCGGTGGCCGCCATGTTGGGCCAATCGTGGAGGGGGAGCAAGTCTCCCTGCCGTTCTGGGAAGCCGTCTGGGAGAGCCTGATGCGCACTTTCGACGCCGGCACGATGGGCGCCGATGAAGGCTGGGGCTTCCGTATCGTCATGCTTTTCGTCACCCTGGGCGGCATTTTCATCGTCAGCACGCTCATCGGCGTCCTCACCGCCGGGGTGGAGGGCAAACTGGAAGAATTGCGCAAAGGCCGTTCGCAGGTGCTGGAAAGCGGCCACACGCTCATCCTCGGCTGGTCGGCGCAGGTGTTCACCATCCTCTCCGAATTGATGGAAGCCAATCGCAACCGGAAAAATGCCCGCATCGTCATCCTGGCGGAGAAAGACAAAGTGGAGATGGAGGAGGAGATTCGCGCTCGCGTCGCAACGGTGGGCAGCACGCGGGTCATTTGCCGCTCCGGTTCGCCGATGGACCCCACCGACCTGGAAATCGTCAGCCCGCACGCAGCCAAGTCTATCATCGTCCTGCCGCCGGAGGACGAGAACGCCGATAGCGCCGTCATCAAAACCGTCCTGGCCATCACCAACCATCCCAATCGGCGCGCCGAGCTGTATCACATCGTCACCCAGATTCGCAACCCCAAGAACATGGAATTGCTCAAGATGATCGGCCAGCACGACAATATCCAAGCAGTGCTGAGCGGCGACCTGGTCGCCCGCATCACGGCCCAAACCTCGCGCCAGAGCGGTCTCTCAGTGGTCTATACCGAATTGCTGAATTTCGGCGGCGATGAGATTTACTTCACCAAAGAACCTACGCTCATCGGCAAGACCTACGGCGAGGCCCTCTTGGCCTACGCAACCTCGGCAGTGATGGGAATCAAAAAAGGCTCCGGCGAGGCCACGCTCAACCCGCCGATGGATACCGTCATCGGCCCGGAGGATGAACTCTTTGCCCTGACGGAGGATGACGATACGATCATCGTTTCCGGCCTGAAAACCTACCCGATTGACGAGACGGCTATTCGCCCGGCGGGCAAGGTCAGCGCGCAAAAGCCGGAAAAGTGTCTGCTCCTGGGCTGGAATCGCTGCGCGCCGGTCATCCTCTGCGAACTGGAGAACTATGTCCCGCCCGGCTCGGAAGCGCTGGTGGTGGTGGATGCCTCCGTCTCCCCCGAGGCTGCCGAGGCCGAGGAAATCATCCGCAACGTGTGCAGTCCCCTCGCCCGTCAAACGGTGCGCTTCCTAGAGGGAGATACCACCGATCGCGACTTGCTCGAATCAATCCACGCCGCCGACTACGACCACGTTATCGCCTTGAGTTACGCCGGGCTGGAGGTGCAGCAAGCCGACGCCCGCACGCTGGTCACCCTGCTGCATCTGCGCGACATCGCCGAGCGCGACGAGACGCCCTTCTCCATCGTCAGCGAGATGCGCGACCTGCGCAACCGCCAACTGGCCGAGGTGACCCGCGTGGACGACTTCATCGTCAGCGACCATCTCATCAGCCTGCTGATGGCGCAACTCTCCGAAAACGCCAGCCTCTACGCCGTCTTTGCCGACATCTTCGACCCCGAAGGCTCGGAAATTTACCTCAAGCCCGCCGGCGACTATGTGGAACTCGGCCGTCCGGTCAACTTCTACACGGTGGTGGAGGCGGCGCGCCGCCGCGGCGAGACGGCCCTCGGCTACCGCCTGGCAGCCGAGGCCGGCGAGTCGGCCAAATCCTACGGCGTGCATACCAACCCCAAGAAATCCGATATGGTCACGTTTTCAGAAGCAGACCGTATCATCGTGGTTGCCGAAGGGTAAGGCGCCCCAAAATAGATGCTCAACTCCCGGCTATGGCACCGGGAGTTTTCTATTTCTGACACAAGTTAAGGTCTTGTTAAAGTTGGATTTTCCAGGCAGATTTCGATTGACATCCGGCGCGGCGGCGGGTAAAAATGAAATGGAACTGATTTTGTCCAATTAAGGAGAGCAAGATGATAACCAGAGTGTTATTCCTTTGCACGGGGAATTCAGCCCGCAGCCAGATGGCAGAGGCCTTCCTGCGCAAATATGCCGGAGACCGGTTCGAGGCCCACAGCGCCGGGCTGGAGCCCAAGGCTTTGAATCCGCTGACCGTGCGCGTCATGGAGGAGGTCGGGGTGGACATGTCCGGTCACCGTTCCAAAGGAGTGGAAGAATATTTGGGGAAAGTGTTGTTCCAGTACCTCATCACCGTCTGTGATGACGCCGATAAGAACTGCCCCACCACCTGGCCGGGCGTAAGCCAGCGCCTGCACTGGTCGTTCGAGGATCCGGCGGCCTTCGAGGGAACGGAGGACGAGAAACTCGCCAAATTCCGCCAGGTGAGGGATTTGATCGAGGCACGTATCCAGGAATGGCTCGCCCAGCAAAGTTGAGCAAGGAAAAGGCCAGGCCTTTTGCTGTGACTGTTTGTGATAAAATCACGCCACACTTATTGTGGCGATGAGGCTCGCCGGAATTGTCTGCAAGACTGATGGCCTCTACTGGAGATTTCTCTCAGTAGAGGCTTTTCGCTTCTCATTTCAACGCCGACAAGTTTACTCGCCCCAACTATCCAAGAAGCAGATTTGAGAAATGCCATGCCTTTCTACAGCATTTTGTTTCCTCACCCCGAAAATCGCGCCGAGAACGCTGACCCGCCCGTCTGCCTGGGCGACCTGAACCTCGACCAGGTGATTGACGCCGTCACGGCCCAAAAAGAAGAATACGACCTGAAGCCGTTCTTCTACGCGCCCCTGGAGGACGCTGAGACCATCCGTTACCGTCAGGAAATCGGCCGCGACCTGCAAAACCCGGCCTGGATGGCGCAGGTCAAGGCCTTTGCCGAACAGATGGCGCTCGCGCGCCGCTCTCTGAAGTTGAGCGAAAAACTGGACTACGAGTACCACAAAAAAGGCTGGTACCTGGAAGCCACCCTGACCTACTGTCAAGCGGTCAGCAGCCTGGCCGAGGCCTTAGAGACCACGCCCCTGCAGTCGCGCGGCTTTCAGGGGCTGCGCGAGTACGTCCGGGACTATGTCGCTTCTCCTGCCTTCCGCGCCCTGGACGAGGAAGCGCGTCGGGTGCGCGCCGGGCTGGCAGAAGTGAAGTACAGCCTGCTCATCCAGAGCGGGCGGTTCAGCGTCCGCAAATACGAAGATGAAGCCGATTACAGCATCGAGGTCGAGAAAACGTTTGCCAAGTTCAAGCAGGGGGCGGTAAAGGATTATCGCCTCTCTTTGTCTGCCGGTAGAGGGATGAATCACATCGAGGCGCAAATCCTGGCCTTTGTTGCTCGCCTGTATCCCGAACCGTTTGCCGCCCTGGACGCTTTTTGCGAGCGCCACCCGGCGTTTCTGGACGAGACCCTGTGCGCCTTCGACCGCGAAGTGCAATTTTACGTGTCCTATTTCGATTACATCGCCGCCCTGCAGGAAGAAAAAGGGCTGCCGTTTTGCTTCCCTGCAATCAACGCCGGCCGCGAAGTGGAAGCGCGCCAGGCCTTCGACCTGGCGCTGGCGGGCAGTTTGCGCTTCGAAGCGGCTCCGCTGATCCTCAACGACTTTGGATTGAGCGGCGCGGAGCGCCTCATCGTGGTCACCGGCCCCAATCAGGGCGGCAAAACGACCTTTGCGCGCATGTTTGCCCAGTTGCACTATCTGGCCGCCCTCGGGCTGCCCGTGCCGGGACGCTCGGCGCGCCTGGCGCTCTTCGACCGCATTTTGACCCACTTCGAGCGTCAGGAAGACATCCGCAGCCTGCGCGGCAAGTTGCAGGACGACTTGGTGCGCATCCACGACCTGCTCGCTCAGGCCACGCCGCGCAGCATCGTCATCCTGAACGAGATTTTCTCCTCCACCACGCTCAAAGACGCCCTCTTCCTCAGCCAGGCCATCATGACCCGCCTGCTGGAACTGGACGCCCTGGGCGTGTGGGTCACTTTCCTTGACGAACTGGCATCCTGCAGCGAGAAGACCGTCAGTATGGTCAGCACCGTCTCGCCGGAGAATCCCGCCGAACGCACCTTCCGCATCGTCCGCCGCCCGGCCGACGGGCTGGCGTATGCCCTTTCGCTGGCCGAAAAACACCGCCTGACGCGTGGCGACATTCTGGAGCGTATCCGGCCATGAACGTCTTTCTGATGTACCCCGACCGCGACTACGACCCGCGCGCCCCGCTGCCCGTCAACGAAGCCGACCTAACGCAGGACCTGGCGCTGGAAACCCTCTTCCAGGCGATGGCGCAGGGCGATAAATTCCTGTTCGAGACGGCGCGCCAGGCCCTGCTGACCGGCGTCCAAGATTTGGAGGTGCTCCGCTACCGTCAGGAGGTACTGAAAGATTGCCTGAAAAACCCGGCGGCCGTGCGCGCCCTGTATCAGATTCCCATCGACTCGATTCAGAACAAACAGCGCCACTGGCTGGGGATTTTCTCGCAGTATCCGGCCGGCGTTTTGAGCAGCGCGGTCGAGATGCTGGAGATGTTCGTCGGCCTGCTGCGCCGACTGAGACAAATCGCCGCCGAACACGCCGCGAATTTCGAATCGGCGGGATTCCGGCGCTTCTTCGCCATGATCGAGCAGGAACTGGACGAGGCCTACTTTGCCGAAATGGAAGCGCACCTGCGTCAACTGCGCTTCCGCAGCGGCGTGCTGCTCAGCGCCGAACTGGGGCCGGGCAACGAGGGAACCAACTACGTGCTGCGCAAGCCCAATCCGCATACCGGGTCGCTGGTGAAACGCCTGCTGAAACGCAAGTCGCCGGTGTATTCTTACACGCTGCATCCCCGCGATGACCACGGCGCGCGAGCGCTGGGCGAACTGCGCGACCGCGGTCTCAACCTGGTCGCCAACGCTGCCGCCCAATCTGCCGACCACATTGACGGCTTTCTCACCACCCTGCGGCAGGAACTGGCCTTCTACATCGGCGGCTTGAACCTTTACGAGCAATTGACCGCCCTCGGCCAGCCGGTCGCCTTCCCAGAAGCGCGTCCTCCCGAGGAACGCCGCCACGATTTCCACGGCCTGTATGATGTCTGCCTGGCGCTGACGATGAAAAAGCGCGTCGTCAGCAATGACGGCAACGCCGACGGCAAAGACCTGGTCATGATCACCGGCGCCAACCAGGGCGGCAAGTCCACCTTTTTGCGCAGCATCGGCCTGGCGCAGGGGATGATGCAGGCCGGTCTCTTCGTCCCGGCAGAGAGGTTCGCGGCCAATCTGTGCAGCGGGGTCTTCACCCACTACCGCCGCGAAGAGGACGCCTCGATGAAAAGCGGCAAACTGGACGAGGAGTTGAAGCGCATGAGCGAGATTGTTGACCATCTGCGCCCTGACGCGCTGATGCTGTTTAACGAGTCCTTTGCCGCCACCAACGAGCGCGAAGGCTCCGAGATCGCCCGTCAGGTGGTGGATGCCCTGCTGGAGCGGCGCGTCAAGGTTTTCTTTGTCACCCACCAGTACGAACTGGCGCACGGCTACTACGCCCGCGCCCTGCCAAACGCCCTCTTCCTGCGCGCCGAACGCCAGGCCGACGGCAGCCGCACCTACAAAGTGCGCCCCGGCGAACCCCTCCCCACCAGTCACGGCGAGGACGTCTATCGCAAAGTGTTTGGCCGGCGGGAGGGATGAGATAGACAAGCATGCTTTTTCTACTCCGGCGAGGGAACCTGTCTTGACAGGCCAACGTTAACGGGTGTATATTCGCCCCGTTTGTCATCATGGAATCGCACAGTTCGACCGACCCTCTTCGTACTTTTCTACCCATCCCGGTTCGACGCGTCCGGGCAGGGAGTTGACCCTGCCTGCCAGCAACCTGTCTCTGGCCCCGCGCTCGAACCGGCGCGGGGCTTTTGCGTGCCGTAACGCAAAAGCGATTTTGCCATCCTCTTTGCCGCAAGACACCAAGTCGCCAAGCCGATTGGGAAGTCGTCAAGGGCTGTTCTTGGAGAACTCGGCACGATTCTTGCCGTTCTCCGCGCCTTGGCAAGTATTGCGAAGAGCGTTACGTTGCCGGAGAAAATCAATTTCGTCTGCCAGGAGACAGCATGGGACTGTTCGAAAACATCCTTCCCCCCAAAGAACGCATGCAGCGCCTCTTCACCTGGGGCGATGCCGTCGTCCTGCTGCTCATCGCCGTCCTGCTTTACGGCGGCGTGCGCCTGGCGTTCAACGCCCCGGCCGAGATTCAGGGGCCGGCCATCCGCCTGGAGCCGCGCGCCCTGCCCTGGTACGCCCTGCTCTCGGTAGGACGCATGACGGCCGCCTATCTCCTCTCCGTGCTGTTCGCCATCTTCTACGGGCGCGCCGCGGCCTACAACCGCCGCGCCGAGCGCATTCTCATGCCTCTGCTCGACGTGTTGCAGAGCGTGCCTATCCTTTCCTTCCTGCCGGTTGTTCTGCTCAGCCTGAGCGCCATCCTGCCGCAAACCATCGCCGCCGAACTGGCCTCCATCGTACTCATCTTCACCAGCCAAGCCTGGAATCTGACCTTCGGCTGGTATCAATCCCTCACCACCATTCCGGTCGAACTGCGCGAGGCCAGCAGCATCTTCCGCCTGAACACCTGGCTGCGCTTCAAACGCCTGGAATTCCCTTACGGCATGATCAGTTTCATCTGGAACAGCATGATGTCTTGGGCGGGCGGCTGGTTTTTCCTGATGGCGGCGGAAATCTTCACCGTCGGGGAACGCGACTTCCGCCTGCCCGGTCTGGGCGCGTACCTGCAAGAGGCCGCCAACCAGGGCGATACGCGCGCCATCCTGTGGGGGCTGACCGCGCTCATCCTGACTATCCTCGCTCTCGACCAATTCATCTGGCGTCCGCTCCTGGCCTGGTCGGACCGCTTCAAGGTGGAGATGGTGGAAAGCGACCAACCGCCGACCTCCTGGTTTTACGACCTGCTGCACAACTCGGCGCTGTCGAGCGCCCTGGGCCGTCTCTTCGCCCCGCTCAGCGAGCGCCTCGACCTGTGGCTGGTCCGCCGTTTGCCGATGCGGTCGGCAGATGATGAAGAAACGCCGAAACGCAACTGGCCGATTCTTTTGTTGAGCGTTGCACTGGCGGCTTTGTTGCTCTATGGCGGTCTGCGCGCCGCGCACATGCTCGCCTCGCTGCCCTCTGCCCAATGGGGCCAGATTCTGCTCGGCGTGCTCGCCACTCTCCTGCGCGTGGCCGTCTCTTTGCTCATCGCCCTGGCCTGGACCATCCCGGTCGGGGTCGCCATCGGGACGAACCGGCGCGTCGCCGCCGTGCTCCAGCCCATCGTCCAGGTGACCGCCTCGGTGCCGGCCACGGCCATCTTCCCCGTCTTCCTGCTGCTCGTCGTCCATCTGGCCGGCGGGCTGGACGTGGCCGCCATTTTCCTGATGCTGATGGGCACGCAGTGGTACCTGCTCTTCAACGTCATCGCTGGGGCAAGCGCCATCCCGCAGGATTTGAAGTACACTTCGGCGCTGATGGGGCTGAAAGGCTGGGCGCGCTGGCGGACGCTCATCCTGCCGGCGCTCTTCCCCTACCTCATCACAGGCGCCATCACCGCCAGCGGCGGAGCCTGGAACGCCAGCGTGGTAGCCGAATATGAACAGTTCGGCGGACAAACGCTCACTACTACCGGGATCGGCGCGCTCATTTCCCGGGCTACCGGCAACGGCGATTACCCGCTCTTGTTGGCGGCAACGCTGAGCATGGTGCTGACCGTGGTCTTGATCAATCGTCTCTTCTGGCGGCCGCTCTACCGGCTGGCCGAAGAAAAATACCGCATGGAGTAGGACAGGCTTTCAGCCTGTCCGAGACAGGGTTGCAGCCTGTCCGAGACAGGGTTGCAGTCTGTCTTTAGATGGATTGAAAGTCCGTCCTGCTGCAAATTTGAATCCACGGCGACTAGGAGTGCCTTATGTCCAACGGAACGCCTCTTCTCGAACTCAAGCACATCCATCAAATTTACACCAGCGGGGCACGCAAGTTCACCGCCGTCGAAGATGTCAACCTGGCCGTCCACGAGGGCGAATATGTCGCCTTGCTGGGGCCTTCGGGCTGCGGCAAGAGCACCCTGCTGCGCATTCTGACCGGCCTGCAAAAACCCTCCGAGGGCGAGGTGCTTTACCGCGGCCAGGCGCTGCAAGGCGTCAACCCCCACGCGACCATTGTCTTTCAGACCTTTGCCCTCTTCCCTTGGCTGACCGTGCTGGAAAACGTCGAACTGGCGCTCAAAGCGCGCGGCGTCCCGGCCGGGGTGCGCATTCCGCGCGCCCTCGACCTGATCGACCGCGTCGGCCTGGACGGCTTCGAGAACGCCTACCCGCGCGAACTTTCGGGCGGCATGCGCCAGAAAGTCGGCTTTGCGCGCGCCATGGCGATCGAGCCGGAACTGCTCTGCTTGGACGAGCCGTTCTCGGCCCTCGATGTCCTCTCCGCCGAATCCCTGCGCGGCGAACTGCTGGAACTGTGGACGAGCGGCAACATTCCCACCAAGGCGATTCTGATGGTCAGCCACAACATCGAGGAAGCGGTTTTCATGGCCGACCGCATTGTCATCATGGACAAGGAGCCGGGGCGCATCATCGCCGAGATGAAAGTGTCGCTGCCGCACCCCCGTCAGCGTCAATCGGACGAGTTTCGCAGCCTGATTGACGAGGTCTATGCCCTGCTGGCCGGGCAGACCCAATCCGAGGTCGAGGAACTGGGCGCCGCCCCGGGCGAGGCCGGACACGTCCGCCGCCTGCCCGATGTTCACATCGGCGACCTGGCCGGTCTGCTTGAACACCTGGCCGAGAAACCCGGCGACCAGGCCGACATTTACCGCCTGACCGAGGAACTGACCCTCGATTCTGACCACGTCCTGCGCCTGAGCGAGGCCGCCGAACTGCTGGGCTTTGTCACCATTGCCAAAGGCGATATCCAACTGACCCCACTGGGCGAAACCTTTGCCGAGGCCAGCATCCTGGCGCGCAAGGAAATTTTCGCCACCCGCATCCGCCGTCTGCCGCTGGTGCGCTGGCTGATGGGGATGTTGCAGCGCTCCGAAAAGCACGCCCTTAAGAGCGAAGTGGTCAAGATGGCGCTGCAACTGGAATTCCCGCCCGACGAGGCCGAGAAACAACTCGATACGCTCATTAACTGGGGCCGCTACGCCGAGATTTTCTCCTATGACGACGGCAGCGAGGAGATTTCCCTGGAGAGCGCGCCGGAAAAAATGGCCGCGTAGGATGTGGGGCAACTCTTGAAGAGTTGCCCGCATTTTTCGTAAAATTACATTCAAAAAGATGAATATCATGGTATACTCATGACATCCTGCTCTTCTACGAGCAGGATTTGCAGGTAAAATCATATTCGAAAATCTGAATGCAAGCGGAACGATGAACCAATTCCGAGACGAAATCATCATCCTGAAAGCCCTCGCCCACCCGGCGCGGCTGGCGATTTTGGAAGCGCTGCGTGAGGGCGAGGCCTGCGTTTGCCACTTGGAGGCGCTCTTCGGTTGGCGGCAGGCGTACCTTTCCCAGCAGTTGATGGTGCTGCGGGCCGCCGGTCTGGTTGCCGATCGGCGCGAAGGTTGGAACGTGTATTACCGCATCGCCCGGCCGGAGATTTACGCCGTGCTGGACGCGTTGAACCAGGCCGTTCCTAACGCAGAGTCCCTTCCCCATCCGACTTTCCTCTCTTCTTGCGCTTGTCCTCAGTGCCAGGGCAGGAGCAAAGCGGAGAAGTTTACCATCCAGATCGAAACGAAGAGCAGATAAGCAAAGATATTCTTTGTGGTACTGAAAACCAATTTCTACACCGGAGATAGAGACCGCATGAACCCCGTCCTACAATTTCTTCTTGACCTGTTCCAAGGCGGCCTGAGCAACCTGGCCGCTTACCTGGCCGCGCACGTACTCCTGTGCCTGCTGCCGGCCTTCTACATCGCCGGCGCGATGACCGCCCTCATCCCCAAAGAATCGGTCACCCGCTTCCTGGGGCGCAACACCCCCAAGTTCATCGCCTATCCGGCGGCGGCGCTGGCCGGTTCGGTCTTAGCGGTTTGCTCCTGCACCATTGTTCCGCTCTTTGCCGGGATTTACAAGAAAGGCGCCGGCATCGGCCCCGCTATCACCTTCCTGTTCTTCGCCCCGGCAGCGAATGTCCTGGCGCTGCTTTACACCGGCGGCGTCATCGGAGTGGACCTGGCATTCGCCCGCCTGTTCCTCTCGCTGGCCTTTGGCATCGGCATCGGCCTGATCATGGCGCTCATCTTCCGCAAGGCCGACATCGCCCACGACAAGGCCACCGACGCCCTCTTCGCCGGTCAGGGCCGCATGAAGCGCGCCGCGTTGGCGTTCCTGCTCATCCTGGTTGTCCTGCTACTGGCGGGCACCTTCAAAATCGGCCTGCTGACCAATTCTTATGGCCAGGTCACCCTGCCCATCGCCGGCATGGATCGCTTCCAGGAGTCCCTCTCCCGCCTCGTTCCGTTCGACGCCAGCAAGGGGCAGGAGGGCGTCACCGCGCAGGGCGCGATTCTCATCGGGCTGCTCCTGCTCATCGGTCTGGCCTCGTGGCGGGGCATGGACAAAATCTACGAAGGCTTCAACGCCTGGACGTGGATCGCCCTCGGCCTGCTCAGCCTGACGTTGCTCACCGCCGCTCTCGGCATGACCCCGCGCCCCGATGGGCTGGAGATTCAGTTCACCGGACGGTTCTTCGGAGTCCTGCTTGCTCTCCTTGCGCTGGCCGGGCTGATGGCGCGTGGCCTGGACGAAGACGAGCGCCGCGATTGGCTGTGGGAATCCTGGCGCTTCATCAAGCAAATTTTCCCCTTGCTCATCGTCGGCGTGTTCGTAGTCGGGATGCTGCGCGTCCTGATTCAGCCGGAATGGATCGAGGCCTTGGCCGGGCGCAATACCATCCTGGGCAACCTGGCAGGAGTCCTCTTCGGCGTCTTTATGTACTTCCCGACCCTGGTCGAGGTGCCGATTGCGCAGATGTTCCTCAGCCTGGGCATGCACCGCGGCCCGTTGCTGGCTTACCTCATGGCCGACCCCGAACTCAGCCTGCAAAGCATCCTGATGATTTCGGCCATCATCGGGCGGCTGAAGGCGTGGGTGTATGTCTTCTGGGTGGCGCTTTTCAGCACCCTGGCCGGTCTCATCTACGGCGCCTGGGTGGACGGGGCCAGCCTGGGCTTGGTGGTGCTCTACCTGGCTGCCTTCCTGGCCCTTTTGGCTGCCGCGCTGTGGTGGGTCAGCCGTAATCAGAAGAAAACCGTCCCTGCAGAAGTAGCGGCGGATTAAGGAGAAAGGGATGGACGACAAAAAAGGCAATCAACCCGTCTGTACCTGCATCCAAGACCCCTACGCCGACCTGCCGCCCGAACTACGTCCCAAGCCGGTACAGAAGATCGGCGGCCTGCGCAAGGTCACCTGCCCCGGCTGTGGGATGTCCTACTGGACCAACCGCCCGACCGACCTGTGCGTGAACTGCGAGAAGAAGGGCGTCAAAATCGAGAACAAATGAAACCGCCAAGACGCGAAGGCGCCAAATGGAAATTAAGACCACCAAGAGATGTGCTTGGCGAACTCAGAATGCTTCTTGGCGTTCTCCGTGTCTTGGCGTTATTACGAATGGAAATTAAGACCGCCAAGAAATGAACCGCCAAGGCGCAAAGGCGCCAAATAGAAATTAAGACCGCCAAGAAATGAACCGCCAAGACGCGAAGGCGCCAAATGGAAATTAAGACCACCAAGAGATGTGCTTGGCGAACTCAGAATGCTTCTTGGCGTTCTCCGTGTCTTGGCGGTTATTACGAATAGACTCGAACAGGAGGCGAACTATGCTGAACATCAAAGTCCTTGGCCCCGGCTGCGCCAAATGCTACTCGCTAGAGCGGACGGCTGCTGCGGCGCTGGAGGCTATGCTCAATGAAAATCCCGACCTGGAGGCCACCCTCGAACACATCGAGGACATGCTGGAAATCGAACGCTACCCGGTGCTCTTCACCCCGGCCCTGGTCGTCAATGAGAAGGTCCTCTGCGCCGGACGCGTGCCGAAGAAGGAAGAAATCATCGCCTGGTATCGCGAAGCGCTGAATCACACTTAATGGGATGCCTCATGCCGATGGATACCCATCTCGCCTGACAGCCTGGAAAGGCTGTCCCACACCTGCAAACAAAAGGTGATGTGTTATGCCGACCTATACCTACCTCTGCGAACAATGTCAGACCCGCTTCGAAGCCTTTGCCTCCATCCAGAAGAAAGAATCCGGCTGGAAGCCGGCCTGTCCGCGCTGCGGCAGTTCGCAGGTGCGGCAGACGTTCGAAGCAGTCGGGCTGATCAGCCTGAGCCATTCGTCCGCTTCTGAAAGCGGGGGCGGCTGCACCTGCTCGACTTGTGGCGGAAGTTAGACCCTGTCCATGAAACCCTGTCGCCACTCGCAGAATCGCTGTCTTTGCATGGGCGCCTGCGCCCCCTGGGAATCGCGCCCGCCGCCTGCGGTTTGTCGTTGTTATTCGGATCCTCTCTCCTGATTTTACCTTTTCTTCTTTCTCACAAATGGAGGTTTGACATGACAACAGAAAACAAATCCGCTCCCTGGTGGAAAGGACAAATTCCCACGGCTGTGCTGCTGCTCGTCATCGTGGCGCTGGCGGCTTGGTCGCTGGTCAGCCAGACCGGCGCGGCGGAGGGCGTCTCGCCGATGACCTTGGTCAAGGGCCTCGTCCTGACCGTGGTCGGCTTCCTGGCCGGCCTGCTCGGTGGGTTGATCGGCACCGGCGGCTGCAGTGTGATGCTCCCCATCATCCATTTCTGGATGGACTATCCGGCGCAGATCGCCGTCGGCACCACGCTCTTCGCGGTGATTTTCACCGCCATTTCCGGCGCCTACGGCCACCTGGTGCGCCGCAACGTGGACAAGCGCGCCTTCTGGTGGCTGGGCGGCGGCGGCATCCTCGGCGTCTTGCTCGGCTCGTGGCTGTTCACCCTGCTCTCGGCTCACACTGCCCTGCTCGGCCTGATCCTCGGCCTCATCTTCCTCTGGCCGGCCATCCGCATGGTCTATGAGGGCGTGAAGCAGCAATCCATGCCCAAGCGCGAAGGGAACGTGATCACCGGCTCCGGCTGGGGGATGGGCGTCTTCGGCTTCGTCGTCGGGATCGCCACCGGCCTGGCCGGCGTGGGCGGCGGCTACGCCCTGGTGCCAGGATTGATTTACCTGTTCGGCGCGCCGGTTTACATCACCATGGGCACCTCGCTGGCGACCATGATTCCGCTGGCGGCAGTCGGCGGCGGCATCAAACTGGCGCAGGGCTTCGTGGACCTGCCCACCGGTCTGCTGTTGGCGGCCGGCACGATCGTCGGCGCCCAGGTTGGCGCGGCAGTCATCAAACGCATCAAGCCCGCCACGCTGAAACTCATCTTCGGCCTGTATTTCCTGTATGTGGCGGTCAAGTTCATCACCGCTTTCTTCGGCATCCGCATCTGGTAAGCGTCCGTGGGGGCAGTCTATAGACTTGCCCCCACGTCGAAGCCTGCAACATCAAAAAACGTTTCATAGGAGAAAAACATCCATGAGCAACAACGAAAGCAATTCCACCAAGCCCGTCTTCGTCATGTGCTACTGCACCGGCGAATGCCCGGGCTTCCAGTCGCTGAACCTGTGGCAACTGGTCAACCGCGTCCGCAATGAGATGGATGTGGAATTTGCTATTGTCCACCCGCAACTGTGCGTGGATGACGGCGAGCGCTTCTGGAAGAACTTTGCCAAGCCCGGCCAAAAATATCTGGTCGGCGGCTGTGACCCGCGCATGCAGCGCAAGATGTACAAGGACGCCATGGTCGAGGCCGGCGCGGACTTCGACGCCCAGGTCACCGCGCTCGACCTGCGCAACATAGAGACCGAAGCGGCCATCCAAAAAGTGAGCGAGACCCTGGCCAAGATGGGCAACTGAGGAGAGTCGCCATGCCAGAAGTGAAAATGTGGCAGGGCATACCGCGAGAGGAAATTCCCTGGTATCCCACCATTGACGAAAACCTGTGCAGCGGCTGCCGCTCCTGCGTAGATTTCTGCGCCAGCGGAGTCTTTGACTTCGAGGATACCCTGGGGCGCGCTGTCGTCGCCCATCCGTACAATTGCGTGGTCTATTGCACCGGCTGCGTCAACACTTGCGCGTCGGATGCCATCATCTTCCCCAAGAAAGAAGACGTGGTCGCTTTGGTCAAAGAACTGCGCGCCAAATTCGATCACAAACCGGAACTTGTTCAGGTCGCCGAATCGCAACACTAAAGGACGCTTGCCATGAGCCTGGTCACCGACATCCTACGCAACAACCGCACCTTCGCCGTGGTAGGCGTCTCGCAAGACCCGGCCAAGTACGGCCACGAAATCTTCGAGACCCTGCTGGCGAAAGGCTATCGCGCCCTGGCCATCAACCCCAAATACGAACAGGTGGACGGCCACCCCTGCTACCCGTCGCTAGAAGCCCTGCCCGAAAACCCCGACGTGGTCGTGGCGGTCGTCCCGCCGGCGGTGACGGAAAAGGTCGTCGAAACGGCCGCCCGCCTGGGGGTGCGGACGGTGTGGATGCCGCCTGGGGCGTGGTCCGACCGGGCAGTAGAACTCTGCGAACAAGCTGGCATGACCGAGGTCCACGATGTCTGCCTGGTGTTTGCTCTGCGTTCGCTGAAAGAGTGAAGATGAGCCGCGTTCCATCAGCAAGAAAAGACATCATCATCCTGCCTGCGCCGCGCTGCCGCCGCAGCAGGAAAATCCTCGAATATCTCAAGGAACGAGGTCTTTCCTTTCGGCAGGTGGCGCTCGATTCGCCCGAAGGACAGGAACTGGCGGCGCGCTACGATTTTCGCGCCTCGCCCGGCATCCTGGTAGATGGCGTCAGCGTCAATCCTTACGATTTGCTGCTCATGCCCGCCTGCCGCGTGAATGCGGCGCGCGCTTCTCAAATTTTTGGAGAATAAATTGATGAAATCTCAACCCGTAGAAACCCTTAATCCTTCAATCACCGACAGCC
Source organism: Anaerolineales bacterium (assembly GCA_034436335.1). Taxonomy (GTDB): domain Bacteria; phylum Chloroflexota; class Anaerolineae; order Anaerolineales; family Villigracilaceae; genus UBA877. The sequence goes on along the minus strand of DAOTVO010000013.1, from coordinate 2,586 downwards.
TCCAGGCAGCCCGAGCCTTGGGCGAATTGCTCTCCCAAACGCCGGAATATGCCGCTTTTTTGGATGCGTTGACCGCGGTCAATGCCGACCCGCAGGTGCAACAACTTTCCAACCAAATGCGCGCCTGCCAGTCGGCCCTCCAGTGGGGGCGCGACGTGGTGCAAAACGCGGCCGAGATGGAGCGGCTCGAAGCCGAACTCGAATCCCTGCCTGTGGTGCAAACCTACCGTCGGGCCGAAGCCGCCGTGCGCGAGGTCTTCCTGGCCGTAGACGAACTCATCAGCCGCGAGGCCGGCGTGGACTTTGCCGCCAACGCCAAGCGCAGTTGCTGCGGATAAGGAGACCGAAATGACCACACTCTCCCCCGAAATCGAACAGGCTGCCCGCTCCCTGGGCCAGGCCCTGCGCGCCAACCCGGCCACGCAGGCCTACCTCGAGGTCCAGCAGCGGGTCGCCGCCGACCCCGAGGCTGCCGCGCTCGAAAAGGAATTGTACGCCACCTACGAGGCGCTCATCGCCCGTCAGCAGAAGGGCGAGCAAATCCCGCGCCAGGAAGTGCAGGCCTTCTACGCCCTGCGCGACCGTTTCTTCAGTCATCCGCTGGTACAGGAGCGCGAGAGCGCCCTCCAGCCGGTCAAGAACCTCTTCATCGAGGCGGCGGTCGAACTCAGCGCGCCGCTCGGCGCCGATTACACCAAACTAGCCCAGAAAGGATGAAATTCCATGAAAATTGCTGCTGTTTCCGATGACGGCGTGACCATCAGTCAGCACTTTGGACGCGCCAAATACTACATCGTCCTGACCGTTGAAGATGGAAAAATCACCGCCCGCGAACAACGCGAAAAAATGGGACATGCCCATTTTGCGGGTGAACAGCACGCCGAAGAAAAAGACCCGCGCGGTCATGGCTTTTCCCCCGCCGAACAGAATCGCCACTTCCAAATGGCACAAGCCATCAAGGATTGCCAGTTTTTGCTGGCGCGTGGCATGGGTTCGGGCGCGTATTACAGCATGGAACAAGTCGGCATCAAACCCATCATCACCGACATCGCCAGCATTGACGAAGCCGCGCTGCAAGCCGCGCAGGGCGTCATCGTGGACCATAAAGAAAAGTTGCATTAATCCCTCACTCCCAACTCCTCTCCCGTTGGGAGAGGGGCAGGGGTGATGGCAAGAAGCACGCTTATAATATTTTCTATCTGTGTTTGCAACATAACGTATCAGGAGTTTCCCATGCTCATCCCATTGCTGCTCAAAGGCTTGCTCGCCGCGCTGATTGTCGGCTTTGTGACCGCATCCATTCTGGTCGGCGTCCGCTTTTTACTGCTGGCGCTGAAATAGTAGCGCACGTCAATGACTTGCGCGCGATAACGTGGAGCAACAATGACTGACCGTCTCGCCCGCTGGATTTCCGTCCTCTTCGACAGTTCGATTCTATCCCTGCCGATTTTCCTCGCCTTCGGTTACGCCTCCGCGCAAGCCTCGGGCTTGCTCTGGGCTATCCTGACTCTTCTCCTCGTGACGGGCATCCCGCTCGCCTACCTGCGCTTGGGCATCCAGCGCGGCTGGGTGACCGACATGGAACTCTCGCGCCGCGAAGAACGCCCGCGCTTCATCCTCGTCAGTTTGAGCAGCGACATGCTGGCGCTGCTGGTTCTGCATTTCTTCGGCGGACCGCGTCTGCTGACCCTCATCGTATTGACCTACTTCTGCCTCGCCATCGTCATGTTCAGCGTCTCCAGTTTTTGGAAAATCAGTATGCACATGGCAGGCGTGGGCGGATTTTCCACCGCACTGGTCTTTGTCTTTGGAGCGGCGGCAGGGTGGGCGTTTCTCTCCCTGCCGCTGGTGGCTTGGGCGCGCCTGCACCGCCGCAAGCACGACATTCCGCAACTGATTGCTGGCGCGCTGGCAGGAGCGTTGGTCACTGTGCTGGTGTTTGGCTATTGTGGGATAACTCTTTGAGTTGTCCCAATAGGAATTATTATGAACCCTCACCCCAACAAAGCCCTCGAAAACAGATTTGCCCTCTCGATGATGCTCACCGCCGCGATTCTCATCGCCGAAGTTGTGGGCGGATTCTGGACGGGCAGCCTCGCCCTGCTCTCAGACGCGGCGCACGTCTTCATGGACATCTTCGCCCTGGCGTTGAGTTATCTCGCCCTGCGCCTCTCCGCCCTGCCGGCGGATGACCGTCACACCTACGGTTTTCACCGCCTGGAAGTGATTGCCGCGCTCATCAACGGCGTGACCCTCGGCTGGATTGCCATCGAAATCTTCCGCGAATCGTGGGCGCGCTGGCTCGACCCGCAGCCCATCAAAAGCATGGAAATGCTGGTCATCGCCGTCGTCGGGTTGGTGGTCAATCTCGTCGTCGCCTTTGTGCTTGGCGGACATGCTCACGAACATGAGCATGGCGAAGAAGACGGCGCAGAAGCCCACGACGAAGCCGAAGACCTGAACGTCCGCAGCGCCTACCTGCACGTCCTGGGCGACGCGATTTCCTCCGTTGGCGTCATCGTCGCCGCCGCGCTGATTTGGTGGACGGGCTGGACCTGGCTCGACCCGCTCATGTCGGTCTTCATC
>DAOTVO010000012.1:0-66888 GCA_034436335.1 Anaerolineales bacterium | reverse complement strand
GGGACACAGTTGCCATCTTCATTGAGTTCCATCCCGGCAGGAATTTCCGTCTGGATGCCCTCGATGTTCGGGCACAAATCGACCGGCGGAGGCGTGCTTCCCTGGACACGGTAATTGTCGCCCTTGTTGCCGACCTTGACCGAGTACTCACCGTCATCGTCTGCCGCGACCGTATAGGCCGCGAGGCAGAAATTGCCATCGGCGTCGGTCATAACACTACCCGAAGCCACGACGATATTCGGATCGGCGCTGGCGCTGCCCGGCTGGCCCTTAATTTCCCAGTTGTAAGAAGTGTTTTCATCGAAACCGCTGCCGTTGATGTAAACCACCTCGCCAATAGCAAAGTGGTTGACATCCTGGCTGGCGTCGCCGCAGTCGCCGCTCGTTGTCCAGATAGCCCCTGCATTTCCGCCTTTCCCTGCCGAGACATGCCCAACCGGGAGCATGCCGATTACCAGCGAGGCAAGCAAGAAAGCAGCAGCCAAAGTATAAGACAGAAAATGCTTGATCAAGATCGAGGCCAGGCAGCGCGGTATCCATAAAGGTGTTGGATTAACAGAAGCGGACTTATTTCATAAAAATTATACGGGCCTTTCCTCAAACAGTCAATGAAAATGCCTCGCGAATCGACAGAGATCCTCTTTTACGGCACGGCCTGGTGCGGCGATTGCCGCCGGGCGCGCGCCTTTCTCAACCAAAACGGCATCCCCTATCGTTTTGTGGATATTGACCAAGACAAAGCCGCGGCGCAGTTGGTGGAACGACTGAATCACGGTTTCCGCAGCGTGCCAACCATCGTCTGGCCGGACGGTTCGATGCTGGTCGAGCCGTCCAACGAACAGTTGGCGCGCAAACTGGGGATTGAGGGCGGCTGATCTTTTGGCGGGTAAAAATCCCGCATGAGTGGGAAAGAATCGTGCTCGGGCGGGAAGGAATCCCGCCCTAAAACAAAGAAAACAGGAGGCGGGGAGGCGCCTCCTGTTGTGTCCCGGCCATGCGGATTACAAATCAAAGGGGTTGCTCAACAGCGCCGCGAGCAGTTTGACAGCGTTTTGCACGTCGCTGTAGTCCACCATCTCGGACGGGGTGTGCACGTAGCGGGTCGGGATGGAGAGACAGCCTGCCGGGACGCCGGCGCGGGTCAACTGGATGGCGCGGGCGTCGGTCGAGCCACCCTCCAGCACCTCTCGCTGATAGGGAATCTTGGCCTTTTCTGCCGTGCGAATCATCCAGTCCACCACGCGCGGGTCGGCCAGCATGCCCGAGTCTTTGACCTTGACTGCCGGCCCCTTGCCCAGGCCGACTTCCATTTTTGAGCCTTTGGGGGTGTCGCCGGTGCCGGTCACGTCTACGGCCAGGCCAATCTCCGGGTCCACGCCGAAGGCCGAGGCGGTGGCGCCGCGCACGCCGACTTCCTCCTGGGTAGTGAAGACGAAATAGACCTCGTGCGGCGTCTCGTTCAGGGCGCGCAGGGCTTCGATGGCCACCGCGCAGCCGATGCGGTCATCCATGGACTTGGCCACCAGCCGCCCGCCCAGGTCGAGGAACGGGCGTTCGAAGCCGCAAACATCGCCCACTTTCACCGGGCAATCCTTTTTGCTGGCGGCGCCAACGTCAATAAAGCACTGTTCCAGGGTGGGGGCCTTGGTCATGTCGGTCAGCCGCTCGACGCCGATGACGCCCGGCGTGCCGTTCACAAAGCGCACGCGGCTGCCGGTCAGCGCCTGCGGGCGGATTCCGCCGATGCCGGTGAAACGGACGAAACCGTTGTCGTCAATGTGGGTGGCCATCAGGCCGATCTCGTCCATGTGGGCGGCAATCATGATGCGCTTGCCGTTCTTGCTTTTCGTCCCCTTGCGGACGACCAGGCTGCCCAGCGGGTCGGTGCGGATTTCATCGGCCAGGGCTTCCACTTCGGCGCGGATGACGTCGCGGATGGCGGTCTCGTAGCCAGAGGGGGAGAAGGTTTCGGTCAGTTTTTGGATGAGAGGTTTCATACGAGTTCCTGTTTTTGCATCGAATTTGGCGAATGGGCACGATTCTTGCTACCGTTCTTCGGCCAGTAATTCTGGCGTGATGCGCCCCAGCGCGGCGTGAAGCAGCGCAGCGTAGTTCTTCCAGTCATCGAGACGGGCCAGGCTGATGGCGGTGTGACTGTAACGGTGCGGCACCGAGACCGAGAGGCTGGGGATGCCGCCGCGTTCGCGGTGGATGCCGCCGGCATCGGTCCCGCCGCCGCCCGGCTGGCGAATCTGGTGCGGTATCTTCTCAGCCTCTGCCGTTTCGACGAAGTGACGCACCAGGCGCGGGTCCGAGAGCGTCGCGCCGTCGGCGACGTAGAGCGCCGGGCCGAGGCCGAGTTTGGTGTTGTAGGCAATGTTCTCCTCGCCGTCCCAGGCGGGCAGGTCATTGGCCGGGGTGGAGTCAATGGCAATTGCCAGGTCGGGGGCGAAGGCGTGAGCGGCCACTTTTGCCCCGCGCAGACCGATTTCCTCCTGGACGGTGAAAGCCGCCAGCAGGTCAATATTCGGCGGGGCGTTCTTCAGCAGTTCGATGAGCGTGGAGACGCCGAAACGGTTGTCGAGCGCCTTGGCCATCAGCGTGGCGCCGAGGCGGCGGAATTTGGTGGCGAAGACTGCCCGGTCGCCCAGATTGGCCTTGCCGCCGGGGCCGAGGTCAATGCGCAGCGTGTCCAGCGGGATGGCGCGCCGGCGCTCGTCGGCGGTGGTCAGGTGGATCGGGCGCGCCCCGATGACGCCGGGCTTGTGCTCCTTCCCCACCCAAACACGCTTGCCGACCAGTTGGCGCAGGTCAATCGAGCCGACGGTCTCGAAGCGGTAGAGGCCCTCGCCATCCTCAGCGACCAGCATGAAACCGACCTCGTCCATATGCGCGGCGACCATCACGCGCAGGCGGTGGGGCGCGGAGCCGCGCTTCACGGCCAGCACGTTGCCGAGGGCGTCCACTTTCACCTCGTCGGCGTGGCCTTTGATTTCCTCCAGCACAATCTGACGCACCTCGCCTTCGTCTCCGGAGACGGCGCAGGCGTTGCAGAGTTTTTCGAGCAGTTTGAGTTGAGCGTTGCCAATCAGCAGTTTATCAGCCATGTTTCCTCTTAGTGGGGGTGAGAAGGAATGAGTGAGAGAAGTAAGGAGTTAATGAGCAAGGAGCAAGCCTTCTTCCTTCTCCCTTTTTCTTCCGTTTTACTCACTACCCTCCTCCCACACAATTTTCTCCACAAACTCCGGCGTGAGGGTGGCGATGAACTCGGCCATCCAGCGCCCGGCGCGTTGAATGTCCTTGACCGCCACCATCTCGACCGGCGTGTGCATGTAGCGCAGCGGGATGCTGATGAGCGCCGTCGGGATTCCTTCTGCGGCGACCTGAATGGCGTAAGCGTCCGTGCCGGTGTGACGCGGGGCGTATTCGGTGAGGTAGGGAATTTCCAGTTTGTCGGCCAATTCCTTGAGCGCCTTAAACAGCGCCGGATGCAGGTTCGGCCCCATGCAGAGGGTCGGCCCCTTGCCGAAAGCGACCGTCTGCCAGTCATTGGCGCCGGGGCCCTTGGCAAAGGTGACATCTACGGCGATGGCCATCGTCGGGCGCAGGCCAAAGGCGGAGGTAAACGCGCCGGTGAGGCCGACTTCCTCCTGCACCGAGGCAACTGCCCAAACATCCCAGGCGTGCGGACGGTTCTGCAGTTCCTCCAGGCAGACGGTTAGCGCGGCGACCGAGGCGCGGTTATCGAGCGTGTGACCGGAGATGACCTCCCCGGCCAGTTCGAGCGGCTCGGTGGCGTAGGAGACCAGGTCGCCGACCTGCACCCGGCGGGCGACTTCCCGCGGCGGCAGGCCGGTATCTACCAGCAGGTATTCGAGCGGCACGGGACCTTCGGCCTGCTCTGGGGGCAGGAGCCGCGCCGACGGCTGGGCGACAACGGCGGGCAGGTCCGAGGTCCCGCCCCCGCCCGTAGCGTGGACGGTGACCGGCTGGCCGGGCAGGACGCGCCCGTCCACCCCGCCGACGCTGATCACGCGCAGGAATCCATCCACGATGCCGGTCACCATCAGGCCGATGGCGTCCATGTGGGTGGAAATCATCACCGAGGGGCGCGGTTCGGAGGCCGTTCCGCGGCGCAGTCCGTGCAGGGAGCCGATCTTGCTGCGGCTGAGTTCGTGGACGAGCGGCCGCCAGCGTTCTTCGATGATGCGGGCGACAGGCTCCTCGTGGCCCGAAAGGCCGGGAGCGGAGAGGAGGTCTTTGAGGAAGGGAAGGAGTTCGGGCATATTCGGTTTGACGAGTCAGGGAGTGGTGGGAGTCTCCGAAGGAGTATCGGTTGGGGGGATGGGGGTCGAAGTCTCGGTGCTGGTAGCGGTGGGTGGGGGGGTGTGACTTGGCGTGGGAGTCTGGGAAGGTGTAAAGGTTTGTGTAGCAGTGAGAGTGGCAGTGCTGGTCGGCGTGAGGGTGAAAGTGGGCGTTTCAGTCGTTGTGACCGTTGGGGTGGCGGTCATCGTCTCGGTAAATGTCGGCGTGACCGAAATAGACGGCGTCAGGCTGGGGGTCTCGGTGATGCTCGGCACGGGAGTGGGATTCCGCGCCGGCGACATGCTGGCCACGATCAACCCCAGGCAATAACATGGCAGGGTGGCGGCGATGATCCCGGCCAGGATCAAGCGGGTACGGGTTTGTTTCGAAGCGTTGGCAAACACGCGGCTATGATAACATCAGTTGGAGGGATGGGCAAGAAAGATTTGCGATTTGCGATTTGCGATTTTCGATTTTCGATTTTCGATTTTCGATTTTCGATTTGCGATTTACGATTGATGATTGACGATTTGCGATTTACGTTTTACGATTGAAGCGTGATTCCCATCCATCTCAAACTCTCTGGTTTCCTCTCTTACCGCGACCCGGCGGAAGTGGATTTTACCGCCTTCCACCTGGCGTGCATCTCTGGCTCCAACGGGGCAGGCAAATCGTCCCTGCTGGACGCGATGACCTGGGCGCTCTTCGGGCAGGCGCGCAAGCGCGACGAATCGGTCGTTAACCTGCAATCGCAGGCTGCCGAGGTGGCCTTCACCTTCGGGTACGAGGGAAATGTCTATCGGGTCATCCGTTCCCTGCCGCGCGGCAAGACGACGGCGCTGGAGTTTCAGATTCTGGACGGCGGAGCGCAGACGCTGGACAGCGAAGGGCGTTCCCTGACCGGGGTCTGGCGTCCGCTGACCGAGCGCAGCGTGCGCGAGACGCAGGCGCGCATCGAAGAGACGCTGCGCCTCGACTACGAGACATTCATCAACGTCTCCTTCTTCCTGCAAGGGAAAGCCGATCAGTTTGCCCAGCAGCCGCCTGCCAGGCGCAAGGAGATTCTCGGCAGCATCCTTGGGCTGGAAATTTGGGACGTGTACAGGGAGCGCGCCGCCAGCCGCCGCAAGTCCATCGAGCGTGACCTGGACGCCATTGACGGGCGCTTGCAGGAGATAGACGCCGAACTGGCCGAGGAACCCCAGCGGCGCGAGCGCCTCGCCACACTGGAGGCCGAACTGGCGCGCCTGACCGCCGTCCGCAAGACGCAGGAAGCGGCGCTGGAAAGTTTGCGCAAGGCGGCGGCCTCGCAAGTTGCTGCCGAGAAGGCGCGGCTGGAGGAGGAACTGCGCGGGTTGAAGGAGCAGGCCAAAGCGGTGGACAGTCAGGCCGTTGCGCTCGGAGACCTGACGGCGCGGCTGGAGAGTGCACAGAAGACTCTGGCCGCGGCCGAGAAGAAAATCGCCTCCCGCGGCGAGGTGGAATCTGCCCGCAATGCCGTGCGGGAGCAAATCGCCCAGTTGAAGGCCGAAAACGACCTGCTCAAGGTGCAGATGGACGAACTCAAAGAACGCATCGAGCGCCTGGAATCCGCTGGCGGCGCGAACTGTCCGCTGTGTGGGCAGCTGCTCAGCGAAGAGCATCGCCGCACCACGCTGGAGGAACTCACCGCCGAGGGCAAGGCAAAGGGTGACCGCTACCGCGCCAACAAGGCCGCGATGGAGAACCTGCTCCGTCAAATCGCCGATGCCGACCGGCAGATGACCGCCCTGGAAGCCGCTGAGCGCGAACGTCTGGCCGCTTCCAACCTCCTTGCCCAATTGACCGAGCGGGCCGAGACCATCCAGAAGGCGGTCCAAGCATGGGAGGCGGGCGGGGCGAAACGCCTGGCCGAGATCGAGGCTCGGCTTGCCAGCGAAGAATATGCCCGCCAGGAACAGGCTACCGCCGAGGAGGTCCGCCGCGCCGAGCGCACGCTGCTCGACTTGCAGGAGCAGGAGAACCGGCTCAATCAGGAGGTCGGCGCGGCGCGGCAAAAGGTCAACGTGCTGGACGATCTGCGGGCGCGGCGTAAGCGGCTCGAAGCCGAACGGGAGGAGATGGCGCGGCAAATCGGCCGCTACCGGACGCTGGAACGCGCCTTCGGCAAAGACGGTGTCCCGGCGCTGCTCATCGAGCAGGCACTGCCGGAAATCGAGGCCCGCGCCAACGAACTGCTCGACCGGCTCTCGGATGGGACGATGTCGGTGCGTTTCGTCACCCAGGCGGCTTACAAGGACAAGAAGCGTGAAGACCTGAAAGAAACGCTCGACATCCAGATTAGCGACGGCGCCGGGCCGCGCGATTACGAGATGTATTCCGGCGGCGAGGCCTTCCGCGCCAACTTTGCCATCCGCCTGGCGCTCTCGGAAGTGCTGGCCGCCCGCCGGGGCGCGCGCCTGCAAACCCTGGTCATTGACGAGGGCTTTGGCTCGCAGGATGCCCTCGGCCGCCAGCGGCTCATCCAGGCCATCCGCGCCGTGCAGGACGATTTTGCCAAGATTCTGGTCATCACCCACCTGGAAGAACTCAAAGACGCCTTCCCGACCCGCATTGAGGTGGAAAAAGGGGAAAGAGGCTCGGCGGTGAGGGTGATGTAAATGTTGCTCCTCTCCACCCTCGCCCTCCTCCTTGGAATTGTCGTCATCACCTGGATTCACAACCAGTATCATCTGGACGTGGTTGTTACGCCCCTCCCGCCGCCGCAGGAAGCGCCGTTCCTTTCGGTCATCGTCCCGGCGCGCAACGAAGCGCGCAACATCCGTCGCTGTGTCGAGGCCTTGCTCGCTCAGACGTACCCGAACTACGAACTGATTGTGCTGGACGACCGCTCGACCGATGAGACCCCCCTCATCCTGCGCGAACTGGCGGTGCGCCACCCGCGCCTGCGCGTGCTGAACGGGACGGAACTGCCCCCCGGCTGGGCCGGCAAACCCCACGCCCTCCATCAGGCGGCGAAGGCAGCGCGCGGCGAGTGGCTGTGTTTCGTAGATGCAGACACCTTTGCTGCCCCCGAAGCGCTCGCCTCGGTCTTCGTCAAGGCGCAGGAGACCGGCGCCGACCTGTTCACTATCATGACTGCCCAGGAAGTGAAAACCTTCTGGGAACGCGTCGTCCTGCCGCTCGTCTTCACTGCGCTCTCGGTAGGCTTCTCGCCGCGCAAGGTTAACGACCCGAAGCGCAAGGACGCGATTGCCAACGGGCAGTTCATCTTCATCCGTCAGGCGGTCTATGACGCCGTTGGCGGACATGAGGCGCTGAAAGAGTCCATCGTGGAGGACAAAGACCTGGCCGTGCGGGTCAAGCGTGCCGGCTATCGTCTGATTGTCGCCGACGGGCGTCAGGTCGCGGCGACGCGCATGTACACCTCCCTGCCGGAGATGTGGGAGGGGTGGACGAAGAACATTTTCCTCGGTCTGAAAGGTTCGGCGGGGATGCTCCTGCTGGGCGCGTTTGGGGCGTTCCTCAGCCTGATGGCGGCGCTGGCGCTCCCGCTCTGGCTGGTGGCCGGGCTGATCTTGGGCGCGGCAGGCGTCGGGTCCGGGTGGGGCCTGGCGGCGGAGGCGGCGCTCCTGTGGGGCTATCTCATCTTCTGGCGGATTCTGGCGCTGCGGGCCATGAAAGTCCCCGTCTGGTATTCCCTGACCGTGCCGCTTGGCGCAGGCATCTTTGCCGCCATGATGCTCACCTCAGCCTGGAAGGTCCTTTCCGGGCGCGGCGTGACCTGGAAAGGGCGGCACTACCACCGCTAAATCGCCAATCGTAAATCGCTACTCGTCAATTCCACGGCCCCTGCGTCCACTGATCCAGCAGAGATTGGTTGGCGATGGTGATGCGCCGGTTCTCAGTGCGGATGGCGCCGGAACGCTCCAGTTCGCGCAGGGAACGCGCCACCACCTCGCGCACCGTCCCGAGGCGGGCGGCCAATTGTTCCTGCGTCAGGCGCGCTGCGCCCTCCTGCTGCAACTGGCTGATGAGCCGCGCCAGGCGGTGTGTCACCTGGTAGAAGGCCATCTCGCTGGCAGCGCGCACCAGCATGCGCAGGTTCTGTCCCAGATTGTTGATCACCTTCTGGGCGAACTCCGGGCTGGCGCGCACCATCTCCTGGACGCAGGCCGCTTCCACGATCCAAACCCGGCTCGGCTCGATGGCCTCGGCATTGACCGGGTTGCCGCCGTTATCGAAGACGGCCACCTCGTTGAAGGTTTCGCCCTCTTGCAGCAGGCGGACGATGTACTGCCGTCCCTGCGAAGAGACGCGGTAAAGTTTCACGCAGCCGCTCTGCAGAATGTACAGACCGGCGCACGCGTCGCTCTCCAAGAAAAGTGTCTCGCCGCGCTCGAACTCGCGCAGAGAAACGCACTCCGCCACGCGGCGCAGTTCCGCTTCGCCGAGATGGTCGAAGTAGATGTTTTCGTGCAGGGTGCGGATCTTCTCTGCCGGGTCAACTTTGACGATACGCATTTTTCCAAACACAAAGTACTCGAAGTATCACAAAAGCTCACAAAGGTTTTTAAATTTTGTCTTGAGCCCCCTTTGTGACCCTTGTGTTGAAAACTATCTTCCCAGCGCCGCTGCCAGCGGAGCGGGGGCCTGGACCTGGGCGCTGCCGCCCGCGGCCTGGGCCTTTTCCACCTCCCGCGCCCAGAGGTAGAGGCAGGTGTGGTAGGCCGTTGCCGTGTAGGAGGTGATGACAGCCGAGGCCATGATGAAAAGCCCGGCCACGATCACCCCCACCCCGATTCCGCTCACCAGCCCGAAGGCCGAAGAGTCGGTAATGGTGATCATCCCGAACCCGATGCCAAAGCCCAGGCCGAGGCCCAGCCCGCCGAGCAGGAAGCCGATCAGCCCGTTGACCGCCCGCACGCCGACCGTGCTGATTCCAACCAGCAGCAGGTTGTTCTTGATGATGTTCCCGGCGCGCTTTACGCCGTCTTTCAGGCCGAGGTCTTCGATGACCATCGCCGGCAGGATGAGAAAGGCGGCTTCCGTCCAGAGCGTATCCATCAGCCCGGCCAGGGAGTTACGCACGGCCGACTTTCCCTTGCCTTTGACGGCACTCTTCAACAGGCTGACCGCCGTTGACACCGCAGCCAGGCTGAGCAGGTCGAGAAAGTCTCGCTTGACAATTGCCCAGGCCTTCGACATCACGCCGTCGCCCTCGGCCAGGTAACCGTAGATGAGATAGACGGTCATCGCCGAGAAAACGTAGCCAACGGTGTATTGAGCGAAAATCATCAACGCCCCCAACACAAAAATCACCACTTGGCGGATGAGATTGTCCTCTCCGCCGGCGAGGAACGCAGCGCCAACGATGAAGGGGACGAAAATAAGTGAGACGAGGAACCCGGCAAAGAGAGCGAAGATGGAAGGTTTGATCAGATCGCTATCCTTGAGCGCCATTTGCCAGGCTTGCTTGAGGAACGACCAACCGCGCACGAACGATTGCATAAGAGCCTCCTGAAATCGAGTTAGACGGATTATAGCAAATTGACCGGCTCCACCTCCACCCGCCAGCCGTCCAGTCTCATTTCTCGAACCAGCGATTCCGGCTGCGGCCCGCGCAGGAGAATCTGCCAGCGGTAGAAGCCCTCCAGGCGGGCAAAGAAGCACGGGGCGGGACCGATGAGCGTGGTCTGACGATACTCTCCGGCTGCGAGTTGCTGCTGGAGTTTTTCGGCCACGCGGCGCGCTTCGGCCTCGACTTTGGCGGGGTCGAGGTGGCGATATTCCAGCCGCACCAGGCGGGCGAAGGGCGGATACCCCAGACGGCGGCGCTCCTCCAGTTCGCGGGCGTAGAATCCGGCCACGTCATGCCGCGCCGCCGCCTGGATGACGTAATGCTCCGGCTGGAAGGTTTGCAGGATGACCCGTCCGCCCAGGGCAGAGCGGCCGGCGCGCCCCGCCACCTGGGTCAGCAGGCCGAAGGTCCGCTCGACGGCGAAGGGGTCGGGCAGGTTGAGGCCCACATCGGCCAGCACGATGCCCACCAGCGTCACCAGCGGCAGGTCGAGACCTTTCGCCAGCATCTGCGTCCCGACCAGCACGTCGGCGCGGTGGGCGGCGAAGTGGCTGAGGATGATTTCGTGGGCGTCCTTCTGGCGGGTGGTCTCCCAGTCCCAGCGCAGGGTGCGGGCAGAAGGGAAGCGCGCCTGCACCTCGGTCTCCACTTTTTCGCTCCCCAAGCCGTAAGCGCGGATGTGTTTGCTCCCGCAAGCAGGACACTTCTCCAGCATGCGGCGCTGATAGTTGCAGCGGTGGCAGATTAACCTGTCAACTTGCCCCTCTGCGGACTTGTCAACGTGCAACGTGAGCGGCGTTTCGCAATTGGGGCATTTGGCCGTGTATCCGCACTCGCGGCAGAAGACGTAGGTGGCCGTGCCGCGGCGGTTGAGGTATAGGATGGCCTGCTGGCCGCGGGCGAGGACATCCTCCAGCGCGGCGGATAACTCGCGGCTGAAAATGCTCCGGTTGCCGGACTTGAGTTCCGCGCGCATGTCCACCACGCGGACCTCGGGCAGGGCGCGGCCTTCGACGCGTTCCGGCAACTCAAGGCGGGTCAGCGTCTCCCCGCGCGCCGCTTCGTATTGTTGGACGACGGTCGGGGTGGCCGAGCCAAGGATGCAGACCGCCCCACACAGGCGGGCGTACTGCCGGGCGGCAGTGACGGCGTGATAGAACGGCGGTTCGGTCTGGTAGTAGGAACTGTCGTGGCATTCGTCGAGGACAATCAGACCGATTTCGGGCAGCGGGGCAAAGAGCGCCGAGCGCGGCCCGATGACCACCTTGAGCAATCCCAGCCGGGCGCGCCGCCAGGTGTCGTAACGTTCGCCGTCCGAGAGACGCGAATGAAGGATGCCCACCTGACCGGGAAAGCGCGCCAGAAAGCGACGCACCGTCTGCGGCGTCAGGGCAATCTCCGGGACGAGAATCAGCGCCCCCTTGCCGCGCCGGACGGCTTCTTCTGCTGCCAGGATGTAGAGTTCGGTCTTGCCGGAGCCGGTCACGCCCTGGAGTAAGAAGGAAGAAGGGGAAAGGGAGAAAGACTTGGCGATATGTGTCCAGGCGGCTTGCTGGTCGGTTGTCAATTCTGGCGGCTGATTGTGTTCTCCTTCTCTATGCTCCACTCTCTCCAACGGGTCACGCCATATCTCCGTTTCGCGCAGGACGATGAGGCCGCGCTCGTCCAGTTCCTGCAAGTCGGCCAGGTTACAGCCCGATTGGGCATATACCCAGGCAACGTTGACCGGCTCCAATTCGCGCATCAGGAAGCGCAGAGCGGCCTGGCGGCGGGCGAGAGTGGCCTGCGTTTTGCCCAGGCTGGGCAGGGCCGCTTCGGCCTCCTGCGGCGGGACGGCCAACTGCGCCGTGCGCACGAATTTGGGGCGCACGCTTGGCGGCGGCAGCACCGACTGAGCCGTCAGAATGCCGCTTCTGACAAGATACTGCGCTGTTTTACGCCAGTCCACGCGGGCAAAGTGCCGGTCAATTTGTCGCCCGCGCAGCGGGCCGCGCTCCCCCAGCAGGCGCAGCAGGCGGCTTTCCACCACAGATGGCTGGCTGCTGACTGCTGGCCGCTGACGAGCGAGGGCGTAAAGCGTATCCGCCTGCTGACTCAGACCCGCAGGCAGCATCAGGGAAATCATCGCCGCCAGCGGGGCGAGGAAATGCTCCGCCATCCAGCGCGCCAGGGCAATCTGCGCCGGGGTCAGGACGGGCAGCGGGTCGAGCAGGTCGAGGGCGGGCCTGGTTTCGGCGACCGAAGGGACGGCGACCAATTCCAGGACAACCCCCTGCACGGTCTGTTTGCCGAATGGCACGGTCACCAGATGTCCTGCACCGACGCGTCCCTCCAGTTCGGGCGGGAGGCGGTAGTCGAATTCTCCGCTTGCGGCGGGGACGTTGACGGCGACGCGGACGTAGTTCACTTTATTTTCAACACCACCGCCGCGCCGTAGCCGACCACAGACGAATAATCCCCCGTCACGTCGCCGGAGGTGGCGTAGCGCAGCACCCGGACGGTATCCGCGCCCAGGCGGCGCGCCGCTTCCAGCACGGCGGCCACCGCGGCGTGACCACAGGCCTGGCCGCGTCCGCTGGCCTCGGCCTCGAAGATGGCCTTTGGGTCGAAGGACTCGAAACAGCGCAGCATCTCCAAGTCGAGCAGGCGGGCGGTCTCCTGGTCGTAGAAGTGTGAGAGATCGGTGGAGGCCACCAGCAGGGCGTTTCGGCCTTTCAGGACTTTTGCCAGCGCCGCGCCGAGCGCTTCCGCTGCCTGCGGCGACTGACTGCGCACCATCACCGGCAAGAGTTTGAACGGCGCGGCCAATGCGCGCTGGAGGAAGGGTAGTTCGATTTCCAGCGAGTGTTCGCGGTCGCGGGCGACGGGGGTCAGCGCAAAGCCCAGGGCTTGCGTCAGTTCCGCGTCCAGCGCGGCGAGGGCCTCTTTGTCCAGCGGGATTTCGCCCAGCGGGGTGGCGTAGGCCTCGTGGGCGGTCGTCAACAGCGGTTCGTAGTAGGGCTGATGCATCGGCGAGATGACGGCGACCAGGTCGGGGGTCCGGCCGCGCACGGCGGCGAAGGCATAACCGGCGACGGGGCCGGAGTACACATGCCCGGCGTGCGGGGCAATGACGGCCACCACTTCCCCCTCCAGTTCGGGCAGTTCGGCGCGGTCGAGGTAGGCATCCACGGCGCGGGCCAGGGCGGCGGGGTTGCCCTCGTACCACGTCCCGGCGATGGGCGAAGGACGGACAGTCGAAATCATTGCCATACTCACCTCCGCAAGTATTATACACACATTCGCCTTTTCCTCCGCAGAGGGTGCAGATTATGCGGAACGGAGAAAAATCAACCGGCGGGGAGCAAATCTGGAACGCGGCTCAGGCAATTGCATGTGCAAAAAGAAGCCGCCGTCCGGGGACGGCGGCGATTGTCATTTCTTGGTCAGAGATTTTCTGAACCTGCGCCAGTTGAGCCAGCGGGTCAGCGCGGCGGCAGCGAAGAGCAGAACGGCCAGCGAAGGCCAGATCACCAGCCAGGGATTGAGCGGCGGCTGAGGCGGCTCCGCAGGGGCGGCGAACATCCGTTCGGTGGGTTCGGCGGGCTGTTCGGGGAGGGTCAGGGCGAACATCTCCGGCGTGGGCGTCAGGGCAAAGTCGGAGGGTGGCTCGGCGGCCTTGAACGATTCGTCCTCGGGCCCGCCGCCGATGTTGGCGGGCGCGGCGGCCATCATCGGAGCCGAGGCGCCTAGGGAGACTTGTCCCAGCCAGTTTGCGCCCAGCGTGAAGATGAAGAGCAGCATGGCGACCGCCGAGGCCCAGGAGAAAGCCGGGACGGCGCGCGGGAGCGGCGGCCGGATTCCGGCCATTTGGGGTGTCAGCGTGAAGTTGCGCGGGGCGCGTCGCCGCGGCGTGCGGCGCAGGACGGCGCGGGCCTGACGCAACTCTTCCAGCGCGGCGGCCAGCGCCGGGTCCGCGCCGAGGCGGGATTCGAGGGACGTTGTTTCGGCCTGCGGCAGTTGCCCATCTAGGTAGGCTGAGAGTTGTTCGATATCGCGGAAAGTCGTCTTCATGCGCCACGCTCCACAACAAGACGGAAGGCGGCGGGCAAAAGTTCCCAAAAGGCTTGCATACATTCGCGCAGGCGCAGGCGGGCGCGCGCCAGGCGGCTCTTGACCGTGCCGAGCGGGACGCGGGTGGCGCGGGCGACCTCGCGGTAGTCCAGACCTTCGATGTCGGCGAGCACGACGACGGCGCGGAAATCGGCCGGCAGAGCGTCGAGACAGTGCTGGATGGCGTGTTCGAGTTCGACCTGGTCGAGTTGTTCTTCGGGGGAGGCGGAGGGGTCGGCCAGCCAGCGCGGGGATTCCATCTCCTCGCCTTCGCCGCTTTCGGGTTCGAGCGGCGTAGTGGGGCGGCGTTTGCGGCGGCGCAGTTCGTCGTAGCAGGCATTGGTGACGGTGCGCAACAGCCAGGCTTTGAAGGAACCGCCGCGGTAGGAGTTGAGAGCGCGGAAAGCGGAGAGGAAGGCCTCCTGCGTGGCGTCGGCGGCCTGCTCTTCGTCGCCGAGGATGCGCAGGGCGGCGTTGAAGAGGGCGTCCTGGTAGGCAAGCACGAGGCGGTTGAAGGCCTCCAGGTCGCCGCGTTGGGCCGAGCGGATGAGGGCGGGTTCGTCCATCGGGGATATTTTACCCCCAATCAGAGGGGAGCATGCTGTTTGGCAGTTAGCGTTTCTGCTGGATCGGCAACCACAAGATTCGCCAGATGAGCATGCCCAGCGCCGCGCTCCCGCCGAGGATCAGGACAAAGAGCGGCAGGACGACTGAGTTGAGCAGGGCGGCGCGCAGGACGGCAGCGAGCGGCGCGGCAAAGAGCATGGCCAGCGCCGGCCGCCAGAGCTGGCGAGGATTGGACGCCAAACGCAGGTCGAAAAGGCCGAGCCAGGGGGCAATGAGGAACCAGCCCGCCAGCAGGGGCAGGAAGGTGGTCAACATGCGCCCGGCGAAAGAGACCTGTAACTCGCCGTGCGAAGCAAAACCAATCAGCGTGATGACGCCGATGGCAATGACATCCCCCCCGGCGAGGAGCAGAGTTGGGCGGGAGGACAGTTTCATTCTTCTTTCTTTACCGGAGGGAAGAGAATGACTTCGCGAATGCTGTGCTTGTCGGTCAGGAGCATGGTCAGCCGGTCCACGCCCATGCCGAAGCCGCCGTTGGGGGGCATGCCATAGCGCATGGCGCGCAGATAGTCCTCGTCCATGGGGTGTTTTTCCTCGTCGTCGGCGGCGTAATCGCGCCCCATTTCGAGGAAGCGCTGTTCCTGGTCGAGCGGGTCGTTGAGTTCGGTGAAGGCGTTGCAGAGTTCGAATCCGGCCACATAACCCTCGAAACGTTCCACGGTCAGCGGGTCGCCCGGCTTGGATTTTGCCAGCGGCGAAATGTCGCGCGGGTAATCGTAGAGGAAGGTCGGCTGAATGAGGGTCGGTTCGAGAAATTCGCTCACCAGAAAGTCAATCAGTTTGCCGCGCGTTGCTCCGGGCGCGGTCTCTTTGCCCAGGTGGGCAATCGCCTTGCGCAGAGACTCGGCAGTTGGGTGCTGATTGATGTCAATGCCGCTGGTTTCCAGAATGCCGTCGCGCATGGAAAGCCGCCGCCAGGGAGGGGTGAAGTCCAGTTCGTGACCCTGGTAGGTGATCTTCAGCCCGCCGGTCACCTGTTGGCAAACGAAGGCCAGCATCTGCTCGGTGAGTTCCATCACCTTGAGATAGTCGGCGTAAGCCCAGTAGAACTCCAGTTGGGTGAATTCCGGGTTGTGCTTGTACGAAATGCCCTCGTTGCGGAAATCGCGCCCAATCTCATACACCTTTTCCAGATTCCCGACCAGCAGGCGTTTGAGATACAACTCGAAGGAAATGCGCAGGTACATGTCCTGGTCGAGTTCATTGTGATGGGTGACGAATGGCCGCGCCGCCGCGCCGCCGTAGAGCGGCTGGAGGATGGGCGTTTCGACCTCGAGGAAACCATGTCCATCCAGAAATTCGCGCAGCGACCGGACGATTGCGGCGCGTTTGCGGAAGGTTTCGCGCACTTCGGGGTTGACCGCCAGGTCGGCGTAGCGCTGGCGGGCGCGCAGTTCCGGGTCCTCCAGCGCCGCGTGGCGGATGACCGTCCCGTCTTCGAGTATCTCATCTTTGGCCGCCGGCAGAGGGGAAACAGCCTTCGCCAGCATCTTGAAGTCATGGACGAGCAAAGTCGCCTCGCCGGAGCGGGTGCGCATCATCACGCCGGAGGCCTGAACAAAGTCGCCCAGGTCGAAGCGGTTGTTGAAAAAGTCGACGCGTTCCTGCCCCAGTTCGTTGACGCGCAGGAACAATTGAATCTTTCCGGCGCCGTCTTCGATGTGGGCGAAGGTCAGTTTGCCCATCGGACGCGTGGCGCGGATGCGGCCGGTCAGCGTGGCGCGGACCTCGGCAACCGCCCCCCCCTGCGCAGCCTTTTCGGCGGCCTCAAAAGCGGCAATTGCCTCGGCGCTAGTATGCGTCCGCTCGGCGCGGGTGGGGTAGGGTTCGATGCCTTCCCTGCGGAGGGCTTCGATTTTTTCGAGACGGATTTTTTCGAGAGAAGAATACTCAGCCATAAACGAAACCTTTCCGGGTGTATTTTACACCCTTCTGCTTCTCACCTGTTGCAGGCTGGGAGAGATGAACGGGTATAAAAAAAGCCCCGCGCTCCAAACAGGCGGCGCGGGGCCTGCAAGGGCGGACCCCAGGCCTATTCGACCTTGATGATTTTTACTTTGTACGTGCCACCGGGCGCTTCCACGGTGACGACATCGCCGGCGTAGTGGTTGATGATGGCTTTGCCAATCGGCGATTCGTTGGAAATCTTGCCTTCGCGCGGATTGGCCTCCGCCGCGCCGACAATGGTGTACGTCTCCGGCTCGCCGCCATCCTCGCTGATGGTGACGGTGGAGCCAACCTGAACCACACCTGCCATTTTCCCCTTTTCATCAATGATGCGCGCAGAAGCCAGAATCATTTCAAGTTCCTGGATGCGCCCTTCCACGAAGGCCTGTTCGTTCTTGGCGGCCTCGTATTCGGCGTTCTCGATGAGTTCACCGCCTTCCATCGCTTCATGCAGACGGTTGGCGACCTCGGCGCGCTTTTCGGTGCGCAGATATTCGAGTTCGTCGGCGAGTTTTTGATAGCCTTCTTTGGTCAGAAAAGTAGGTGGCATGGTCTAAATCCCTAGAAAATACAAGCATCTCTGGAACAGAGATGCAGTTTATGTAGGTTTCCCTACCCGCCGATATTATACATGATTTCGGATGAAAATCAAGCACGGGCGCGGTCATCCCCACAGAAAAACGCCCTGAGTGCGCTGCCAGTAGCGGGCAATTGCTTGCCGCATGTGCCGCTTTGTCTTGAACAACATGCGGATTTGAGAGTGATGCGCCTCGATGGCTTCCATCCAGGCGTGCAGACCCTCGCCGGAGACGGGATGCAGTTTGGCGTTCAGCCCGGCAGTCACCGGTGCCAGCGAGGCGGGACGGTTAAGTACGTAAGGGACATCGGCGTAATAGCACACGCGACGCCCCAGCCGCTCCACCGCCAGGCGCGTCAGCAGATGGTCTACGTGGCCGCCGATCGCCAGCGGACAGACCAGCACGTCATCGGGAGCGAGTTTTTCCTGCAACAGGGCGGCAAGGCGCGCCGGCAGTTCCTTTTCGAGCGGATTCCAGGGGGTAAAGACGCTATGGGTGTAAAGCAGTTCGCCATTGGGAGCACGACGGTAGATGCAGTCGGGCAGGTCGGCGTGGAAGACCGAAGCGCCGACGCGGGAGGCGGCCTGCCGGTCCTCCTCGCGCCGCAGACGGACGGTCTCCTCCGCCGAGCCGGTTCCCCAGACGAGGTGAATGCGGCGCGCCATCGGCGAGAGCGGTCCCGGCGGTGGGTCGCCGGCGCAAATTGTCCAGATTTCCGCCGTCATCCCCTGGCGGGTCTGCTCATAAATCAGGCCGCCGCAGGAAAGCACGCCGTCGTCGAAATGGGGGGAAATGTAAATCCAGCGCATGCTATTCTCCCTCGATGATTTCTTTGGCCATTTGCTGAAGCATCTCGGCGTCTTCGATGTGGGCGGCCTGCCAATACTGTGCGAGCAGGTCGAGCGGGCCGAGACTGGCAGCCGTCTGACCGGCCGGCAGGCGGATGCGGCTTTCCATCAGCGGACGTTTGATGAGATGGAATTCGAAGGCAGCCGCGGCGTGACGGCGCAGCGCCGGCTCGTCAATCAGCGTCTCCCACTCGCGGGGATACTGCACCGTCAGGCGGACAATGGCGCCGTCCATTTTCTCGGCGGCGGGCAGGGCAGAGCGGAGGACGGCGCCGGCCTCCTCGGGCGATTTCAACGCGACGAAGCGGTCAATGAACGGGCGGATGCCCTCCAGTTTGCGCCATTCGAGGTGGGCGCGGCCTTTTTCCACCTCGGCGATGACGAAGAATTTGTCATCGGCGGCCTCGCCAAAGTCAATGCGCTCGATGGAGCCGGGGTAGATGACCGGCGGATGTGCGTCCTCGTTCAGGTTCTGCGATTTGTGAATGTGGCCGAGGGCCACGTAGTCAAGACGCGGGTCGCGCACGAGCGAGGCGGGAAGAACCAGGTCTGCGCCCAGCATGACGTTCCGCTCTGCGCCGTAGCGCGCGCCCTCGATGGAGGCGTGGGCGGTCAGGAGCAGAGGCAGGGAGGGGTCAGCCCGTTCAATCCAGTTCTGCAGCAGGGCAGTGATCCGTTCCTCCAGCCCGGCGTTGACCTCCTCCATGTCGGCGGCGCTCAGGTTTTGCGAGGCCAGCAGGCCGGAGCGTGTTACCCAGGGCAGGGCAATCACCTGGGCCGGCAGGCCGAGTTCTTCAGCAGAAAGGAAAGTCGGACGTTCCAGGACGGTGACGTTTGGCACTTCGAGGGTGTCGAATTCCTGGATGGCGTGGGCACGGCCGACGGCGGGCGACAGGTCATGGTTGCCGACCAGCAAGAGGGTGCGGATGCCGGCTTTCGAGAGGCGCAAAATGCGCCGCCCCCACTCGCGCTGGAAGGTCGGGGCCGGGGAGCGGTCTTTGTAGGCGTCGCCGGCGAAGATGACGAGGTCCACTTTTTCGGCGATGGCCGTCTCTACAATTGTGTCCAGCGACTTGAGAAAGTCGAGGACGCGCAGGGGCAGGCCCGTTTCGGGGTCGCGGCGGCCGTAATTGGCCATGTCTATGTGAGCGTCGGCAAAATGCAAGAGTCGCATAGTTGGACAGTCAGGAGTCTGATAGTCGCTAGTTTAACAGCCTATAGTCGTAACTGTCTACCCTGGTCTCGGAAATTATCCGCAGAGGTCGCAGAGGACGCAGAGGGGGAGAAAATCGGCGACATCGTACCCACAGGGTAAATCGGCGCAATCTGCGGATAAAGTGAGCCTCTTTTGCTGCGATTAACCATCCCGGCCTCATTGGGTAGACGGTTACCTATAGTCTATGAGACGGGCGACTATTTGACCTACGGACTAATCCCCCATTCCGCCAATTTTTGCAGGCCGGGGGTAAAGTTGGGGTTGTAATAGACGGCTTTGCGCATGTCGGCGTAGGCGGCGTTGTAATCACCCAGCGCAGCTTCGGCCAGGGCGCGCCAATAAAGGGTCTCCTCGAGGACGCGGTGATGGAAGAGAGTGCTTTCGGTGGTATCTGCCAGGGTGATGACATCCTGGAAGCGGCTGGTGTAGTAATAGGCGCGGTAGGGGCCGGTCTGATACCACATGATGCGGTAGGGGCGGTCTTTCTGAGGCAGGGCATTGTAATAGGCGAAAGCGGCGTCGAAGGCCAGCGCGCCCTGCCCGTATTCGGTCAGCAGATTGTAACTTGTCCCTTTGTTGAACCAGGCAAAGAACTGGTCAATGCCGGTCAGGGTTTGCGATTCCTGCTCGGCGATTTGGAGCGCCTTTTGCGCCGCCCAGGTTTCATCTGCCCAGGGGCCGAGTGCCTGCAAGAGTTCCGCCTCCCGTTCCGGCGGATAAACCACGATGAAGACATAGTTGAACGCCCGCCAGCCGTTTAGATACTCTGCATAACTCACGCGGATATTCTTGCCCTGCTTTTCATACGGGATATTTTCCTTCGGAGTGTAGGAGTCCTGGTAGATGAACTCGCCGGTTGTGTCATCGTAGCCGGTGGTGAAGGCATAGTGGCCGGCCCACTGCATCGTGTTTTCCGGCGGCGGGGTCTGGTAAATGCCTTTCTCCGCGATGACGGGGAAACCGGCAGCAATTAACTGCTTGAGCAAGTCCACCGTCCCGCCGTAGCGGTAGAGGGCGCGGAAGGGCGTGTAGTCGTTGACGAAATCTATCATCTCGTATGGCATCACGTTCACGTCCGTCTGCGAGCGCTCGATAAAACTCAAATTGGGGTCATTCGGCCCTGGCTTGATGACTGAGCCAATCTGGTCGCGAATCTGCATTGTATTGCCGGGCAGTCCCTCCCAGCCTACGTATTCCAGCGCCATGGCCAGGTTGGCCGGGCCGCAATAATTCCAGCGGTGCATCTGGTCCACAAAAGTGACGTTTTCCAGGATCACCGTCTGCGGCAGGGGAGTCGGTGTGATGGTGGGCGTAAATTCGCTAGTGACGGCCCGAGTCGGGGTGGCCGAGGGGCGCGGCGTGGTCGTCATCCCACCCTGCTGGGTCGGCACGAAGACCACCTTGCCCGGCGGATTGAAGAAATAATAAATCTTCGTCTGGAAATTCTCGATGCGCCAGGCCAGCCGGTCATGGATGAAGGGAATGTTATACAGGCCAATCGCCGCCAGCAGGACGATGGCCGCTCCAATCAAGATATTTCGGGTTCGTTTACGCATGGACAGGATTATAAAGCAAAACTCTATGAAGCAGATGAGCGGGGATTAAAAAACAGACGGCCCGTTTTGGGACCGTCTGTCTGTTGACCGTTTAGATGTTGCGCGCCTGACCGTCAATCACGTCGCCGTCGTTGCCGCCCGGCGGGGGCGTGTCGGGACCTGCGGCCTGCGGCCCGGCTCCGGGCGGAGTCTGCCCCTGCGCGTACAACTGCTGGCTGAGGGCGTAGAAGACGTTCTGCAGGTCATCGGAGGCCTTCTTGATGCGCGCCAGGTCATCGCTCTGGACGGCCTGCTTCAGGTCGTTGACTTTGGCCTCGATGTTGCCGCGCTCGGCGACGGGGACTTTCTCGCCCAGGTCGCGCAGCGCCTTCTCCGTCTGATAGATGAGAGTATCGGCGCTGTTGCGGGCTTCGACCAGTTCACGGCGCTTCTTGTCTTCGGCCTCGTAGCGGCGCGCCTCTTCAACCTTGCGTTCGATTTCCTCTTTCGAGAGATTGGTGGTCGCTGTGACCGTCACTTTCTGCTCGCGGCCGGTGGCCTTATCGCGGGCGGTCACGTTCAGGATGCCGTTGGCGTCAATGTCGAAGGTGACTTCGATTTGCGGAACGCCGCGCGGCGCGGGCGGGATTCCGTCCAGGCGGAAGCGGCCCAGGCTCATATTGTCGGCGGCCATGGGGCGCTCGCCCTGCAGGATGTGGATGTCCACGGCAGTCTGGTTGTCGGCGGCGGTCGAGTAGACCTCGGTCTTGCGCACCGGGATGGTGGTATTGCGCTCGATCATACGGGTCATCACGCCGCCAAGCGTCTCCACGCCCAGCGAGAGGGGGGTCACATCGAGCAGGAGGATGTCTTTGACCTCGCCGCCCAGCACACCCGCCTGAATGGCCGCCCCGACGGCGACGACCTCATCCGGGTTGACGCCCTTGTTCGGTTCTTTGCCGCCGGTCAATTTGCGCACAAGTTCCTGCACCATCGGCATGCGCGTCGAGCCGCCCACGAGAACGACTTCGTCCAGTTTATCGGCGGTCAGGCCGGCGTCCCTGAGGGCCGCCTCGAAGGGGCCGCGGCAGCGGTTGAGCAGGTCTTCGGTCATTTGCTCGAACTTGGCACGCGTCAGTTTCAACAACAGGTGCTTCGGGCCGTTGGCGTCGGCGGTGATGTAGGGCAGGTTGATTTCGGTCTCCATCATGCTGGAGAGTTCGATCTTGGCCTTTTCGGCGGCCTCGCGCAAACGCTGGAGCGCCTGGCGGTCCTGACGCAGGTCAATTCCTTCCTGCTTCTGGAATTCATCTGCCGCCCAGTTGACGATGCGCTGGTCCCAGTCATCGCCGCCGAGGTGGGTGTCGCCGTTGGTGGCTTTGACTTCGATGACGCCCTCGCCCACGTCGAGGATGGACACGTCAAACGTCCCCCCGCCCAGGTCAAAGACCAGGATGGTCTCGTTCTTTTTCTTATCCAGCCCGTAGGCCAGCGCGGAGGCGGTTGGTTCGTTGATGATGCGTTTCACATCCAGACCGGCAATGCGGCCGGCGTCCTTGGTGGCCTGACGCTGGCTGTCGTTGAAGTAGGCCGGCACGGTGATGACTGCTTCGGTGACCGGCTGGCCGAGATAGGCTTCGGCGTCGGCCTTGAGTTTGGCAAGCACCATCGCCGAGATTTCCTGCGGCGTGTACTCGCGTCCGTTGACCGGAATCTTGACCCGCGCTTCACCCTGCGGCCCTTCGACGACTTGATAGGGGACCATTTTGCGTTCGGTCTCTACTTCATCGTAACGCCGTCCCATGAAGCGTTTAATCGAGTAAATGGTATTTTCGGAATTGATGATGGCCTGACGTTTGGCGGTCTGCCCGACCATGCGCTCGCCGTTCTTGTTGAAGGCAACCACCGACGGGCAGAGCCGTCCGCCTTCAGCAGTGGTGATGACGGTGGGCTGTCCGCCTTCCATGACGGCCACCACACTGTTGGTCGTTCCGAGGTCGATGCCAATGATTTTTCCCATTGCAGAACTCCTTGTTACAAAATGCGCGCTAAAAGCGCAGAAGATTTCAGTCTGCCAGATGATACCGCGCCGATGCAAGAAAAACGTTAACGCTGTGTAGAAATCATATACACAGGGCAGACGATAAGAGAATATGGGTAACTGTCTACCCTGGTCTCGGAAATTATCGCAGAGGTCGCAGAGGACGCAGATGGGGAGAAAATCGGCGACATCGTACCCCCAGGGGAAATCGGCGCAATCTGCGGAGAAAGTGAGCCTCTTTTGCTGCGATTAACCATCCCGCCCTCATCGGGTAGACAGTTACTTTTTTTGCATCAGAGGGACAGAGACCATGAAATTATTGAATACGTTCGTCTCTGTATCACTTTGATCTGTTTGTGTTGCCGGGGTCAATCGCGTTCAGAATTTATGAAATTCCCAAAATGGGCAGGAGGGCCGGCGCATCTGAGCGGATAACCACAAAAAGCCGTCTGATGTAAGACGGCTTGAAGGGGCATAACCGTGATTATTGGGTTTACGGCTTGCTGATGCTCACCCAGTCGAATTCGACAATGATAGGCAGAACATCATACGAGGAAACACCAATGCCAACCAAGCCTTCGCGCAGGGCGTATATCTTTTCTTCAAAAGAGGTGGTTTTTACTCCATTGATATATAGAGACAAAGTGGTGCCATCGCAAACAGCGGTATATTCGTTGATGGCTTTCCCTGTGTGAATAGCCGTTGAGCCGCCGGAACCAAGCAATTTGTACCCCCCTTTGGTGAGTATGTCGTATACATAGATTTGCCAAAGCCCGTCATTGCCGATGTTAAATTCGTACCAGCCCTCGTTTTTCGAGTAGCGGCAAATGAGACTGATACTGTTGGTATTCTTGCCTCGGTTTTCAGCGCTCACATCGAGACGAACATTTTTGTAAATCCAGGGGTCATACATCAAGTAGGCATACACGTCGGTGCCATTGAGTTCAAAGATTAATCTGCTGTTATCAGTGCTGATATTTGCCTTATTCTTGTCGCCGTGCTGGACAAATGACCACCAATCTGGAATATCGCCGTTGAATTCTTCGGTGAAGTAAACTGGTGGTTCAGTTGGCGCCGGGGTAGCAGTTGGTGCTTTTGTCGGTAGCGGGGTCTCGGTTGGCGCTTTTGTTGGCGATAAGGTCTCTGTTGGCAGAATCGGCTGTGTGGGTTGTGATGGTGGTACAAAAGGGGCTGATGTGATGCTGCAGGCCAGGGTGACCAGGAGAATTATTCCGACCAGCGCCAAAAACGGTGTGAAGACATTGTTTTTCATAGCATCCTCCTCTGAAAAAGAAAAAACGACCTTCAAAAACACTATAGCACAACATTTAAAAAACTCAACCATGTATTCTGATATGCGTAGGGCTTTCTCGGAGTTAACTGTTTGCCGCAGATTGCGTAGAGTTTTTATCCTCCAGAAGGGATCCGTCCGAAACAAAACACGCCTGGCGGCGTGTTAAGGTGTGGAGATGGCGGGAATCGAACCCGCGTCCGAAAGATTCGGCCCTCGGAACTCTACGAGCGTAGCCGGTTGAGCGTATCACTGCAGGCCATTCAGCCGGCAAAACGAACCTGCAGTTAGCCGCCGGGACCCGAAGGCCCCTCTTTCGCGCCGTCAGCGGCGTCGGGCGCGGCACTCCGCCCATTGTGACGCCCAATCCCTCTCCGGGGCGGAGCACGGATCGGGTGGACGCGGCCTCATCTATGGAGGCCGGCTGTTCTGCTCATCGCTTATGCAGCGAGGGGCATCGCAGCGTAGGAAGTGTTGTTGGCACTTAATTGTTTGCGCTGGTTTAACGAGTTCGGCGCCTCTCGGCTCGCATTCCGGGACCAGCCTCTCCCGTCGAAGCCTGTCATCCCCAGGCTGGGAGTCTGTCCCATGCAGCCAAATTATAGCACAATCGAACATGATATACTTTATCCGCTATTGCATCTGCTCTGCGCGTGACTTTTTTCTGCCCACAGGGTTACATGCTATGCAGCCCGCCGCTTGAGGTGACCGAAATGCCGGAAATCAACGATGAAGCCGAAATCCTGGAGCGCGCCTTGCAAGGGGACAAGGAGGCTTTTGGACTCCTCTACGAGCGTTACGTGGAACGTATTTACAACTACGTCTATTATCGCACCGGCAATGTTCATGACGCCGAAGACCTGACCGCTCGCGTCTTCTACCGCGCCTTGCATCATATCCAGAATTACACCGATCGGGGTGTGCCGTTTTCGGCCTGGCTGTATCGGATTGCTCACAACCTGGTTGCCAACTGGCACCGCGATCGTTCTCGCCGTCAGGAAATTCCTCTCTCCGATGCTCCCAACCTGCATTACAAGGGCGCGGCTCCCGAAACATCTATCGTACAAACCCAGGAACAGGAAGCCTTGCTGCGCATTATCCGCCATTTGTCGCCGGAACGCCAGCACCTGCTCATTTTGAAGTTTGTGGAACATCTCTCGAATGCCGAAATTGGCGCTATCATGGGACGCAGTGAAGGCGCTGTCAAAAGCCTCTATCACCGCACCCTGCTGGCGTTACGCGAACATCTGGAAAGTGTTGATATTACAGGAGAGTGAGGCTATGGAAGAAAATTTGATTGAAAACCGATTGTCGGCATTGCTCAAACCGGTTTCCCCGCGCCGCGAGTTCGTCGAGGGGCTGGGCAATCGCATCCATGATTTGCGCGCGACGGTTGCCCACGTCCCGGCCGACACCTGGAAATTCATCCTGCTGATGCTGGCCGGGTTCCTTTCCCTCAGCGTTTTGCTTGTTTTTGCCGGGCGGGGATTAATTTCCCTTCTTTCATCCCGCGAGCCGAAGGCCGCGAGAGAAGCGTAAAAATTTCCCTTTGCCAAAAAAGCAAGCCTCCGGCGCCATCCCGGTATGAAACCCGGTCATTGCGCCAGAGGCTTTTCAAGAGCCGTCAGGAGCGAATCAGTCTTTCTTCTCTTCTGCCGGTTTTTCCTTCTTGGGCAGTCCCCAAATCAGGATGGCGACTCCGGCGCCGGCGGCAAACGCGCCCAGCGCGCCCCAGGCCGTATAGACGGCTATGGCAATCAACAGGCCGGCCAGGCCCAGAAAAACAGCAATCTGCACCTGCCACAGAGACGATTTTTTTAGCAGGTCGAGCGCCAGCCAGCCGAACCCCAGGCCAAAGATGGCCAGGCCCAGGAAGCGCAGCAGCGAAGCGAGCAACTGAATCAGTTCGTGAATAATATTTGGCATTTTGCATCTCCTTTTGCAAATCCGGATACCCGTCAGGCCCAGGCCCAAATCATCCACAGGCCTATCATGACAAGGCCTATTATAAACCGAAAAACGAACGCCCAGCCCCAGCCCACCAGCATTCCCTTGAGGGAGTTCAGCGCCTGGCGGGCGTCCTTGCGCCGCGCCAGTTCGATGAGAAAAAGCGTCAGCAATGCGGCAATGACGCCGCCAACAATGGGAATGGGGAGGATGAAACTGCCCACGATGGCCGCCAGCAGCGCCAGAATCACCGCCCACCAGGGCGCGCCTTCCTTGTGCGCTGAAGCGCCCATCAGCACGTTATCCAGCAGCGAGCCGGCTATCATTAGAACGGTCAGGAAGGCGAACATGACCCAGCCCAGCACGCCGAACTCCGTGACCAGTCCATAGACCAGCGCAACGGCCCAAATGATCACCAGCCCCGGCAGGATGGGCGTCACGGCCAGTCCTACCAGCATGGCGGTCAGCGTCAGCCCGCGGATGAGCAGGTCAGCATTTAAGTAGTAATCGCCGATGACCATGACTGCCTTCAGACCGGGCGAATCACTTCCACGCCTCCCATCCAGGGCAGGAGGGCTTCTGGCACTTTCACTGAACCGTCAGCCTGCTGGTAATTCTCGAGGACAGCAATCAGCGTGCGCGGCATCCCCAGCCCGGAGCCGTTCAGCGTATGTACGAAGCGGACCTTTGATCCGTCTGCCGGACGATAGCGTATGTTTGCCCGCCGCGCCTGGAAGTCGGTCACATTGGAGACCGAGGAAACCTCCAGCCATTCCTGCAAGCCTGCTGCCCAGACCTCGATATCGTAGGTGATGGCCGAGCCGAAGCCCAGGTCGCCGGTGCAGAGTTGTTTGACGCGGTACGGAAGTCCCAGCCCGGCGCAGGTGGCTTCGGCATGTTCGCGCATTCTCTCCAGCATGGCGTCTGATTCTTCTGGCTTGCAGTAGATGTACATTTCGACCTTGTCGAACTGGTGGCCGCGCTTGATGCCGCGCACGTCGCGCCCGGCGCTCATTTTTTCGCGGCGGAAGCAAGGGGTATAAGCCGTGTACATCAGCGGCAGTTGCTTTTCATCGAGAATCTCGTCCATGTGCAGACCGGTCAACGGCACCTCGGCGGTTGGCACCATCCACAGGTCTTCTTCGGCGTCGTGGTAGAGATTGTCGGCAAATTTGGGCAGTTGCCCGGCTCCGAAGAGCGTCGCCGCTTTGACCATGAAGGGCGGATACTGTTCGGTGTATCCCTGGCGGATGTGCAGGTCGAGCATGTAGGCGATGAGCGCCCGCTGCAGGCGTGCCCCTGCGCCGCTCAGCACATAGAAGCGCGAGCCGGTAATCTTGACGCCGCGCTCGAAGTCCATGATGCCGAGCGCCGGGCCGAGGTCCCAGTGGACTTTTGGCTCGAAATCGAATTCCGGCAGTTTACCCACCGAGCGCAAGACGATGTTCTCGGATTCATCTTTGCCAAGCGGCGTGCGCGCATCCGGCAGGTTCGGAATTGCCGCCACAATGGCGCGCAGTTCTTCTTCTACTTCGGCCACCTGCTTATCGAGTTCGGCAATCCGGTCGCCGACGACGCGCATGGCTTCGATTTTCGCCTGCCGTTCTGCAGGGTCTTTCATTTTGCCGATTTCCTTCGAGACGGCATTGCGCTCGGCTTTGAGCGCCTCCACCTCGGTTAGCAGAGCGCGGCGGCGTTCGTCCAGCGCCAGGACGGAGTCGACCGGTGCGGGGTCCATTTGGCGGTTGCGTAACGCCTGACGCACCAGGTCGGGCTGTTCGCGAATCAAATTGATGTCCAACATGCTGCACCTCCAGTAGCAAAAAGAATACGCCCCGTCTGTGCAGGACGAGGGGCGTCTCGTGGTGCCACCTGCTTTTACCCGCCCCTCCGGTTTCTCTGCCTCCCCCAGATTGCAAATTCTTTTGGGGCCGGGGTGGGGTCGGGCCTTTGCCGCGCGCTAACGGGCGCATCCCGTCTCCCTTATGGCAACCGGCCTTGCGGGAGCGGCTGTCTGGGGGCAGATTGAACCTTCACCCGACAGACGCCGAAGGGGATTTCGCCGCTTTTCGGCCTGCCTCGCACCGGGAACCGGCAGGTCTCTGCACCGTAAGGCGGCTACTTGTCTTCGGCCTGGCCTTTGGTAAGGCTATTATACCAAAGGCCTTCCGATGACATGATATACTTGGAAGGCATGAAACCGACACGTCCTTTTCCTCTTTTCGTTACCCTGACGCTTTCTCTTCTTGTGATTTCTTTTGCCGCAGGCACACTGCTGGCCTTCAAAGAGGTGCATGCGGCCTCTGTTGCAACTCCCGTGCAGGGTCCCTCTGCCACGCCAACGCCATCGGCTGGCGCTGCTCCGGCATCTGCAAATATGACCGGCATCCTCCTGCTGGGTATCCTGTTGGTTGCCATCATTCTACTCGGCATTTTGTGGGGCAGGCGCACTGCGGCGAGATGAAAATAAAAACGCGGGGTTGCCAAGTTATCCATTCGACTGGTATAATCTTTCTAATACCTTATCCGGAGTAGTCTCAATTATGGAACAAAACGAAACCCATCTCGGGGCGGGGGAATCGCCCGAGAATATTCAGCCTGCCGAAGGCATGAACAACCACACAAACATGGAAACTTTGCTCGACCAGGAAGGGGTCGCTCTTGACTTTCCTCAGGCGGGCGAAATTCGTATGGGCATGATTGCCAGTATTGGCCAGTCACAGATACTGGTGAGCATTGGCGCTAAATCCGAAGGCGTCATCACCGGCCGAGAATTGGAATCCATTGACCCCGAAACCCGTGCGGCGATGAAAGTGGGGGAGGAAATCCCGGTTTTTGTCCTTTCTGCTGAAGATTCGAGCGGCAATATTATGCTGTCCTTCACTCGCGCTCAGGAGCAAAAAGGCTGGGCAGAAGTCGAGAAAATGCTCGAGGACAACTCAACGTTTACCGGCAAAATCGAAGGCTTCAACAAAGGTGGTCTGATCGTCCCCATTCATGGCCTGCGCGGCTTTGTGCCCGCCTCTCAGTTGGGCATTTCACGCCGTATGGCCATCACGGGGGATACCCCCGATGCCCGCTATGCCAGCATGATTGGCGAAGAGATCACCGTGCGCGTCATCGAAGTGGACCGCAAACGCCGCCGCCTCATCCTTTCCGAGCGTGCCGCTTCGACCGAGACGCGTCAGTCCATCAAAGAACGCGTTATTGAGTCGCTCGAAGAGGGCAAAGAATATACCGGCAAGGTGACCAGCCTGGCCGACTTTGGCGCTTTTGTCAACGTCAACGGCGCCGATGGCCTGGTTCATCTGTCCGAGATTTCCTGGGAACACATCCAGCATCCCTCCGAAGTGCTCGAAGTGGGGCAGGAAGTCAAAGTCAAGGTCATTCACATTGACCGCGAGAAAAAACGCATTGGCCTCTCCATCCGCGCCTTGCAAGACGACCCCTGGCGCAGGAAAGTCGAGAAGTTCAAGGTGGGCCAACTGGTGGAAGGCGTCGTGACCCGCCTGACCAAGTTCGGCGCTTTTGCCCGCATCGAGGGCGACCTGGAAGGCCTCATCCACGTTTCGGAAATCAGCGAAACGCGCATCGAACACCCCAAAGAAAAACTGCATGAAGGCGACGTCCTCACATTGCGTATCATCCGCATTGACCCCGAACAGCGCCGCATTGGCCTCAGCCTGCGCAAGGTCGATTCGGGCGCTTACAAAGACCTCGATTTCAAGCAGATAGACTTGGAAGACATCAATCTGGAAAGCGAAGAATAATCCCCAGAAAATTGCCCGGTTTCCCGCGCGCCAGTGGGGGAAACTGGGTTTTATTTTTCTCATGAATCCTCCTCTGATTGTTGACGCTCATGAAGATATTGCCTGGAATATCCAGGTCTTTGGGCGTGACTATACCCGTCCGGTCGCCGAAACGCGCCGTATCGAAACCGCTGCTCAGGCACCCGTCCTCCGCCGCCAGGGGCATACCCTGCTCGGCTGGCCGGAATATCAGCAGGGCAGAGTGGCTGTTGTGTTTGCCACCCTCTTTGTCACGCCCGGACGCCTCAAACAGGACTGGGAGACCGTTTATTACGAT
The DNA here is from genome assembly GCA_034436335.1 of Anaerolineales bacterium. Classification (GTDB taxonomy): domain Bacteria; phylum Chloroflexota; class Anaerolineae; order Anaerolineales; family Villigracilaceae; genus UBA877. Next base: position 36,815 of record DAOTVO010000012.1, on the reverse strand, counting down.
GACTTTGACACCGCGCACCGCCTCTACCGTCAGCAATTGGACATTTATCACGAACTGACCGACCGGCATGCGGACAAATTCCGCCTTATCGGCTCGCGGCCGGACCTGGATGCTGTTCTGTCCCATTGGGCCGACGCGGCCCTCGAAGCGCATCCCGTTGGCCTGATCCCCCTTATGGAGGGCGCGGAGGGGGTGCGTGCCCCGGCCGAACTGGAAGACTGGTGGCAGGCCGGACTGCGCATCATCGGCCTGGCCTGGGCCGGGACGCGCTACTGCGGCGGCACGCGGGAATCCGGTCCGCTGACGGACGAGGGCCGTGCTTTGCTCAAAGCCATGGCCGATATCGGCTTCATTCTCGACCTCAGTCACATGGACGAACTGGCTGCCCGTCAGGCTCTCGACCTCTACCCTGGCCCTGTCATTGCCAGTCACGCCAACGCGGCGGCTATCATCCCGGAGTATTCCGGCAACCGCCATCTTTCGGACGCGGTCATCAAAGCCCCGGCAGCGCGCGGCGGCGTCATCGGTCTGGTGCCGAGTTGCAAATTCCTGAATTATGGCTGGACGCGCGGTGAGCGCCGCGAGAACGTCCCCTTTGCCCTGACTGCCGCGCATGTGGACCACATTTGCCAATTGGTTGGCGACGCCGGGCATGTTGGTTTCGGCAGCGACTTCGACGGCGGCTTTGGCGTGGAGGCGGTCCCGGCCGAAGTGGATAGCATCGCTGACCTGCAAAAACTGGCCCCCCTTCTGGGCGACAGAGGCTACGGAGAAGATGAAATTGCCGCCATTTTTGGTGGTAACTGGCTTCGTATCCTTCACGATTCTTTGCCATCATGACAACTTCCGAATCTTCCTCCCTCTCAGATACCACCCCCCTTGCTGTTCCATCCCGAGGGCGCATCCGGATTAGTCTGCTGTTGACCCTGCTCGGACTGTTTCTCTTTCTGTTGGGAGCGAAACCCGCATTATTCGGCCTCGACCGCAGTCCTGTGGTTGGATTCATCCAGATTGCCACATTCACTGTTGGCCTTGGAATCATGTGCCTGGGCGGTTATATCGGCCTGACGGGTTTCTGGAAGAACACCGCTCGAACCATTGCGGCGGACATCGGATCCCGGCTGGTGGCTACCGGTTACGTAATAGTGGTCTTTGCAGGAATGGCCGATGTCTTTGGCCTGGGAACACAACACTTGCCCAACCCCCTTCTCTTCGGGCCCTGGCAGGCCACCGGTGTTGAAATTGGCCAATTGGTGATTGCAATTGGTTTCTTGCTTTTGATACCCTATCGCAAGCGGAAGGGCGCGAGCGGGCAGGCATAGATTTAGACGAAAAAACAACATCCTTCTCCAGAGTTGCCGAGAAGGATGTTGTTTTAAATAGCAAATTCAGAATTGCCGAACGCTTTCGTCTGGAAGCGTGTGTGGATAGCGGCTCAAGGCATCAGGTGCTGGAAACGCAAGCCTTCTCCGCTATCTGTGACGTTAGAGTACTTGCCGATGATTTCGAACATGGTGTTGCCCGGCTTGAAGGGGAAGGGAGAGCCATCCGGATAGACAAGCGATACGACTGCGTCGGGCGAAGCGCGCCTCCACTGAACTTGATAGACTTGCCCGTCTCGGAAAGCATAAGCAGTTCCACTGCCCAGCAAAAGGATATCAATGACCTCCGGGTCCCGGCTGTAATATTCATTGGGTACAAAGAGCACAACCACGTTGTCAAAGGCAAGTTGTTCTCCTGTCAGCCGGTCGGTGAGGGGAGCGTATTTGGCGCGCTGTCCGTCATAAAAATCCTCCGCCGTCTCGGAAAAACGCAGGTATTTACCCGACGCGGTGTCGTATTGCCAGAGATTGTAGACGGCGGCCGAAAATCGGACGACGAATTTCTCAGCGGCTTGTCCTCCGGCAGGAGCGTTTACATTGAAGTACATCCCGTCGAGATTCTGGCGGCCGTTTTCGATGCCTTTCCCGGTGATAAACTTGCTCAATTCGGCCGTATTGGCGACGAGATAGTTGGAACCATTGGGGTCATAGCGAGAAAGCGGGGAGTTTGACCCCTCAATGACCAGACGGTTGGTATATTCGGAACTGAAGAGGCGGTCTAGCACTCTTTTATCTGCCAGGCCAAAGGCAAAGACGGCCTGGTAGCCGCGCACGAGGTGCACATCCACAAAACGCGCCGAACGAATCGGGCCGACCATGTCTGCGTCATTGCCGTAGAAGATGGCCGTGAAACGGGTGGACCCCGCTTCGGTATAATGCTCGAAAACGATGTCGGCCAGCGAAAGCCCCCACTGCGGGCGGACGCTACGCGGCAGGTTGGCGACTTTGATTGCCATCGGCCGGCGTTCCAGCAGGGCCGGGTTGGAGACCTGAAGGCCGGTCAGGGGATTTACATCGCTGGGGAAATTGGTGGGACCATATTCGCCGCTCGGCGTCGAAGTAGCCACGGCCTCCGGTGTGGGACTTGGGGAAGGTGCTTTTGTTGCAGGAGATTCCTCCGCAGTCTTGGTGGGGGGCGCTGCGGTGATGACCGGCGTTGCCGTATTCGCTCCGCAGGCCGCCAGCAGGAAAGAAAGCACAACGAGCAGAGGCAATGATTTTTTCATGGTCATGATCCTCCTTGATCACTGAAGATAGTATCATACCGCAATTACATTTTTTTGCAAACCGGCCCTGCGGTATAATCGCCCCCGTGACCAAGCGACCGGAAGATTTGACCGAACAGGAATTGCGCCGTTTGCTCCTGGATAAACGCCGCGAAGCGCGTCAGAAGCGGCTGGAACATTTCCGCCGCAGCGGGCGCGTCATTTCGCTCGCTCCGGACCTGCCGCCGGAAGCCTACGGCGAGTGGCGCGTCCAGGCCCCGGAACAGGATACAGGTCAAGAAAGCCCGGCACCCCGTTCCACGCGCCGCCGCTGGATGGACCGTATCCTCCTCGCCGTTGAAGTTCTGGCCGTCATTGGTTTGCTGGGTGTGCTCGCAAATGGGTTCGGCCTGCTTCAAACGCTGAACGCCGAAGTGGCAGCAGCGCTGCGCCAGGATACGCTCACCCCGACGCCGCTCATCACGGCTGTCGTCCTGCCGGGCGGTCACACTCCGCCCACCACCGAAGGCGGCGCGCAGTTCAACGAAGCCGAGATCCCCGAACATTTGCGCCCGCTGGTGCAGTCGGTTGCCAACCTGCCCGTCCCCACACCGGGGCCGCAGCAGGCCATCCGCATTCAAATCCCTGCCATCGGCGTGGACGCGCCCATCGTCCAGGGCGATACCTGGGAACAGTTGAAAAAGGGCGTTGGCCAGCACCTCGGCAGCGGCGACCCCGGCCGGCCGGGCAACGTGGTTCTTTCGGCGCACAATGACGTTTTCGGCGAAATCTTCCGCGACCTCGACCGGCTGCAACCCGGCGACCAGGTGATTCTCTTCACCGCCCAACAGCAGTTTGTCTATGTGGTTACCGGCAGCGCAATCGTCGAGCCGACCTATGTCGAGGTCATGGCTCCGACCGCCGATCCAACCGTGACACTCATCAGTTGCTATCCTTACCTCGTGGATAACAAACGGATTGTTGTGTTTGCCAAATTACAAAAACCTTAGGAGTTTTCATGAGCAAGAAGAATAAGACCTCGGCGTTTACCGCCAAAACCGAAACGTTCAATCCGGATTACAGCGAAACCAAACGCGATCTGAAACGTATCGGTCTGCTGGCCGGCATTTTCGTCGCCCTCCTGGTGACGCTTTCCTTCTTCCAGGAACAACTGCTGGCGCTGTTCATCAAGTAGCGGCGCTTTGTTTCCCCTGGGGAAGTGGATTCGGCAGTCCCGGCCCATGACAAACGACGACCTCTTCCTGCGACTGGAAAGACTGACCTACGGCGGCGATGCGCTGGGCCGGCTCGAAGATGGACGCGCCGCTTTTGTCCCCTTTGGGCTGCCCGGCGAAACGGTGCGCGTCCGCATCGTCGAAGAACGCCGCGGCTATGTGCGCGCCGAACTGCTCGAAGTGCTCTCCGCCTCCCCGCAGCGCATCGGACCGCGTTGCCGTCATTTCGGCGTCTGCGGCGGCTGTCATTATCAGCATCTCCCGTATGAGGCGCAATTGGCGGCTAAAACGGAGATTCTGCGCGACCAGTTGCAGCGCATCGGCGGAATCGAGGCCCCGCCCATGCGCCCGATTGTCGCCTCGCCGCAGGCTTGGAATTACCGCAATCACGTACAATTCCATCTGACTGAGAACGGGCGGCTTGGATTTGTCGCTCAGCAAATCGAAAAGAGCGCTGCCCTTTCCATGTTGCCAATTTCCGAGTGCCATCTGCCCGAAGCGCCGCTCAACGACCTGTGGCCGGATTTGCGCTTCGACCCCGGCCTCCGGCTGGAGCGCGTCTCTCTGCGGCTGGGCGGCGATGGGGAGAGTATGCTCATCCTTGAATCGGATGATCCGCCGGAACTGGAGACCGAGGCCGAGATTTCGGTTGTTCATCTGCGCGGCGAGGAGGCGCTGGTGATGGCCGGGGATGACCACCTCTTCATCCGCGTCAACGAGCGGCCCTTTCGCGTCTCGGCGGCCTCGTTCTTTCAGGTCAACACGCCGATGGCCGGGAGGATGGTTGATCATCTCCTGGATCGTTTGCCGCTGACTCCCTCCGCTACTCTGCTGGACGTGTATTGCGGCGTTGGCCTGTTCAGTGCCTTCTTCGCCCCCCGAGTCGGGCGGCTGGTCGGCGTCGAACTCTCGCCCTCCGCCTGTGAGGATTTTGCCGTCAACCTGGACGAATTCGAGAACGTGGAACTCTATCAGGGCGCGGCGGAGGAAATTCTGCCCCACCTGAACATCCAAATCGAGGCTGCTATTGTGGACCCGTCGCGCGCCGGGCTGGAAAAACGCGTCCTCGACGCGCTGCTGGCGCGGGGTCCGGCGCGCATCGCCTACGTTTCGTGCGATCCCTCCACCCTGGCGCGGGACGCGGCGCGCCTGCTCGCCGGAGGGTATCGTCTGCTCGATGTCACGCCCTTCGATCTTTTCCCGCAAACCTACCACATCGAGAGCATTTCGATTTTTGAAAAGGAGAATGCCCGATGAACAAACGCTTGCTTCTCATCCTGGCCTGGGTGGTTACCCTGCTTGTCTCGATGCTGCCGAATGTGCTTTTGCAGGAGGTCTTTCGGGCCTCGACCGGTTGGCTTCTGGCGGCCAAACTCGGCCTGCTGGCGCTGTCACTGGTCGTCAGCCTGACCTGGAAGCCGGCCCGCCCGCTATGGCAGTTTTTTCTCGTCCTCCTGGTGTTGTATCTCGTCGAGGAAAGCGCCGCCCGTCTTGGCCAAACTGTGCTATGGAAGACCTGGTTCCCTGCTTCCGCTTCCTTCGTCGTTGACATGCTGGGGACTCAGTTGCTGCGCCTGCTGGTCGCGGCGGTGATGATTGCGCTCATGCTGACGCTCCGGCGCAGGTTCGCCGAGTTCTACCTGGTCCGGGGCGACCCGGCGGCAGAGGCGCGGCCCATCCCTCTGCTGATGAAAAAGCCGGATACCTGGAAGAAACTCGGCGTGATGCTCTCGATTTTCATTACCGGCGGGACGCTGCTCTTCCTCCTCTCCGCGGCGAGACCCTCCGCGCAAATGATCACAGCGGCGCTACCGATGTTGCCGATGATTTTGCTCCTGGCGGCAATGAATGCATTCAGCGAAGAGATGAATTACCGCGCTTCCCTGCTCGGTGCGCTCAAGGATGCTCTGACCGGGCCGCAGGCGGTGATGCTGGCCGCAGTCTTCTTCGGCATCGGCCATTACTACGGCGTGCCGTATGGTGTTGTTGGCGTCGTAATGGCCTGGTTCCTTGGCTGGCTGTTGGGCAAGTCCATGGTCGAGACGAGGGGGTTCTTCTGGGCCTGGTTCATCCACTTCTTGCAAGACGTGGCTATCTTCTCGTTCATGGCAATCGGCTCGGTGATGGCCGGAGGCGGGTGAGGCAGAAAGCGGAAAAGGCCAATACTATCAGAGAGAATTACGGAGACTGCCTTCCGGGCAGTCTCCTGATTTTCTAATCGGCTTGGTTTTCTGCGGGTTACCACCCTGCCGTCATCCCCTTGCGGCGCAGGGGCGCCAGCAGACGGACAAGGCGTACCAACAGACTGTCGGGCATCAAGTCGCGGCCGCGCTCCTCGCTTTCGTAGGCCAGCCCCTTGACAGTCTCCATCACATGCTCTGAGAGCGCGCGGACGCGTTCGCGGTCTTCGGGGTCGCCAGTTAAATGCTGCGGCTCGCCGACCGTAACAATGTAGGGTCCATGCAGATACCAGAATGCCTCACTCTCCTCCCCGCTGATGCCGGAACGGATGTTGATCCGCCAGTTGCGCCGCAGGTAAATGCCTACCGGCACTACCGGGACCCCGGCGCTGAGCGCTAGCCGCACCGCGCCGGTGCGGGGACGGAGGAATCCGCCGTCTTCCGGGCTGATATGCCCCTCGATAAAAATCCCCACCGATCTCCCCATGCCAAGATGCCGGCGCGCCTGTTCGAGGGCCGCCGCGCCGCTGTTTTGAGTCAAAGGAACTGGAATCTCATGCACCGCCCGCAGAAAACGGCCAAACACCGCCACGTTGAAGGCTTTTTGCGTAATCATCACATTCACTTCTTCTCTGGTAAGCAAGTGAATGAGAAATGGGTCGGTTGCGCTGGGGTGATTGGCAACAAACAATTTCGGCCCCGGCGGCAGGGGGCTGTGATACCTGACATGGAAGCGCAGCATCAGCGCAGCAAACAGGCGGACAATTAACTTGCCCACGATATACAAAGGGGGGAGAGCAGGTGATTTCATCATCGTTCACGAGATAGGCAGACAAAGACTCAAGAAGTCCCGGTGCAGTGCGAATGATACTCTTATCTTTTTTCTTCTGCCTATCAGAGGACTATCAAATTGCCACGCTTTCGGTTTCCTGCTGACAGGAATCAATTGGGCGGGAGGTGAATCCCGCCCTGCTTTTTCCCGTAAGGAACATTTTGGGCGGGATGTGAATCCCGCCCTGCTTTTTCCGTAAGGATCATTTTGGCGGGAGGTGAATCCCGCCCTACTTTTTCCGTAAGAATCATTTTGGCGGGAGGTGAATCCCGCTACTTTTTCTGTAAGGATCATTTTGGCGGGAGGTGAATCCCGCCCTACTTTTTCTGTAAGAATCATTTTGGGCGGCAGAAGATTCCGCCGCCCAAAACTATTCTCTTTTCTCTGTTCTCTACAACGCCGGGAACCGGCTCACCACCACCGCCTCGGCCGGGAGAAGCGCCTTGTCGCCGAGTTTCATCTCCGCCGGGGCCGGGCCGGCCTTGTCGGGCGCGGACTGGTAGATGTAGATCGGCGTCCCTTCGGCGGCATACTTGAGTTCCACGTAAGCCTGACCGGTCAGCGTTCCTTCCTTGTCGGCAGCGCAGGAGGTGACCCAGCCGATGACGCGGCCGCGCTTATCGAGTACAGGGTCGCCGTTGTGGGCCATGCGCACGCCTTTTTCGGGGAAGCGGAAGCGCACCACCACGCCCTTGCGGTTTTTCTCGCGGGCGATAAAGGCCTCGCGCCCGATGAACCATGGCTTGTAGGTCTTCACATACGAGCCGAAGCCCGATTCGCCCACGCCCAGGTCGGGATGCCCCATCTTGCCGGAGCCGGCGCCCATCTCGTGGCCGTAGAGCGGCAGGCCGGCCTCGGTGCGCAGCGAGTCGCGCGCCCCCAGCCCGACCGGCTTGAGACCGTACTTCTGCCCGGCCTTGAGCAGGGCGTGCCAGAAATCCACCGCCCGGTCGGGGTGGACGAACAACTCATAGGCCATCTTTTCGCCCGTGTAGCCGGTGCGCGAGACAATCAGGTCGAAGCCGCCTACCACCGCGTCGCACAGGTTAGTGCGCTTAAGCGCCATGATTCGGCGGCGCGTCTCGGCGTTGACGCCCATCGCCAGCAGGATCTCTTGGCTGCGCGGGCCTTGCAGGGCAATGTCAATGCGCATCTCGTTGCCAGCCTTCGGGTCGCGCAGGTTGCGGATGACGGCGTTGTAGCCCAGGGTGCGCGCGCCAGGGCGGGCGTTGTCAATCTTCACTTTCCCATCGCGCACTGCTTCGAGCCAGGCGCGGTCTTTGTCGTCGTTGGAAGCGTTGACCACCATGAGGAACTTGTCCCACGCGCGGCGGTAGATGAGCGTGTCGTCAATCACGTTGGCGTCCGGGTCGAGGAACTGGGTGTAGAGGCTTTCGCCGGGCAGGAGAAAACTGCAATTGTTGCCCACTACCGAATCCAGGAAGGCGACGGCTTCGTCGCCCTCGATTTGATAGACGCCCATGTGCGACACGTCGAACAGACCGGCGGCCTGCCGCGTGGCGAGGTGTTCTTCCAGCACCGAGGTGTACCAGACGGGCATTTCCCAGCCGGCGAAGGGAATCATCTTCGCGCCCATCTGCTTGTGGATTTCATTGAGCGGCGTGCGACGTAGGGTCTCTTCGGGTGGCGTCCATTTGAAATCGGGCAGGGCAGGTTCGGACGCTTCGACAGGCTCAGCACGAGGCCCCGCACCGGTGATGCCGATGAAGTAGGGCTTGAGGCCGCTGATGGGGTTGCCCTCGGCAACGGCCCGTTTTTCGTTCGACTCGAGGACCACAATCGGGCCCGGCACGCGCCGCAGGGTATAGTCGGGCGTCCCGTCCAGGTTGAACGAGACGTAGGTGTCCGAGAGGTCGCGCAGCCAGGTGACGGCCAGATTGGCTTTGTCGAGCGGCAGGGTCAGACGGTAATGGTCCCAGGCAACCGCAGTCAGCACGCCGTCCACTTCGCCGAGGGGGGTGATGATGCGCGTCGGCTGGCTCTTGCCGTATTCGAGGGCCGACAGGTCCGAGGTCACGATGTAGTTCAGGAAGGAGCGCACGCGCGGGCCGGTGATTTCATAGACACCGGTCGTGGGTTTGTCGTCGAGGTAGTAGAAGTGGGGATAACCATGCGAGGTCGGCTCAAAGTCTATACCTGCCGAGAGCGCCAGTTCGCGCACGCGGATGCGGGCGTCGTTCAGCACCTTGAAATCCACCTTGCCGCGGCGGACGACCTTCCTCTTGGCGTTGACGTAGGTGTGCGGGGCGGTTGCCAGGAGGACATCGGCGATGATGTCGGCCAATTGACGGCATTTTTCCTCATCGAAGCCGCGCTGGGTAATCCAGGGCGTCCCCAGGCGGATGCCGGAGGGGTCGAGGGCGTTGGTATCGCCGGGGATGGTGTTGCGGTTGCAGACGATGCCGACCACGTCCAGGATGCGGGCGGCGTAGTCGCCGCTGAGGGTGGCGCCATCGGGGCCGCGCACGCAGGAGACATCCACGTTGAGCATGTGTGAGTTTGTCCCGCCGTAGGGGATGCGGAAGCCGCGCTCCTTGAGCCGCTCGGAAATGGCCAGCGCGTTCTTGATGGTTTGGCGCTGGAGTTGCTCGAATTGTTTAGTACGCGCCAGTTTGAAGGTCAGGGCGAGAGCGGCGAAGACCTGAACATGCGGCCCGCCTTGCTCGCCGGGGAAGACGGCGCGGTCAATCAGGGCGGCCAGGTCGGGGTCGGTGGTCAGGATGACGGCGCCGCGCGGCCCGTCGAGGGTCTTGTGCGTGGTGGTGGTGATGACGTGGGCGTAACCGACCGGCGAGGGGACGACGCCCGCCGCCACCAGCCCGCCGATGTGGGAGATGTCGGCCAGCAGGTAGGCGCCAGCGGCGTCGGCGATCTGACGGAATTTCTTCCAATCGGGAATCCAGGGGTAGGAGGAGTAGCCGGCGATGATCATCTTCGGCTTGTGTTCTTTGGCAAGCGCCATCACCGCCTCGTAGTTGATTTGTTCGTTGTGCGGGTCCACCGTGTAGGAGACGATATTGTAGTACTTGCCCGAACGGTTGGCAGGAGAACCATGCGAGAGATGCCCGCCGTGGAAGAGGCTCATGCCCATCACCGTATCGCCAGGCCGCAGCAGGGCGTGATAGACGGCGTTGTTGGCCGGCGCGCCCGAAAGCGCCTGCACGTTGACGTAAATCTGCTCCGGTTTGACGTTGTTGGCGGCAAACGCCTCGGCGCAGCGGCGCTTGGCGAGCGCCTCGAGAATATCGGCGTATTCGGTCCCTTTGTAGAAGCGCGGGTCGGAGTCGCGGCGGAAGTCTGCCAGACGCGCCGGATAGTCGAGCAGTTCCTTCTGCGTCATCGAGTGATAGGACTTTTTAGGGTAGCCCTCGGCGTAAATGTTGTGGAAGGCGCTGGCCAGGGCTTCGCGCACTGCCAGCGGGGACTGGCTCTCGGAAGGAATCAGGATGAGTTTGCGCGCCTGGCGCTCGGCTTCGATTTGCGTGAGTTCGTAGACGTCGGGGTCAAGATCGGCAAGGCTACCGCGGAAAAGGTAATCGGACATGTTCGTCTCCAGTCAAATAGTCTGATAGTTTTGTGGTTGGAAAGTGCAGTTGAGTTGACGCGAATTGTAGGACAGGATGAGAAGCGGGTCAAGTGAAGAAAAGCACAGAAAATTATCCACTTTGCATAAGATGGACAACTTGACCGGTGAAATGGGCAGCAACCAGCCCGCCATAGACCAGCAGAGGCGGCAGGAGCAGGAACAGGGTCAGGGCGGCGAGCAGGAACAAGATATTGAACAGGGCAATGCCCACGATGATGAAGATAAGCGCATATTCCATAAAGCGCGGGCGAACAAGTCGCCATAACTGCAGCGGATTGGCTGCCTGCCAGGCCGAATCGCCCTGGGCGAGGGCAGCCATCATCGGCGGCAGGAAGAAGACATAAATCAGCGAGTACACAAAGAGAAAGCCGGAGACGCAAAGCAGAGTCCCGCCGAAGACCCATAGGACAGACGAATCCGGCACGCGGCCAATGAGCAGGGCCGGGACGCCGTAGAGCAGCAGAACGGCAAACAGCAGCGGCAGCAGCCACAGAGCATTGACGAGGGCAAATTTCCCGCCGAGCGCCCAGAAGGTTTTCCAATCGTCAAATTCCGGCAAGGCCGGCTCTTCTTTCCGTGCCACGCGGCGGACAACTTCGATGGTCCAGCCCAGCACGGGGGCCGCGCCGATGAGCGTGTAGGTCAGCAGGCTGACAACGATGAACTTTTTGAGCCAGGTTTTATCGCGGAAGACGAAGCCAAACGGCGTGCTGTAGTCGAGGGTCATGCCTCGATTGTATCGCAAAACAAAACCTTCGGGTTGTGATGAACCCGAAGGTTGTCTTTTGTGGGCGCAAAGGGACTCGAACCCCTGACCTTCTCTGTGTAAGAGAGACGCTCTAACCAACTGAGCTATGCGCCCGGCGGGGCTATTATAGTTGGAAAGTTGGCAGGTTGGAAGGTTAGAAGGTTGCAAGGTTTGAGTGGACTGTGTTAGACTTTCCGCGAAAGCATTGCAATTTGCCAACTTTCACACCTTCAAACTTGGAACTGGAGATCCTATGCGCATCGTCCGTTATCAACTCAAAAACGAAGCCCCGCGTTATGGCTGGGTGCTGGAGAACAAAGTCGGCCCCATCGAGGGCAATCCCTATGGAGAATACCGCCGACTGGAGGCCGAAATCCCGCTGGCAGATGTGAAACTGCTCGCCCCGGCGCAGCCTTCCAAAATCATCTGCATCGGGCGCAATTACGTTAAACATGCCAAAGAGCACAATGTTGAGGTGCCGAAAATTCCTCTCATCTTCTTGAAACCGCCCTCGGCCATCCTTGATCCCGGCGGCACCATCCTCCTGCCGCCGCAATCCCAGCAGGTGGAGCACGAGGCCGAGTTGGTGGCGGTCATTGGCAAACGCGGCCGGTTTATCGCCCCAGAAGAGGCCAAAGAGTATCTCTTTGGATATACGGTGGGCAACGATGTCACCGCGCGCGACCTGCAGCGCAGCGATGGCCAATGGACGCGCGGGAAAGGCTTCGACACTTTCTGCCCCTTTGGGCCATGGATTGACACCGATTTCGACCCCGCTGACGCAGTCATCACCTGCCGCGTCAGTGGTCAGCCGCGGCAGATGGCTTCCACCCGTGATATGGTCTTCAGCGTCGGTCAATTGGTTGCTTTTATCTCGTCGGTGATGACGCTTGAACCCGGCGACTTGATCTTCACCGGCACGCCGGCCGGGGTCGGCCCGCTGAAAGCGGGGGATGTCGTCGAAATTGAGATCGAAGGTCTCGGCAAATTGGTTAACCCGGTAGCGGTGGCGCAATAATCGCTCGACAAGGATGGCCTGCTTACGCCCCGACTGCATAAGCGGGGCGTTTTCTTTTCCGTGCACCGAGGCCCCGCTTCGAGCAAAATCGTACGAAATGGTAACGGCCTGCCCTGGTCTCGGAAATCATCCGCAGATGTGCAGATTACGCAGATGGGGAAAATCGGCGACATCGTACCCACAGGGGAAATCTGCGCAATCTGCGGATAAAGTGAGCGTCTTTTGCTGCGATTGACAAGTTTGGCCTTGTTGGGTAGGTAGTTGCGCGAAATGACTCTAATGGGATATACCTTTGTGTGGAAAAAGCGCCTACAATGTAAACAAGATGATGTAAAAAGGAGAGCAACGATGAAACGTATCCTCTATTCTTGCCTTGCTATATTGCTGGCCACGCTGGCCTGCGCTGTTCCGGCTACACCTCCTGCGACCGAAACGCCGCCTATGACCGAGCCTGCGACCGAACCCTCCACCGAAGAACCGGCTGCGACCAATGTGACCTGCAACGAATTAGCGCTCTTTCTCGACCCGGCGCTGGCCTCCGGCTACGATTGTGAAACTATCCTAGAATCGAACGAGGAGCTCGACATTCATCCTGAACATACCCTCCTCACTCTGCAAGGCTACCCGCTGACAGACAAATTCTTCCAGCCGCGCATCGCCGTCTATCCGCTGCCCGCCTACGGCGCGCTCCAGACGGACTTGGTCAACGAGCGGCTGCTCGCTTTGCAGGCGCTGATTCATGGCGCGCCGGAGCCGGTTTTTGCAGGCTCTTTTGGCATTTCCCTGCCTTTCCTGCCGGCTTTCAACGCCGGGCAGGTGTTCTTTGCCGACTATCAGGTTGTGTCCTTTGCTAACGGCAGCGGCATCCGCTATCTGACCGAATATGCCCAGTACTACGCCCCGGTCAATAACCACGACCTGTTTTACACCTATCAAGGCGTGACGGCTGATGAACAGTATTGGATTTCTGCTATCCTGCCTGTCAATCACCCCCTGCTGCCGGCTAACGCCGATAACCCGCCCAACGGCATGACCTGGGAGGAATTTAGCAATAACTACGAACCTTACATCGCCGATATGGTCAATCAATTGAATAGCCAGCCGTCCGACAGTTTCACCCCCACGCTAACGGCCCTCGACGCGCTGATGGCCAGCATGGTCATCCAGCCGTAAGCGGCCCGCTACACGACTTTTGTGATAATCGTTTGCTTCGCGCCTGCGGAAAGGAGCGCCTCGGCTACGGCCGGGGCGTTCTCTCTTTCGACCAGGGCAATCATGTTGCCACCGCGACCGCCACCGCTCAGTTTGGCGCCGAGTGCCCCGGACCGATGGGCGGCCGCCACCAGCCGATCGAGTTCGGGGCCGGAGACGGTTAACTGCCGCAGTAGGGCATGATTGGCATCCATCAGCGCGCCCAGCGGTCGCCACTCTCCGTTCTCGATGAGTTGGCGAGCGCGGCGGGCGATGTCTCCAATCCGGTCGAAAACTTCTTCCCAGCGCGACGGATCGGACTGCCACAGACGGCGCACATCGCCCACCGATTCTTTCGTCGGCGCGGGGAGGCCGGTATCGCCGATGACCAGGGTGAACGGCGCGCCCACCCGCAGCCGTTCGATCGGCCGGCCGCGCACAAAATAGACCGGCTGAGCGTAGGCAATGACGGTGTTGTCTATGCCCGACGGCGTGCCATGATGGAGTTTCTCCACCTCGTAGGCCAGCGCCGAGACGCGTTCGTCGGCCAGCGGCTGCCCCAGATAAGCAGAAAGCGCCCGGATGACGGCCACGCTCACCGCTGCGCCCGACCCCAGGCCGGAAGCCACCGGGATGCTGGATTCCACGCGGATGACGCAGTCGGGAGGGGATTCCACGCCCAGGGCCGAGAAGACGCCCCTTACTGCGGCAGCCAGCGGATGGTCCGCGGCGAGGCGGGAAAGGTCAGAGCGGAGACCGATTGCCGGGGCTTCGAGCCAGACTCCCGGTCCCGCGCCCGGCCGGACGGAGGCAGTTGCCTGCACGTCGGTCACGGGGACGGCCAGCGCCGGGCGTCCGTAGACGACCGCATGTTCACCGAAAAGAATGATTTTGCCGGGCGCGGAGACGGAGGTCATGTCAGATAGAACACTGCCAGGATGGTCAGTCCCCACAAGAACAGAGAAATCTGGAACGGCCGGTCGGTAAGCAGAATTTCTTCCGGTTCGCCGCCGATTTGTTTAACCTGGATGAGATAAAGGTAGCGGAAGATGGCATAGACCACGAAGGGGATGGTCAGCATCAGCGCGTGGTTTTTAGGCGCTTCGGGGCGGAAGAAGGTGTAGAGCGAGTAGGCGACGATAGTCGTGCCGGAGACGATGGTGATGAACTGGTCGAGCAGGGGGATGGTGTAGCCGTCGAGAACTTTGCGATGGGAAGCGGCGCCGCTTGCCAGCAGGGAGAGTTCGGCGCGGCGCTTGCCAAAGCCCAGGTAGAGGGCGAGCAGGGTCATCAGCACGTACAGCCAGGGTGAGAAGCGTTCCACGGCGACGACTGTCGTTCCGGCGTGGACGCGCAGGACGAAACCGGCAGCGATGACCAGCACATCCAGGATGGGGACGTGCTTGAGCCAGCGCGAATAGGCGAGCATGAGAGCAAAGTAACCCAGCAGGGTCAACGCCAGTTGCCAGGTCAGGAAGTATGCTGCCGCAATCGAGCCGCCGGCCAGGAGGAGGGCTGTCAGCGCCGCAAGCGGAACCGGCAGGCGGCCGGAGGCAATCGGGCGGTTCTTTTTCAGCGGGTGCTGGCGGTCGGACTCGATATCAAAAATATCGTTGAGCAGATAGACCGCGCTGGAGACGAGGCAAAAGAGCGCAAAAGCGCCCAGGGTGCGCAGGAAGTCGGTCAGATGGAAGAGTTTGCCGTCGAAGACCAGAGCGGCAAAGACAAAAATGTTTTTCGTCCACTGACGGGGGCGCATGGTTTTCAGGAGGGCGCGGAGCATGAGAATATTTTACTGCAAGTTACAAGTTGGGAGGATAGAGAATTTTTTGCGGCCAAAAGATGCCTATCGCAGAGTTTGAATGCAAAGAAGTAGCAGTTCTTGTTTAACTCCCTCCCCAGTAGGTGGGATTCTTTGACGGCTTTTGGTACAATATCTCGGCGGGGGCTTTTCTCTAATCCAGTTCATCAAAACCAAGAAGGAGAACTGTGCATGATAGACCGAATCAAGCAGCAAATTGAGCGTCTCAAAGCCAAAGGCGTCACCTACGCCGATGCCCGTTACTATCCTTTTGAAGAACAAAACCAACTCTTCATGCTCAACGGCAACCTGAAAAACGCCTCCGCCTCGCGCGAGAGTGGCGTAGGGGTACGCGTCCTCTATAAAGGCGCCTGGGGCTTTGCTGCCTCGTCAGACCTGAGCGATCTGACCGCTCTCTTCGACCGCGCTTTCGAAAACGCTAAAGCCGCCGCCGAACGCGTCACCTTCCCCATCCGTCTGGCGGAGAAAGACGCCGTTCAGGCGCAATTCGCCAGTCCGTGTGAAATCAACCCCTTCGAGGTCCCGCTGGCCGATAAGGTCGCCTTCCTGCAAGCCATGGACGAGAAGATGAACCAGGAGGGCGTCTTCCTGCGCAACGCTTCCCTGACCTTTATGCGCAAGCAAATCGTTTTTGTCGATTCCGAGGGCAGCGAAATCGAAAAACTCATCACCGAAGTCTTCGCCGGGCTGGAAGTGAACGGCATGGATGCGCAGGGCGTGATGCACGAACGTAAATTCCGTCTCGGCCAAATGGGCAAACCGACGCGCGGCTGGGAATCGATTGACCCGCAACTTTTTGCCGAAAACGCCGAGCGCATCGTGCGCGAGTTGAGAGAAATGCTCGCCGCCGAAGACTGCCCCAAAGAAGACCGCTCGGTCATCCTCTTGCCCGGCATCATGTACCTGCAAACGCACGAAACCATCGGCCACGCCCTGGAACTCGACCGCATCCTCGGCTACGAACTGGCCTACGCCGGCGGCTCGTTCGTCACCCTGGACGACTTCGGCAAACTGCGCTACGGCTCGGAAAAACTAACCGTGCGCGCCAATGCCACCCTGCCCAACTCGCCGGGCAGTTTCGGTTACGACGACGACGGCGTTCCCTGTCAGGACGTGCTGCTGATTGAGAAAGGGATTCTCGTCGGGGCCATCACCGGTCGCCAGATGGTCGAGGAAGCCAATGCCCGCGCCCGGCGGCAAATCTTTCACGGCAGCGGCGGCGCCAACCGCGCTACGGCCTTCTACCGCGTCCCCATCGAGCGCATGACCAACATCAACATTGACCCCGGCTCAGACGGCACACTCGAAGACATCATCGCCAACACCGAGCGCGGCATCATCCTCGATGGCGACCGCTCCTGGTCCATCGGCTCCAACCGCGAGCAATTCCATTTCGCCACCGAAATCGGCTGGCTGGTGGAGGATGGCCGCAAGACCAAAGTGGTCAAAAATGCCACCTACAAGGGCTTCACCCTGCCGTTTTGGAATTCGCTCTCGGCGGTGGGGAACGAATCCACTTGGGAACTCAAATTCGTGGAAAACTGCGGCAAGGGCCAGCCGAATCAGATTATGCAACTCGGTCACGGCATCCCCGTCTGCCGCTTCGACAATGTCCGCATAGGAGAATAGCCGTGAAAGACAAGATTCTGCAAACCCTGCACGATCTGCGCGCCTACGCCCTTGCCAAGGGCTACGAGGTCTCAATTGACTACCACGAGGAAGATAGCGCCCTGATGCGCTTTGCCAACTCGGCCATTTCGCTCAACACCGCCGAACATCTCATCCGTCTCGGCGTCACCGCCTACGAAGGCCGCCGACGCGCCTCCTACGACCTCATCACCGACCTGAGCAAGATAGACGAGATGAAAATGGCTGTGGATACGGCTGCCGAGATGGTCAAACATGCTCAGCCGCTGGCCTATTCCCCTACCATCCCCACCTTTAGCGAGAGTTTTGAAGACGAAAGCAACTTCGACCCATCCTTGGCAGCCCTGCCCAACGAAGAAAAACTGGCCTACTTCAACGCCGCTGCCCAGGGGCTGGAAAGCGAGCAAGTCAAACTCTCGGGCATTCTCTCCAACGGGGCGACAACCCTGGCGCAAATCACCACCCGCTCCGAACATACCCAATACTTCCACTTCTCGGATGCCCAGGCGACGGTCGTCCTCGCCCATCAGCAACTCAAGTGGGAAGTGCAGGCCGAACAATCGGCGCATACCCGCTCGGCGCTCGACCCCGCGCCGGTCCACCGCGACCTAGCCTTTCTCCTCGACCGTTACCGGCGCGAGACCCCCGTCTCGCTCCCCCTGGGACGCTACGACATCGTCTTCGGGCAGGCTGCCATCGCCGACCTGCTCTCCATGATGCAGTGGATCGGCTTCAACGGCGGCTCGATGAAGCGCGGCTACTCTATGCTCGGCGAGGACAAAATCGGCCAGAAAGTCTTCTCCTCGCAATTCAACCTGAGCGATGACCCCTCCCGCCCGGAAACCTTCCCCTTCCGGCGCGACTTCTTCGGTCTGCCCCGCCAACGCTTCCCCTTTGTCGAAGCGGGCGTCTTCAAAGCCTTTGCCTGGTATCAGGACGATGCCGACGAATTCGGCGTCCCGCCGACCGGTCATACCGTCATGCACAAGAGCCTGGTCCTGGATGGCGGCGAAAAGGACGTTCCCGACCTGGCCGCGCTGGTTGCCCTGCCGCGTGAAAACGACCTGCTCTACATCCCCTTCCTGCACTACATGAACATCGTCAACCCCTCCAAGGGGCTGGTTACCGCCAGTTCGCGCTTCGGCGCGCTGTACCTGAAGAAGGATGGCTCGCTCGTCATCCCCTATAATGTCCGCCTCACCCAGAGTCTGCTAGACATCTTTGGCGAGAAAGTGGCCTGGCTCTCCAAGCAAACTGCGCCCTACAACACCTCGATGAGTTACGGCGCCCGCAACCCGACGGCCGTCATCGTGCCGCTCTTCTTGTGCGTGAAAGATTTGGAGATTTCGCATTCCAACAAATCCTATTAACCGGCGGCGGTTCTTCCTGAGTGGGTCGGATTGCCAATCCGACCTTCTTTTTTCTTTCCCCCCGTTCATCGGTGTTCCTCTGCAGCGATTATAGAATGTTTTCTTCTCCTAATCTTGCGTATAATTAGCATGGAGGTTTTTATGGAAATTAGCACCGAAATCAAACGCCAAATGCTGGTCTTCCAGCGCAACGAAATCACTGAACACCATATCTACCGGCGGATTGCCGCGACGATGAAATCCATCGAAAACGCTTCTGTGCTGGAGCGCATCGCTGCCGACGAACTCGCCCATTACCACAACTGGAAATACTACACCGGTGAGGAAGTCAGGCCGGACTGGTGGAAGGTATGGAAATACACGTTCATCAGCCGTCTGTTCGGATTCACTTTTGGCATCAAGTTGATGGAACGCGGCGAGGAGGCCGCGCAGACCAACTACGCTTCATTGACTGAGGTCATCCCAAACATCGAGAAAATTATCCAAGATGAAGATGCTCACGAGGCCTCTCTTATCAATATGCTGGATGAAGAGCGTCTGCGCTACGCCGGCTCGGTTGTCCTCGGCCTCAACGACGCGCTGGTGGAACTAACCGGCGCGCTGGCCGGACTGACGCTGGCCCTGCAGAACACGCGCCTGATTGCTCTCTCTGGCCTGATTACCGGCATCGCCGCCTCGCTCTCGATGGCTGCCTCCGAGTATCTCTCCACCCGTTCCGAAGAGACGCAAAAACATCCCGTCCGCGCCGCTGTTTATACCGGCATCGCCTACGTTATCACAGTCACCCTGCTCATCTTGCCTTACCTGCTGCTCCAAAACTACTATCTCGACCTCGGCATTTCTCTGACCACAGCCGTGCTTATTATCGCGGCTTTCAACTACTACATCTCGGTTGCCAAGGATGAACCCTTCCGCAAGCGTTTCCTCGAAATGGCCGGTTTGAGTTTGAGCGTGGCGGCTTTCAGTTTCGGCATTGGTTACCTCATTCGCATTTGGCTGGGAGTCGAAATCTAATGCAGCGCGCCTTCCGCATCGTCAAGCGCGTCTTTTTTATTCTCACTTTGCTGCTCCTGCTGACGGTGCCGGTCGTCGGGCTGGCCTCTGCGGCCTTCAACTGGCAGGGCATCTGCTACGGCTTTACGGACGGAGAAAGTCCCTGCTCGTGGTGGGAGTTTGCCAGCCGCGAAATGTTCTGGGCCACTTTCATCTTCGTTCCCTTCCTCTTCCTGGCTGCTGTCGCCTACCTTGGCATGTCGCTGGCCGAATTCATCGCCAATCTCGCCCGCAAGTAAAGGGACTGTCAGGTTGTTTGGAGACCATCATGCACCTCGTCACCGGCGCCAATGGCCACATCGGAAACGTACTCGTTCGTCAACTGCTCGCCCGCGGGGAGGAAGTGCGGGCATTCGTCCGCCCCAATGCCAACCTGATGGCCCTCGAAGGGCTGGAAGTGGAAATCTTCCCCGGCAATTTGCTCGACGTGGAGACGCTCGCCCGCGCTCTGCGAGGGGTGGACGTGGTTTACCATCTCGCTGCCCGCATCAGCCTCGCCCCGGGTCCGGACCCGGAGACGGAGCGCGTCAACCTGGAAGGGACGCGCGCCCTGCTGACCGCCGCGCGCCAGACCTCGATCCGGCGCTTCGTCTATGCCAGTTCGATCTACGCCATGCGCATCCCGGTGGAGGGTCTCGTGGACGAATCCTGTCCGTTCGACCCGGAACACGCCCGCGGCGCCTATGACCGTTCGAAAGCCGCTGCCAGCCTCGAGGTCCAGAAAGCCGCCGCCGAGGGGCTGGATGCCCTCCTCGTCTGCCCGACGGCGGTTATCGGCCCGTACGATTTCCGCCCCTCCGAGGCCGGGCGCGGCATTCTCTACAACCTCCCACCGGGGGTTAAATTCTATGTGGACGGCGCTTACGATTTTGTGGACGTGCGCGACGTGGCGCACGGTTTCATCCTGGCGGCGGAGAAGGGCCGCAGCGGAGGAACATATATCTTGGGCGGTGACAGGCTCACGGTCCGCGAGGCGGCGGAGACGATTTGGGAGGCCGCCGGCGGCTGGCATGCAGGGGTGCGCGTTCCCGACCTGCTGGCCGATTTGGCGGCGGCCGTCCTGTCAGTTTTCTCCGATGACCCCCTTGTGACCCCTTATTCGCTGGCGGCCATCCGCAGCAATTCGCGTATCAGCCACGCCAAAGCAACGCGTGAATTGGGTTACAACCCCCGTCCAGCGCGCCAGGCGGTTGCCGCTGCGGCGCAATGGTTCCTGCAAAGGAACGTCGAGGCCGGCCGGGTCGAAATTCCGCTGGAAGCCGCCGTTTGAGACGGCTTCCAGGTACGTCTTTTCCTCTATTCATCTGAAACAATTCGAATATAATGTTTTGAGAAGGTTGCGTTCATGCTCCGGCCTGGCGTTGCCTTTGGACGCCGTCTCCCGCTTTGCCGGGCGGGCGGTGGAAATATCACAATATGGAGGTTGCAATGAAGAGTTGTGCGTTATCCTTCCTGCCGCCGATTCAAAGGGGAAGACAGGCGTGGATGTCCAAAGGCGTGGAGGAACTCTATCCTTCTGCGCAAAAACGGGCAGAACCCCTCGGAGGGAATGATTGGATGGAAGGGGGCGATGAATCTCTGCGCCAGGTGCGGAAAAATGAATACCGACACGCTTCGCACTGATTACCCCGTCCTTCTGCTCTATAATCTCGATCCCTCCTGGCCGGCACAGGACAGGGAAGAGTCTTATCAGGCTATGGAAAAGTTGGAGGGGGATTTACAGCAGCAAGGTCATCCGGTGACCCCTCTTTGCCTGGAAGATGACGATCTGGCGGCGAAACTGGCTGCTTATGATCCCGCAGATTATCTGGTATTCAATTGGTGTGAGGAAATCCCCGGCCTGCCGCGTAGCGCGGCGGAAACGGCACGCCGTTTGGAGGCCATGGGCTTCACCTTCACGGGAGCCGACTCCCAGGCGCTTGTTCTGGCGCAGGATAAACGGCTGGTCAAGAGTGTTCTGCGTCGCAGTGCAGTCCCCACGCCGGCCTGGAAAATCTATGAGAGCAGCGCCGAGAATGGCTGGCAGCGCTTTCCGGCCATCGTCAAACCTGCCTTCGAGCATTGCAGTTTTGGGGTCACGCGCGAGGCGGTAGTCTGCTCGCCGCAGGAATTGCGCCGCCGCATCGAGTATGTGCTGGATGTTTTTTCCCAGCCGGCGCTGGTGGAGGAGTTCATTGATGGGCGCGAGTTTCATGTCACCGTGATCGGCAACGGAACATTGCAGGTTTTGCCGCCCGCCGAGATGGATTTCTCGGCTTTTGATGACGTGCGCGACCGCCTGTGCACCTACGAGTCCAAATTCGACCCGCAGTCGCTTCCCTATAACGCGATTAGGCTGTGTCTTCCGGCTCCGCTGACCGCAGAAGAACAGGCCAAACTGGAGCGCGTCTCTGTCGCGGCCTATCGGGCGACCAATTGCCGCGACTATGCCCGCATGGACATTCGTCTGAAAAACGGCGTTTTCTATGTGCTGGATGTGAATCCAAACGCCGACCTGACGCCGGAAGCAAGTTCGGCACTGGCTGCCGAAGCGGCGGGGTATTCGTATGGCCGGTTGGGAAGTTGGCTGGTCAACCTGGCGGCGCAGCGTCACCCGGTCTTTGGGGCGCTCCAGGCGGAGGTTGTGGCGGGATAAGTTTCCTTGGGAAACCCTAATGCAAAGGCGCAAAGGTGCGAGGGAAACTCTTCACTTCGCGCCTTTGTGTTATTGTTTTGCTCTGTTGTAAGATGTCATTGCGGGCGCAGCGAAGCAATCTCCAAGTTCGCTGTGAGCCTGCCTCGTCGGCTTCCAGCCTCCTCGCAGTGACATTGTAAGGCCTTCGCAACAGAGCATTCTTGTTTCGCTGTTCTCACACATCCAGAACGAGACTGATGGGGCAGTGGTCTGAACCCATCACCTCGTCGTGGATGTCGGCGGCGAGGACGCGCTCTTTCAGGTCGGGCGAGACCATGAAGTAGTCAATCCGCCAGCCGACGTTGCGCTCTCGGGCGCGCGTCACCATGTCCCACCAGGTGTATTTGACCGTATCGGGATGCAGCAGGCGGAAGGTATCCACCAGCCCGGCGGCAAAGAACTCGCCCAGCCCCTCGCGCTCCTCGGGCAGGAAGCCGCTTGTCTTGCTGTTTTCCTTCGGGCGCGCCAGGTCTATCTCGGCGTAGGCGGTGTTGAAGTCTCCGGTGACAACCACCGGCCTGCCGGCGCGCATGTATTCCTGCGCTACTTCGAGGAACTTCTTGTAGAAGGCCAATTTGTGCGCCACCCATTCCGGTCCGCGCCCGCCGTTGGGGAAGTAGATGTTGAAGAAGACGAACGGCTCAAACTCGTGGATGAGCGTGCGGCCCTCCGTGTCGAAACGCGCCTCGCCGAGCCCCGCGCGGACCTTGAGCGGGGCGCGGCGGGTGTAAGTGGCGACTCCGCTGTAGCCTTTACGCTCCGCCGCGCTCCAGGCGGATTGATAGCCGGGCGGGTTGAGCAGCGCCGCCGAGAGTTGCCCTGGGTGAGCCTTGGTCTCCTGCACGGCGACCACATCCGCATCTGTAGCGGCCAGCCAGTCGAGAAAGCCTTTCTTTTCGGCGGCGCGGATGCCGTTCACGTTCCATGAGAGGAGTTTCCAGGTGGTCATGATTTCTCCTTGTCATTTGTCTTTTTTTCGTAACTGCCTGCCCTGGTCTCGGAAATCATCCGCAGATGTCGCAGGTTACGCAGAATTTCAATTGTCAGAAAGTTGGCGGCCTTTGGCTCGGTTTTCAGGATGTGCAGGAAACCGTCCATGGCGCGCGGGTCGCCGATCTCGACCAGCGCCGAGAGAATCGGCTCGAAGGCCTGCCCCAGTCTGCTCCCCTCGTGGACAAAGATCCGCACCAGCGCCGGAACCGCCGCCTCGCATTCGTTGGGCGGATGGGTCTTCATCAGCAGTTTTTTCCACCCCTGGATGTCTTTTTTGCCTATCAGGGTTTTGAGCGTGGGGGGGGAGCGAAAAGTTGGATGGGCATGGAGGTTATTTTACAACAAATCGAACCGTCACGCCGTCTGCGTGATATACTCTCTCTGTCCTCGAAAGGAGTTGCCATGTCCCACCAACTCTACGAACGTGACACCTTCCCTACCTCCCTCGGTCAACTGAATATCTACTTCCTCGGCCACGGCAGTTTGATGATGGAATTGGCAGACCGCTTCATCATCCACGTGGACCCCTTCAGCCGGGTGGCCGATTACGCCGGTCTCCCCAAAGCCAGCCTGATCTTCATCACCCACGAGCACCGCGACCACCTCGACCCCGAGGCGCTCAAGCACGTCCACACCCCGCAGACGAAGGTCATCTGCACCGAGCGCTGCGCCGCGCAACTGGCAGGCGGGCTGGTGATGAAAAACGGCGATTCGCTCACGGTGGACGGCATCCAGGTCGAGGCCGTCCCGGCCTACAACATCGTCCACAAACGCGAGAACGGCGAACCGTTCCACCCCAAAGGTCACGGCAACGGCTACGTGCTGACCTTCGGCGACCTGCGCCTCTACCTCGCCGGCGACACCGAGGACATCCCCGAAATGGCCGCTCTGAAAGAGATAGACATCGCCTTCCTGCCGATGAACCTTCCCTACACCATGACCCCCGAAATGACCGCCGCGGCCGCCCGCTCCTTCCGACCGAAGATGCTCTACCCCTACCACTACGGAAGCACCGACCCGCAGCAACTTGTCCGGCTGCTGGAGGGCAGCGGGGTTGAAGTCCGCATCCGCAAACTAGCCTGAACGGAGACGCCCATGCCCAAGCCTGTTATCTTCGCCGTCGGCCCCGAATTCCTCGCTCGCGACGGCCTGACCGAAACCATCCAGCCCTGGGAAGACGGCCAGCGCGCCGAGACCGGCCGCGGGACGTTCGAGTGGTGGTACTTCGACGCCCACTTCGACGACGCCACCACCGCCGTCATCGTCTTCGCCACCAAGCCGATCATCCGCCCCGGCGCCCCGCTGACCCCCAACCTGTCGCTGACGGTCACCCGCGCCGACGGGCGCAAGACGGCCGAGTTCGACCTGCCGCCGGCCGGGGAATTCTCCGCCGCCCGAGAAGCCTGCGACGTGCGCATCGGGGCGAGTTGGGTGACCTGGAGCCAAGCGGGTGGCGCCTGGACCTATCGCCTGCACGCCGAGACCCGCAGCCTGTCCGCCGACCTGACCTTTCGCGGCCTCGTCCCGCCCTGGCGGCCCGGCGCAGGCAAATCCTACTTTGGCGACCTGAATCATTACTTTGCCTGGCTGCCGGTCATCCCCTACGGCTCGGTCGAGGGGACGCTGACCTACGACGGGCAAGTCCATGCCGTGCGCGGCAACGGCTACCACGACCACAACTGGGGCAATGTGCCGCTTCCCTCCGTGCTGGACCACTGGACGTGGGGGCGGGCGCACCTGGGCGAATACACGCTCATCTTCGTGGAGCAGATCGCGGCCAAGAAATACGGTTTCGCCCGTATTCCGGTCTTCCTGCTGGCCAAAGGCGGCCCGGTGCTGGCCGATGACGCCCGCTATCTGACAATGGAGGCGCGCCGCTTCGTCCGCCATGAGGGGAGACGCGCCTACCCCCAGGAGGTGGATTTCACCTGGGCGCGCGGCCGTGAACGGGTCCGGCTGGCGCTGCGGGAGCCGCGTCTCATCGAAGCGGCCAGTCTCCTGTTGGCGCTCCCGGCCTGGCAGCGTGGCCTGGCGCGGCTGGTCGCCAATCCCTACTACTTCCGCTTCAACGCCGCCCTGCATCTGGAGATCGAACTGGATGCTCTGCGCGATTCCGTCCACGGCCCGGCGCTGTACGAGAGGATGCTGTTGCACTGAAGAGCGCGCTGGAAGAGGCCGGGTACGTACACATTGAGAAGACCTATCGCGGGAAAATCCCGCTGACCCTCTGCCGCCTGACCGAGGCCGGCCGCCGCGCCTTCGAGGCCTACCGCAAGCAACTCAAACAATTCCTGGAAAGCGAATAATTCGCTTGTTCTGTTTGTTAACGCCTGTGTCAGTATTTTCTATCATCCGTGTAATCCGTGTAATCTGTGGCTGTCATCTGTGCAATCTGTGATAATCTGTGGCTAAAGGAGACCCCATGCCGGTCATCGAACTTTCCCACCTCTCCAAGTCCTTCGGCGCCCTCAAAGCCGTGGACGATGTCTCCTTCTCGGTCGAGAAGGGTGAACTCTTCGGCCTGCTTGGCCCTAACGGTGCCGGCAAGACCACCAGCATCCGCTGCATGCTCGACATCTTCAAGCCCGACTCCGGCTCGGTCGCCATCCTCGGCGGCCCGATAACGGAGGCCAAGAAGGACCGCATCGGCTACATGCCCGAAGAGCGCGGTCTCTACCAAGACATCCCCCTCGAGCGCTGTCTGGCCTACCTCGGCTCGCTGAAAGGACTGAGCGAAGCGGAAGTGAAGCGCCGCGCCGCCGATTACCTCGAACGCTTCGACCTGGCCGCCCACAAGCACAAGAAGGTCAAGGAACTCAGCAAGGGCATGCAGCAGAAGGCGCAAGTCATCGCCACGCTCCTGCACCGCCCCGAACTGCTCATCGTGGACGAACCCTTTGCCGGCCTCGACCCGGTCAACACCCAGATGATCAAAGACCTCTTGCGCGAACAGCGCCAGGCGGGCGTGACCATCGTCCTTTGCTCGCACCAGATGCACCTGGTGGAGGAACTCTGCGACCGCATCGTCTTGATAGACCACGGTCACGTCATGCTTTACGGCGCGCTGGAGGAAGTCCGCCGACAATTTGCCGGCAACGCCGTCCTGGTCAAGGGCGGGGACGGGATTCCGCTTCTCGAGGGCGTCGAACGTCTCGAGCCGGTCAACGGCGCGGTCAAACTGCACCTGCGCCCGGGTGTCCGCCCGCAGGACATCCTGCGCGAACTCGTCCGCCGCGAGGTGCCGCTCGAACACTTTGAGATTGCCTTGCCCACCCTGGACGAAATCTTCATCCGCGTTGTGCAGGGTGGGTCAGGCTTTTAGCCTGACGCTTTCAGCCCGACATTTTCGGAGTTCCCCATGACCAAACTCCTGCGCGTTGCCCTCCACGAATACAAACGCCACGTTTTCAACAAGCGCTTCCTGCTGGGCATCCTGAGCGTCCCGCTCTTCCTCCTGGTGATGGTGGGGTTCGTCTTCATCGTCCTCTCGATGGAAAACGATACCACCCCGCTCGGCTATGTGGACCGGTCTGGCCTGCTCGCCGACCCGCTGCCCGGTCCGGAGCCGGAAAAACCGTTCAAGCCGGTGCCGCTGCTGCCCTTCGAAACGGAAGCAGACGCCCGCGCCGCGCTCGAGGCAGGGCAGATTCAGGGCTACTACGTCGTCCCTGCCGATTACCAGACCACCGGCCATCTGACAGCCGTCTACAACGACAAAATCAGCCGCCCGGCGCGCCAGCAGTTTTACGATTTCCTGACCGTCAACCTGCTCAAACGCTTCGACCCGGCAGTGGCCAACCGCCTGCTGCAGGGCAGCGAGGTGGTCATTCTCTCGCCCGACGGCAGCCGCGTCGCCTCCGAACAAACGATGTTCAGTTTCCTCCTGCCCATGCTCATCGGCATTGCTTTCCTCATCGCTATGTTCACCACCGGCGGCTACCTGATGCAGGCCGTGACCGAGGAAAAAGAAAACCGCACCATGGAGATCATTGTCACCTCGGTCTCGCCGGGGCAGTTTATGGCTGGCAAAATCATCGGCGACATCGCCATCGGGCTGACGCAAATCCTGACCTGGACTCTGTCCGGAGCTCTGATTGTCCTATTCGGGCGCGGCTCGCTGGAGTTCCTGCGCAGTGTGCAGATTGCCCCCCAAACCATCTGGCTGGTCATCCTGGTCATTTTGCCCTCCTTTGTAACCATCGCCGCCCTGACCGCCGCCATCGGCGCCAGCGTGACCGAAGCCCGCGAGGGCCAGCAGGTCATCGGCATCCTCGCCCTGCCGGTATGGATTCCGTACCTGCTGATGTTCACGCTGATGACCAACCCCAACTCGCCCCTGGCCGTGACCCTCAGCCTGCTGCCGTTCACCGCGCCGCTGACCATCCTCATCCGCGACGGGATGACCCTCCTGCCCGCCTGGCAGATTGCGCTGAGTGCGGTCATCCAGATCACTGTCGCGGCTGGGTCGCTCTGGCTGGCCGGGCACATCTTTCGCCTGGGGATGCTGCGCTACGGCAAGCGCCTCCAGTTGCGCGAGGTGTTTTGGAAGGGATCTTGATCTTAACACAAAGGGCACAGAGGATACACAAAGGAACTTAAAAATGTCTTTGTGTGCCCTTCCTGTCCTTTGTGTTTCAACCCCCCAAAGTTTTCGCGCCCTTTGTGTGCCCTTCCTGTCCTTTGTGTTTCAACACCCCAAAGTCTTCGCGCCCTTTGTGTGCCCTTCCTGTCCTTTGTGTTTCAACACCTCAAAGTTTTCGCGCCCTTTGTGTGCCCTTCCTGTCCTTTGTGTTTCAATCCCCCCAAAATCTTCGCGCCCTTTGTGTGCCCTTCCTGTCCTTCGTGTTTAATTCGTTTTTAGGATAACCCGATGAACAAAACCCTGACCGTCCTCAAGAACGAAATCGTCACCCTGCTCTCCCGCCCCTCCTTCTGGCTGACGACCTTCGGCCTGCCAATTGTCGCCGGACTGGTCTTCGGCGTCATCGGCGGGCTGAACCGCAACGCTGCGGCCTCCGAGACCTTCAGCCAGGTCTTCCTCGGCCCGCAGGAGATGCGCCCCGAAGGCTATGTGGACGAGAGCGGCTTGATCCGCCAAATTCCCGCAAGCGTGCCGCCCGGCCTCTTTCTCCCCTTCCCCGACGAAGAGTCCGCCCGCCGGGCGCTGGAGGCGGGCGAGATTGCCGCCTACTACGTCGTCCCGGCCGATTACATCAAGCGCGGCGAAATCCGTTCCATCCGCCCGGACTTCAACCCGCTGGCCAGCGACCGGGCCGATGCCGGGCTGTTCGGTTGGGTCATCCTGGTCAATCTTGCCGAGGGTGATGAAGTTTTGGCCAATCTGGTGGACGGGCCGCTGGAGGTGGAGACGATTTCCCTCGCTCCTGCTCCTGCCCTGGACGCCGACAACCCGATGACGATGTGGGTGCCGTACACGGTGACGCTGCTCTACTACATGCTCATCATCGGCTCGGCCAGCCTGCTCTTGAGCGGAATCTCCAAGGAGAAGGAGAACCGCATCATGGAGGTCTTGCTGACCTCGGTCACGCCGCGTCAACTGCTGACCGGCAAGATCATCGGCCTGGGGCTGGTCGGCCTGCTGCAAACCCTCCTGTGGGGCGGGACGACCTACGTTCTGCTCAACCTGAGCGGACGCACCTTCAACCTGCCCTCCGCAATCCGCCTGCCGCCCGACTTCCTGGCCTGGGGGCTGGTCTTCTTCCTGCTCGGCTACGCCGTCTATGCCAGCCTGATGGCCGGACTGGGGGCGCTGGCGCCGAACCTGCGCGAGACCTCGCAGGTGACCTTCGTCATCCTGTTGCCGCTCATCGTGCCGCTGTTCTTCAGCAACACGGTCTTCGCCGAGGCGCCGCACGGGGCGCTGGCGACCGGTCTGAGCCTCTTCCCGCTTTCGGCGCCGGTGGCGATGATGGCGCGCCTCTCGCTCGGCGGGGTGGCCTGGTGGCAGCCGCCGCTGGCGGCTCTGCTCCTGGCTGCGACCGCCGTCCTTATCGTCCGCGCCGTAGCGGGCATGTTCCGCGCCCAGGCGCTGCTTTCCGGCCAGCCGGTCAAGGTCAGGACCTATCTGCGGGCGCTGATGGGAAAAGTCTGATAGCAAGCGGTTGAAAGAAGCAATGAATAAAGTTCCCGTCCTTTTGCAAGAGCGGGAACTCTTTCTTTTCTCTCTTCTCACTTTCCTGCCGGCGTTAGTTTCAGATGTTCTACTGCGTTGCTGATGATCACCTGTTCATCCCACAGCATGGGATAGTACTGCCCTGTTGCCCACAGCGGCGCCAGGTCAATGTAATGCGGGTGATAAGCATGACCCGATTGGCCGGTGGTGTGGACGGTGAACGAGTTGTTCGGGTTGCCGAGGTCAACGATCATGCGCATCGAGGGCAGCCAGTCAATTTCGAAGCCGACCCCCACTTCCCAGCCGGTAGCGTTGACAATGGAGTCGCCACCGCCGGTGGGGAAAGGACCGCGATTGAAGAGCGCCTCGATGGGCGCGATGCCGGAACGTCCAAAGGTACGGTTTACGAAAGTGGCCGTATGCAGTTCGCCCCAGGTCGGCCATTTGGCAAAGTTCTTGCCGTAGCGCTCCTCGCCGACTTGGACGGTGATCGCAAAAGCGCGTTGCAAGATCTCGTCGCGCTGCTCGACGGTATCGGGCGTTCTGCGGTCGTCCCACCACGGGCTTTGCGGCTGCTGTACCAGGTTGCGCATCACCTCGTAGAAACGCGCCCCGCCATCGGGGAAATATTCTTCCGGGAAAGGTTCATCGTAGAAGGTCTCCATCAGCAAATTCCACCAAAAGCGCTCAAAGAGCAGGGCGGCTTGCGAGTCGGCCTCTTCGCGGTGATCCCAGTTTGCCAGAAAATACTGACGCGCCTCGGCAGGACGTCCTTCCATGGGCAGGGAAAGGAGCAGGGGGAGGAGCGTCTCAGCGTTCAGGCTGGTCGAATCCATTTGCATTTGCTGGAGGTATGCAATATCAATCGGGCCGGGGGCGTTTTCTATCATCTGCACGATATGGGCCGCGCGAAAGCCATAATCCCAAGAGGTGGTCACCAGATAGGGATAATCGCGCGGCACGGCCTGGTTGTTGGCGGTGACGATGTAGCCGCTCTCCGGGTTGAAGACGAAAGGAAGTTGCTCAAAGGGGATGTAGCCTGTCCATTCGTATTCGTCCGTCCAGCCGGGGACGGGCAGTGAGCCGTCGCCCTGCTTGCGAATCGGCACCAGACCGGGCATTTGGTAGCCGATGTTGCCCTCCACGTCCGCATAAAGCAGGTTCTGTGCCGGCACGCTGAACTGACGAGCGGCATTGCGGAAGTCCTCCCAGTTTTGGGCTTTGTTGAAGCCCCAGATTGCGTCGAAAATGTGATGCGGCTCGAGCGCCGTCCAGCGCAGGGCGATGACAAATTCGTCCGGCAACTCCAGCCCGGCCTGTTCGCCGAACTCCTCCAGGTCATACACTTCCGAAATGACCGGCCCGTGGCGTGTGCTGCGGATGGTGATTTCTACCGGCTCGCCTCCGGCTACCTGGACAACCTCGGTGCGGGTCTCGAAATCCACCCACTGACCGTTGACCTCGTACTGATTGGGGTTTTCGGGGTTGACGCGCTCGATGTAGAGGTCCATCACATCCGGGCCGTTGTTGGTGAAGCCCCAGGCGATGCGGTCGTTATGGCCGATGACCACGCCCGGCACGCCGGCGAAGGAGAACCCGGCCACCTCGTAGGGGCAGGCCTCGCTTTGCGGCTGGCAGTGCAGGCCGATTTGATACCAGATGGACGGCATCTGAATCCCCAGATGCGGGTCGTTGGCGAGCAGGGGCATGCCGCTCTCGGTCAGTTTCCCGGAAAGCGCCCACGAATTGGACCCGATGCCTGCTCCGCTTGGCCCAAGCAGGGGGTCGAGCAGCGAGAGGGCACGCGCCGCGGCTTCGAGCGCAGGATCGGCTCCCGAAAACGGCGCGGCAGCCGCGAGGTCCGCGCCGCCGGCCGTGAGCGGGAAACTTTCCACAATGACCGGATGGTCGGCGGGATAGGGTGGGAAGAGGTCGGCAACTTGGTTCGGGGGGAAGACTTTGAGCAGCAGGGCGCGTTCGATTTCGGTATCCAGGTTGCCGCGCAAATCCCAGGCCATGGCTTTCGCCCACGTCAGGGTGTGGACGGGCGTCCAGGGTTCGGGGCGGTAATCGGGATTCTGAAGGCTCAAAACGGCGTATTCCAGGCTGAGCGCGGCGCCGGAATGGTCTGCCAGGTAGGCGTTGACGCCCTCGGTGTAGGCGGTCAGGATGGCGATGGCTTCGGGGCTGGATTCGAGCAGTTCTTGTTCGGCTATCTGTGCCCAGCCCATGGTGCGCAGGAAGGCATCGGTCTTCACCTGGCTCTCGCCGAACAGTTCCGAGAGCCGCCCGGCGCCGATGTGCCGCCAAAAGTCCATTTGCCAGAAGCGGTCTTGGGCGTGCACGTAGCCCTGGGCGTAGAAGAGGTCGTGTAGACTGGAAGCGTAAATTTGGGGGATGCCGTATTCATCTCGGTAGATGTGGACTTCACCGTCTAGGCCGGGCAAGGAAACCTCGCCCTCCGTTTGTGGGAAGGAGCGTCGAACGGTGAAGATGCCCAGCAGGGCGAGGAAGATGGCGAGCAAGATGATGAGAAGCAAAATGCGCCCGACGGCGCGGTAAATTTTCATCAATTCCTCCACAGGAAAATTGGGATTGGGGGTGTTGCGGTTCTGCTTCTATAACACGCCAGAATGCCAGTGGAGGCGAAGCGTGAGGTGTTTTCGGGTCACCTACCATGTGGTGGGTCGTTTAGGGTGAATAGGAACACCAGGTCGTTGACGTTCGTTCCTGTGGGGCCGGGCTGGATCAAATCTCCCAGAGGCTTGAAGAAAGAGTAGGAATCGTTGCGCGCCAGGTAGATTGCGGGGTCGAGACCGAGCGCGTGGGCGCGGCGGAACGTCGCGCCGGTCGCGACTGCCCCGGCGGCGTCGGTGGGGCCGTCTTCGCCGTCAGTGGCCAGCGTGAGCAGCATCACGCCGGGGAAATCGGCCAGTTCGCTCACTGCGGCGAGGGCTAGTTCGGTATTGCGCCCGCCGCGGCCATCCCCTTGCAGGATAACGGTCGTCTCGCCGCCGGCGACGATGCAGGCCGGGCGGGGGACGGGATCGCCTGTTTTCCAGACCTGGCGCAGGAAGGTGGCGAGTTCGAAGCCCATCTGGCGCGCCTCGCCTTGCAGGTCAACGCGCAGCAGGTAGGGATGGAAGCCCTCCACCTCGGCCTGTTTCAAGGCGGCCTGCGCGGCGCTCAGGTTGCTGCCGATGATGACATTCTGGACGCGTTTGAAGAGCGGGTCGCCGGGCTTGGGTGTTTCGGGAGAAGTGATGAGAGCGTGGTGGATGGTGGAGGGGAGTTTGCCTTCCAGTTTGTATTTTGCCAGGATAGAGAGGGCCTCGGCGCGCGTGGAGGGGTCGGGGGCGGTAGGGCCGGAGGCAATTGCTTCGAGCGGATTGCCGACCACGTCCGAGAGGATCAGGCTGACAATGGTGGCCCCGTTTGCCATTTTCACCAGCCCACCGCCCTTGACCTGGTCGAGGCGGCGGCGCAGGGTGTTGATCTCGTCCACGCGCGCCCCGCAGGCGAGCAGGGCGGAGGTCAGCGCCTGCAGGTCGGTCGCCGAGAGGCCCTCCACCGGCGCGCTCACCAGCGCCGACCCGCCGCCGGAGATGAGGCAGAGGAGCAGGTCCTCTGCTCCCAGTGACGAGACGAATTCGACAACTTTTTTGCCCGCCTGCAGGCTCTCTTCGCCGGGGACGGGATGGTTGCCTTGCAGGAAGGTTAAGGGTGGAGGGGGAACGGCTTCCGCAGCAAGATGCTTGGAGACGACCAGGCCGGCGTGCAGACGTTCGCCGAGGAGTTCGGCCAGGGCGGCGGACATGGCCCGGGCGGCCTTGCCCACTCCCAGCAGGCAGACGCGGCGGAAAGAGGTCAGGTCGTAGGTTTGCCCGGCGAGGAGGAGACTCTCTCCCTGACGGCGCACGGCGCGGCAGACAGCCGCGCCCGGCTCCACGGCGGCGATGGCAGCAGCCAGGATGCGGGTGATGGACTCGCCCTCCGGCGCGGCGCGCAGGCTGGAGGTCCAAAAAGACTCGGCAGAAATCATGCGCATATGATAGCATTAAAGCGAGGTGGAGGATGAACAAACCGCGCGTTTTTGTCACTCGTCACTTGCTCGAACCCGGCTTGAGCCGGGTGATGGAATGCTGCCAGGCCGAAATCTGGCCCGAGCCGCTCCCGCCCTCGCGAGAAGAATTGCTGCGCCGCGTCCCCGGGCTGGACGGTCTGCTCACCCTGCTGACCGACCGGGTGGACGCCGAACTGCTGGATGCTGCTGGGCCGACTCTGAAAGTGGTCAGCAACTGCGCCGTGGGCGTGGACAATATTGATGTGGCCGCTGCCACCGCTCGCGGCATTCCGGTCGGCAACACCCCCGGCGTGCTGACCGAGGCAACTGCCGATATGGCCTTTGCCCTGCTGTTGGCTGCTGCCCGCCGCCTGCCCGAGGGGGAGCGCCAGGTGCGCAGCGGCGGCTGGAAGACCTGGAGCCTGGATTACCTGCTCGGGGCGGATTTCGCCGGGGCGACTCTGGGCATCGTTGGCTTTGGGCGCATCGGCCGCGCTGTGGCGCGGCGGGCAATGGGCTTCGGCATGAAGGTCATTTTCACCGACCCCGCCCCGCACGTCCCGGAACCGGGCGTGCAGGCCACGCCGGTGGACTTCGACACCCTGCTGCGCGAGTCGGATTTCGTCTCGCTGCACTGCCCGTTGACCGAGGCGACGCGCGGCCTGATGAACGCCGCCGCCTTCGAGAAGATGAAACCGACCGCCATCCTGGTCAACACTTCACGCGGGGCGGTGGTGGATCAGGAGGCGTTGTACACGGCCCTCAAGTCACAGCGCATCTTTGCCGCTGCGCTAGACGTGACCGTCCCCGAACCGCTGCCCACGGACCATCCCCTGCTCACGCTGGAGAACTGTCTGGTTGTCCCACACATTGCCAGCGCCAGCCGCCGGACAAGGGCGGAAATGAGCCGCATGGCCGCCGAAAATTTGATCGCTGGATTGAAGGGAGAACGATTGCCGAATTGTGTCAATCCGGAAGTGTATGGGGGAGGGCGAGAGGAGAGAGAAGGGAGAAGTTGAGAAGGGAAAAGGTCATCAGGGTGAAGGGAGAGGAATTGGCTTCCCCGTCCGCGCCGACTCGAACAGCGCCTGGATGACACCCACCGTAGCGCGGCTGTCGGCCAAAAGGACGGCGGGCGGGGCGCCGTCGAGGATGGCGTCGGCCATGGCTTCCACCTCGCTTGCGTATGCGCCTATCCCTTTGACAGGAATCGTCTCGGTCATGCCCTTGCGGGTCAGGTAGAGGGCTTCCTTCTGACCAGGATTGAACGGTTGAGGGATGACCAACGCGGCCTCGTCGCCGATAATCTCCATGAAGACGTGATACGGCCGCGCCATGCTGACATCCATCTGCAGGAAAACGTCATCGGGGAAACGCAACTGGGAGATGAAGGACTCGTCCACGCCGCTGGGGCCGCTCACCTGCCAGCCGAAGACTTCGAGCGGCTCCGCGCCTAGGACGAAGCGGGTGAAACTGAGCGGATAGACGCCCACATCCCACAGCGCGCCGCCGCCCATTTCGGGCTTTAGGCGATAATCGTCGGCTTTCACCCCGGGAAAGGAAAATGTGCCGCGCACCATCCGCACCCGTCCGAGTTTGCCGCCCTGGACGATTTCGCGCACCTTTCGCGTCTGGGCGTGCGAACGGTACATCAATGCTTCGACCACCACCCGACCATGCTTTTCGGCGGCGGCGGCCATGGCGTCCACTTCGGTCACCGAGAGCGCCAGCGGCTTCTCGCACAGGACGTGCTTGCCGGCCTCGACCGCCCTCACCGTCCACTCGGCGTGCAGGTGGTTAGGCAGCGGGTTGTAGAGGACGTCTATGTCGGGATCGGCCAGCAGGTCCGCATACGAACCGTAGGCGCGCGGGACCTTGTGCCTGCGGGCGTAGGCCTCGGCCTTGGCCGGGTCCCGGCTGGCGACGGCCAGCAGCGTATTCCGCCGCGAGGTCCGCAGCGGGCCGAGCAGGGCCTGGTTGATGGCGGCGGTGGAGAGCAATCCCCAGCGGAGTTTGTCGGTCATAGTTCCTTTTTACCACAGAGAGGGGAGGGCGCAAAGAGTATAATCGCCGGCATGTCTGCACCGCTGCGCCGCTCCCTGTCCCGACAGTTGTTCGCCCTCTTCGGCTGGACGAAGCACAGCAGCGTCCTCTTGGGCGGCTTCTTGCTGACCGTCTTGCTCATTGTCTATCTCTGGTGGCCGCTGGCCGAGGAAGCTCTGGCCTACGTGGACTGGGGCGGCCCCTGGTGGCGCTCCATGGACTGGCTGCTGCTGGGCATCTTCCTGTTTATGACTTTGACCATCATCAGCCGTGCCGACCTGCGCACCGACGCGCTGATTGTCTTCGTCGGCGCCTTGGGCGGGCTGGCGATCGAATCGTGGGGTACGCAGACCAACCTGTGGTTCTACTACACCGCCGAGCGCCCGCCGCTGTGGATCATCCCGGCCTGGCCGATTGCCAGCCTTTCGATTGACCGCCTGACGCGGCTGTTGAACCGGCTGACCGACTGCGCCGCGCAGCGTGCTCGCGGGATGGCTCTCCGCTCTCTTTTCTCTGCTCTCTACTGGCTCCTCTTCGCCGCTTTCCTGACCCTGATGCTGGTCTTCGTCTCCCCGACCTTCGACAAACTCTACACGCTGATGGCGACCGCCCTGGTCGTCCTGCTCATCGTCACGCCGAACGACCATCGCCTGGCCGTGCTGACTTTCCTCGCAGGCTCGGCGCTCGGTTATTTCCTCGAACTGTGGGGCACCACGCGTCAGTGCTGGACCTATTACACCTTCCAGACGCCGCCGTTCTTTGCGGTGCTGGCGCATGGCATGGCCGCCGTTGCCTTCTGGCGCGCTGGGCTGCTGGTGAAATCGGTGTGGGGAAGACTGGGCAAGAACGCCCGTCTATGAGCGGTGACTTGAGCACCGTTTTCGCCACGCATGGCACAAAAAGCGCCGAGGGCCGCCGGGGCGCGAATCTCTGCTTTGCGTTGACTGGCGTATTGGGCACCGCAGGTCTCTCCCCGCCAAGGGGCTGGAAAGCCTGTCCCCCGCGCCTTTGTCGTATAATTTCCTCAGCAAGATCGTCCACCGACCAACGACGGACGACTACCCGACTGACGACTAATGACTAACGCCGAGGGGCTGGAAAGCCTGTCCCACGCGCCTTTGTCGTATAATTCCCACTGCCCACTGCCCACTGCCCACTGAACACTGATCACTGAACACTGTCCTCCCGGAGGCCCGCATGAAACCCCTCCTCCCCCTCCTCCTGACCACCCTCCTGCTCTCCGCCTGCCTGTCCCCGTCAGGGAGCGCGCCCCCGACCGCGGACGGCGGACGGCAGACCGCGGACGGCGGACTGCCGACTGCAGACTATCAGACTCCCGCCTCTCCGACCCCCACCCCCACGCTCACACCCACCCCGACCCCGGAAGCAGTGGCGGATTTTTTTGACGCCGGGACGTTTCCGGCGGAGATGCGGCAGTATGTGGAGACTTTGCCCGCCCGCAACAACCTTGACCCAAGCGAAGCAGAGCAGAAAGCCTACATCGAGCAGGATCAGGCTTTTCATCAGTTTTATATGAGGGAGATGGTAGCGTATTTGCGGAAAAATGGCGTGGATACTTCGGAGTTTAAGGGGTTTAAAGGAGAAGATTGGCTGGATTA
>DAOTVO010000011.1:0-41853 GCA_034436335.1 Anaerolineales bacterium | reverse complement strand
CTGCCGCGACTGTCGGTGGAAATACTGGTGCGCGGGCGGCTGTCCGCTGGAGGCGTTTCGGGCGACGGGACGCTACGATGTCAAATCGCCCAACTGCCGCATCTACCAGGCCCTCTTCCCCGAAGCCCTGCGCCTGGAGGGCCTGCGCCTCCTCCGCTATCAGGATGACCCCCAGGTGGTCGAAAAGATTGTTCTGTAAAGAAACTCCTCCCGCCAGATGGCGGGAGGGTTTTAGGTGTACATTCCCCAGTCAATCGCTCCCGGGTCTTCCATCAGGGAAAAGTCCCAGGGTTCGAGGCCGAGTTCCAAGACAACCGTCTTGCCGAGGGCCTCCTCGGCTTTTTGTTTGATCATCTCCAACATGGCCGGGCCGTAGGGACAGAAGGGCGTCGTCAGCAGAACGTACATGCTCGCCGTGCCGTTCTCGATTTTGACTTTGCGGATCAGTCCCAATTGAATGACGTTAAGGCCGATCTCCGGGTCCACCACCTCGGCTAGTTTGGCGCGCAGCACAGGCACCAGGTCCGGGTGTGTTTCGTGGATATCCCAGACGACTTGATTCAGGGGGGCTTCGTTGTCGGTCATTTTTTCTCCTCGCTATGGACGATGTAAGTGCATTGGGCGTCGCCGCTCAGGATGCACTGGACTTTTTCTGCCGGGACGGCCAGCATTTTGGAAATGAGCGTTTGGTCTACGGTGCAAACTTCAGGGTGGTTCTGTCCGATTTGCAGGTAGGGGCAGGTAATTTCGTGGATGCGGTACTGTTCGCCGGCTTTTTCCCACTCGACAGTGAAGCCTTCCTGGGCAAGCAGTTCTTTGGCCACTTCGAGGCGCTCTTCCATGCTCATGCCTTTCATCTGCTCGGCATATTCCTCAGCCATGTCGGTGGCCATTTGCAAGAAGAGTTTGCTGACCATCGGTTCGGGCATGGTGGATTTCAACTGGTCGAGCAGGCGGGAGGTGAGGCGCAGGTAGCGGGTCGGGAAGCGCTCCATGCCGTGCTCGGTGAGCAGATAGACGAGACGCGGCCGCCCGACGCCGTGACGTTCTTCCTCGGCGGTCACCAGGCCCTCGACCTGGAGGTTGGTCAGGTGGTGGCGGACGGAGATGGGGTTGATGCCCACCGCCTCGGCCAGTTCGTTCACGGTCATGCGCGGACGCTTGAGCAGGGTTTGCAGGATTCGGTCACGGGTGCTTTTCATGCGAACTTTCTCCAAACGAATTGGAG
Organism: Anaerolineales bacterium; assembly: GCA_034436335.1. GTDB lineage: Bacteria > Chloroflexota > Anaerolineae > Anaerolineales > Villigracilaceae > UBA877. The sequence continues at coordinate 40,625 of DAOTVO010000011.1, read as the reverse complement.
TATAACAATCCTATTCGAGATTGTCAATATTTTAGATAAATATCATAAATATCGGTTTGTAAAACAAATCACCCCCGGCGGGGAGCGCACCGACGGGGGTGATTCTGTATTCAGTTGTAAATGCCGCTCTTATGGTATCAACGAGTAGAGCAGCAGGTTGGGCGACCCCTTCGGGTCAATGACCACATTGGGCGTCGCGGCGGTTTTGATAGCGCTGGTGACCTCGGTGGGCGAGGCGTTGGGATGGGCTTGCAGGTAGAGCGCTGCCACGCCGGCCACATGCGGAGTGGCCATCGAAGTGCCGCTGATGGTGTTGGTGGCGGTGGTGCTGGTATACCAGGCCGAGGTGATGTAGGAGCCGGGGGCGAACAGGTCCACGCACGTGCCATAGTTGGAGTAGGAGGCGCGGGTGTCGGTGTTGGTGGTAGCCGCCACGGTGATGGCCAGCGGAACGCGCGCCGGGGAGAATTTGCAAGCATCGCGGCGGCTGTTGCCGGCGGCGATGGCATAAGTGATGCCGGAGTTTATGGAGTTGGTGACCGCGGCGTCCAGAGCGGCATCCGCTCCGCCGCCCAGGCTCATGTTAGCAACCGCCGGTTTGACCGCGTGTGCGGTGACCCAGTCCACGCCGGCAATGACGCCCGCGTTCGTGCCGGAGCCGGAGCAATCCAGCACGCGGACAGCGTAGAGCGTAGTTTGTTTGGCAACCCCATAGGTCGCGCCGCCAATGGTTCCGGCGACATGCGTGCCGTGACCGTTGCAGTCAATACCGTTCTGACCGTCTCCGACGGCATCGAAGGCCACGAAGGCGCGGCCGCCGAACTCGACATGGGTGGGCAGAATGCCGGTGTCAATCACATAAGCATTGACGCCGGCCCCAGTGTAGTTGTAAGTGTAGGTGTTGTTGAGTGGTAGATACCGCTGATCAATGCGGTCCAGCCCCCAGGTGGCAGGTGTTTGCTCGGTATCAATCGTGATGATCTGCTCGGCCTGGATGAAGGCGACATGCGGGTTGTTCTGCAAGCCCTGGAGCGCCTGTTCGGGCAGCGAAGCCGCGAAGCCTTTGAGCGCCGCCTCGTATCTGAAGCGAATCTCTCCCCCCTGGGCACGGACGTGTTCCATGGCCATTTCCATCTCGCCGTTCCCTACCGTGTTCTCGAAGACCACGATATACCTGCCGGGAATGGCGGTTGGCGAGTCGGTCCCGTAAATCGGAGCCGGGCCGCGTCCCTGCGCCAGGCCGGGCTGGATGACCGAAAAGGCCATCAGCAAGGCGACGATGATGAACCAAACTTTAGGGTATTTCATGTTGCTTCCTCCTCAGGAATATGGAATGGGGTGAAATATCAAAAGCCGACAGGCACCGTCTGCCGGCTTTTTACCAGGGGGAGAGGGCTTTCTGATATCTGTGCATCTGCATCGCTTACAAGCCATTTTTTGTGACGCAAAAATGGCTCTACAGATACGGCCAATGAAAAAATTGCCAGGATTTGTATGCAAAATGTTTTAAGGGCGGTCGAGTGGGCGGCGGGGCAGCCTTCGGATTACTCGACTTCCGCCGCCGTATCGAGATTACAATTCGAATTCTCGAAAAAAGAGACAGGCCCTTGCGGACCTGTCTCTTTCCCGAGGAGATGCCGCAAGAATTTACGGCAGGCAGTTCAGCGTGGCGCCTTCGGTCACGCGCGTCGTTTTCCACACATTGTTGGCAACCGTGCCGGTGACCGAGATGTAATCGCCGACCTGAATGTCATTGAAGGTGATTTTGGTCGCCGTGGCAATGGAGGAAGATTTGTACAGGAATTTGGTCGTGCTGGTGATGACGATGGTCACGTTCGTATTGACATACGCCTTGACCAGTTTATTGCTGCGCACGACGGTCAGGGTGATGGTCTGGTTGACCGTGTCCACCGCTGTCACCTGACCGGTCAGGGCGAATGTGCCGCGCGGGCTGGACTGGCGGTAGGTGGTCATCGTCCCCTGACCCTGAGGAACGGCCTGAGGAACGGCCTGAGGAATGGGCTGAGGGGTAACCTGCGGGCCGATGCCGGGTCCGCCCTGGCCGGCCGCAGCCGGCAGGACGCTCACAGCGAGTAAAACGACCAGAATGAGGGGGAGCAAAATCTTTTTCATGGGAATCTCCTTTCAAAATTTGGTTTCACTCGTTGTGACGCTGTTTTCCTTTTGCAGATACGCCTCTTTACGAAACCTTTAACTTCTCATTCCTGTATGATAAGATACCCGTATCTGAATCACCTATCTCTCGTCTCACTTTATGGAAACCATTGTGCCATCCGATTCTGTTCTCCTGGAGCGTGCACGGCGATTCGACCGCCAGACGCTGGCCGAGATTTACGACCTCTATAGCCCCGGTCTTTATCGGTATGCCATGCGCCTGCTGGGAGATCCCCAACTTGCCGAAGAGTGCGTGGCCGAGACGTTCAGCCGTTTTCTGCACGCGCTAAAAGACGGCAAAGGCCCGCGCGATTTTCTGCAAGCCTACCTCTACCGCATCGCCCACAACTGGGTGACCGACCTCTACCGCCGTGAACCTGTTCCCGAAACGCTGGAAGAAACCCAGCCCGATTTCGCGCCCGACCCGGAAACTGCCGCAGAAGCCAGCCTGCGCGATGACCGCCTCCTGCAAGCCATCCGCCGCCTCACGCCTGACCAGCAACAGGTCATCCTGCTCAAATTCGTTGAAGAATGGGAGAACGAAGCGATTGCCAAAGCGCTGAAGAAGCCGGTCGGAGCAGTCAAATCCCTTCAGCACCGTGCCTTGGCGGCCTTACAGCGAATTTTGAACGAGGAAACTCGATGAATGATGCACTTGACCCACAACTGAAACAGCGTCTCGACCGTCTGAAAGACGTACCGGCGCGCGACCCGCATGCGGCGGCGCGCGGACGGGCGCGTTTTCTGGCTGAGGCTGCTGCCCTCCAACCCGCTTCCTCGCGGCGTGCTCTGCCTTCCCGCCGGCTGGCCTGGAACTTTGCTGCCCTGGCGCTGGCCCTCCTGCTCCTGTTCGGGGGGAGTGTCGGCGCGACCTTTGCCGCCCAGGGCGCTTTGCCCGGCGAGACCCTTTACCCGCTCAAACTTGCCGTCGAAGATTTTCGGCTGGGTCTCACCGTCAACCCGCAAACCGAAATTGACTTACTGATGGAGTTCGTCGGCAACCGCGTCTCAGAGATGAATCAACTTGCCGCGCAGGGCCAGATTCCTCCCGCCGCGACAGTCGGTCGTCTCGAAGAGCATGTCCATCTGGCGCTCCAACTTGCCGCCGGCATGGATGACCCGGAGATGCTGACCGCTCTGCGGCGCATCCGTTCACAATTGGAAATCCAGGTGCAAACGATTTCAGATGGACAGAGTGAACCGGGCGTCGTTCTGCAACAGACCCGCCTGCTGCTCGAAGCCCAGATACGACAGATAGACGAAGGCCTGACCGTTCCCGAACAATTCCGCACGCAGACGCGCTCTGGCTGGCCCACGCAAACCGCCTCCCCCATGCCGTCCCGCTTCTTTGCTACGTCCACACCGCAATTTGGCGGCGCAGGACAGGGAGAAACCCCCACGCCAGACGAGACAGGCGCCCGGTCTCTACAAGGCACGCCCGGCATGCAGACGCCGCAAAAAACGCCCTACCCCACCGGCGGACAGTGGTCGCAGAGAACGCCCGGAGGCGGAGGGGGCGGTCATCCGTAGAAGGAGAGCAAGGCGGGATTTCAATCCCGCCCTGTCTTTGTTGGATTGCCGATTCTGCAGGAACTGTCCCAAAAAGATAGCAAAAACCGGCAGAGAACGCCATATTTAGCGTTCTCTGCTTTTGTCTTTCACCGTATGTGACGGGGGAATGGCATTCCGCCCTACTTTTGAGACAGCCCCTGCATTTTTATTTCAGCCCAAATTCCTGCTTTTCCAACACGCTGCGGATTTCCGTGCGCGCTGGCAGGGAAGCGCGGCGGGCGCTGTGTTCCAGCCAGCCGTAATCGGGCATCCATTCCGGTTTGCCGGGGTAGGCAATTTGCCGCTTCTCGTAAATTCCCGTCTCGGCCATAGTCCGGTCGTATTCTAGCAGGGCGGCATCCTGGTCGGGGTTGTAGGTCTCCCAATGCAGGATGGCCTGGAGCGGCAGGCGCGGCTTGAGACGCGCTTCTCTGGCGGGCCAGCCGAGCGTCATGCCGGTGACGGGGAAGGTCAGCCGCGGCAGGCCGAGCAATTCGATGACGGCCTGCGGCTCATTGCGAATCGAGCCGATGTAGCAGATGCCCAGGCCGAGCGACTCGGCTGCCAGGGCGGCGTTTTGGGCGGCGATGGCCGCGTCCACGGCGGCAACCAGGAAGTTTTCCAGATAACCTGTTTCCTGCCGATAACCGCGCAGTTCGCAGACGCGTTCCAGACGCGCCAAATCGGCCAGCCAGGCCAGGAAGACCGGCGCTTCGGCAATAAACTGTTGGTGGCCGCATAACTCGGCCAGCCGCTGACGCTTGGCGGCGTCGGTCACGGCGACGACCGAGTAGGTCTGCAAATTGGAGGAGGTTGAAGCGCGCTGACCGGCCTCGACAACGGCCTCGATGACGGAAGCAGGCACAGGGTCCGCTTTGTAACGGCGCACGGAGGCGTGACGGTGGATGAGTTCGAGAATGGGATTGTTCATGATTCCTCTCAGGGCTGGACGATGATTCGGATGAGAAAGGCATCGCCGAAGGGCAGACCGTCGGCGTCGAAGGCTTGCCAGATACTGACGTATTCCCCGGCCTCGGCCGGCGCGGTGAACAGGATGCGAATCGTGACCTGCGCGCCGGCGACCGCCGGGTAGAGCGCCTGTTCCTCGGCCGCGCCCATCGTGTAGCCGCCCACGTAACGCAGACGGTAGCGGCCGTCCCAGTTGCAGGAGCCGCTGTTCTGTACCAGCCACTGTTTGTCGAGGAGACTGCCGGGGGCGACGACGGTGTAATCGGGGAGAGTCAGGTCGTCTACGAAGGCCAGGTCGTTCGTGCAGGGGGCGTTTTCCGCGAGCGGTTCGACCGTCGGGCGCGGAAGCGTGGCGGTCGGCGGGGGCGTGGCGTTCTGCGCCGGAGGGGGAGGCCGGTAGGGGGTCGGGGACGGGGCGGGGGCGCAGGCGGCCAGCGCCGTCAGGCAAAGAAAAAAGATGGACACAGGCCAATTGTCTGCACGCCGTGCGTCCATCTTCTTGTCCATAGGAGCGAGGAGCGGTTACTCTTCGAGACCGCCTTCGTCGTCGGCCGCGCTGAGGGGCAGGGCGACTTCGCCGCCCATCGCCTTTTGGCGGAGGACAGCCTCGATTTCGTCGGCCAGGTCGGGGTTCTGGCGCAGGAATTCTTTGGCGTTCTCGCGCCCCTGGCCGATGCGGATGTCGCCGTAAGAAAAGAATGCGCCGCGCTTATCCACGATGCCCAGTTGGGTGGCGAGGTCAATCAGGTCGCCGACTTTGCTGATGCCTTCGTTGTACATGATGTCGAATTCGGCGCTGCGGAAGGGGGGGGCGACTTTGTTCTTGACGACGCGCACGCGGGTGCGATTGCCGACGATATCTGCGCCGATTTTGATGGACTGGATGCGGCGCACGTCCAGGCGCACGCTGGCGTAGAACTTAAGGGCGTTGCCGCCGGTGGTGGTTTCGGGGTTGCCGAACATGACGCCGATTTTCTGGCGCAATTGGTTGGTGAAGATGACCGAGGTTTTGGTCTGGTTGATGGCGCCAGAAAGTTTGCGTAGCGCCTGGCTCATCAGGCGCGCCATGGCGCCCATCTGGGCGTCGCCCATGTCGCCTTCGATTTCGGAACGGGGGACGAGGGCGGCGACCGAGTCGATGACCACTACGTCCACCGCGCCGGAGCGGACGAGGGTCTCGGTGATTTCGAGCGCCTGCTCGCCGGTGTCGGGCTGGGAGACGAGCAGGTTGTCAATATCCACGCCGCATTTGGCCGCGTAGCCGGGGTCGAGGGCGTGTTCCATATCTACGTAGGCGCAGACACCGCCCAGTTTTTGGGCTTCGGCGACGATGTGCTGGCAGATGGTCGTCTTGCCGGATGATTCGGGGCCGAAGATTTCAGTGATGCGGCCGCGCGGGATGCCGCCGATGCCCAGGGCGAGGTCGAGCGAGAGGGAGCCGGTGGGGATGGCTTCAATCATCATTTTGTGGGCTTCGCCGAGGCGCATGATGGAGCCGTCACCATAGCGTTTGACGATGTCCCCCAGGGCTTTGTCGAGCATGGCGCGGCGGCCTTCGTCGAGGGGAGATTGGGATACAGGTTCAGATTTGCGGGGCATGTTATCCTCTCTTCCAGTGGTAGGGAGAGTATAGCACAGATGTTCGATAAGTCAAGGCCGATCGTGTTGAACAGACCAAGCCAATTGTACTATTTTCTGGGCGGTTCTTTGGGGGCGGGAGGAAAATAAGCGGCGGCGTCGAAGGGCGGCAGGAGGTTCATGGACACAATCCGCGCGCCCGCCGCGCCGATGGAGATAATCGAGACCGAACCTGGGGCGGCGTTCAATTTCTGAAAGTTATCCAGCGGCAGGCCGAGATAGTGCGCCAGGGCCAGTTTGATGGGGTCGGCGTGGAAGAAGACGGCGGCGATTTGACCCGCCTCGTGCGCGGCGGCGATGGTGTCCAGCGCGGCGGTGATGCGTCGCTGACACTCGGCGAAGGATTCCCCGCCCGGAAAGCGGAACCGGGAGGGCGTTTCCTGGATGATTTTCCAGACCTTCAGATGGCGCAGGGCCTTCCAGGAGCGGCCGGTCCATTCGCCCACGTCGGTATCGGTCAGTTCAGCGCGGATTTGGATTTCGAGGCCGAGCGCCGCGGCAAGCGGCCGGGCGGTCTCGATGGCGCGTTCCAGTGGACTGGCGTAGAGGGCGGTAAGGGGGAGCCGGCCGAGGGTCGCGGCGAGCAGCGCTGCTTGTTCTTCTCCACGTTTGTTGAGATGAATGCCGGGCAGACGACCGGGCATTTTGTTGTTTTTTAGGTAATCGTTCTCGCCATGGCGGATGAGGAGTAACGTTGGCATGTTTGCACGTTGCCACGTTTGAATGTTGGAACGCTCCAACTTTCCAACCTTCAAACCTGATAGATTTACTTGATATGTCTTTTCAGTTCGTCTATTTTTTCCTGCGTCAACTCTGGCACATCCTCGCGACGTTCGATGCCGAGGGCTTTGCGCTGGGCTTCGCGCCACATTTCCAGCCGGGCTTTGACCTGGGCTTCGTAGCCCAGGTTGGAGGGGGTGTAGAAATACGTGCCGAGCAGTTCTTTGGGCAGATATTGCTGGGGGGTGAAGTGACCCTCGTGCATGTGCGGATATTCATACCCCTTGCCGTGACCGAGGGCAGCCGCATCGCGGTTGCTGTCTTTCAGGTGGATGGGGACTTCGCCCACGCCTTCCTGTTCGATGCGTTCGAAGGCTTTGAAGTAGGCCGCGGCGCTGTTGGACTTGGGCGCGGTGGCGAGGTAGAGGGTGGCTTCCACCAGGGGGTAAATCCCCTCCGGCAGGCCGATGAAGGTGAAGGCCTGCATGGCCGAGACGGCCACCACCAGCCCCATCGGGTCGGCGAGGCCGATATCTTCTCCGGCGAGGATGATGAGCCGGCGCAGGATGAAGTGTGGGTCTTCGCCGGCGTAAATCATCTTGGCCAGCCAGTAGAGGGCGGCGTCGGGATCGGAGCCGCGTACGGATTTGATGAAGGCGCTGATGGTGTCGTAATGGGCGTCGCCGTCCTTGTCGTAGAGGACGGCGCGGCGCTGAATGGATTCCTGCGCCACGTCCATGGTGATATGAATGACGCCCTCGGCATCCGGCGGGGTAGATTCGACCGCCAGTTCGAGGGCGTTGAGGGCGTTGCGGGCGTCGCCGCCGGAAACGTCAATCAGGTGGAGACGGGCATCGGGCTCGAGGACGACGCGGCGCGTTCCGTAGCCGCGTTCTGGGTCGGCGAGGGCGGCGTCGAGGATTTGCCCTATCTGCTCGCCGGTGAGCGGCAGGAGTTGAAAGACGCGGCTGCGCGAGACGAGGGCGCCGATGACCTCGAAGTAGGGATTCTCGGTCGTCGCGCCGATCAGGATCACGGTCCCGTTCTCGACGTGCGGCAGGAGGGCGTCTTGCTGGGCTTTGTTCCAGCGGTGGACTTCATCCACGAAGAGGATGGTGCGCTTCTGGTAGAGTCGCCGCTGTTCCTGTGCCTCGTGGATGACCTGCCGCAGTTCGGGAATACCGGCCAGGACGGCGGAGAGGGTAACAAAGCGCGACTGCGTGCGGTTGGCGATGATTTGCGCCAGGGTGGTCTTGCCTGCGCCCGGCGGCCCCCACAGGATGATAGAGGAGAACAGCCGGTCGGTCTCGATGGCGCGGCGCAGAAGGCGGCCCGGCCCGATGATGTGCTCCTGCCCGATGAACTCCTCCAGCGTGCGCGGACGCATGCGGGCAGCCAGGGGGGCTTCGTCCTTCATGCGCTGCTGCAGGGCGTGGTCGAACAGGTTCATGCCGGGAGGAGGGTCAGAGGGTCGCTTTCAGGACTCTTGGCCGTCCTTTTTCTCTTTTTCAGCAGTCTTTTCTCCCTCGTCCTTGCCTTGCAGGCCTTCCTTGAAGGCGCGGATGCCGCTGCCCAGCTCTTTGGCAACTTGGGTGATGCGTCCCACGCCAAAGAGGAGGAGAACCAGCACCAGAACGATAATCAGTTCCCATCCGTTGAAATTGCGCAACATAATTTTCTCCTTTTTCGATTTACTTGGATTTACTTTTCTTTTTGCGGCCAATTTGAGCCAGATAACTCAGGCCGATGCCGAGGATATAAAGCACCATCATCGGGGCCATGACCAGACTCATGTTGACCGGGTCGCCGGTGGGAGTGATGAGGGCGGCGGCGACGGCGATGATAATGATGGCCAGACGCCATCCCTGGGCGAGCACCTGCGGTTTGACCAGTCCCATGCTGCTGAGAATGTAGATGAGGAGAGGGTACTGGAACAAAACACCCATCCAGAACAGCAGTCCGCTGACGAAGTTGGTATACGAGGAAACTCTCGGCAGCGCCTGGATGCCCATGAAATTCAGCAGGAAGGGCAGGGCGGTCGGTATCAGCACGTAGTAGGAAAACGCAATGCCGGCGATGAAGAAAGCCAGAACCAGCGGGATGCCCAGCAACCCAATCTTTTTTTCGCTCGGCCGCAGACCCGGGGCGGCAAAGAGCCACAACTCGAAGGCGATGTAGGGGGAGGCGAGCACCACCGCGCCGAGCAGGGCGACGCGCATGAACACGCCAACCGTCTCGGTGACGTCAATGGCGGTCAGTTCTTCGATGCCGCCGATGGGCTGGGCCAGGAAGCCAATCAGTTGTGGGGTGAAGGCGAACATGATGACAACACAGACCGCCAGCGCAATCAAGATGCGCACTAGATGCTTGCGCAGGTCGTTGAGGTGTTCCAGCAGTCCAACAGGCTGTTGTATCGTTGCCGCAAAAGCCTCCGGCAGGCCGTGTTCTTCCGGCTCTTCGTTGAGGAAGCGGGAGATTTTTCTCAGCAGGCGGAACGGCGCGCTGATTAAAAACCACAGCGCCCGGAAGGGGAAGGTGAGAATGCGCCAAAGTGTGTGCAAGAACTTACGCATGGTGTGTATCGGCTGGCGGCCGGTCTTCGGCCTCCGGCGCGGGGCGCAGGGCCGGAGGCTCTGGCGAGGGGAGGAGGGTCGCTTCAGGTTCGGGCGGCGCGCCGACCGGTCGGACGACGGGTTTTTGCTGGCCGATTTCCTGGCTGAGTTCTTCCAGGTTGGCCTCCCGCATCAGGCGGGTGGGTAAGGTCTGGAGTTCCTTGCTGGTTCGTTTGAGTGTCTGCCATTCCGGCGAGCGCACCACTTTATTCAGCCAGCGGCCAATGCTCTTGCCGGTTTTCTCCAAATCTTTTGGACCAAAGATGATGATAACCAGCAGAAATATGAATACTAGTTCTAGTGGACCGACGCCAAAGAGATTCATGGTATTTCAAGCCGTTGATTGAAATGCGGGGCGATTATACTCTGCTTTTTTGACCGAATGATAAAGCCAGGGTGAGAATTCCCCCCGCCCGGGCTGAAGCACTGGCTTTTGCTCCTTCTTGCAGTAGAGGTGAAAGTAGGGCGGGATTCAAATCCCGCCCTATGATTTGAACAGGCTGGCTGCTGCTCCATGTCTAGCCAGCCCGTTTTTGTTCGCTGGGGTTGGGACCCGAACTGCGCACGTTGACCAGTTTCTTCAAGATGTCGAACCAGAAGGGCGCGCCCTGGGTGGTTGCCATGGCCGAGAGCAGGATGCCGGTCACTTTGCCCAGCCAGCCGGTGCTGTCGGTGGGGGCGTTGGAAACCTTTTTACAGACCTCGCCGGAGCGAAGTCCCCATACTGCGCCTTCGCCGAGTGGGATAATCTGGCATTTCTCGCCGGGCTGCAGGAGGTAGGATTCGGTTTGCCAGCCGAAGGGAATGGTCAGCGCTTCGAGTTGCTGCTGAAGGCTGCGGACGATTTGAGCGCCGCTCGGACCGGTTTCATCAGTTGGCAGGGTCTCGTTTTCCTGAACGAAGACGCTTGCGTTTTGCATCAAAGCCTGCCGCAGGGTTGGCTCGCGCCATAGACTGGCGGCAATGTTGATGGAGTCTACGTTGAAGGCCAGCGCAAGGAAGAGGCCGATGAGAAAAGTCGCCAGTTGCGCTTTTCTTTTGTACCAGCCGGAAAGGCGGGCCATGGCGTTATTGAACCAGGTCTCAAAGTTCTTTCGGGCGAGCAATATCACGCTCTCGGTGTTGGTGGCCATCTCCTCTGCACTGGCGAGCAGGGGGCGCATGGATTCTTGAAGTTTAGGATTATCCATACCCAGCGCGGCCAGCCCGTAACGCAGGCGCTGCATGCTGCGGCCCGGCGTTTCGGGCATGCTGCGATTCTCTTCCAGCAGACGCCGGTAATACGCGTCCAGGCTGCCTATCAGCAATTCCACCTCGCCTTTGAGCGCCTGACCGGAAGAGGCCGCGGCGCGAATTTTTTCCTTCAGCGCCTCCACGGCCGCCTCGCCAACTTCCGAAGTTGCCAATTCCCTGGCCTCTTCCATCAAAAATTGGAAGGCTTTCTTCAGTTCCTCTTTCGACTTGAGGTCTATTTTGTCTGTGCTCAAACTATCGAGCGCTGTGTAGAAATCGTCAAAGGCTTTGCGCACCGGCGAAGCCTCCGTCCCGGCCTGCATGATGAGGTCGAAGACGACCAGAGCAAACTCATTCGCAGGAATGTAGGAGGGCAAATGTTCCGCCGTCCGCGGCGGCTTTCCGAAAAGCCGGCGGAAGAAATTGCGCGCCTTTTGCCCCAGCCGGTCGCTCCATAAAAGGTCCTTTGAAAGGCCGCGTATCAGTTGATGGTTGTAGAATTCTTCGGCCAGCGTCTCGCTGGCCAGCATTTTTCGGATGGCCGACTTGAGATCATTGGCGCGCCAGTTCAGCAGGTTGGCGACCCATTCCTGCAACTGCATGGCGGCAATGCTCAGCACCAGCCACATGAAGATCAGCCCAATTCCGACTTCGAGAATTTCTTGCAGGTACATAACGCCTCCTTGGAACGTCCAGACAATACAGATGTTCTGATTTTACACAGAAACATTCCCCTTCCCAACAAGCCTTAATCGGCTTCGAGATCCTCCAGCAGGGGGGGAAGTTGCGCCAGGGAAGCGACCACTGCCTGCGGCTGGATGGGTAGTTCCCCCTCCTCTGGCAGGGTACTGCGGCGCGTAATCCAAATGCTGTAGATGCCCATCTGATTCGCGCCCAGGATATCCGCTTCCAGCGTATCGCCGACCATCGCTGCCGCTTCGGGCCGGGCCCCGAAATGGTCGAGCGCCATCTGGAAGATGCGCCCGTCTGGCTTGCGGATTCCGCACCTGGCCGAAGTGACGATGTATTCGAAATAGGGACGCAATCCGTGCCGGTCAATCAACTGCTGGACATTTTTATCGTCCGAAGTATTGGAAATTAGGCCCAGGCGGTATCCTTTTCGGCGCAGCATTTCGAGCGTGATGAGCGCGTCGTCTTCCAGGTACCAGTTTTGCTGGGTGACGGCGTACATGGCATCTAGCGCGGCGCGGATGACTTCCTCGGATACCGACGGAAACCCCAGGCGGGCCAGAAATTGGCGCAGAGCCACGCCGGTGGTCTTTTCGATGACGCCTTCGCCGCGCTCGGCGTAATATGAGTCTAGAAAACTGCCGAACGCTTCGTCGAATATTTCATCGGTAAAGACGATACCGGCTTGCTGCAACACCGCCGACATTGCCCGGTCGGCCTCCTGGAAAATGGGCGGCCAGGGGGCTTTGGAGTAAAGCAGAGTGGAGCCGAGGTCGAAGAGGAGGACGGATAGTTTCATGATTTCAAATAAATTCCGGTTGGGTCCAGGTCTTCCCGCAAGATGCGGAGTTCCTTTTCCGTCGGCGGTTCGGTGAAGCGCAGAGTGGCCGCCGTTTTGAGCGCCCAACCGGTGTTGGCAACGGCTTCCTCGACCGTCCGGCCGGGGTGGAGCGCTGTCAGCGTCAGTTCGCCGCTTTCATCCGGTTCGAGAAGACCGATATCGGTCACGACAACGACGGGGCCGCGGCCGCGCAGACCGGCGCGCTCGCGGCCGCCCTTCCCGTCCAGGTAACCGGCCGAGGTGATGAAATCGCATCTTTCGGGGAAGCGGCGCTTCTGGTGGGGGGTCATCACGTAACAGCGGTTGGCCCAGGCGGCAATCTCCTGCGAACCGCCAGAGCCCGGCAGGCGTACTTTGGGATGAGCGTAGTCGCTGCCGATCAGGGTGGCGTTGATGTTGCCGTATTTGTCAATCTGCGCCCCGCCCAGAAAGCCCACATCCACGTTGCCGCGCTGGAGGTAGTTGGCAAAGATGTCGTACATGCTGACGACCGAAAGCGCCCCGCTAACGAGGGTTGGGTCGCCGATGGAGAGCGGCAGGCGCGCCGGTTCCGCGCCGATAACGCCCGCCTCGTAAATCATCACCAGGTTCGGCGCGTGAGTCCGCTTGGCGAGGTTGCAGGCCAGGTTGGGCTGGCCGACTCCCACGAAGACCACGTCGCCATCCTGCAGGAGGCGGGCGGCGTTAATAATCATCAGTTCAGTGGAGGAATAGGTCGAGTCAATCATACGTTATCCTTATCACAGCAGGTTCAATCGAGCGCTGGCGCTTTTGGCGGTTGCCTTTGCAATAGAAGCAGGATGGACAGGAATCCGAGCGCGGCGAGCAGATATGCTCCGACATAGAAGATGACGGAGAACAAGGAGAGCAGATTCGACACTTGCTCCGAGACAATCTTGACGCCGCCCAGCCACAGAAATACGTTGATGGAATCGGCAACGGCAAAGGAGATGAGGCCCCACCAGGGGCGTCCCAGCCGGCCGCGCCCGAAGAGCAGAGAGAGCCGAAGGGCAAAAGCGCCCTCCGCCAAATCGCTGACCGGGTAGAGAATGGACAGGAAGCCGATTGCCCAGGGGATTTCTTTGTCCAGGCTGGCCCGCCGCCAGAGGGCGGTCAGAGCGGTGGTCAGAAGCAGGATGGCGGCGACGATGAGGAAAAAGGTGTATTGTTTTGTTCCTTTGCCCGAAATGAGACGATACCCGTAATAGAGCGACAGGCCAAAGAGGAAATACCCTGCCAGCCAGCAGGCGTCTATGCCGCTGAAGTAGGGCAGGGCGTCCATAAAGAAGTGGTAAACCATCCACAGGACTTCGGCGACGACCCAGGCCCACCAGCCCAGCACAAAGATCAACCAGACGCGGCGGGAAGGTTCGCCCGGAGCGAACTGACGCGCGAAAAGAGTCCCGAAAAAGGCAGCGGTCAGTGAGGCAATCAGGTCGAGGGCACCGAGGAGGTTGGCGTTCAGTTTTTCGGGGAAGGGTTCCCAGTAATAAACTGGAATGTAAATTGCCAGCAGAAGGCCGCAGGCTGTGAGCGTGATCGGCCAGATGTGGCGAGGCAGTTTCAGTGGTTTGGAGGAAAGGGGAGTTTCCATAATGGCTTGCCTCACGAGATGAGTGCCTCGGGCGTCAGGTTCATGTCTGCCAGGACTTGCTTTTGCTGTTCTTCGAGCGTTTCAAACGACTCGTTTATCATTCGGCCAACGAGTAGATCGCCGAAAACTGTCCGCATCCGCTCGCCGAGGCTTTCGAAGATGCTGTAGTAAGCCTGTGAAGTCAGATGTGCGTAGGGGAAGAAGTGGCGGTCGAGCAGGTCGCTGCCGGTAAGCCGGATTTTCCAGCGCCAGTTGCTGAGCAGAACGTTCAGGTCATCGGTCAGTGTTTGCAACAGGCGTTGACCTGCCATCGCGCGGTAGCGTTCGAGCAGAGACTTGCTCCAACCGCCTCCAGCCAGGCGCAAGATACAGGATTGCGCTGCCGGACGCGTCGGGTCGAGTTCAGAGAAGGTGATCTCCAGCAGGCCGCTGATGCAGAACGGGAAGCGTGTTGCCGTAAACTCGAAGCCGTTGGAGCCCCAGAAGACAGCCTCGGAGGGGACTAAGGCGCCGCGCCAGAAGAGGAACAGGCCCTCGCAAGTCTCCGCAACGGCGCGCACCTGACCGGTAAACTGCTCTCGACGGCACTCGGCCAGTACGCTTTCCCAGCCTTCTGCGTTCTGAACCTGGAATGTACGCCGCGGCTGTGCTTCGAGCGCCAGCCAAACAGCGCGCCCGGTCACATCCGAAAGCGTCAGCAGGCGGATGGGGAGATTCTCGGCTCCCCAGTTTGAGGCAACTTCCCGCTCGTGGACCGTCAGGCAGGCCTCAGCTCCGCGTCGGTACGCGCCGACAAACGTCCCGCCTGCAAAGAGCAGGAAGAAATTCTCTTGGGGGGTAAGTTGAATTTCGATGAGGCCGGTGGCCTGGTCGGCGCTGAAATGGCTCTTCAGCGAGTCTAGGTATGCAGGCGAGCCCTCGAACAGGTCGCCGCCGGCCTGCCGGAAGAAATACGTCATTTCAGTATCTCCCGTAGTTAATGGGGACGCTTTCGAGCGGCGGGACGCGCAAACGCGTCAGCGTTTCTTCGCCGAGTTTTTGGCGGTATTCCTCGCGGTCGCGCACGCCGTAGACCCATTCGTCCAGCCAGGATTGGACGCTTTCGGCGGATTCGCTAATCTTGTCCCACTTCAGGTAGAACTCGTTGTCGCGGTCGTAGTAGCCCTGGGCGTAGGAGGGGTGGCAGGCAAAGGGGACATGGCAGACGGCGCTGACGATGAAGCCGGGGATGAGCGTCCGGTTCGGATCGGAGCGGATAATGGCTTCGTCCACAATCTCCTCGGCGGTCAGGATGACGCGCTTGGCGGCGAAGGCGGCCTCCTTTTGCTCGCCGATGATGCCCCACAGGTGAGCGTTGCCCTGGGCGTCGGCGCGCTGGACGTGGACGATGGCGACATCCGGGTTGAGCGCCGGGACGACGACCACCTCGCGCCCGCTATAAGGGTCGGTCACGCGACGGATGTTGGGGTTGGCGCGCTCGAGGTCGGCCGCGCCGGTCTGGTTCATGGGCATGAATGGGAGCCCTGCCGCGCCGGCCTGCAGACGCGAAATCATGCCGAAGTGGGAATATTCCTCCCATTCCAGCCGACCGGTTTCGATTGCGGCGCGCACGACGCGCAGTGACCCGACGCCGGGGTTGCCCATGTAAGAGAAGATGACCTTGCGGGCGCATCCGGCGGCAACCATCTGGTCGTAGATGAGGTCGGGGGTGGCGCGGGCAAGCGTCAACTCGCGTTTGCGCTGACGGATGATTTCATGCCCGGCAGCAAAGGGGATAAGGTGGGTGAATCCGGCGGCATAGACCAGGTCGCCGTCGTGAACGTAACGGGAGATGGCTTCTGAAAGCGGTTGAAGTTTGTTCATGGACTATCTCTTTTTTTGTTCCTGTTTTCTTTTCTCGCGCTCGGCGCGGCTCTTTTTCATGTTCTCCCGTATTTTGCGAATGCCGCTGAAACGGTTGCTGGGCGGCGGCGGAGTAGTCCGGCGGCTCAACAGGTAGCCAAAGAAGAGCGCAATTGTGCTAAAGAAAAAATACGCCGCCCAGGGGCCCGACTTGCCAAGAACCGCACCCAGGAAGAGCAGGAAGAGAAACAGGCCGACCAGAATGAAAAACGTGCCGAGGCGCTGGCGGAGCGGAATATCTTCCATAAACAAAAAATGATAGCAAGAGAAGGGCGGACCCTGCTGGACGGCAGAGTCCGCCGCGTGTGTGAAGTCACTTAATGAGCGTGCGAATCTGTTCGCGCATGTAGAGCGGCAGGTAGTAGAGGCCGCCGGCGTTCTTGCCGGTTGCGCCGGAGCCTTTCCAGCCGCCGAAGGGTTGGAAGCCCGGCCAGGCGCCGGTGGTCGCGCCCTGCGGACGGTTGGCGTAGGTGACGCCAGCCTGAATGTTATCGAAGAACCATTCGACTTCTTCCAGACTGCCGTAAAAGCCGGCGGTCAGGCCGTAGTTGACGTCGTTGGCTTCGCGCATGGCTTCTTCGAGACTGTTGACCTTGGCGATGGTGGTGATGGGCAGGAACATTTCGTACTTCCACAAGCGGTGGCTGAGCGGCAAGTCGGTGACGAAGGTGGGGGTGCAGTAGTAGCCTTTGGCGTAGTCGCCTTCGGTCAGAATCTTGCCGCCGGTGAGAAAGTTGCCGCCGCCTTCAGCAATTTCGCGACAGTAGTTCTGGTAATCCTGATAGGCGTTTTTGTTGATGACCGGGCCGAGGAAGTTCTTGCGCTCGGTCGGGTCGCCGATGGTCAGTTTGTCGGTCAGTTCCTTCAGGCGGGCGACCAACCGATCATAGACAGGAGCCTCGATGAAGACGCGCGAGGCCGCAGAGCATTTCTGCCCTTGCAGGCCAAAGGCCGAGCGGACGATGCCGGCTGCGGCGCGCTCCAGGTCGGCGTGACGGGAGACGATGGCCGGGTTCTTGCCGCCCAGTTCAAGGACAATCGGGCGGACGTATTTGCCGTTGGCGAAGTCGCGGTACATCTTCATGCCGACGTCAAAGGAGCCGGTGAAGGTCACGCCGTCCACTTCGGGGCTGTTCACCAGGGCCTGGCCGAGGGTGCGGCCGGGTCCGGTGACGAAGTTCACCACGCCGTCGGGCAGGCCGGCATCGCGGAAGCATTCGGCCAGCAGGCGGACAATCCAGGGGGTGTCGGTGGCGGGTTTGATGACGATCGTGTTGCCGGTCACCAGCGCCGCGCCGGCCGGGCCACCGGTCAGCGCGAAGGGGAAGTTGAACGGGCTGATCACCAGCCAGACGCCATAGGGGCGCAGGACGGAGATGTTGGTGGCTTCGTAGCCCACCAGCGGGTCTTTGCCCATCTCGACGATGTAGCCATTGTGGGCTTCCATCTGGTCGCAGGCGTAGGCAATCAGGTCGGCGGTTTCCTGCACGTCGCCGAGGGCTTCCATGCGGTTCTTGCCCACTTCGAGCGACATGGCTGCGCCGAGTTCGAACAAGCGGGATTCGATTTGGGCGACCGCCTTGCGCAGGAGTTTGACGCGCTCCTGCCAGGGGGTGTGGCTCCAGCCGGGGAAGGCTTTGCGGGCTGCGGCCAGGGCCTCGGCGGCGTGCTTTTCGTTGCCTTTCTGCATGACGGCCAGCACCCAGTCCGTGTTGATGGGCGAACGGTCCTCGAATTTTTCATCGGCAAAGACATCTTTGTTGTTGATTATCATGCCGTATTCTTTGCCCATGTTCGCCTTGACTTTTGCCAGCGCCGTGTCGTACTGCGTGTGCAGTTCTTCGGGCGGGTTGAACATGGTCGCATAGGTGAGTTTGAAATCAGCCATTGGGGAACCTCCTGAGAATCTGAATTGGGGAAGGGCGAGAAATCCACGCGTTAGTATAGCGTATGAAAGGACGCGCGTCAAAGCAAAACTTTCTGCTTTTGGTGTGATAATCTTCCGGCTTTTGTTCATTGGGCGAATTCTGTCGAGTTTCATCCCATCTGATGACATCTTCCAGATAGTCACAGACCTCCAAGCAGGGTACAATACTTATTATCACCATTAACCATTCACCATGCACCATCCCCAAGGAGAAATCCATGACCATCATCCTCGACGGTTCTTCCCTGACCATCGAAAAACTCGTTGCCATTGCCCGCTTTGGCGAGAAAGTGGAACTCGCCCCGGCCGCGCTGGAGCGCATCAAGGCTTGCCGCGCCATGTTGGAGGAAAAACTGGCGGCCAAAGAAATCATGTACGGCACCAACACCGGCATCGGTGAGTTTTCCGAGAAAGTGCTCAGCGATGAGCAGGTGAAGGAATTCCAGAAATATCTCATCTACAACCACGCCGCCGGCATCGGCGATCCGGCGCCCATCGAGTACGTGCGCGGCGCGCTGGCCGGACGCATCAACGTCCACGCGCACGGCAACTCTGGCTGCCGCCCCGAAATTACCCTGACGCTGGTGGAGATGCTCAACCGCGGCGTCACGCCGGTCGTCTGCCAGAAAGGCTCGGTCGGCGCGTGCGGTGACCTGGCCCCGATGGCGCAGGCCATGCTCCTGCTCATGGGGGAGGGGGAAGCCTTCTTTAACGGCGAGCGGCTGCCCGGTCTCGAAGCGATGCGCCGCGCTGGCATTCCCATCCCCGGCCTACAGGCGCGCGACGGTCTGGCGGCCATCAACGGCTCGAATCTGCTGACGGCGATGTCGGCCATCCATCTCTACGAGATGGAACGTTTCCTCAAGCAGGCCGAGATTGCCGCGGCGATGACCATTGAGGCTCTCCTGGGCAATATGAAGCCGTATCATCCCAAACTGCACGAACTGCGCGGCTTCCGCGGGGCGATGGTCAGCGCGGCCAACATCCGCAAGGTCATCGAAGGCTCGGACCTGACGATCGGCAAGATGAAGACCAAGGTGCAGGATGCTTACTCGATGCGTTCCACTCCCCAGGTCATCGGCGCGGCGCGGGACGCGGTGGCCTACGCCCGCTCGCAGGTCGAAATCGAACTCAACGGCGTCGGCGACAACCCCATCTGGGTGCCGGAGGAGAAACTGACCTTGACCGGCGCGAACTTCCAGGGATCACCCGTCTCTCTGCCGATGGACATGGCCGGCGCGGCGATTACGATGGTCTGCGTCCTTTCGGAGCGGCGGCTGAACCGGCTGACCAACCCGGCCCTGAGCGTCGGCCTGCCCGACTTCCTGGCGCACGACCCCGGCTTCTATTCCGGGCTGATGCTCTCGCAGTACACCGCTGACCATCTCATCGTCGAACAGCGGATTCTCTCGGCCCCGGCCTCCATTCAGTCCATCCCTGCCGCCGCCGACCAGGAGGACTTCGTCTCGATGGGCATGAACACGGCTATCAAGAACGGGCAGATTCTCGATAACGCTTACGGCGTGCTGGGCATCGAGTTTATGGCCGCGGCGCAGGCGCTCGACTTCCGCCAGTTTACCCCCGGGCGCGGCACGCAGAAAGCACGCGAGGTCATTCGCCGCCACGTGGCGCATCTGGACGTGGACCGTCCGCTCTTTAACGACCACAACACGATGAAGGCGCTGGTCAAATCGGGCGAGATTCTCGAAGAGGTCGAGAAGGAAATCGGCCCGCTTGGTTAAGCGCTATCATGGAGCGCAGATTGTGATTCGCCGGGGATAAACGGAGGTGAACAGGACATTTTGGCGTTTTGATAGACAAAAGCCGCTGTTCATCGAGTAAATCTTGTTTATCTCACTGGTTGAATTTTTGATTCTTATGACGCTCCCTAAAGGAGAAACATGATAGTCAGCGAAGTCAATTTCCGTTCCGAGACCCTCGGCCTGCACATGGCGATGAGCGTCCTGCTTCCGCAGCGCCCACTCGAAGAGGCGCGGCGCGGTCCCCGTCCCACGTACCGGACCCTGTATCTGCTGCATGGCTACTCCGACGACCACACCGCCTGGCAGCGCTGGACCTCCATCGAGCGTTACGCCGCCGCCTACAATTTGGCCGTGGTCATGCCTGCCGTGCATCTCAGTTTTTATACCGACATGGCGCACGGCGGTAAATACTGGCAGTTCATCAGCGAGGAGGTTCCGGCGCTGGCGCGTGACCTGTTTCCGCTTTCGGCGCGGCGCGAGGATAACTTCGTCGCCGGGCTTTCGATGGGCGGCTACGGCGCGTTCAAGATGGCGCTGGCGCACCCGGAGCGATTCGCCGCGGCGGCCAGTCTTTCGGGCGCGCTGGATATTCGCTACATCGTCTCGGAGGAAGGAGAGCATCGTGATGAAGCCTGGCTGGCCAGTATGCGCAATATTTTCGGCCCCACCCTGAAGGACGTGGCCGACAGCGAAAATGACCTGCGTACCCTGGCGCGGCGGGCCGGCGCGGCCGCTCAAAAACCGCGCTTGTTCCAGTGCTGCGGCACGGAAGATTTTCTCTACCAGAACAACCTTGCTTTTCGCGACTTCCTCCGCACCTTGCCGCTCGACCTGACCTACGAGGAAGGCCCCGGCGAACACGAATGGGGCTATTGGGACGCACAAATCCAAAGGGTCCTAAATTGGCTGAATCTTGGCTGAAACTGCGCCGCAGCGTAGGGCGGGATTCTATCCCGCCTGGGTATCTGCGCCGCAGCGTAGGGCGGGATTCTATCCCGCCTGGGTATCTGCCCCGCAGCGTAGGGCGGGGTTCTATCCCGCCTGGGTATCTGCCCCGCAGCGTAGGGCGGGATTCTATCCCGCCTGGGTATCGGGTTCCAGTCATGCCCTTTCTGGAGATTGCATTTTTGATAAGGAGGCAACATTGAGCCGGATTCTCTCTTGCCATCCCTGCAAACCGCATTTTCTCGATGATGGAGTTCCCACATGACAGATGATGATCTTGAGGTTGTTCACAATCCCCAAAAAAGCCGCTTCGAACTCGAACAGGACGGCCTCTTCTGTGTCCTTGAGTATCATTTGGTGGAGGGGAAAATTGTCTTCACCCACACCGAGGTCCCCGAAGCGCTCGGCGGGCGCGGCTTGGGGTCGCGGCTGGTGCGTGCCGGCCTGGACTATGCCCGCCGGCAGAGGTTGAAAATCCGTCCACTGTGTTCCTTTGTGGGCGCTTACGTTCAGAAACACCCGGAATATCAAGATTTGTTGTAAAATTGCCCATTGCAATGGTTCAAAAACGGCGCAACGTTTGTGAAATTGCGCTGTTTTATCTATGCCATGCACATTACACACCAAAGGAGACATCATGAAAAACTTCAAACTTCTTCTCGGCCCCATGCGCCTGCCCTTCGTCATCCTGGCCCCGGCCTGTGTGCTGGTCGGCCTCGGGACGGCGCTCTACGAGCAGGGCAGCGTCAACTGGGGCTACTTCGTCCTGGCGTTGATTGGCGGAATCGCGGCGCACATCAGCGTCAATGCCTTCAATGAGTACTTCGATTTCAAGACCGGTCTCGACTCCCGCACGCAGAAGACGCCCTTCAGCGGCGGCAGCGGCACGCTTCAGGCGCATCCGGAACTCGCCCCGGCCGCGCTGTGGACGGCCATCGCGACCTTCCTGATTACCGGCCTCATCGGGCTGTTCTTCGCCTTCGTCCAGGGTTGGGGGATCCTCCCGCTCGGACTCCTTGGCCTCTTCCTGCTTTATGGCTACACAGTTTGGATTACCCACATCCCCATCTTGTGCCTGGTCGCGCCGGGTCTCGGCTTCGGGACGTTGATGGTGCTGGGGACGCACTTTGCCCTGACTGGCTCTTACTCCTGGACGGCTTTCTTCGCCTCCCTCGTCCCCTTCTTCCTCGTCAGCGACCTTCTGCTGCTCAATCAGTTCCCGGACGTGGAAGCCGACCGGAGCATTGGCCGCAAGCACTACCCCATTGTCCTGGGGCGGCAGAAGAGCGTCTATCTTTACATCTCCTTTCTGCTCGGCGCGTATGCGGCGATTGTGCTGGGCGTGGCGCTCGGCCTCCTGCCTCTTTGGGCTCTGCTTGGCCTGCTGACTCTTGTCCTGGCTGTTCAGGTCATCCGCAATGTGGCGAAGAATGCCGAGAACGTACCGGCCATTATTCCCTCGATGGCACAGAACGTGCTCATCAACCTGCTGACGCCGGTGCTGCTGGCCATTGGCTTGCTCATCGGATAGGAATTGTAGGGCAGGATAGAATCCTGCCCTACTACTTTCTTTCGTGAAATTCGCAGCGAAAATGGCGGGAATAGAATCCGCCCTTCTGTAGGGCAAGACAGAATCTCGCTTGTGGGTGGGATTCGAATCCCGCCCTACGTTATAATCGCCCCATGCCCAAACTCACGCACCTCACGCGGACCTCGATCCTGATCGCCGTTCTCTTCACCTTCGACAAAGCCCTGGCGTTTGTCAAATCCCTGCTCTTCAACAAAATTGTCGGTCTGGAAGGGATGGGCATTTTCGGGGCCTCGAACAACATCCCCGACTACCTTTCGGCGCTTCTTTCCGGCGGCGCGCTGGGGATGGCTTTTATCCCCGTCCTGCGCGAATACCTCGACCGGCAGGGGCGTCCCGCCGCCTGGGACTTGTTTGTCCGCATCCTGAACCTGGCTTTTCTCGTCACGGCGGGCGCGGCGGCGGTGGTCATCCTGCTGGCCGAGCCGATGGTGCGCTACGTGGTGGCCCCAAAGTTCACCCCCGAAAACCAGGCGCTCACCGCCTCGCTGATGCGCCTCGACCTGACCGCTATCTTGATTTTCTCCGTCAGCGGGCTGGTCATGTCGTCGTTGCAAGCCAACAAACATTTTCTCCTGCCTGCCCTGGCGCCGGTCTTCTATAATCTCGGCCAAATCTTTGGCGTGACTGTCCTGACGCCGAACGAGGGGCTGACCCTCGGCCCGCTCACCCTGCCCGCTTTCGGGCTGGGGCTCTACGGCATGGTTTACGGCGTCATCCTCGGCGCGGCGCTGCATCTGCTGATTCAAGTGCCGGGGCTGATTCGCTACCAGTTCCGCTGGCGGCCGGTCATCGGTCTGCGGACGCCCGGCGTGGTGCGCGTCCTGACCCTGCTCTGGCCGCGCCTCTTGACGATGGTCAGCATCCAGGCCTATTTCGTCGCCCGCGACAGCCTGGCCTCCCGCTTCGGCGAGGCCGGGGTGGGTGCCCTCAACCTCGGCTGGACTATCCAGCAGGTCCCGGAAACGGTCATTGGGACGGCGATTGCCATTGCCCTCCTGCCGACGCTTTCTGAATTTATCAACGCCGGGCAGACGGATTCCTTCCGCGAGACGGTCAACCGCGCCCTGCGGGTGATGCTGGCGCTCAGCCTGCCCTCCGCCGCGTTGCTGGCCGCCACCGTCCGCCCGCTGGCAGGGGCCTTCTTCGGCTTCGAAACGGCGCAACTGGACCTGGTGACCTGGTGCACCTGGGCGTTCCTCTTCGGCCTGCTGGGGGACGCCTGGCTGGAGGTGGCCGTGCGCTCGTTCTACGCCAATCAGAACACGCGCACCCCGCTCGTGGCGGCGGCGGTTCAGGCGGTTTCGTTTGTCGGCCTGGCCTGGCTTCTCTCTCGCCTGATTGGCCTGCCGGGCATTCCCCTGGCCGCGGCGCTGACGTTCACCGCGCAGGCGCTCGTTTTGCATTCCCTCCTCAACCGCAAATTCCCCGGTTTGTTGAATATGACCGGCACGCTGCCGCGCTCCCTGCTCGCCGCGCTGACGGGCGGAGGGGTTGCCTGGGCGGCGACCGCCTTCGTGCCGCTCTCGCCGCTCTTCTCGGCGCTCATCGGCCTGACGGCGGGCTTTGCGCTTGTCCTGCCGTTCATCTGGAAGGAAATCCGCCTCCTGCTGAGTCTGTGATTATGTCGCAGAATTGTCATTGTTTCCAATGCTGAAGAGACTTCCTGATGTGGAGTTGGGGGGCGGCATACCTGTCTTGAGAAGAAAAAATGAAATTAAAGCGTTGATGATTGTTGCAGGTGCTTCTTGAGGAACTGGCCTGTGTATGAGCCGGCGACGGTTGCCACCTGTTCAGGCGTCCCCTCGGCGACGATTTCACCGCCCCGGTCACCGCCCTCCGGGCCGAGGTCAATAATCCAGTCGGCGGTTTTGATGATTTCCAGGTTATGTTCGATGATAAGCACTGAGTTGCCGGCATCCACCAGGCGTTGCAGGACCTCGATGAGTTTATGCACATCGGCGGCGTGCAGACCGACCGAAGGTTCGTCGAGCACGTACAGGGTCCGGCCGGTGGCGCGGCGGGAGAGTTCGCGCGAGAGTTTGACGCGCTGCGCTTCACCGCCGGAGAGGGTGGTGGCCGGCTGGCCTATCTTGATGTATCCCAGACCGACCTCGTAGAGCAGTTTGAGTTTATTGCGCATCGCCGGAATGGACGAGAACTCTTCCATCGCCTGTTCCACCGTCATATTGAGCACATCGGCGATGTTATGGCCCTTGAAGCGCACCTGCAGGGTTTCGCGGTTGAAGCGTGTGCCGTTGCAGACATCGCAGGGAACGTAAATATCGGGCAGAAATTGCATTTCGATGCGCAGTTCGCCCTGTCCCTGGCAGGCTTCACAGCGCCCGCCGTGGACGTTGAAGGAGAAACGGCCGGGCTTGTAGCCGCGTATCTTGCTCTCCGGCAGTTCGGCGAATAATTTGCGTATCTCATCGAACAGGCCGGTGTAGGTGGCCGGGTTGGAGCGCGGCGTGCGCCCGATGGGCGACTGGTCAATGTTGATGATTTTGTCGAGATGCTCGATGCCCTCGATGTAGTCATGTTCGGCGGGCTGGGTGCGCGCCCCGTGCAGTTTGGCGGCCAGTGCGTGGTAGAGAATCTCCGTCATCAGCGTGGACTTGCCGCTGCCGCTGACGCCGGTGATGCAGACCAGTTTGTTGAGCGGAATGGTGACGTTGATGTTTTTGAGATTGTTCGCCCGCGCGCCGACGATGGTGATGTGTTTCCCGTTCCCGCTGCGGCGGGTTTTAGGAACCGGAACCTGTTTGCGCCCCGAAAGGTAAGCGCCGGTCAGCGAACGGGGGTGCGCCAGGATGTCCTGCGGCGTTCCTTCGGCAATCAGCCGCCCGCCGTGTTCGCCTGCGCCCGGCCCCAGGTCAATCACCCAATCGGCGGTCAGGATAGTCTCGTCATCGTGTTCTACCACCAGGACGGTGTTGCCCAGGTCGCGTAAGCCTTTGAGGGTGTTGAGCAGGCGGGTGTTGTCGCGCGGGTGCAAACCGATGGACGGTTCATCCAGCACATACAGCACCCCCACCAGCCGCGAACCGACTTGCGTTGCCAGGCGGATGCGTTGCGCCTCGCCGCCCGAAAGCGAACCGGCCGACCGGTTGAGGGTCAGGTAATCGAGGCCGACAGCCACCAGGAAGTTCAGCCGTTCGTAGATTTCCTTGAGAATGCGCTCGGCGATCTTCTTTTGCCGCGCCGTCAGCGGCGAATTGGGACCTGAAAGCCGGCCAATCCATTCCAGAGTGCGGTTGACCGGCCAGGAGGTGACCTCGATGATGTTGACGCCGTCCACCGTCACGGCCAGGGCTTCGGGACGCAGGCGCTTGCCCTGACAGGTGGGGCAGGGGCGGTCGCTCATGTATTCGGCGATTTTCTCGCGAATATATTCCGAGTTGGTCTCGCGATAGCGCCGTTCCAGATTGCCGATGACGCCCTCGAAAGCGGTCTCGAAAGATGCGGTGCGGCCATCGCGGTTGTGGTAATGCACACGCACCCGCTCGCCTTTTGTGCCGTACAAAATGATATTTTGCTTCTCGGCGGGCAGTTCGCCGAAAGGCTTTTCCATGTCAATGTGGTAGTGCTGACAGGTCGCTTCGAGCAGTTGCCAATAGTAGCCGCTGTCCTCGCGCAGATTGCTCCATTCCATTGCAATCAATGCGCCGTCGCAAAGCGACTTATCGGGGTCAACGACCCGTGCCGGATCAATTTCGAGTTTGTTGCCCAGCCCCTGACAGTCGGGACAGGCCCCGTGCGGCGTGTTAAACGAGAACGTGCGCGGTTCGATTTCGGGGATGCTGACGCCGTGCTCCGGGCAGGCGAGGTGTTCAGAAAAATGCAGGTCGTTCGTCTCGTCGTCTGAAGTCTTATAGTCTCCAGGTTGATTCTGATTGGACTGACGACCATCAGACTGGCGGCTATCCGACAGGCGGCTCACCGTTAAATATCCCTCACCAAACTTGAGCGCCGTCTCGACCGAGTCGGTCAGCCGCGTGCGCTCTTCCTCAGAGCCGGAACCGCTCAGCACCAGCCGGTCAACAACCGCTTCGATGGTGTGGATTTTGTAGCGGTCGAGGCTGATTTCCTCATCCAGGGAGTGAACAACCCCGTCCACGCGGGCGCGAACAAAGCCGGCCTTGCGGATTTCCTCGAAGACGGCCTGGTAGGTGCCTTTGCGGCCGCGTACAACCGGGGCGAGGAGCAGGATGCGGGTCCCGGCGGGCAGCGCCTCGATGGCGTCCACAATTTCCTGCGCCGACTGTTTGACCACCTCCCGCCCGCAGACCGGACAGTGCGGAATGCCGACGCGTGCAAAGAGCAGGCGCAGATAGTCGTAGATTTCGGTCACCGTGCCGACGGTCGAGCGCGGGTTGTGGCTGGTTCCTTTCTGGTCAATCGAAACGGCGGGGGAGAGGCCCTCAATATAATCCACATCCGGCTTGTCCATCTGGCCGAGGAACTGCCGGGCATAGGCCGAGAGCGACTCCACATAGCGGCGCTGGCCCTCGGCAAAAATGGTATCGAAAGCCAGCGAGGACTTTCCCGACCCCGACAGGCCGGTGATGACAACCAGTTTATCGCGTGGAATTTCGACGGTGATGTTTTTTAGATTATGTTCGCGTGCCCCGACCACGCGGATGATGTTGGAAGACATGTCTACCTCGTGAAAGAAACATTCGATTATTATAGCACATATGTTTTATTAGACTTTTTTCGTAACTGTCTACCCTGGTCTCGAAAATTATCCGCAGAGGTCGCAGAGGACGCAGATGGGGAGAAAATCGGCGACATCGTGCCCACAGGGGAAATCTGCGCAATCTGCGGATAAAATGAGCGTCTTTTGCTGCGATTAACCATCCCGGCCTCATTGGGTAGGCAGTTACCTTGCTCATCCATGTAATCTGCGGCTAAAAAGACTTTTGCAAGAGGTCTATTGTGGGCCAGCCCACCGGTTTTGCCACGGAGCGTACAGAGAACACGAGGTTTTTCTGCTTTTTTTTCTCTGTGACTCTGTTTTGGCTTCCAGACCGGTCCATGACGCTATTTAGTTGTAAGAATGGTTGGCAAAATGGGCCTTTCCTCTACTTTGTTACAATTGGGATGACTTTATGTTGGTTTGCTGCGGGCAGGGAAGCGAGCAGAGGATTATATCACCGGGGAAAACTTGCCTCTCCTGCCGCTTTGTGCTAGACTGTATTCATTCCATTTGCAAGAGGTGAGTGCATGGCGGAAAAAATTCTAATCATTGATGACGATATCGATACCCTGAAACTGGTAGGACTGATGCTCCAAAAACAAGGGTATCAGATTGTGGTGGCCAATAACGGTCTCCAGGGGATTAGTCAGGCCGAGAAAGAACTCCCCGATCTTATCTTGCTGGACATCATGATGCCCGAAATTGATGGCTACGAGGTTGCACGCCGTCTACGCGCTAACCCGCTAACCGCCAGCATCCCTATCCTGATGTTTACTGCGAAAAGCCAACTGGATGATAAGGTGACAGGCTTCGAAGCAGGAGCCGATGATTACCTCACCAAGCCGACTCATCCGGCTGAATTATCCGCCCATGTCAAGGCCCTGTTGGCGCGGGCGAAAAAGGCTAAAGGAACCTCGCCGCTGCCGACGGAAAAGCGTGCTTTCACCGTCGGCGTGATTGCCGCGCGCGGCGGCTTGGGGGTCACAACCGTAGCGCTCAATCTGAGCGATTCCCTCCGCCGCGCGACTGGTGCCGAAGTGATTGTCGCCGAACTGCGGCCCGGCATGGGAACACTTGGCCCGGACCTGGGCGACCCCGATCCCCAGGCATTGAAGACCCTTATTCAGGGGAAAATCTCGGAAATTTCTCGTCAAAACGTCAAGCGTCTGTTGTTTTACCATAATACGGGCCTTGGCGTCTTGCCCGGTTCAATTCAGCCAAAAGATGCTTTTTTAGTGGGCGCGCTTCCATCTTTTGAGTCATTGGTGAATCGGCTGAGTTCCCTGGGGAAGTATCTCGTCTTGGATTTAGGTTCAGGATTAACGCCGCTGGCGCAGAAATTGCTCCCTGCCTGCGATATTGTGGTGGTGATTGTTGAACCGGTCAGAAATTCGGTCATCCATTCCCGCCTCCTCCTGGCCGATTTGGAAGAATTGGGAATTAACTCCACAAGCATTCTGCCGGTCATTGTAAGCCGTTCTCGCTCTGACACGAACCTAAGTCGGGAACAAGTCGAAAAAGAATTGACCAGAACCACAGTTGTAGCAATTACTCCTGCCCCCGAACTGCTCTATATGGCAGCGCGTATGCTCACCACTGCCATCGAAGCCGATTCCAGCAGCCTTACCGCCCAGCAATTTGCAAAACTTGCCGCCGCAGTCTTAGAGGTCGAAAAGAAGAAGCAGGCTTAACCTGACTCTCGCTAGAGACCCGTTATGGAGATTCCGCGCCATTTTATTGCCGGCCCGCTGGATTGGGGTTGTGGAGAAAGTATGTTTTATGAGTGATGCCGAAAAACTTCTCGATGGTTACCGACGGTTGGTTGACATCGCCCGCGACCTGGCCTCCACCCTCGACCTGAACACGCTGCTCGACCGTATCATCCGCGCGGCTTCTGACATTACCGATGCCGAAGCGGCGTCCATCCTTCTCTATGATGATGCCGCCCGCGAGTTGAACTTTCAGGTTGCCACCAATCTCGACCTGCAAACCATGCGCGGCCTGGCCGTTCCCCTCGATGGGAGCATTGCCGGCTGGATTGTCCTCAACCGCCAGCCGGTCCGCATTGCCGATGCACATGACGACCCGCGTTTCTTCCAGAAAGTCGAAAACATCACCCGCTATGCCACGGCTTCCCTGCTGGGCATCCCTTTGATAACCAAAGATAAAGTGGTAGGCGTTCTGGAAGCCATCAATAAGCGTTCCGGCGAATTTACCCAGTCGGACGAAGACCTGCTGCTCGTTCTCGGCGCGCAGGCGGCGGTAGCCATTGAAAACGCCCGCCTCTTCCAGCAATCCGACCTGATAGCAGAATTCGTTCATGAACTTCGCACTCCCCTGGCCTCCATCGGCACGTCTACTTACCTCCTGCTCCGGCCGGAAATCTCGCAGGAACAGCACGAGCAGATAATTCACAATATTCACAGCGAAACCCTCCGTTTGAATTCGCTGGCCTCCTCCTTCCTTGACCTGGCGCGGCTGGAATCGGGACGCGTTCAATTCCACCTGACGAATTTCGACCTCGGCCCATTGCTCGAAGAATGCCGTCAAATTATGCAGAGCAAGGCCGATGAAAATCAAGTGACCATTGCCATTGAAATCCCGTCCGATTTTCCCCCCGTCAGCGCCGACCGCGACAAACTCAAGCAGGTAGTTCTCAATCTCCTGAGCAATGCCATCAAGTACAACTGCCCCCAGGGACGCGTGGTCATGCGCGCCGGTCTGGCCTCGAAATATTGGACTCTGGCCGTGGAAGATACCGGCATGGGCATTCCGGAGAAAGCCCTTCCCCGCCTGTTCGAGAAATTCTACCGCGTCAGCGGTTCTGAAAAAAAGGCCGCAGGTACCGGCCTGGGCCTGTCCATTTGCAAGCAAATTGTCTCCGGGCATGGGGGAAGTATCTCGGTGACCTCCAAAGTCGGCAGCGGCACAACATTTACCGTCCACTTGCCGTTCAAGAAAAAGTGAGGCGGAATTTTATCCCGCCCGCCCCAGACCTCGCGCCTGCTATGGCTCGAGCAGCACTTTCAGCATCCCCGGCCGGCGCGCCGCTTCGTAGGCTTCCAGCGCCTGCTCCAGCCGAAACCGCCCGGCAATCAGCGGCGTGGGGTCAACTTCCCTCTTCTCCAATAATCGCAGAGCCGGTTCGAACGGCCCGCAGCGCGACCCGACGATGGTTACCTCGTCCACCACGAACGGCGACCAGTTGACGGTCATCTCACCCCGGTAGGTGGACTTCAGCACCAGCGTCCCGCGTGGACGCAGCGCCTGCCGCGCCAGGTCGAAGCCGGAGGGCGAGCCGGTAGCCTCCACCACCACATCCCAGCGCCGCGGCTGGATTTCACCCTCATCAATCAGACGAATCCCGCGCCGTTGGAGCAAATCCTTCTGGAGCGGATGCCGCGCAACGACGCGCAAATCTGCACCGGTGAGGGCCAGCGTTTGGGCAATCAACTGTCCCAGCCGCCCCGCGCCGATGAGAAGGACGCGGTCGGCGGGGCGAATCTGCACCTGCTGTTGGATTTCCAGCGCCGCGGCCAGCGGCTCGGCGAAGACCGCCGCCTCGTCCGGGACCGAATCGGGGACGAGATGCAGGTTTGCCAGCGGGAGCGTCGTGTACTCGGCGTGGACTCCGTCGCGACCGATGATCCCCAGCACGGTGCGCTGCTCGCAGTGGGTGGGGCGGCCGTTCTGGCATTGTTCGCACTCCCCGCAAACGACGTTGATTTCTCCGACCACGCGTTTGCCGATCCAATCTTCGTGGGTTGGACGGTCATTCCGACCTGTCTGACAACTGGAGGCGTCGGAGTCCGCGATAGAAACCACCTCGCCGACGAACTCGTGGCCGGGGATGCCGGTGAACGGATAGTAGCCGCGCACCAGTTCCAGGTCGGTGCCGCAAATGCCCGCCAGGCGGATTCGGATGAGCGCCTCGCCGGGCTTCTCCGGCAGGGGGAGGTTGTGCAGGGAAAGGGTTTGGTTTTCAAGCCAGATGGATTTCATGAAAAATCCTTTCGCCTTTTGTGTTTATTTTTTCAACACCAAGGGCGCGAAGTGAACATCAAGGACACAAATTTTCTTGTGAACCTTCGTGTGCCCTTCGAGTCCTTTGTGTTGATTTTTTCACACATTTTTCGTGAACCTTTGTGCGCCCTTCGAGTCCTTTGTGTTGATTTTTTCACACATTTTTCGTGGACCTTTGTGCGCCCTTCGAGTCCTTTGTGTTGATTTTTTACGCATTTTTCGTGAACCTTTGTGCGCCCTTCGAGTCCTTTGTGTTAAAAACACCGCTGCTTTTTTGGCCTCCTTTGAAAGGCCTACCTCGCTCCTTTTCTCCCGAATTGCCGTTCGAGCATGTCCACTGAGAGGTGGATCATCGTCGGCCGGCCGTGCGGACAGGTGCGCGGGGAGGCGCAGGCTTCCAGGTCGTTGAGCAGGGCGCGCTGTTCTTCGGGCGAGAGGACTTGCCCGGCCTTGACCGCCAGCCGCTTGCAGACGCGCCCGGCAATTTTGGCCTCGATTTCGTTTTGCAGCGGGGTTTCGTCCTCCTCGAAGTCCTCCACCAGGGCGCGCAGGGCGGCGGCCGGGTCGGCGTTGGCGAAGAGGGCCGGCATGGCGCGCACCTGGAAGGCGTTGGGGCCAAAGGGTTCTACGGCAAAACCAAAATGATGGAGAATGGTTAATTGGGTCTCGAGGAGTTTGGCGCTGGCAGGCGGAAGTTCGACCACGACCGGCGTAAGCAGGGCTTGCGAGGGGATGTTCTTCTGCTCATGTTGCGCCATGAGTTTTTCAAACAGGACTCGTTCGTGGGCGGCGTGCTGGTCAATCAGGTACAGCCCGTCCGGGCCTTCGGCCACCAGATAGGCCGCGCCGACCTGGCCGATCAGTCGAAGCAAAGGGACTGAAAAAGATTGAGTCGAAGGTCGAAGGTCGGAAGTCTCTATCTGTTGAGCAGACCGGTTGTCCTCGAGCCCTGAACCTGGACCTTCGACTTTTGCCTCCTCATGCGCCAGACTCCACGCCGGGTCAATTTGCGAATTGCGGTCTGGGGTCTGCGGTCTATCGTCTGTCTTGCTCCACAGATTTTGCGGTGCTATTTGCGGCACGGGCGTGAAGGCCAGCAGAGTCCGCCGCGCCGAGCGCTGGACGAAACTGAAGACGCGGTCGGAGTCACGGAAGCGCACCTCGGCCTTGGCCGGATGGACGTTGACATCCACCTCCTCCGGCGGCACCTCGAGGAACAGGGCTGCCAGCGGGTAGCGCCCGACCATCAGCAGGGTGTGATAGGCCTGCAGCAGAGCCTGAGTCAGCGGTGTATCCTGCACCCAGCGCCCGTTGATAAAGAAGGTGATTTCGCGGCGGTTGGAGCGCGTTAGCGCGACTGGGGAAATGAAGCCGCTCAATTTCAGCCCATCTTCGGCGGAGTCCACCTCCAGCATCTGGCGCGCCGTGTCCACGCCGTAGAGCGCGGCCAAGATGGCGCGCCGGTCGCCGTCGCCGGCGGTTTGCAGCGAGAGCGTGTTCCCTTCGGACAACTTGAAGCGCACCCGCGGGTAGGCCAGCGCGTAGCGCGTCACCAGGGCATCTATGGCGCGGCGTTCGGTGACGTCCTGTTTGAGGAACTTGAGCCGCGCCGGGACGTTGTAGAACAGGTCTTCGACCTGCACGAGGGTGCCGACCGGCGCGCCGACCGCCTCCACGCGGCCGATTTTGCCGCCCTCGACCTTGAGCCGCGCCCCGGTCGGAGAATCGGCGCGGCGCGAAGTGAGCGTCAGCCGCGAGACCGAGCCGATGGAGGCCAGCGCCTCGCCGCGGAAGCCGAGCGTGGCGATGCGGAACAGGTCGGCGGCAGAGACCAGTTTCGAGGTCGCGTGCCGCTCGACGGCCAGCGTCAACTCGTCAGCCGGGATTCCGCTGCCGTCATCGGCGACCCGGATGAGGGTCCGGCCGGCGCCGCCGATTTCGATGCTGATGGTTTTCGCTCCGGCGTCCAGGGCGTTTTCCACCAGTTCCTTGACAA
Source organism: Anaerolineales bacterium (assembly GCA_034436335.1). GTDB lineage: Bacteria > Chloroflexota > Anaerolineae > Anaerolineales > Villigracilaceae > UBA877. The sequence continues at coordinate 7,756 of DAOTVO010000011.1, read as the reverse complement.
CCGAGGCGGGGCGTTCCACTACTTCCCCGGCGGCAATCTGCGAGGCGACTTCGGGAGGCAAAACGTGAATGGTCATGGGGTGATTTTACTTCCAAGTGGGTCGGATTGCCAATCCGACCTACTTGCCGTTTATAATAGCCCCATGCGATTCACTACCTTTTTCTTCGACCTCGACGAGACGCTTTACCCCTCCTCCACCGGCCTATGGGAGCGGATGCGCGAGCGGATTAATGCGTATATGCATGAGCGGCTGGGGTTTTCTCACGAACAAATCGAAGTGCTGCGCGAGCAGTATTTTCGCGACTACGGCACCACGCTGCGCGGCCTGCAGGCCAATCACCAGGTGGACATGGACGATTACCTGGCCTACGTTCACGATGTGCCGTTGGAAGACTACCTGCGCCCGAACCCGCGCCTGCGCGCCGCGCTGGAGGGACTGCGCGCCCGCAAGTTCATCTTCACCAACGCCGACTGCGCCCACGCCGGGCGTGTGACCCGCGCCCTGGGGCTGGAAGGGGTGTTTGAGGCCTGCATTGACGTGCACGCCATCGCCCCTTATTGCAAGCCGATGCCGGAGGCCTTCGAGAGGGCGCTGGCCGCAGCGGGCAACCCCGACCCGCGCGCCTGCGTCCTGCTCGATGACCAGGCGCGAATCACCCGCGCCGCCCGCGCCCTGGGCATGTACACCGTCCTGGTCGGCCGCGACGACCCCGGTTTCGACGCCGACGAGGCCCTGGCCGACCTGGCCGACCTGCCCTCGCTGACCCGCTACTGGCGAATTTAACGAAAAATTTACATCATCGGTGTAAAATTCATGCGCATTTAAGCCCGGCATGCTACACTTTTCTCTGTTTCTGGAGGCGCAATGAAAAAGAATTCTACTCTTCGCTACTTCCTGCTTTCCTTCCTCGCACTTGGGTTGATTTTGAGCGCTTTTGGCGGCGGCATAGTGGTCGGCTATTTTGCCTTGCCGCGTTCTGCCGGGCGAGTTCCGTTTGCTCACCAGAACGTTCCCACGGTGGACGTGCAGGATACCGGTACGCCGCAGGACTTGCAAGCGCAGTTTGCTCCCTTCTGGGAAGCCTGGGATATTATTCACCAGAACTATTACCGTCAGCCCCTGGATGACGCCGCGCTGGTGAACGGTGCTCTGGAGGGTCTGCTGGATGCTCTGCCCGACCAGCATTCCACCTATCTGGACCCGCAGGAGACGATGGATGCAAATATGGCCATGTCGGGCGAATATGACGGCATCGGCGCCTATGTGGACACCGAGGCAGAACTGCTGACCATTGTCCGCCCGATTGCGGGGTCTCCCGCCGAGGCCGCCGGTTTGAAAGCGGGCGACCAGATTATCGCCGTGGATGGCGAAGACGTCATTGGCATGGACGCGGCGCTGGTGCGGCTCAAAGTGCTCGGCCCGGCCGGGACGGATGTGACCCTGACCATTTTGCGTCCGGGCGTGGAGGAACCTTTTGATGTCACCATCAGCCGCGCCCACATCGTTATCCCCAGCGTGGAAGGCAAAATGCTGGATAACGGTATCGCTTACATCTCTATCACCGTTTTTGGCGATTCGACCGGCAGAGACATGCACACGCTCTTAGGGGATTTGATGAAACAAAACCCCAAGGGGATTATCCTCGACCTGCGCTACAACACCGGCGGTTACACCACTGCCGCCACGCAGGTGGCCTCCGAGTTCATCGGCAAGGGCGTCATCTGGTACGAAAAATACGGCGATGGGACACAGCAGGAGAACGATGCACTTTCCGGCGGTCTGGCGACGGGCAACATCCCACTGGTGGTGCTGGTCAACCAATACTCGGCTTCGGCTTCCGAACTGGTGGCCGGTGCCATTCAGGACACCGGCCGCGGCAAACTGGTGGGTGTGACCACCTACGGCAAGGGGACGGTGCAGTATTGGGTGCCGCTCTCCAATGGGGGGACGGTGCGCGTTACTGTGGCCGAATGGCTTACCCCCAGCGGGCGCACCATCCACGAGGTCGGGTTGACGCCTGATGTGGTGGTCGAGCGCACCCCGGAACAGGAAGAAGCGGGACTTGACCCGCAGTTGGATGCGGCCGTTGAATTGATTCTCAACCCCTAAAATCACCGCTCCGGTTTGCTTCGTAAGAGGAAACAATGTGGCTTAATGTGAATTACCTGATTTACATGATTCCGGCCTTCATTCTGATGGCCTTGACCTCCTGGTATGTCAAGGCCGCCTACTCGCGTTGGATGCGGGTCCCGGCGCGCAGCCGTCTGACCGGTTACCAGGCGGCGCAGCGGCTGATTTCGCGCGCCGGTTTGTACGGTTTGCAAATCGTGGGAGTGCACGGCACCCTGACCGACCATTACGACCCGCGCAGCAAGACTCTGGCGCTTTCGCGTGGCGTGGCTGAGGGGACCTCGGTGGCGGCCTTGGCGGTGGCGGCCCACGAACTGGGGCATGCCATGCAGGACCAGGAAGAATATTTCCCGCTTCGTCTGCGCGCCGCCCTGGTGCCGATGGTCAACATTGGCTCGAATCTGGGCTGGATTCTCATCATGATTGGTCTGTTCCTTGCCTATTCCGGCATGGCGTTTGGCGTGAACATCGCCTGGCTGGGCGTGCTGGCTTTTGCCGGCGGCGCGGTCTTTGCGCTGGCGACCCTGCCGGTGGAGCTGGACGCTTCGCGCCGCGCCCGTCAATTGCTGGCCGATACCGGACTCATTCAAGGCGAGGAGGAACAGCGTGGGGTGAGAGCGGTGCTGAATGCTGCCGCGCTCACCTATGTCGCCGCCTTGGTCACGGCTGTGTTGCAATTGCTTTACTACGTCGGCCTGGTGGGCGGGCTGGGCCGCCGCCGCGATTGAATCTCCAGACATACCTGGGATTTTATTCCGCTTGCAAGCCTCCCACAGAAAGCAGTTTGTGGGAGGTTTTCTTTCGGCTATAATTTGCCCATGCGCAAATTCTTCTTCCTGCTTGTCCTGTTCCTGACCATTCTCTTCGTCTTTTTGGGTTTTTCGGAACTGGAAAACATCGCCCAGACGTTGGAAAAGAGTAATTGGATTTTTCTGTCTGTTGCCTTATTCATCGAATGCATCTGGCTCTACAACATGGCCGTCACTTTTGGCGCGCTCTACCGGCTGGTGGACCTGCAGGAATCACGCCGCCACTTGTTTCTTTTGGCGACAGCCGCAAACTTCGTCAACGTGATTGCCCCCAGCGCGGGGATTGGCGGCATGGCTGTTTTCATCGATTCGGCGCGCCGGCGCGGTCAGCCCACAGGCAGGGTGACGGTGGCTGGCGTCTTGTATGTGCTGTACGATTACGCCGCCTTTCTGTGCGTACTGGCGCTGGGATTGATTGTACTTTTTCGGCGGAATAATCTAAATGCCGGCGAGTTGATCGCCAGCGCCATCCTGCTCTTGATTGCGCTGGCGGTCGCCGCGCTTCTCTACCTCGGCTACAAATCTGCAGAACGATTAGGTCGTGTCCTTGTCTGGCTGTCGAAACTGGTCAATTGCATTTTCCGTCCCTTTATTCACCGCGAGTACCTCGATGTGAAAAACGCGCGTTTCTTTGCTCTCGAAGTCGTTGAGGGAGTGGCGCTTCTGCGCCGCAAACCGCATCAATTGCTCTGGCCGTTTCTGTTCGCGCTCAACAACAAAGCCTTGCTGATTTGCGTGCTGGCGTTTACCTTTCTCGCTATGGGGACACCCTTCTCGGTAGGGACTTTGGTCGGGGGGTTCAGCATTGGTTACTTGTTTCTGATCGTCTCTCCTACTCCCTCTGGGGTGGGCTTTGTGGAAACGATTTTGCCAGTAGCGCTGGCGGGATTGCGCGTTCCCTGGGCCGCCGCCGTGCTGATTATGCTCCTGTACCGGGCGGTTACGTTTTGGTTCCCGCTGCTGGTGGGAGGGGTGGCTTTCCGTCTCTTGCAGAAAGAGATATAAAACCTGCCAATGTGAAAAGCGCAAGACTTTATTGCTTAGTGCCCTGCCGGCAAGACGAGGGCAAACGCCGCGCCCGGGCCCGCTTCGCTCTCGACCTCGAGCCGGCCGCCGTTGGCCTCGAGCAGTTTCCGGCTGACGGCCAACCCCAGCCCGATGCCGTGCGGTTTGGTGGTGAAGAGCGGCTCGAAGAGATGCGGCAGGGCTTCGGGCGGGATGCCGGGGCCGGTGTCTTTTACAGTAATCAGTAAACAGTTATCAGTTATCAGTGAGTGGGCAGTGACTGATGACTGTTCACTGATCACTGATAACTCTCCTCCCGCGGGCATGGCCTCGTAGGCGTTGAGCAGGAGGTTGGCCAGCGCCTGCTCGAGGTGGGCCGGCTCGGCCAGAGCGGGCGGCAGGTCGGCGGGCAGGTCGAGGCGCACCGTCACGCCGGGGGGCGGCGGGAATCGCTCGAGGAGGCGGTTGACCAGCGGGGAAACGGGAACAGGCTGCGGGTCGGGCCGCGGGGCGGTGGTGGAGTAGAGCAGGTTGGAGATGAGGTGGACGGCAATCTGCGTCTCTCTTTCCAGCATCCCCAGGTATTCGCGGGCGTGCCGATGTTCTTCGGAAGGTTCGGGCGTCTGCGGCAGCACCTGGTTCAAATGGTAGGCGATGTTGTGGATGACGCCCAGCGGGTTGCGCAGTTCGTGAGCCACGCCGCTGGCCAGGCGGCGCAGGCTTTCCTCGCTGGCGGCCAACGAACGGTTACTCTCTTCCAGAGCGAGCATTTTCTCCTCCAGTTTGCGGACCAGGGCCTCGTTGTAGAGGCGGTAGAAGACGGTCTCTTCTTCCAACGAGGCCTGACCTTCCGGGAGGCTTCCACGCTGGTAACTGCCCAGCACCTCGCTCAGGATGGTCAGGAATTCGCCGTTCTCGATCGGCTTGACGATGAAGCGCGCTGCGCCCAGGCCGAGGGCGAGTTCTTCATCGCGCGGGTCGGTGTAGGTGGCGGTGTAGAAAACAAAGGGGATGGCGCGCAGGCTCTCGTCGCGCTTGCATTCACGGCAGAGGGTGAAGCCGTCCATTTGCGGCATGAGGATGTCGGAGAGGATCAGGTCGGGACGCTCGCGGCGGGCCAGGTCGAGCGCTTCGACGCCGTTGGAGGCTTCGAGCATCTCGTAGCCGGCAGCGGTGAGAACGGTGCGCAGCAGATAGCGGTTGGTTTCGAGGTCGTCAACGAATAGGATTTTGGTCATAAGACTCCTTTCTTGACGGTGGACGGTGGACGGTGGAGGGTGGATGGTGGACGGTGGACGGCAGACGGTGGACGGCGGAGGGGGGAGGGTTAGCCGCCGGTCGGGGAGGGGGGCGGCGGGAGGTGGACCAGCGCCTGGTCGAGGAAGGTTTCGGGGTTGATGGGTTTCTCGATGCAGCCCTGACAGCCGGCAGCCAGGATGCGTTCGCGGTCGCCGGCCATGGCGTAGGAGGTGATGGCGACGATGGGGATGGCGGCGGTGGCGTCGTTGCTGCGCAAATTGGCGGCCACGGCGTAGCCGTCCATGCCGGGCAGTTGGATGTCGAGCAGAATCAGGTCGGGGCGCAGTTCTTTGGCCAGGCGGATGCCCTCGGCGCCGTCGCGGGCCGCGCTGACGCGGTGGCCGTGTTTCTCGAGGATGAAGGTGCTCAGGTAGAGGTTGTTTTCGTTGTCTTCGATGATGAGGATGTGAGCCATACGGGTTGCTCCTGGGACAGCCTTGTGGGACAGCCTTTCCAGGCTGTCGGTGACAGGCTGGAAAGCCTGTCCTACGCGCAACTGCAAGCAGTTGCGTTACAACGGCAGGTTCACTGTAAAAACGCTGCCCTTGCCCCATTCGCTTTCGGCGGTGATGTCGCCGCCCAGCAGGTCGGCCAGGTGGCGGCAGATGGCCAGGCCGAGGCCGGTGCCTTCGTGGTGACGCGCCAGGCCGGTCTCCAGTTGCTGAAAGGGGCGGAAGAGTTTGGGCATGTCTTCCGGGCGGATGCCGATGCCGGTGTCGCGCACGCGCAGCGTGACCCGGCCGGGGCGGGTTTCACATTCCAGGCGCACTTCGCCGCGCTCGGTGAACTTGATGGCGTTGTTGAGCAGGTTGATGAGAATCTGCTCGACGCGCCGCTGGTCGCTGACGATGGTCCCCACGCCGGAGGGGAGGACGGCGGCAAGGCTCAGGCCTTTGCGCTCCGCCAGGGGGGTGACCATGCGCAGGACGTTTTCGATGGCCAGGCGCAGGTCGAAGGGGTCGCGGCGGATTTCGAGTTGCCCGGCCTCGATTTTGGAGATGTCCAGCACGTCGTTGATGAGCGCCAGCAGGTGTTGGGCGCTGTCGCGAATCATGCCCAGTTGTTTGGTCTGTTCGGCGTTGAGCGGACCGGCCAGCCCCTGCAGCAGGACGCCGGTGAAGCCGATGATGGAGTTGAGCGGCGTGCGCAGTTCGTGCGACATGCTGGCCAGGAAGGCCGATTTCAGCCGGTCGGCTGCCTGGGCTTTTTCGAGCGCCAGGTTCAGGTCGCGGGTGCGCTCGGCGACTTTTTGCTCGAGTTCGGCAGCGTAGCGCTCGACCTCGGCGTACAGTTGGGCGTTGCGCACACCGCCGGCGACTTGCGCGGCCAGGGTTTCGAGGAATTCGGCCTGCGGCTCGAAGTTGCGCTCTTCTGAGCAGGCCAGGCCGACGATGCCGATGACTTCCTGCCCGGCCAGGAGCGGCAGGGCGGCAAAGGAGCGGTAACCGGCCTTTTTGCACTCTTCCCAGGTGCAGCGCATATCTTGGAAAATATCCTGCGAGTAGAGCGCCTTGCCCTCCCGCACCGCCAGCCCGCACATACATTCCCCGACGCGGTGTTCGGGGATGCTCTCGAAGCGGCGCACCTGTTCGGGCGGGCCGCTGCCGGCCAGAATCAACCGCTCGCCCTGACGCAGGAAGAGAAAGGCCACTTCGGTCTGGGTGACTTTGAGCAGGGTGTCAATCGCGTTGGCGACGACTTCTGCGAGCGAGACCGAGCGGTTGACGCTCTCGCCCAGGTCGTTGAGGGCTTCCAGTTCGCCGACGTAGCGGCGGATTTCCTCCTCGGCGCGTTTGCGCTCGGTGATGTCGGTGATGGTGCCGACGTAGCCGATGACCTCGCCCGCCGCGTCGGTCTCCGGGACGGCCTGCCCCATGACCCAGGCCATCGTCCCGTCCGGGCGGAGGAAGCGGTAATCGGAGAAGGCCGGCGCGCCGCGGCGGAGGGTTTCCTCCCACTCGCGGCGCAGGCGCGGCAAGTCTTCAGGGTGGACGGCCTCCATCCAGCCGAAGCCGAGGGCTTGCTCGGCGGGCAGGCCGGAGAGGACGCACCAGGCCGGGTTGACGTAGGTGGTCGCGCCGGCCGCGTCGGTGCGGAAGATGCCCACCGGCGACATGTTGGCCAGCGTCTCGTAGCGGCGTTCGGTCTGGCGCAGGGCGGCGCGGGTTTGCAGCAGTTCGCGCAGGCTGGTCGTCCGCTGGCGGCGGAAGACCAGGGCGGCGATGACCGTCAGGACGAGCAGGCCGAGGGCGCCGCCTGCCACTCCCCACAGGTAGGCCGGCAGGCGCTGCTGAAGGGAGAGGTCGCTCCAGTGGCCGAGGGTGGTGTAGTAGGGCGAGCCGGGGACGGGAATCCACTCGTTCAGGCGGCGGTCAATGGCCTCCATTAAGTCGGCGTTGCGGCCCTGGGCGGTGGCATAGAAGAGTTGGACGGGGAGGAAATCAATCGTGGTCTTTTGCAGGCCGTAGCGGTCGCAGAAGTAGTCGCCGAAGAGTTGGTTGGCGATGGCGGC
>DAOTVO010000010.1:0-50465 GCA_034436335.1 Anaerolineales bacterium | reverse complement strand
TGAGGTTGGGAAAGGGCAGGTTGCAGTGCAAGAACAAAGTTGATGAGTGCTTCAGAGTGTTGTACAATGAATGGGAGCATTGGTTTCCTCTGGCAGTTTGTTATGACAAACAAATCCTACCAGATTTACCAGTGCTCATCTCGTTATTTTGGCGAAACTACAGGAGAAATAAGAAGTAAGAAGGGAGGGAAATGAGAAGAGTGCAAAAAACAAACGGGCGAAACATACTTCTCCTCGGCACGGGCGCGCTGGGGACGCTCTTTGCCGCCCGGCTGGCGGCTGCCGGGGCGCGAGTCACGGTGCTGGGAACCTGGACCGAGGCGCTGGAGGCGCTTTACCGGGACGGCGCGCGGGTGGAGGGAGAATCTCCCCAACCGGTCTTCGCCGCCTCGGACCCTTCGGCCTGTGCTCCGGCGGACCTGGCGCTGGTGCTGGTCAAATCCTGGCAGACGGAGCGCGCGGCCCGTCAACTGGCCGAATGCCTTGCCCCCGACGGGCTGGCCGTTAGTCTGCAGAACGGTCTGGGCAACGATGTGCTCTTGGCCGGGGCCCTTCGACAGGCTCAGGACGCTCCCTCGGGCCGGCGGCGCGTTTCGGCGGGGGTTACCACGTTAGGGGCGTTTCTCTCCGCTCCGGGCGTGGTGCGTCTGGCGGGTGAGGGGCCGCTCTGGCTGGAGGCGCATCCGCGTCTCGATGAACTGGCCGCCCTTTTAGCCAAAGCAGGCTTTCAGGTTGAGCGCGTTGCGGATATGCGGCCGCGTCAGTGGGGCAAACTGGTGGTCAACTCGGCCATCAATCCGCTGACGGCTCTCCTGCGCGTATCCAACGGCGGCTTGCTTGCCGACCCGTTGGCGCGCCGTCTACTCGGAGAGTTGGCGCGCGAGACCGCTTCGGTGGCCGCGGCGCTCGAGGTGGCGCTGCCGTTTTCAGATCCGGAGCGCGCCGCCGAAGAAGTGGCCGCGCGCACGGCAGAGAACCAGTCCTCCATGCTGCGGGATGTTCTGCGTGGCGCGCCGACCGAAGTTGAGGCCATCAACGGGGCCGTTGCGCGGCAGGCGGAGGCGCTGGGCAGGTTCGCGCCGCTCAACCGCCTGATGCGTGAACTGGTGCTTACCTGCCGCAGTCTTTCTTCTGATGAATTGGCCGGCATGGTAAGATTGGATTAAATTCTCTCGGAGAGGCCGATGAAGAAACTTTGGGCATTTCTGACGTTGATGTTCTTCCTTGCCGGCTTGCCGGCGCAGGCGCAGGAGCCGCTCCGCCTGTCTGCGGTGGAGGTGAAAATCTGGCCGGAGTTCGACCGTCCGGCGGTGCTGGTGATTAATCATCTGACTCTGCCGCCTGAGACAACCTTGCCGGTGACGATTGCTCTCCGCATTCCTGCTGAGGCAGAAATCAATGCTGTGGCTGTGGAAGATGCGGAGGTGGGGTTGGTGAACGCTTATTACGAGCAGACCCCGGGCGAGACGTGGACCATACTTTCCATTCGCGCCTTTTCGCCGGATGTGTGGGTGGAGTATTACATGGCGTTGAAAGTCCAGGGGACAACACGCCAGATTGAGTATCAATGGCCCGGCGATATGGCGGTGGATGATTTTTCGGTGTCTTTCCAGTTGCCCATCGGGGGGAAAAACGCCTCAACCGACCCGCTGCCAGCGAGGCTCGAATTCGATTCGTATAACCTTCGTAATTTCGTTACTCCCACTGTTTCGCTGGAGGCGGGTGAAACTTACTTGTTTACGGCCCGCTATGACAAAGCCGATGATACGCTGAGTGTTTCCGGTGTCTCTATCGAGCCTGCTCTTCCGCTCGAAGATACCGGTGGAGGTGTCTCATGGACGGACGTGTTGCCCTGGGTAGTCGGCGCGCTTGGTTTGGGGTTGATTGTGCTTGGTTTGCTTGTCTTGTTCGGTTTCCTGAAAGGCCAACCTGCATCTCGGCTAAAGCAGGGACGTCGCAGCCAGACTTTTTCGAGTCGGCGTTCTTTGCAGGTTGTCTCGGAAGAAGAGACTATGATTTATTGTCACACTTGCGGCCATCGCGCCCGCCCCGGCGACCAGTTCTGCCGCACTTGTGGGACGCGTCTGCGGCGCGAAGAATAGACTTTATCAGACCTTGGGACATAATTCGCAGGTTACGCCGATGACTTGCTTGGTGAATAATAGGCGCTGTTGGCCTTGCTTTAACTCTCCGTGGGAGGCTGAACCGTAAAGTCAATGTAAAGGCAGCGCCCGTACCGGCTTTTTCCTGTGGGGAGACTGCGCTCTCGCCTCGGGAGGCCCTCCATTGGCCTCGACCGTTTTTTGCTGACGGCCAGTCCCAAGCCGATGTTGTGGGCTTGGGTGCTGAAAAGCGGCTCGAAGAGCTTTTTATATGTGCGGGCGGGATGCCGGGGCCGATATCGCAAAGGGTTAGTTGTAAGAGGTTTGTGGTCCGAGATTGCTCATCAGCAGCCGATAATTGCTTACCACTTATGGACACTTGCCCTCCCTGCCGAGTCGGTGGAGGGCGGCAAGAGGGGAGAATATATAACTTTAATCAGTGGCTAGCCAGCCGGTTAGATACTACTGGCTGCCGCGGCGTTCTGAGTCGGAAGCAGTATCGAGAAGGTGTGATGCAGAACTTCACCTACATGGGGGCCCTCTTTTTCGGAGATGATGTACTTGCGTACTTGTTTGCTGTGGTCGCTGCCGCGTATGGCCAACACGGTGAGCGCGCGGCAAATCTCGCCTTTCATTTCCGTGTAGCGCAGAAGGACAATGGAATCGGCAATGTGAGAAATACCGCGGCCGGTGAGAGTCAGTTCATTGCCAAACAGGCTGCTAATCTCGGCGGTGAGTAGAGCGGTGATATGATTATTTTTGAACCATTGCGTGAGGGCGTAAACAAAATTGAAGTAGCGTTACTGACTACCCCATGCCCCTGCTTCCAGGTCACCAATGCTGTCTATGACAACGCGGCGCGCGCCAATCTGACGAATAGTTGCCAGGATAGACTGGGCATGCTCGTCAATATCCAATTCGACGGGCGACGTGTAGAATATGGTTAGTTTTCCACTGCGGGTTAGAGCATTTATATCGAAACCGAAATTAGCGGCGATTTGCGCCAGTTGATTGGGGTCTTCTTGAAAACAAATGTAAGCCCCGGCTTCTCCAAATTTCACGCCATTGAGCAGAAAGTGCAGGGCGGTGACAGTCTTTCCCACGCCTGGGTCTCCGGCCAGCAGGGTGGTGGTGCCGCGCAGAAGGCCGCCACGAAGCATTTCGTCATCCATGCCGCGAATTCCGGTCGGAACATATTCACGGTGGGGGGGAGAAGTTGCCGGCATCGGCGGGGTGGTAAAGCGAGGAAAGACGGTAATCCCTTCGGATGAGATGCGGAAGGTGTGTTCGCCGGGAATGTAGTTACTGCCGCGTAGTTTTTCGACGCGCAGCACCCGCTGGTCGTATAGACTCTGCTCGCGTCGGTCGAGCATCAGGATGGCGTCCGCAATGGAGGCTTCGATGGTAGCCGCGTACTCGTGCGGCTGATATTCTCCGACCAGAAATGTGGTGCAGGGGAGCGCGGCCAGCATAGATGCCAATCGGAAGAGTGTGCGCCGCATGGCAGGGGCGCTTTCGCTCAGAGCGCTCAGAGCGCGCACGCTGTCTATGACCAGGTAGCCAGGACGATGCTTGAGCAATAAAGCCTCGATGCGTTCCAGGGCGCGCTTGCCATTGCCTTCCAGTAAGTCGGGACCGATATCTTCGTAAAGAACAACATCTGGGATGAGCGAGGCGTCGAAGAAAGTAAATTCCTGTGCATAGTGCAAAATGCGCGCCAGCGGCTCAGAGACCGTGCTGACAAAAATGGCTTTATTTTCGGGCGATGCATTGCGGAAAACAATTTGACTCGCGAGGATGGTCTTGCCGCTGCCGGGGCCGCCGCCGATGAGAACGGTGCTGTGAACAGGTAGGCCGCCGCACAAAATCTGGTCTAGTCCAGGGATATGGGTAAGCAGGTTTTCCATAGAAGATTATCCTTCTTTTTGAACTTGCATGAGGAGATTTTCGATACGCGTCAGCAGAACGTCTTCTCGAAGGGACTTGAGCAGGAAATCATCTGCTCCGGCGAGACGAGAGCGTTCTTTGGCGAGCAGCAGGCTGAAGACCAGAATGGGAATGCGGGCTGTGGCAGGGTCGCTCTTCAGTTCGCGGCAGACTTGCAACCCGTCTATGTATGGCAATAAAATTTCTAAAATGATGATGTCAGGCGGGTTTTCTCGAGCGCGAGCCAGCAGTTCTTCGCCATTTTCAGTAAAGGTCAATCTGAAACGTGGTGCCAGGATACTTTCCAGGGCGCGGCGCATGAAAGGGTCGCGTTCGCCGATAAGAATGTGGGATGAATTCATGCTAACTATCCTCTTGTAGTAGTATATCCTTTTTTCACAAAAGTAGGGCGGGGCTTTTCATGTCCGCCGATAAGTTGTTTGATGTCTGACCGGGCAGCGAGTTTAGGCGGCGAAGGAAGGAAATTAAGTCGCTTCTCAGATCCGGGATTTCTCTCACCTGTTCTGTTGTATAATAGCCCGCAATGAATGTGCCGGTTTATTTCTACTATTTCCTTTCCTGACCCACGCTGCGCTCCGCCTCCACGCGCCTGCCGCAGCGGGCGCGCTTTTTGTTTGAATGATTCGCGGGTTCTATGGCGGGTTTTTTTATGAAGCCTTCGCGCATAATCATCTCTTCTCTCGCGGCGATCTTGTGCTTTGGTGTCGGCACATTGCTGGGTTTTCTCCTGGGCAGGCAGGCGCGGGCCGAGGACGCCTCGGCAGTACCCATGACCGAAATCTTCGTCGCCGCTCGCTCCATCAGAACCGGCTTTGTGCTTACCGAGGAAATCCTTGACACCATCTCCATCCCGGAAAGCACAGTGACCGAAGCGATGATATGGGACGATGATGCTCTTCTTGGATGTGTAGCCCGATATGATATTGATAAGGGCACTCCCATTGCCCGCTGGATGATCCATTGTGGAGGCGACCCATTGCCACCCCCGTCTGGAAGTTGCAGAAGATAATTTACGGAGGCCCTATGAACATTGACCAGCAAGTTGCCCTTCTCATGCAAGGCACCGAATACGGCGACGAAGAATTGAAAGAAAACATGGCGCGCGAGTTGAAAGAGCGCCTGCTCGAAGCGCAGAAGGAAGGCCGCCCGCTGCGCGTCTACTGCGGCTTCGACCCGCGCACCAGTGACCTCCACCTCGGCCACACCGTCCCGATGCGCAAACAACGCCAGTTCCAGGAACTCGGCCACGAGGTCACCTTCGTCGTCGGCGACTACACCTCGCTCATCGGCGACCCCTCTGACAAAGACAAACTCCGCCCGCGCCTGACGCCCGAAGAAGTGCGCCATAACGCTGCCACCTACGCCGAGCAGGCCTACAAGATTCTCGACCGCCACAAGACCAAAATCCGCTTCAACTCCGAGTGGCTTTCTGAGTTGACCTTCGCCGAACTCATCAACCTGGCCTCCAACTTCACCGTCCAGCAATTCGTGCGCGAACGCGAAAACTTCCGCCTGCGCTGGGAAAACAACGATCCCATCTACCTGCACGAAACCTTCTATGCCCTCATGCAGGGTTACGATGCCTACATGCTCCAGGCCGATGTCCAGATTGGCGGCACCGACCAGATGTTCAACATCATGACCGCCGCCCGTAAAATTATGACCGCCCTCGGCGCACGCCCCAACATTGCCATCATCCTGGGCATCCTGCCCGGCACCGACGGCGAGATCAAGATGAGTAAATCGCTCGGCAACCACATCCCTCTCCTGGCGACGCCGGAAGACATGTATGGCAAGGTGATGTCGGTGCCCGACAAAGCGATGGGACAGTATATGCGCCTCGTCACGCGCTGGACCCCCGACCGGGTTGCCGAGATGGAGGCCGCTCTCCGCTCCGGAACGCTGCACCCGCGCGACGCCAAGATGGCGATTGCCCGCGAAATTGTCTCTATTTTCCACGACGAGGAATCGGCCGCCCGCGCCGAGGAGACTTTCAAAAAGGTATTTCAGCAAAAGGATGTCCCAGACGAAATGCCCGAATACACCCTTCAGCCCGGTCAGACGGTGCTGGACGTGCTGACGGCTGCTGGCCTGGCGGCGAGCAAATCCGAGGGACGGCGGCTGATTGACCAGAAGGGCGTCCGCCTGGATGGCGAGGTTTTGGACAGGTTCGACGCTCCCTTCCCGCATCCCGGCGTGCTGCAAGTGGGCAAACGGAAGTTCGTCCGCGTGAAGTAGCGGATGAACCGCTTACCGTGTTCCGTATCGGTAAATAACACGACGACCCCCAAACTTTGGGGGGCGTCGTGCGTTTAAAAACTATCCTTGCTTTATGGCTTGATCGCCGATTGGAGCAACTGTTGCCCCATATAACTTGCCAGCGATGGATACCCCTCTTCCAGCACGACAACGACCACGAGTGGCGCTCCCTGCCAGTCGGGCAGCGTGCCGCCCAGCGACCAGAGAAAGGTTTCTGTGCCGCTACTGACAGAGGCTGTCCATTGCCAGAAAGGAAAGTCGTTCAGGGCATATGATGCAGCCGCATTTTCGGCGCGGCTGGGCAGAAATACCTGCGAATCTTTTCCAAGGGCGGGTAGGATCACCCATCCTTCGGAGGGTGTGCTCACGGCCATTGCCAGGCGCGGAACCGGACGTCTGCCTCCATTGCTGAGAGTCGCCGCTGCCAGAGCCATCTGCAGGGGGCTGACCCGCAATGTTCCCCCCGGCGCTGAGGCTTTTGCCGTGGGCAAGCGGACCTGTGGGGTTTCGAAAAAGCCAAGCCTGGTGTATACGCCTTCCAGGTCGCTTTGTGAAGGAGAATCGCTCAGGCCGGCGGCCAGGAGAAATGGTTCGAGCGCTTGGCCAACAGGATAGGCGCTCTGAACGGCGCGGTTGAGCAGGGGACTGGATGGGTCGGCGAGCAGCGCGGCTTCGAGTTCGTCCAGCCGATTGGCGTCGAAGGTGGGGTGCGAGGCCATGACCAGGATTTCGCCTGTGTCAGCGTTCATCAAGACGATTGCGCCCCGCCGGGGGCCCAGCAGAAAATCAGCGTGGGCCTGAAGCCGCAGGTCGAGGCTCAGGCGGATGTCGAGGCCCGGCGGCGGCTGACCGTAGAACAGGTGGTCTGCCCAAATGAGACTGGCCGGATTGCCCTGCAAGCCGCGCAGATAGTTATCCATACTGGCTTCCAGGCCGGTTTGCCCATAGTTGGGATGGATATACCCAACCACAGAGGAGAGATCAGGATAGGCATACACGCGCACATATTCGCCGGGCGCGCCTTGGGTCAGATTGATAGGTTGTTCGCGGCGGTCGAGCAGGGCGCCGCGCCGGACGTAGCGGTCGGCAAGGGCGCGGCGGGCGTTATCGGTGCGCGCCAGCAGGGCCGGGCCGCGTCCCAGCGCCCACCAACCGGTCACGGCTGCCAATGCCAGTAGACCCAGCCCCAGCAGAGCGCCGGTGAGCAGGAAGGGTTGAGGGTTCGTCAGGGGAGCGGGTTCCTCATCGGCTCGGTTGGAGATGAGCAGGAGCAGCAGAACGGCGATGAACGATGTCAGCAGGGAAGAGCCGCCGTAGGACACGAATGGAAGTGTGACCCCCGTCAGCGGCAGTAGGCGCGTGTTTCCACCAATGATGAGAATACTTTGGCCAGCGAGGTAAGCCGTAAGCCCGGCCGCCAGGACGCGGCGGAAGGTATCGGGAGCGCGCAAGGCAATCAGCAGTCCGCGGGCGGTGAAGATGCCGATGAGCAGGAGCAGGCCGAGGGTCCCGGCCAGACCGGTTTCTTCGGCGATGGCGGTGTAGATGAAGTCGGAGGTGGCCACCGGTACGAGGCCGGGACTGCCGAGTCCGGGGCCGCGTCCGCTGACGCCGCCGTTGGCAATGGCAATCAGCGACTGGACAATCTGGTAGGAGCGGCCGGCAGGGTCGAGCCATGGATTGAGCCAGGCGTCCACGCGCAGGCGGATGACATCGAAGAGGGAATATCCTGCCACGCCGGCGACTGCCAATCCTACCAGGCTGACCCACAGGACGCGTTTGCGTCCGCTGGCAATATAAAGGGTGAGTGTGTACAGGAAGATGAAAATCGAGGCAGTTCCAAGGTCGCGCTGAGCGACGAGCAGGAGGAGGGCTACACCGGTGACGATGGCCGTCGGCGGGATGAGCGCTGCCAGCCGGTAGCGCAGGAGAAGCATTTCGGAAAGATAGCCCGAAAGGTAGATGAGGAAGAGCAGTTTCAGCGGTTCGGAGGGCTGGAGGTAAACGCCGCAGCAGCCCAGCCACAGGCGCAGTCCGTCGCCGGAGGGGTTGGTGCCGAAGAAAAAGGTCAGCGCCGTAAGCAGAATGCCGGCGGTGAGGAAGATGTATTTGTAACGGCGCAGAAAACCCAGTTCGGGAGAGAGACGCAGGCCAAAGGTCAGAACAAGCCCTGAAAATAACAGCCAGATGGCCTGGCGCAAACCGAAGCCCGGCGAGAGCCTCCAGATGGTGAGCAATCCCCATCCAGAAAGGAAGGCCACGACGGGAAGGAGATAAGGGTCGGCGTCTGGCAGGCGGCGTTGGAGTTGAATGTGCAGGAGGACAAAAATTGCGAACCAAATGGCAATCCCCAGCCAGTGCGACCAGCGATATTCCACCTCCCACGAACGGGCGCGGGCTGCCGGAGAGAGGGTCAGCACAAGGGAATAGAGGAACACGAAGACTGCGGCCGTCCCCAGCAGGGCGCGCTGAATTAGGCGTGGAGAAGCAGGCAGAAGAGATGTTTTCATGGATATCTATTTTGCCGGGGCGCTTTCTCAAGAACGGCGGTTGGGCGTCCGACAGTCGCAGATGATAGCATAGTTTTGTTGTAAAATAAGTGTGTCGTTCATCCTTCCCGCCGTAGCGCTGTTTCCCCGTCTCAAGAAAGGAGAATTGCCATGAGTCCAGGAAGAAAAGACAAGGCTCCCAAAGAGCCAAAGAAAAAGCCCAAACTCACCATCAAGGAAAAGCGCAAATTGAAGAAGGAGAAGGAAAACAAGTAGTCTTCTGTAAGGCCGGGTCACACAGCCCGGCCTTGCTTTTTAGTCAAGGATTGGCTCTCACGCCATACACCCATTTGAAATCCACGCCCAGGCTGGCCGCCTGGTAGGTGCGCTCATCGGCCGGGGAAAGCCGCACCGCGCTGGCTGGTGGAATCAAGGGGATGGTCTTCAGCGCGTAAATCCGCTTCGCAATGCGGGCAACCACGGCTTCCTCCCACATCCAGTCGGGCGGGAAGCGTTCCAGGTCGAGGGGACGGGTGTAGCCGCGCAAGGACTTCTCCTTGTTGACGCTGAAGTAAAAATCGAAGTAAGACATCGCCAGTTCGCGCAGGGAGCGGTACACCGGCTCGCGCGAGCGCAAGACGGGATAATTAGACTTCGCCACGCAGCCCCACAGACCGTCCACCTGATATACGGCCAGAACGTGATCGTCGTCCTTGCCGGGGTCGGGCCGCAGGTCCAGCACGAGCGGACGGTAACCGAGACGGGCAAGCGCCAGGGCGGCGAAGAGGCCACCGTCCAGGCAGTGACATTGTCCATCCGTCATCACGCGCAGGGGGGAGCGGTCGAGTTCCTCGGCGATGTAGGGCAAACTGTCCAGGTAGGCTTGAATCCCGGCGGGGGAGGTGAGCGCCAGAAACTGCGTGCGTTGTTCGGGTGGGAGGCGGGTTTCGAATTCTGATAGATTGCGCATAAGCATCCTCCAGAAGTGATTGCGGGCTTCACAAGTATACCGTTATAATTTGCCTGGTGCAGGAGGTACGCATGATTGACTATGGCGAATCCTTTCTCGTTTTCCAGATTGTCTACCTGGTTTTGCTGTGCGGCTGGCTGGCGCTGACGGTGAGCGCCCTGTTCGGCCTGCGCAAGCGTACCCGCTTGCATGCCACGGCCCGCGCCCTGTGGGCCATCCTGATCGTCTGCGCGCCGATCCTGGGGGCGGCTGCATACTGGATCGTGCGCCCCGAAGCCGACCAGCAAGCGGGCTGACCCGCTCGCTGTAACAATGCTGAAGCCGATTCGGCTTTCTGTTTCGGCGCGGTGTATTTTTCTTTTTTACCATTATTCCCGTTTATCTCCGGTTCTGGTTTTGCCCCAGGAGGGGTTCCCCATGCGCAGTGGAATTGTCGTGCAGGAAAAATACGAACGCAACGGCTGGCCCTCGATGCCGCGTCCCGACCTCAAGCCGCCCGAAGGTTGGAGTCTTTCCCTCATCACTGCCGTCAACCGGCCGCGCAACCACCACCTCTCCCCCGACGGCGAGCGGATTGCCTTCATTTGGGACCGCGAAGACCTCTCGGATGTTTACCTGATGTCCACCTCCGGCGGTTGGCCGCGGCGCATCTCCACCACGCGCCCGCCGGTGGCCTACTGGGACGATGAAGTGCCGCGCTGGTCCCCGGATGGCTGCTGGCTAGCCTTTACGATGGAGCGCCGCGTCTACGTTGCGCCGGCGGAAGGCGGCCTGCCGCGCCCAATCTCCAGTTTCAGCAGTCAGGCCTATGCTTCCAGTTGGATGCCCGACAGTTTCCACCTCCTCATCATGGTCGAACGCGACGAGACCGTGCAACTGCTCCTGACCGACCGGGAGGGGATCTGGCCGCGAGCGCTGGTGACCGAGGCCGGGGATGTGCGCGAGGCCGTCCCCTCGCCGGACGGGAAACTGGTGGCCTACACCTTCGACCCGCGCGGCGACCCCAACCGCCGCGATGTGCGCCTGGTGGACCTCGAGACCGGCCAGACGCGCCTGCTGGCCGGCGCGCCCCACCAGAAGGATTTCTGGCCGCGCTGGTCGCCGGACGGCTCGACCCTGATGTTTCTCTCCGGGCGGACGGGATTCGACGAAATCTGGCTGACGCGCCCCGACGGCGAGGGCCTGCGCCGCCTGACGCACCTGGAAGCGGATGTTTCTGAGCCCTCCTGGTCGCCAGATGGGCAGCAAATTGCCGTCACCGTTAACCGGGGCGGGCGCTACGACCTGGGAATTGTGGACGCGGAAAGCGGGCAAATCACCTATCTGAAACGCGCCGATGGGATTTATTCCCGCCCCCAGTGGGCGCCGGATGGTTCTTTCCTGAGCGTGGAGTTTGAAAGCCCGGTTCGGGCGGCCGATATTTATCGCATCGAACTGCCCGGCGGCCGCGAGACGCAACTCACCTTTTCCATGCTCCCGGCGCTGGAGCGCCTGCCGCTGGTGATGCCCGAAGACATCACATACAAAAGCAAGGACAAACTTGAAATTCCGGCCCTGCTTTTCCGCCCGCCGCGTCCCAACGGGGCTGCGGTAGTCTATCCGCACGGCGGGCCGTCCTCGCAGTATTGCTACGAGTGGGATATCCTGACGCAGTATCTGTTGGCAAAGGGATACACCTTCCTGATGCCCAATTACCGCGGCTCGAACGGCTATGGGATGCAATTCGAGCAGTTGAATTACGGTCAATGGGGGCAGGGGGACGTGCAGGATTGTCTGGCCGGAGCGCGCTACCTGGCCGCCCTGGATGAGGTTATTGCGGAACGGATCGCCATCTACGGGGCCAGTTACGGCGGCTATCTGGTGGCCTGCTGTCTGGCGCGCGATCCCGATTACCTCTTTGCTTGTGGCATCAGCAAATTCGGCGACGCCCACCTGGAGACTTCCTGGGCGCTGTGCTCGCGGGAGTTGCGTTACTACACCGAAAAGATGATCGGTCACCCGGCCAAGAACCGCGATGTCTACTATGAAGGGTCTCCAATTTATCAGGTGGAGAATATCGAAAGTCCGGTGCTGATTTTGCACGGCCTCGAGGACGACATCGTCCCGCCGGAGGCCTCGGAAGACTGGGTGGAGGCTCTGCGCCGCGCCGATAAGACTTTCGAGTACAAAACCTATGCAGGGGAGTCGCACGGCTTTCTCAAACGCGCTACTCAGTTGGACGCCTATGCGCGCATCGAACGTTTCCTCGACTGGTATTTGATGCCGATGCCGAGGGAGTGAAACCAGAGATAAACGGAAATAAACGGGCTTGCCCTGATTGAGAAAAACCTTGCGCCGGCTCGACCCTGCGCAAGGTTTTCGTTCACTTCATCACCGCCCAGCAGGCCACCCGATGATCCGGGCCGGCCTGCTCGAGGGTTGGCTCTTCCTTGTCGCAGCGTTCCATGCGTAGCGGACAGCGGGGATGGAAGCGGCAGCCAGAAGGCGGGCGCAGGGGGCTGGGCACGTCGCCCTCGAGCAGAATCCGCTGTTTGGCGCGCGCCGCGTGCGGGTCCGCGACCGGGGCGGAGGAGATGAGCGCTTGCGTGTAGGGATGCAGGGGATGCTCGTAGAGTTCGTCTTTGGCGGCCAGTTCGACGATTTTCCCCAGGTACATCACCGCCACCTGGTCGCAGACATGGCGCACCATGCTCAAGTCGTGGGCGATGAAGAGGTAGGTCAGGCCGAAGCGGTCCTGCAGGTCTTCGAGCAGGTTGATTACCTGTGCCTGGATGGAGACATCCAGGGCAGAAATCGGCTCGTCGCAAACGATGAATTTGGGGTCGGAGGCCAGGGCGCGGGCGACGCCGATGCGCTGGCGCTGGCCGCCGGAAAATTCGTGCGGGAAGCGGTTGATTTGACGCGGGCTGAGGCCGACCAGTTCCATCAATTCCTGGACGCGCTCGGTGCGCTCTTTTTGGGTCTTGTACAGGCCATGAACGCGCATCGGTTCGCTGACGATGGCGTTGACCGTCCAGCGCGGGTTGAGCGAAGCAAACGGGTCTTGGAAAATCATCTGCGCTTTGCGGCGCAGGGCCATCAGTGCTGCCCCGCGGGCGCTGTGGACTTCCTGCCCGTCAATGAAGACGCGGCCGCCGCTGGCCGGATAGAGGGCCAGCAGGGTGCGTCCGGCGGTGGTTTTGCCGCATCCCGATTCGCCCACCAGACCGAGAGTCTGCCCGGTTTCGATGGAAAAGGAGATGTCGTCCACAGCGCGCACCTGCCCAATGACGCGCTGGAAGACCAAGCCCTGTGTAACGGGGAAGTATTTTTTCAGGTTTTGGACGGAGACCAGCGGCGGCGTATTCATTTCGGCTTTCCTGTAACAACATCGGCCCAGCAGGCGGCAGAGTGTCTGGGGACGACTTCGATGAGGGGCGGATTTTCGATTCGACAGCGCTCGAAGGCCAGTTCACAACGCGGGGCAAACGGACAGCCGTGTGGTTTGACCAACAGGTTGGGCGGCGCGCCGGGGATGGATTTGAGCCGGTGCGTGCGGCGCTTGTCGACGCGCGGCAGGGCGGCCAGCAGGGCCAGCGTGTAGGGGTGGCGCGGGTTGTCGTAGAGTTCGTCCACGCCGGCTTCCTCGACGATGGAACCGGCGTACATGACGATGACGCGCTCGGCCAGTCCGGCCACCACGCCCAGGTCGTGGGTAATCCAGATGAGCGAGAGATTGGCCTGCTCGCGCAGGGAAACCATCAGTTCGACAATTTGCGCCTGGATGGTGACATCGAGGGCAGTGGTGGGTTCATCGGCAATCAGCAGGCTGGGGTTGCAGGCCAGGGCCATGGCAATCATGGCGCGCTGGCGCATGCCGCCGGAAAACTGGTGCGGGTAAGCAGATAGGCGGCGCTCGGCGTCCGAGATGCCGACCCTGTTGAGCATTTCGATGGCGCGGTCGTGAGCCTGCTGTTCATCCATGTCGAGATGACATTTCAACGCTTCGGTGAGCTGGTAGCCGATGGACAGCACCGGGTTGAGGGAGGTCATCGGGTCCTGGAAGACCATGCCGATTTCCTTGCCGCGGATGTTGTGTTCGATGTCCTGGTCGGAAAGTTTCAGCAAGTCCTGGCCGCGATAGAGCGCAATGCCGCTGACAATCTTGGCCGGGGGCATGGGCAGCAGGCGCAAGATGGACATCATGGTGACGGATTTGCCGCATCCGCTTTCTCCCACTACGGCGAGTGTTTCGCTCTCGTTCAAGTGGAAGGAGACGCCGTTGACGGCGTAGACGGTCCCTTCGGGGGTGTCGAAGCGGGTGACGAGGTCTTTGACTTCGAGCAGGGCGGTCATGGCGGCTCCTAGACGGCGCGGCTGCGCGGGTCGAGGGCGTCGCGCAGGCCGTCGCCCACAAAGTTGATGCTCAGCACGATGAGCAGGATGAGCAGACCGGGGAAGAGCCACAGCCAGTAGATTCCCTGGTCAATGTAGTTGTAGGCGCCTTCGAGCATGTTGCCCCAGGTGGCCGTCGGCGGGCGGACGCCCAGACCGAGGAAACTGATGTAGGCTTCGAGGGTGATGGCGTTGGCGATGCCCAGCGTGGCGGCGACGACGATGGGGGCGATGCTGTTGGGCAGGATGTGGCGGAAGATGATGTCCCAGGTGCCGGTGCCGGTGGCGCGTGCGGCCAGGATGAATTCGTTTTCCTTGATGGAGAGGAATTGGGCGCGCACGATGCGGGCGGTGTAGGGCCAGGCGGTCAGGCCGATGATAAGCACGATGACGATGACGCTGCCGCTGAACTGGCGCCCGAAGAGAGTCAGATCGGGGATCGAGCCGCCGAAGAATTTCGCCATGACCAGCAAGAGGAAGATTTGCGGCACGATCAGCACGACCTCGGTCAGGCGCATCAGGATGCTGTCGAGCCAGCCGCCGAAATAGCCGGTGAGCGCCCCAATCAGCACGCCGACGAAGATTTCCACCAGCATGGCGGTCAGACCGATGAGCAGGGAGATTTGTCCGCCGTAGATGGTGCGGGCGAAGATATCGCGTCCGACGGTGTCGGTGCCGAAGATATGTTCGGCGGAGGGCGCCTGGAGGCGCAGACCGGTGTCGGTGTAATTGGCGTATTCTTCGGGGATGAACAGCGCGCCGATGATGCAGTAGGCTACCAGAAGCACGAGGATGACAATGCCGGCGAGAGCCATCTTGTGCCGCCGGAAGCGCCGCCAGGCCAGTTGCTTGAGGCTCAGGACGGGGGGTTCGAGTTCGTCAGGGGCGGAGACGCGCTGGATTTCCTGGGAGGCAGGTTTCGGGTCCGGGAGGGGGCGTTTTGCCATGTCGGGAGTTCCTACGTGTAACGAATACGCGGGTCGAGCCAGGCGTAAACGATGTCGGTGATGATTTGGAAGGTGATGACAGCAAAGGCAATCAGCATCAGGATGCCCATGACGACCGGCGTGTCGGCGCGGGAGACGTGGTCAATGAACAGGCGTCCCATCCCCGGCCAGGCGAAGATGCGTTCGGTGACGACCGCGCCGCCGAGCAGGAAAGGCAGGTCGAGACCGACGACGGTGATGATGGGCAGGGAGGCGTTCTTCAGGGCGTGGACGAAGACAATCGAGCGGCGCGGCACGCCTTTCGCCTTGGCGGTGCGGATGTAGTCCTGGCTTAAGGCTTCGAGCATGGTGCTGCGCACGTAGCGGCTGTTGGCGGCAAAACTGGTGATGGCGATGGTGATGATGGGCAGAATCATGTGCCAGACCACCTGCCAGAAGGTTTTGCCGACGCGCGGGTCGAACATGCCGACGGTGGGCAGATAAGGCAGGCCCCAGGCTTTGAACTTGACGGCGAAAATGTACATCAGACCCAGGGCGACGAAGAAAATGGGCATCGAATAACCGATGAAGGATAAGGCCGTAACCAGATTGTCTACAAAGGAGTATTGACGCAGAGCGGCATAGATGCCGATGAGCAATGAGCCGAGGATGATGACAATTTCGGCGCTCAACATAAGCAGGAGCGTATTGGGCAGGCGCTCCATGATGACCTTCATGGCCGGTTCGCGGTTGACCAGCGAATACCCAAAGTCCCCGCGCAGGACGCCTTTGCGCACGCCGGGCGTTTCGGCGATTCCGTCGCCGTCGAGGTCTATTTTTGTCCAGTCGTTGCCGATGAGCCAGTAGAGATACTGGACAATGACCGGTTTATCCAGCCCAAGTTGACGGGTTAGGCGTGCTCGGTCCTCAGAGCGGGTCATGGTGCGGCCGCCCATGGTGGCGAGCGGGTCGCCCATATTTTGAAGCATGACAAAAAGAATCAGGCTGACCAGAAAGAGCAGCGGGATGGCTTGCAGGAGACGTCGGACGATGTAACGGGTCATGAAGGATGACCTTTCGGTAGGGGGCGCGGGATTTTGGGGCGCAGCGTGAGAGCCGCGCGTTGGCCAAAATCCCGCGCCGGGGGCTAGAAGACGGTCAAAGGTTTGGCTTTAGGGGATGTCCCATTCGGCAATATTGAAGAAGGGGGTGACGCCGGAAATCTTGACCTTCGACAGCCGAGAATTGACGGCCCAGATGTCCGGGTCCTGCCAGATGCCGAGCCAGTAGACTTTCTCGTAGATGATTTTGCTAATCTGGTAGAAGGTCTGCACGCGGTCCTCAAAGGATACCTGGGTTTTCTGGAGTTTGAACAGGGCTTGCAGTTCCTCGTCGCAGATGTATTCCCAGTTGACGCCCTGAGGCGACTCATCCGAGGGAATCTCCTCGCACAGCCAGTAGGCGGTATCCGGGTCGGGGAAGGCACCGGGCAGGTCGGACCATTCGGCGATGTCGTAGTTGCCGATGGCTACAGGGCCGCCGTCGCCGTAGGAGCCGAAGAGGATGTCGCTGTCGTAGTTGTACAGTTCGATGCCGACGCCGATTTGCGCCAGTTGCTGCTGGATGACGGCCTGCGTATCTTTGCGGACCTCGCGCATGGTTGTGACGTAGCGGAGGACGAGTTCCACCCCGTCTTTATCGCGCGTGCCGTTGCCGTTGCTGTCTACCCAGCCGGCTTCATCGAGCAGGTCGCTGGCTTTCTTGGGGTCGTAGGGATAGGGTTTGAGTCTGGGGTCGGCCCAGGGCGAGCCATCCCAGAAGGTGACAGCCGGAACGGTCTTGCCGAGCAGCAGGTCTTGCGCAATCTTGAAGCGGTCGGTGCCGTAGGCCAGCGCCTGGCGGACGCGCACATCCTGCAGGGCGGGGTGTCCGTTCGGACCGAGGTTCAGGAACCAGCCCTCGTTGTAACCGGAGAAGACTTTGACGACATTGATGCCGGCGTCTTCCAGGGTGGGGATGTCGGGGTAGGCGATGAAAATGCCGATGTCGCCTTCGCCGGAAGTGAGGGCGGCAATCTGCGAGGCGTCATCCGGGACGATGCGGACGAAGATTTCGTCCACTTTGGCGGGTTTACCCCAGTAGTTTTCGTTTTTGACGAAGCGCAGGTAGGAGCCGGACTCCCATTCGGCAAAAACGAATGGGCCGCTGCCGACGGTCGGATTGTTGTTCCAGTCGGCGTTGTCGAGCGTGCCTTCTGCGTCGAAAACGGGCTGGAGGATGTGCTTGGGCAGGATACCGTGGAAGAAGTACAGCCAGGGGGCAAACGGTTCGGCGAATTTGACCACCACCGTGCGCGGGTCGGGGGCTTCGACACTGACGGCCTCGCTGTAGGGATAGGCGGTCGCCACCGTATTGGTCGGGGCGATGGTCATTTCCCAGGTGAAGACGAAATCTTCGGCGGTGATGGGTTCGCCGTCTGACCATTTGATGTCGTCGCGCAAGTGCAGGGTCAGGGTCTTGCCGTCGTCCGAGATGCCGCCGTTTTCCAGGGTCGGCATTTCGGTAATCAGCACGGGATACGGCTGGTTATTTTCATCGTATTCCCAGGCCCAATGATTCCAGAGTTGCTGGAGAATCTGGGAAAAATACATGTTCGTGTACTGGATGTTCAGCGTTTCGGGTTCCTGGGTGAAGATGAAAGTGACAACTTTCTTTTCTCCGCCGCCCGACGGTCCGCAGGCCGAGAGCAGGAAAACTGCACTGACCAGGATGGCGGTTGCTGTGTAGAGCCAGTTGCGTTTCATAAGACATTTTCCTCCTTGAGAATCGGGAAAAGGAATCGAAAACCTGCGGCAGGGATGCGCAGGTTAAGATACACGAGGTGTGGGGCTTTCGCGCCGGTCATCACCTCCTTCCGTTTCTGCCCGGAACCGGGAGGTAAAAACAGGACAATGGCTCTCTTCGGAGAGTTCCATAACGAGAAAGAATATACACGCGGGGGAGGAGATTGTCAATAGATGGCCTGATTTTTACACAAAACTCTCACAGGCCAGCAATTTGTGGGTTAAAAAGCAGGGGCCGTCTCAAAAGTAAGGCGGAATGCCATTCCGCTGCCACATACTGCGAAAAATCGTAACTGCCTATTCAACGAGGCCGGGATGGTTAATCGCAGCAAAAGACGCGAACTTTATCCGCAGATTGCGCAGATTTCCCCTGTGGGGACGATGTCGCCGATTTTCTCCCCATCTGCGTCCTCTGCGACATCTGCGGATGATTTCCGAGACCAGGGTAGGCAATTACGAAAAATAAAGGCAGAGAACGCCACATCTAGCGTTCTCTGCTGGCTTTTGCTATCTTTTTGGACAGTTCCTTTTGGCGCAAGAGAATAGTAGGGAGGACAAAAAACGCAGTCGGTCAGCGGCCTAATACGAGCCGTAGAGCGGCAATTTTGCGCCGTTGACCGCCCCCGCCTCGTCCGAGAGAAGGTAGAGGATGGCGGCGGAGAGTTCTTCGGGTGTGCTCCAGGCGGCGTTTTCGGGCGTGGGGGCGGTGACTTTTTGGCGCTGGACGTCAATCGTCTTGGCCTGCACTAGGTTGGCGGTGACGCCCGTGCCTTTCAGTTCCTGCGAAAGGGTCAGCATCAGCGTTTCCTGCCCGGCCTTGCCGATGGCATACGGCCCGCCCTTGGCACTCGGGCGCGCCGCGTAGGGCGAGGTGACCATGACGACGCGCCCCCAGCCGTTGGCCACCAGATGCGGCACGAAGGCCTGCACGACGTTGAACGAAGTCCAGACGTGCTGGTTGAGCATGAAGGTCAGGTCTTCGGCGGGGGCCTCGAGCAGGGTCTTGCCGCCCGTCCAGCCGCCGACGAGGTGCAGCAGGATGTCCAGGCGCCCGAAGCGGGCAGCGACCGCCTCGGCGGCGGCGCGCGTCTCGGCGGGGTCGAGCAGGTTCACGACGCGGGTCAGGAGGCGTTCCTCGGGCAGGGACAGGCCGGAGGTCAGGGCTTCGAGGCGGGCGGAGTCGAGGTCGAGCAGGGCCAGGCGGGCGCCGCGGGCGGCCAGGTCGCGGGTCAGCACCGAGCCGAGTCCGCCGGTCGCGCCGGTGATGACGGCCACACGGTTTTCGAGGGTCATAGATTGCTCCTTTTGTAGGACAGGCTTTTGGCCTGTCAGAGACAGCCTGGATCAGAGACAGCCTGGAAAGGCTGTCCTACTTGTAATACTTGCGGATCACGGCCAGCACTTCCTCGTCCATGCCTTCGACCATCGGCGGGTCGGCCTGTTCGGGCAGGCGTGGCTTGCCGAAGGTGTCGATGAGATGGCCGGATTTGATGGCCTTGGTCTCTAGGTAGAAATGGTTGTGTTCGTTGGGCGGCATGATGTGCGGGATGCGCCCGTTGACCTTGATGCCGTGACGGGTCAGGTCGTTGATTTTGTTGGGGTTGTTGGTGATGAGGCGGATGGATTTGACATGCAGCGAGTAGAGCATGTGGGCGGCCACCGAGTATTCGCGCTCGTCGTCGCGGAAGCCGAGCGCCAGGTTGGCCTCCACCGTGTCCAGGCCTTGCTCCTGCAGGGCGTAGGCGCGGATTTTGTTGATCAGACCGATGCCGCGCCCCTCCTGGCGCATGTAGAGCAGGATGCCGCGCTCCATCTGACCGATGAGGCGCAGGGCGCTTTCGAGTTGGTCGCGGCAGTCGCAGCGCAGCGAGCCGATCACGTCGCCGGTCAGGCATTCGGAGTGGACGCGCACCGGCACGTCTTCGGCCTCCAGCACGTCGCCGTGGAGGATGGCGACATGCTCTTTGTTGTCGCGGTTGTTGTAGAAGGCGGCAATTTGGAACTGGCCGAAACGGGAGGGCAGTTCGGCGATGGCTTCGATGCGCACGCAGACGCGATCAGGGCCGAGGCCTTCGCAGTGGTGGTTGCGGTTTTCTTCGAGCAGGGTTTCGATTTGGGTGCGGGTGAGTCCCATAGTCAGGAGTCTCCAGTCAGATAGTCAAGAGTCAGATAGTCAAGAGTCAGATAGTCGAGAGTCAGATCGTGTAGTGGAGGAGGACGCCGCCTTCGGGGTCGAAGCGTTCGACCGAGACGAGCGTCAGACGGGGGGCTTGCTGCGGGGAGAAGCCGGGGCCGTCGGCCAGGGTGGGGGCGGAGGCGCCGCCAAAAATGCGCGGGGCGAGGTAGAGGGTCAGTTCGTCCACCAGGCCGAGGCGGAAGAATTCGGCCAGCAGCGTCCCGCCGCCCTCAACCAGCAGTTTGCGCACGCCGAGGCGGTGGAGGGTCTCCAGCATTTCGAGCAGGTCGACACGCTCCGCGCCGCTGACGAAGACCTGCACGCCGGCTTTCTCGAGGCGGACGATTTTCTCCGGCGGGGTGCGGCGGGTGGTGAAGACCAGCCGCTCGGCCGGGCCGGCGCGGACGAAGTCGCCCTCCAGGTCGAGGTCGGCCAGGCTGACCACGCCGACTTTGATCGGGTTTTCGGGCAGGCCGCGTTGCAGGCGGGCGCGGCGCAGGGCGGGGTCGCGGACGGTCAGTTTGGGGTTTTCGGCCAGGAGCGTTCGCCCGCCGACCAGGACGGCGTCCACGCTGGCGCGCAATTCATCCACGCGGCGTTTGTCGGCGGCGGAGGAGATGGCTGCGCCGCGGCGGGCGACGCTATCAATCTTGCCGTCGGCGGTCATGGCGACGTTGACGAGGACGTGGGGGCGGGTCATGCCCTTATTCTAACGACCTTTATCTACTTGGTTGTATGAGATTTGTAAGAGAATCTGCCCTGCTGCCTATCTCCCACGCTGGGCAGTGGTGTTTCGTAACCGTTGTTTTTCTTCGTCACTCAAAAACGCCGTTTCCAGGGCGTTGACCTGCGCCTGGCGAATCTGTTCGGCGGTCAGGCCCGCTTCTGGGGCAGCGACTTCATATTCATAAGGCAAGGTAATGCCGCTGATGCCGGGGTCATCGGTGTTGATGCTGGCGAGGATTCTATGCTGCAGAAAAATCTTGAGCGGATGAGTGGCGTAATCAGGCACGCAGGAGGTCTGCACGTTGCTGGTCAGGCAGGATTCGACGCCGATGCGGTGTTCGGCCAGGTAATCGAGCAGGGCAGGGTCTTCGACGGCGTGGATGGCGTGGCCGATGCGCTCTGCGCCCAGGTCATGGAGGGCGCTCCAAATGCTTTGCGGCCCGGCGCTTTCCCCGGCATGGACGGTGATGTGCCAACCAACATCACGGGCGCGGCGGAAGTGGTGGCGAAACCATTCGGCGGGGAAATTGGCCTCATCCCCGGCCAGGTCGAGGGCGGTGATGTGGTCGAACTGGCTCAGGAGGGCATCCAATTCCCGTTTGGCGGTATCCGGACCGTAGGTCCGGCTGAGGATACCGATGAGGTGGACGCGCACGCCAAAGTCGCGCTGCCCGGCAGCGATTCCGTCCACGACGGCTTCGGTCACGCCGGCGGGATCGAGTCCGTTGGTCTCAGCCATGAACCAGGGGCTGAAGCGCAGTTCCACGTAGTCCAATCCCTCGTTTTTGACGTCTTCCACGTTTTCATAGGCGATGCGGCGCACGGCGTCGTAGTCCACCATCACGGCGGTCATCCAGTGGAATTTGGCGATGAAGGCCATCACGCCCGGCTGCGGGGTGGTCACCTGAACATGGGGACGCAGCCCCTCGACGTCAAAGGCCGGGAGGGGCAAATTGTGGCGGATGCCGAGGTCGAGGATGGTTGCGAGCCGAACCGAACCGTCGAGATGCCGGTGGAGTTCGACCAGCGGCAGGTGGGGGTCTATCAAGGTAGCCTCTAAAAGTTGAAAGATTTGCTCTTTGTGCCGTAGACTTCAGCGATGCGTTCCAGCACTTGAGCGCTGAGAGGGGAGACTTTGACGAATTCCAACCCCATATCGTAAATGCCCGGCGCGGTTTCGTCCTGACGGCACCATCGGACACAGGTGCTGAACTCGATGTTGAGGGTGTCGGCGACTTCGGGCGTGGTGTTCAGCCGGACGCGAATGATTTTGTTCAGCGGCAGAGGCCGGGTGCCATCAATCATGATGCCTTTCTTTGAGATGTTTACCAGACTGCCGAGAATCTCATGGGTGGCGGCATCTGTCACCTGAAAGTAGTAAGAGATTGGATGCCTTTCGGCTTGTCGCCTTTCTAACATAAGTGTACCTTTCTTGCTCTGTTGCAAACATCTTTGATGTTGTCACTGTGAGCATAACAAAGCACTCTCCTGACCGGTAAGGAGATTGCTTCGCTGCCTATGACGGCTCACCATAACAAGTTTGCAACAAAGCATACCTTTCTCTAAAACTCGGCAAACGGCATCGGTTTTGGAGAGGGTATTGCGGTCGCGCCGATGATCATACAACTGCCGGTCAGGTTGGCTGGTTGTCGCGAAATCCGTAGAGTTCGACAATGCGCCGGATAATTGCAGCGTCCTCTTCGCTGATGTTTTCGATTTCGAAGCCGATATCGAATTTGGTCGGATCGAGGTCGGGACGATGCCATTTGGCGCGTACCTCCAGTTCCATGTAGGGCTTATTGGCCACGTCCTCGGTGAGTTCGATGCGCAGTCGCATCTGTTGGCCTTCTGGAATGGGGGCCAGGCCGAGAATCATAGCCCCGATGGGGGTAATATCTACCAGATTGCCAATCCACTGGCGGGTGGAAGCATCGTAGACGCGCGCATAATAGAGCAGGTAACGGCGTTTGACTTTGCGCTGGTCTTCCATCTGGCATTCTCCTGAATTGAATCTAGTATAGGCAAAAATGATGCTGAAATCAATATCCAAAAGTAGGAGTGAACAAATTGAATGCCGGCATATTGTTTGGCCGCAAGGATATTGCAAGTTGCAAGGCCGCAATGTATTGTAAAATAGAGACGATGCCTGCCTCGATTAATGTGCTTTTCCTCGCTGCCGAAGCCACGCCGTTTGTCAAAATCGGCGGTTTGGCGGATGTGGCCGGTTCTTTGCCCCTGGCCCTGCGCAAATTGCCCTTTGACGCGACGCGCGGGGCGCAACTGGATGTCCGCCTGATGCTTCCTCTGCACCGCGCCAACCGCGCCGAAACGGCTACCATGCTGCCGGTCGCGGAGATACTCGTCTATCGGCGCGGAGGAAGCCTGCAGACTCAGGTGTATGAGATTTCGCTGGAGGGCATGCCGGTTTACTTTATCAGCGGCGGCCCGATTCTGAACGCCAGCGAAGTTTATTCCCCAGACCCGGCTCTCGACCGGGAAAAATATACCTTTTTCTCGCTGGCGGCGCTGGAGATGCTGCGCAAACTGGATTGGCAGCCGGACATTGTCCACGCCAACGACTGGCACACGGCTTTGGCGCTCTATGCTTTGCGCTCGCGCCGCTCGGACCCGGTGCTAGCGCGCGTCCGCACCCTGCTCACTTTGCACAACCTGCCTTATATGGGCGGCGACGGCTCAGACGTTCTCAACGCGTATGGCCTGATGCCGCTCAACGATGCCTCCCTGCCGCGCTGGGCATGGACTCAGCCCCTTCCGCTGGGACTCTGGGCGGCGGACACCATCGTGCCGGTCTCGCCGACCTATGCGCGCGAAATCCTGACCCCTCAATTCGGCTGCGGGTTGGAAAATTACCTGCGCAGCCGCGCCGAGTCGGTCACTGGCATCATCAACGGCTTGAATTTGTCGGCCTTTGACCCTATGACCGACAAGGCGCTTCCGGCAAAATTCGATGCCGGTGCGCTCGAAAATCGTCCCGCCAATAAGGAAGCCTTGCAAAAAATTCTCGGCCTGCCTGTGAATGCAAAGATTCCGCTGATTGGCATGGTGGGACGTATTGACCAGCAGAAAGGCGTGGATCTTGCCATTCGCGCTCTGCTGCGTTTCGAAAACTATCCTTGGCAATTTGTCTTGCTTGGTACGGGGGACCCCTCCATCGAGATAGAAGCGCGCAATTTACAGGCTACCTTCCCAGACCGAGTGCATGTCGTTTTGCGTTACGACGACCCGCTGGCGCGGCTCATCTACGGCGCGGCCGACATCTTCTTGATGCCCTCACGTTATGAGCCGTGTGGTCTGGCGCAGATGATCGCCATGCGTTACGGCTGTGTGCCGGTCGTCCATGCCACCGGCGGCCTCAAAGACACCGTCGAGGAAGGTAAAACCGGTTTTCTCTTCCAGCAGCCGACTCCCGAAGCCCTGCTCGAAGCCCTCGAGCGGGCGCTGAGCGTCTACCCCAATAAGCAGAAATGGACGCGCTTTCAGCGCAACGGAATGATGCAGGATTTTGGCTGGGAGCGCTCGGCGCGTCAGTATGCTTTGCTTTATCGTTCCCTGATGGGAGCAGAGTGAAGAAGGCCCCCGGTGTTGCCAGACCGGGGGCAGTTTGTACTTCGTCCCAGGTAAAATAAGCCTGACTCGACTGCAAAACACCTTGATTCTCACCATACAGGCACAGAGTCCCGGAGTACTCTCTCGGCGGCTTGGTTTTGACCTTTTTGCAGTAGTAAGCATCCTCACCACGTCTTACAGGCCAATGTTCATATTGCGAGGTGAAGCATGAAAATACGGGCTGTCATTCTGGCCGGCGGCGAAGGCGCCCGCCTCAGCGTCCTGACCGCGAAGCGCGCCAAACCGGCTGTCCCCTTCGCCGGAAAATACCGCATCATTGATTTCGCCTTGTCGAACTGCGTCAACTCCAACATCTTCGATGTGATGGTGCTGGCGCAATATCGTCCCCAATCGCTCATCGAGCATATCGGCGCCGGCGCTCCGTGGGACCTGAACCGCGACTTTACGGGCGGCATCCGCATCCTGACCCCCTACAAAGCGCGCTTCGACGCCGACTGGTTTGTAGGTACGGCTGACGCCGTTCAACAGAATTTCACCTTCATCAAGGGTGGCGAACCGGATTACATCCTCATCCTTTCGGGTGACCATATTTACACCATGGATTATGAGCGTATGATTGCGTTCCATATCGCTCAACAGGCCGACCTGACCATCGCCTCCATTCGCGTCCCCAAGGAAGAAGCCTCCCGCTTTGGCATTCTCAAAGTGGATAAGGAATACCGGGTCAAATCCTTTGTCGAGAAACCAAAGAACCCGCCCTCCCGCTTGGCGAACATGGGTGTGTACCTGTTCAACCGCGACGTGCTGGACCGCGTTCTGTGGGAAGACCATCGAGATGAAAACTCGGCGCACGATTTCGGCAAGAATATCATCCCCAAACTGGTCAAAAACGAGACGCGCGTCTTTGCCTTTCCCTATTCCGGTTACTGGATGGATGTCGGCACCATTCAGTCCTACTGGCAGGCGCACATGGATATGCTTGCTCCCAATCCGGCCCTGAAACTCTACGACCGCAGTTGGATTATCCACACTCGCACCGAGGAGCGGCCTCCCACCCGCGTCCCGCAGACGGCGTACATCTACGCCAGCATGCTCTCCGATGGCTGTTACGTGCAGGAAAACTGCCGCGTCGAGAGCAGCGTCCTCTCTCCGGGAGTCATTATCCATCCCGGCGCGGTAGTACGCGAGTCCATCATCATGACCGACGCCGTCATCGAAAGTGGAGCGGTTGTCGAGCGTGCCATCCTCGACAAGCGCGTCCATGTGGAAGCCGGTGCCCGCGTTGGCGGCGGCATCGGTAATCCAGAAATCCGCCTGGCTGTTGTGGGCAAGAACAGCGTTGTTCCGGCCGGCATGGTCATCGAACCCGGCGGCGAAGTCAGCACCGATGTCATCGCCTCCGATTACCCCGCCCCGGTGGTAAAATCGGGCGAAACCATTCCTACAAAGAGACTCCCCTATGAAGTTTGAACGCGCTTCTGGCATTCTCCTCCATCCCACCAGTTTGCCCGGCCCCTACGGCATCGGCGACCTTGGCCCCGCTGCTTATCGCTGGGTGGACTGGCTGGCCGACTCCGGCTGTAAACTCTGGCAGGTGTTGCCGCTTGGCCCCACCGGCTACGGCGATTCTCCTTACCAGTGCTTCTCGGCATTTGCCGGCAACCCCTACCTCATCAGCCCCGACTTCCTGCTCCGCGACGGCCTGCTGACCCAAGGCGATCTGGCCGACATGCCTGCCTGGGAGCCGCGGCGGGTGGATTTTGGCCGCATCTTTGAGTGGAAGCCGGCCCTGCTGGAAAAGGCCTTTCGCCGCTTCACCGCCGACCCCGGGCCGGCGCGCGCCAAATTCGACTCCTTCAAAGCCGAAAACGCCTTCTGGCTCGGCGATTACGCCCTCTTCACGGCCATCAAGGAGACCTATGGCGGCGGCTCCTGGGACGCTTGGCCGGCCGACCTGCGCCGCCGCGACCCGCGCGCTCTTGAAGAAGCACGTCGCTCCCTCGCCGATGTCATTGAGCGAGTTGCTTTTCTGCAATTCCTGTTTTTCGAGCAGTGGTCTCAACTCAAGAACTACGCCGCCGGGCGCGGGCTGAAAATCATTGGCGACATTCCCATTTTTGTCGCCTACGATTCCGCCGACGCCTGGTCGCACCCCGAACTCTTCTACCTGGACGAAGATGGCAAACCCTCAGTCGTGGCGGGAGTTCCGCCCGATTACTTCTCGCCCACCGGTCAGTTGTGGGGCAATCCCCTCTACCGTTGGGATGTCCATAAAGCGAGCGGATACGCCTGGTGGCTGGAACGCGTCCGCTTTACGCTTCAGGCGGTGGACATCGTCCGCATTGACCACTTCCGCGGCTTCGCCGGTTACTGGGAAATCCCCGGGGATGCCGAAACGGCCGTCAACGGGCGCTGGGTTCCCGGTCCGGGCGCGGACTTTTTCAACGTCATGCAGTCTCGTCTGGGCGATTTACCCATCATCGCCGAGGATTTGGGCGAAATTACCCCGGATGTCATCGAGTTGCGCGACCGGTTCAATCTGCCGGGGATGAAGATTCTCCAGTTCGCCTTTTCCGGCCCCGATAACCCTTTCCTGCCGCATCAGTTTACCCGCAACAGCGTGGTTTATACCGGCACGCACGACAACGACACGACGCGCGGCTGGTTCGAGAAGGCCTCAGAGCAGGAGAAGGACTTTGCCCGGCGCTACTTCCAGCGCGATTGGTCAAACGGCAGCGACTTTGCCTGGCATCTCATTCGCACGGCGTGGTCTTCTGTTTCCACCTTTGCCCTGGCTCCGATGCAGGACTTCCTCGCGCTGGGCAGCGAAGCGCGCTTCAATTACCCCTCTCGCCTGGGCGGCAACTGGGAATGGCGCATGACTGCCGATGCCCTCACTCCCGGCTTGCAGGGCCGCATCCGGGAATTGAACTGGCTGTATTTTCGCTAAATCGGACCGCCCCGGTGCAAATGCCGGGGCGGTTTATTATAGGGGGGACACTACTTCTTCCACTTTCTCATTTCCAGCACGAAATCATAGGGATACTCGGCCAGTTTCTCGATTTTGCCGTCCGGGCGCACCCAGTAGGTATCCTCGATGCGCACGCCCATGCCCCGCTCCGGGTAGTACAGCCCCGGCTCAATGGTCACCACCACGCCGGGTTTGAGCAGGTTGTCATCCGTAGCCGTCAGTCCGCTCCAGGGCCGCTCGTGGACGTTCAGCCCCAGCCCGTGTCCCAGCGAGTGGACGTAGCCTTCGACCGGCGCGGCGGTATCGAGCGGCGTCTTGTGGCCGTTCTTCTCAAACTCCTGACAGACCAGCCGCTGATACTCTTTGAAGGGGACATTCAGGTCGAGATTTTCTGTCACTTTTTCATAGACGGCTTTGACTTCGTCGTAAAGCGCCTGCGCTTCGGGTGAGGCATAGCCCAGGCTCCAGGTGCGCGTGAAATCGTAGAAGTAACCGCCGCCGGCCTCGCACGGGTAGATGTCGAAGACAATCGTCCGCCCCAGCCGCAGCAGGTCGGTGGGGTTTCCAGCAGAGTGGGGGATGCCGGCGTCGCGCCCGATAGCGAAGATACAGCCTTCGGGATTCTCTGCGCCGAGTTCGGCTAGCCACAGGTCAATGCGCGATTTGACATCCGCGACCGTCAGCGGAGTGCCGTCTTCCTTCAGCAGGACTTCGTCCTCGCGAACCGGACAGTTGGTCAGGTATTCGGCGACTCGCCGCACGACCTCGGTGGTGATGCGTCCCATCTTGCGGATGCGCGCCACCTCGACCTCGTCTTTGGTCTCCATGGCGTACATGAAGAGCGACCCGTCGCGCGGCTCGCCGACGAGGATCATCTGCGGGGCGAGACGCTGGAGGTGGGTCAGCATGGCGAGCGTGGAGGAGATGTCGGTGTGCCCGTAGAGGCCGACCCGTCCGCCGCTCACGCCACAATCGGCAAACATGCGCTGGAGCCGCATGGCGGACATGAGGGCCACGTTGCCGCCTGCATCTTTAAGCATCTCCTGCCAGGGGTAACTTCCCATCGGAACGACTTTCAGCCCCGATTTGGCGGCTTCTTCGCGTTCCATGTCATTGCAAAAGAGCACTGCGTCTTCGCCGCGTTTCTTGATGAGAACGGCGGCGCTGATGTGTCCTCCGCCGGTCAGGTAGTACATCGGCGGGTTGTGGGTGGCGTTGCCGAGGACGAGAATGGCGTCGAGGTTTCTGGATTGCATGAGGGCATCGAGGTCGGATTTCATGTATCAATTCTCCTGCTTTTCAGAGCATTCATCAGGCTGACCAACAGAGCGCCATCCTGCTCCGGCAGAACGGTGCGCGGGTCGAGCAGAACGCGCTCGTCTTCGACGCGGGCGATGACAGGCGGCGATTGGCGGCGCAGTTTTTCCATGAACTTGTCCGGCGCGCGGACCTCGAGCGCCAGAACCCAGGTGTCCAGCGTTTCGCTGGGGAGACTGCCGCCGCCGACGGTGGATGCGCTTTTAACCACCTCTCCGCGGCCCAATTCGGCAGCCCAGGATTCGGCGCGCGCCTTGAGTTGCGGAAGCGGGGCGGCAATCATGCGCCAGATGGGAATTTGCGTTTCGGCTTCGTCTTTCAGGTAGTGGATCAGGGTGGCGTTTAGCGCGGCCAGGCGCGTTTTGTCGGCGCGCAGGGCGCGTGCCAGCGGGTGTTTCTTGATCTTTGCCATCAGATTGGCCCGCCCAATGATAATGCCGGCCTGCGGCCCGCCGAGCAGTTTATCGCCGGAGAAGCAGACAATGTCTGCGCCCGCGGCCAGCGATTCCTGGACGGTTGGTTCGTGGGCCAGACCGTAACGGGCGGTGTCGAGCAGCGCGCCGGAGCCGAGGTCGTCCACGAGCGGGACCGCGAACCTGTGCGCGGTTTCTGCGATTTCTTTCAACCCCGGCTCTGCGGTAAAGCCAATCATTTTGAAATTGGAACGATGCGCGTGGACGACGACCCCGGCGGGTTCGGAGAGGGCTTCCTCGTAATCCGACACGCGTACTTTGTTGGTTGTCCCCACTTCGACCAGTTTGGCCCCGGATTGTTTCATGACATCCGGCACGCGGAACCCGCCGCCGATTTCCACCAGTTGACTGCGGGCGATGATGGCGCGTTTGCGGGCCGAGAGCGCGGAAAGCACGAGCAGCACGGCCGCAGCGTTGTTGTTGACCACCACGGCGGCTTCTGCGCCGGTGAGCCGCCGGAGCAGCGCTTCGGCATGGATGAGCCGCGAGCCGCGCTTGCCGCTTTGTAGGTCGAATTCGAGGTTCGAGTAGCCGCGCGAGATGGCATCCATGGCGGCAATCGCCGCGGCGGAGAGGGGGGCGCGTCCCAGATTGGTGTGGAGAATGACTCCGCTGGCGTTGACGACCGGCAGCAGGGTGGGGGCGAGCCATTCGCCGAGGAAATCGGCGGCGATGGCGAGTATTCCGTCGCTGTCGGGAAGGGTCTGGTCTGCGCTGCTCGAAAGGCGCGCCCGCGTCAGGTCCAGGGCGCTGCGAATGGCGCTCAGGGTCAGGGAGCGTCCGTAAGCGGCAATCAATTCCGCCGCGGCGGCGGTTTGGAGCAGTCGTTCGACAGAGGGAAGGTTACGAAGGCTGGTCATCATTGGCCGGCGGTTTGGTCACTTGGGGTGGCCGCCAGAGCGAGTGCTCGCGTAAGAGGATGAGATATTCGATGACAAATAATCCCAGCCCTAGCCCAGCAATGACCCCCAGCGAGGCGAGACGCTCCTGTTGAAGCCAGGCGAGAAGTCCACCAAAGACGCCCACCCAGGCCGCCTGGCGGATGATGACGTTTGTCCCCGCCGGCGGTTTGGAAGGGAAGCGCAGGTTGAGAAACCAGATTGCTGGCAGGGCCAGACCGGTCAGGCCGAGCGTTCCGCCAAAAAAGAAGAGCCAGCGCGCCCAAACGGTGGGCGTAAAGGCGAAGATGGCCAGGGCGAAAAGGCCTCCCCCTAGCAGAGTCAGAAAGATGGATGCCGCCAGGAAGGGGCGAAACGGCAGGCGAAAACTTTGGTCCATGAATCAAATTATATCCCAGCCTGCTCATTTCGGGTCATTTGGGAGTAAAATACCGCCATGCAAACCGGACCGATTTTGCTTGTTGAAGATGTTCCCAATGTCCTGGAACTACTGGAAGTGACCCTGCGTTTCAAGGGGTACCGGGTGACCAGCGCCCGCAATGGGCTGGAGGCGCTCGAAGCCATTCAACGCGAACGGCCTGCCTTGATTATCACCGATATTCTCATGCCCAAGATGGATGGTTATGCCCTCGTTTATCGAATTCGTTCCAATCCGGAGACGCGTTCCATTCCCATCGTCTTCCTTTCTGCAACCTACGTTTCGCCCGAAGACCAGGACTTTGCCCTCAAGTTGGGTGCGGCCCGTTTCATCGAGAAGCCTATTGACACCGAAGAATTCTTGCTGACGGTAGCCGAAATTCTCACCCGCGGGACAGGGACGCTGCCGACGCCGCTTCAGAACAAAACTTTTTACGGCGTCTATCGCGAGCGCCTGGAACAAAAACTTCGCCACAAGAACACCCAGATTGAACGTATCGAGCGGCTCATTCCCAGTTTGCCGAGAGAACAGTGGGCCTCTTTCAAGAAAATGCTCGCACAAGCCAAGGATGACCGCGAAACCATCCAGGCTGAGTTGCGAGAAACTTACCGCATTTTAGATGCGTTGAAGAACGAGACCTAATCGGATATGACAACAATGCCTGCACGGACCGACCTGGAGCAACTGGCGCTGCAGGCCGGTCGAATTTTGTCTGATGGATACGAAAAAGAGATTCAGGTTGATTACAAAGGGGAAATTGACCTGGTGACGGAAATAGACCGCGCTTCCGAGACCTTTTTACTCGGCGAGATTCGGCGGCGTTTTCCCGCTCACACCATCATGGCCGAGGAGAGCGGCGGCGCGGACAACGGAGAACATCAGTGGTATGTGGACCCGCTGGACGGGACGGTCAACTACGCTCATGGCGTGCCGATTTTCTGCGTCTCACTGGCGTACGCCTGGCGCGGCGAGTTGACGCTGGCGGCGGTCTACGACCCGATGCGCGGCGAACTCTTCAGCGCGGAGCGCGGCCAGGGCGCGTGGCTCAATGGGCGTTTGCTGCGCGTTTCCGGGACGACCGAACTGGGGCGCAGTTTGCTGGTCACCGGCTTTCCTTATGACGCCTGGATTTCACCGCGCAACAACTTTGACCTGTTCGCCAAATTGGCAAAGATGACCCAGGGCGTGCGGCGTCTTGGCTCGGCGGCGCTTGACCTGTGTTATGTGGCTGCGGGCCGTTTCGATGGTTACTGGGAACTCTCGCTCAAACCCTGGGACCTGGCGGCCGGGGCGCTCCTCTGTCTGGAAGCCGGGGCGCGGGTGACAAAAGTGGACGGGAACCCTGATTTGCTCGCCGCGCCGGTCTCTGTGCTGGCGGCCAATCCGGCTCTGCACGGCAAGATGCTGGCCGCGTTGAATGGATGACGTTAGACTAGAATCGCTTCCTATGTCTGCGCTCTCTGCTCCCGCCGAATTCACCCTTGCCCGCCGCCCCTCCAACCGGCGCAGCCCGGCGCTTTGGGTGCTCAGCCATGGTCTGCGTCACTGGTGGCTGGTGATTATCATGGTCGTGGGGGCGTATGGCAACGCGCAATTGGCCGCCTATGTGCCCATCCTGACCGGGCGGGCTTTCAACCTGGTACAGAAGGGTGGGGCGGAGATTGCTTCGGGTCTGCTTTCGCTTGCGGTGTTCATTGGCGGCTCGCAGGTCCTGCGCGCCGTTTTGCAATTGGGACGCAACTTCGGCGCGGAGGTCATTGCCCAAAGAGTCGAGCGCGATATCCGTGACGAATTGTACGTCTCCCTGCTCGGCAAGAGCATGACTTTCCACAGCCTTCAGCCGGTGGGCGATACGATGGCGCGCGCCACCAACGACGTGCGTGAGGTCAATTACCTGTTCAGTCCGGGTGTGAACCTGGTGGTCGGCTCCATCCTCTTCTTGGTGATGCCCATCGTCCTGTCGCCGCGCTATCACTGGTCGCTCATCCTGACCCCGCTTCTGTACACGCTGCTGTACTACTTCGCTTTGCGGAATTATCTCCGCAAGATGGAGCCGATTACAGACGATGTGCGCGCCTCCTTTGGCGTGATGAATACGCATCTTTCTGAAGCGCTGGACGGCGTGGAGGTGATGAAGGGCGCCGCGCAGGAGGAAGCTGAAATCCGCCGCTTCGAGGCCAACGCCCGCCGCGTGCGCGCCGCCAACGTCCGGCAGGGAGACCTGGAGGCGCGCTTCGTCCCACTCCTGATGATGGCGGTGGCCCTGGGCGTGGGGCTGTTTCACTCCATCCTGCTCTATCGCATGGCACTGCTCGATGTCGGCGATGTAGTCGCTTACATGGGCCTGCTGATGATGCTCGACTTCCCCACCTGGACCTCCATCTGGGCCTATTCGCAGATTTCCCTCGGCCTGGCCGGGGCGCGGCGCATTCTGGAACTGATGAACCGCGAGAACAACCTCGACCAGAACGAGGCCGGTTATGCCGGCGAAATGCGCGGCGAGGTGGAGTTCCGCGATGTGTGCTTCAACTACCAGGACGGCGAGCCGACCCTGGAGAACATCTCCTTCAAAGTTCAGCCGGGGCAGACGGTTGCCATCGTCGGACAAACCGGCGCAGGCAAGACCACGCTGATGAAACTGGTCAACCGCATCTACGACGCGACCTGTGGGCAGGTGTTGGTGGACGGCGTGGACGTGCGCGACTGGAATCTGGCCGCCCTGCGGCGGCAGATTTCCATCATCGAGCAGGATATCTTTCTCTTCTCCCGCACGATCGCCGAGAACATTGCCTTTGGCAAGCCCGGCGCAAGCATAGAAGAAATCCAGGCTGCCGCTCGCGCCGCGCAGGCCGACGAGTTCATCCAGTCCTTCGAGAAAAAGTATGACACGGTTGTTGGCGAGCGCGGCGTGACCCTCTCTGGCGGACAGCGCCAGCGTCTGGCCCTGGCGCGCGCTTTCCTGACCGACCCGCGCATCCTCATTCTGGACGACTCGACCTCCGCCATCGACTCGGCCACCGAAGACCAGATTCAGCGCGCTATTGCCGCCGCGGCAAAGGGACGCACCACCTTTATCATCACGCACCGCCTCTCGCAAATCCGCTGGGCCGACCTGATACTCGTCCTGCGCAAAGGACGCGTGGCCGCCATCGGCAAACACGAAGACCTGATGCGGACTTCCGAGGCGTATGCGAGAATATTCAGAGAGTAGAGGGAGAGAACAGAGAATCGAGAATAGTGGTTGTCTTAGATAACTTCTCACTTCTCTCTCCCCGAAAGGCGCTATGGGTTTCTTCGAAGGTCTCAATGACGAAAAATACGACCGCCAGTACAAGGACAGGGAACTGACGCGGCGAATTGTGGCTCTTTTCCGCCCTTACGGACGCGGAATTGGCTATATTTCCCTTTTGACTATTACCATGTCCCTCGTGGGGGCGGTGACGCCCATCATCGCCGGGCGCGCCCTCGATTTCCTGACCAACCCGAATCCCTGGCTTGTGCTTTTGGCCATCCCCGGCGCGGTGACACTGGTAGGGGTGGCCGACTGGGGTCTGAATTGGGCGCGGCGCAGTCTCACGGTCCGCGTGCTGGGCGATGTGGTGCTCGACCTGCGCACGCGCGCCTTCCGCTCCGCCGCCGAACATGACCTGTCTTTCTACGACCAGTTCTCCTCCGGGCGCGTCGTCTCGCGCATCAATTCCGACACCAACGACCTGAGCAACCTGGTCAACATCGTCACCGATGTGGCGGCTCAATTCATCCAGGCGGTTATCCTGGGGGTGGTGCTGGCGCGCACCGAGTGGAAACTGGCGCTGGTGCTGTTTGCCTTCATGCCGGTCGTCTTTGGCATTGCCCTCGGCTTCCGCCAGTTGGCGCGCGTCACTACCAAGAAAGGCATGCAGGCCATGGCCGATGTCAACGCGGCCATCAAGGAGACCGTCTCGGGGATTGCCATCGCCAAAAACTTCCGCCAGGAGATGACCATCTTCGAGGAGTTCGATGCCGCCAACCGCAAATCGTACCGCTACAACATCCAACGCGGCTTCATTCTCTCGCTCGTTTTTCCGGTGCTGAACGCTGTGACCGGCATCTTCACGGCCATTCTTGTCTATACAGGCGGGGTCAGTGCGGCCAAGGCGCTCATCTCGGCCGGCGCATGGTACTTGTTCCTGCTCAGCCTCGACCGTTTCCTGTGGCCGGTGATGAATCTCTCCTCCTTCTGGGCGCAAATTCAGAGCGGACTTTCGGCCGCCGAACGCGTTTTTGCTCTGATGGATGCCGAGCCGGCGGTCGTTCAAGTTGACCGTCAGCCTGTCTCTACCCTCAAAGGCGAGATTCGCTTCGAGAACGTCTCTTTCCGTTACGCCCAGAACGAGCCGGTGCTGACCGGCTTCAATCTGACCATCCGCGCCGGCGAAAACCTGGCCTTTGTGGGACATACAGGCTCCGGCAAGACTTCCATCGCCCGGCTCATCGCCCGCTTCTACGAGTTCCAGCAGGGGCGCATTCTCGTGGACGGGAAAGATATCCGCACCTTTGACCTGCAATCCTACCGGCAGCAATTGGGCATCGTCTCGCAGTCGCCGTTCCTGTTCTCCGGCACGGTGGCCGAAAACATCCGCTACGCCCATCCCGAAGTGACCGATGCGGAGATGCTCGCCCTGGCGCGGCGCATCGGCGACGGCGACTGGCTGGAAACCCTGCCCGACGGCCTGGAGACAAAGGTCGGCGAACGCGGCGGCATGCTCTCGATGGGACAGCGCCAACTGGTGGCGCTGATGCGCGTCCTGGTCCGGCACCCGGCCATTTTTATCCTGGACGAGGCCACCGCCAGCATTGACCCATTTACCGAGTGGCAGATTCAGCAGGCGCTCAATCTCATCCTTTCGGAGGCCACCAGCATCCTGATTGCCCACCGCCTGTCCACGGTCAAGGCCGCCGACCGGATTATCGTGCTGGAGAAGGGGAAGATTATCGAGGAAGGTAATCATGACAGCCTTCTGCTCAAGGGCGGGCATTACGCCATGCTCTACAACACTTACTTCCGGCATCAGTCCCTGGCGTATGTGGAGCAGGTCAAGGAATTGGTGGCGAAATAAAGCACTCCCCGGCACAAAGCCGGGGAGCTTTTATCTGCTTTTCATCTGCTCTTTATCGAATCTTTACAGCCGCGCAGTACACTGGAGACAAATACGAAAGGAGTGAAATACTATGAAACCTGTCTGGAAATGGATACTGGGCATTGTCATTGCCCTGCTCGTACTGGCGGCTCTCATCGGCGCGCCCTTCCTCTATCGTGCTGTCTACGGGAATGCTTTCAGCGCCATGCCCGGCTGGCGGATGCATTCCCCATTCGGTGGCTGGGAACAGCCGCGCATGCCC
Organism: Anaerolineales bacterium; assembly: GCA_034436335.1. GTDB lineage: Bacteria > Chloroflexota > Anaerolineae > Anaerolineales > Villigracilaceae > UBA877. The sequence continues at coordinate 14,605 of DAOTVO010000010.1, read as the reverse complement.
TCCTTCCTGCCGTTTGGCGGAATGTTCCTGATGGGCGTTTTCCGGCTCGGCTGGATCGTTCTGCTCGGCCTGGGCATTTACTGGCTGGTGCGTTCGCTGACGGCTCCTCGCCTTCCGGCCCGCGTCTGCGCTTCCTGCGGCAGGCCCCTGCAAGCGGATTGGACGCATTGCCCGCATTGCGGCGCGAAAGTATAGCCGCCTGAATGCAGTAGGGCGGGATTCCCATCCCGCCTTTTACAACCACAAGGTAGGGCGGGATTCTATCCCGCCTTTTACACTCACAAAGGTAGGGCGGGATTCCCATCCCCCCTACTCTTTACAAATGCTTGGTAAAAATCACCAGATCATCCCCCTCGGCGTAGAAATCTTTGATGGTGGCCTCCCACGTGTAACCCGTGCCGAGATAGAACCGGCGTGTCGCTTCGTACTTGGGCAGGCCGGAGGTCTCGACGAAGAGCAGACGTCCCCCCAACTTGCGGACGGCCTCCTCGGTGGCTTCCAGCAGGCGGCGTCCGACCCCGCCGCGCTGAATGGCCGGGTCTACGGCAATCCAGAACAGGTCAAAGGTCCCCGAGGTGAGCGCCCGCGGGCCGAAGCAGGTGTAACCGAGCACGCCTCCCTTCTCGTCCCGCTCCACCAGTCAGTGGTAGCCGGAACGTTCCGCACCCTGAGTCTGGGTCTCCTGCCAGAGTTCGTCCACGCATTGGACTTCCTTCGGGCTGAAAATTTCGATGGCAGCCGTGATTTCGTGGATGCGCGGGCCGTCATCGGGAAGGGGAGTGGCAATCATGAAATCCATCCTTCGCGCTTGAGCGCATGGGTGATGATTTTATCTATCATTTGTGGGTAGGTCATCCCGGCCGCGCGCGCTGAATTCCAAAAACCGGCATCCAGCGCCAGGTCGGGGAGTTCGTTGATTTCAAGGATGTAGGGAATGCCGTCCTGGAAGCGGATGTCGACGCGGCCGAAGTCGCGCAGGCCGATGGCGCGGAAAGCGCCCTCAGCGGCGCGGCGGACGGTTTCGGCCTCCGCAGGCGTCAGGTCGGCGGGGACGCGGGCAACAATGTTGTTGTAATAGGGAGAAGAAGGGTCCCACTTGGCTTCGTAGGTCAACAGGCGTTCGAGCGGATTGGTAATCTGGCTGTAATCTTCTTCGGCGATGGGCAGGACTTCGAGACGCTCGTTGCCGAGCAGAGAGACGGCCAGTTCGCGGCCGGGGATGAATTCCTCCACCAGAGCCGGTTCCCGGTAGAGCGCCAGGACGCGCTCGACCTGTTGGCGGAGTTGCCCCGGCTCGGTGACGACCGATTCGATGCCGATGCCGATGCTGCCATCCTCGACGGCGGGTTTGACGATGACCGGATAAGTCAAGTAAAAATCATTATGCCACTGCCGGAACACCTGAGAGCGCGGTGTTGGCAGGCCGCGGGCGGCCAGGGCGGCTTTGGCGCGCGGCTTTTCGATGCACAGATGGGCAGCCGCAGCGTCGCATCCGGTGTGGGCAAAGCCCATCTCCTCCAGCATCTCGATGACCTTCGCCGCGGCCCGGTTACTGCCGCCAAAGCCATCGCAGTTATTGAAAACGAAGGTATCTTTTGGAGAAAATGCAGACAGGACGCTTTTAAACTCTTTGGCCGAACCGTGAACGGCCACTTTTTCTACCTGCCAGCCTAACTCGAGCAGCGCGGCATAGACGTGTTCGGCAGTTGTGATTGTAGATTGGACGGCCAGGTTTTCGTTTGGCTCCCCGTGCTTGACAGATGAGTCTTCGTTGTATAAAAGAACAATTTTGAAACGGTAAGTATGCATTGCGCTTTTTGGCGGAAAGACTTTCCTTCGTTTTTTAACACAAACGCCGCAATCATACCCGTTTTTGAACATTAAAAAATTATAGATTGCAAAGACCGCTTCGCTATTCGCCTGTTTCAGAGGAAAGGCGGGTAGGATATAATCAGAAAAATGCCAGACAAATTCTCTCTCGCCGACAAACTGCGCGCCCTGGGCGTGCGCCCGGCCGCGGACCTCGCGCCGGCCCCCGCCAAACCGGCCGTTTCCCCCGCCTCGATTGATACCGTTGTGGACGGCCGCTTCCTCGCGACGCGCCGCGGCGAGACGTTCATCAGCGAGCAGGTTTACGCTCCCGATTACCGCCACGGGAGCGCGCCGATCACCGTCAGCGCGCCGCTTGAGACGCTCGCCGCCTGGGCGGGGGAGCCGCGTTTTACCAGCCTGCCGCTGGAAGCCTATGCCTTCCTCGACACCGAGACCTCCGGCCTGGCGGGCGGCACCGGGACGTATGCCTTCCTGGTCGGCGCGGCGCGTTTCGTGGACGGCGAGTTCCGCCTCCAGCAATTCTTCCTGCGCGACCCCTCTGAGGAAACCGCCCTGCTCGAAGCCCTGGCCGGGTTTCTCGCCCCCTGCGCGGCGCTGGTCACCTTCAACGGCAAGGCCTTCGACGCGCCGCTGCTGGCCACGCGCTACAAACTACACAGCCTCCCCGTCCCCTTCCAGGATTATGCCCACCTTGACCTGCTTCCGCTGGCGCGCCGCCTGTGGCGCGCCCGCCTGCCCTCGCGGGCGCTGAAATACCTCGAAGAGAACGTGCTGATGGCGCCGCGCACCAGCGAGGAAGTGCCGGGTTACGAAATCCCCTATCTCTACTTCGATTACCTGCGCACCGGCGACGCCGCGCCGCTCAAGGGCGTCTTCTACCACAACGCCATGGACGTGGTGACGATGGCGGCGCTCTTGAGTCATATTGCCGCCATCCTGCACGATCCATTTAGCCAACTGGTACAGCACGGCCTGGACGTGATCGCCCTGGCCAAACTGTTCGAAGACCTGGGCCGCTGGGAGACGGCGGCGCGCCTCTTTGAGCGCGGGCTGGAGATGGCCCTACCCGAGCAGGACTTCTGGCAGGCCGTGCGCCGGCTCTCCCATCTCCAAAAACGGCGCGGCGACCTGGAGACAGCCATCCGCTGGTGGGAGCAGGCCGCCGGTCGAGGCCACGTGTACGCCTTTGTCGAACTGGCCAAATATTACGAGCACCACGCCCGCGACTTTGCCGCCGCGCTGGAATGGACGCGCAAAGCCATCGAGCGGGTCAACGAACTGGACCTTCCCCCCTACGAGCGCCAACACTGGATGGAAGACTTGATCCACCGTTTGGAACGCCTTCGGGCGCGCTGCCACGCATGAAAGGAGACTGCATGCTCAAAAAGTCCCTCGTTTTGACAACCTTTTTGCTGTTCGCGGTTTTGACAGCCTGTCTACCTGCCGCGCCGTTTCACACGCAGGCAGCGCTGGGCTTCACATCCATCCAGGAGAGCGGAACAGCGCCCGCTTACACTATCACAGCCGCTGTTCCGGTTCTGGCCGGCCCTGACGACCCGCGTCTGGAAAGGTTCAACCGGCAAATGGCCGCCCTCGTCCAGCAGGAGATTGACGCCTTCAAGCAGGGTCTGTCCATGCTGCCGGTCGAGCCGATCGGGATGGGGAGTTATCTCGAAATCAACTTCGAGCGGGTCTCCCCGCCGGGCAACTTGCTCAGTCTGAAATTCCACATAGACTTCTACAGCGACGGCGCGGCGCATCCGAATACGTATTCCCGCACCGCCACCTATGACCTGGAAGCCGGTTCCTTCCTGACCCTCGACCGGTTGTTCCTCCCCGGCGCCGACTACCTGGCGGTGATTGCCGATTACTGCCTGGCGCAACTGCGGGCGGGACCGTTTGGAGAAGCCCTGTTCGAGGACGGCGCCCAGCCGCGGCCGGAAAACTACGCCAATTGGAATGTCACCGCCGAAGGGCTGCTCATTACCTTCGACCCGTACCAGGTGGCGGCTTACGCGGCCGGGCCACAACTCATCACCGTCCCGTACGCCGAACTCCAGTCCATCGTTGACCCGCAGGGGCCGCTGGATTACCTGCTCCCCTGACGCGCCCTTTTTGCGCCTGCTGCATCCAAAACAAAAGAGGCAACCATGTCCAGAAGACACACTTCTCCCAACCCCTCCTCTCGCCGCCAGGTCGTCCGCCAGCGCCGAAAGGCTGCCCTGGCGCGCCGCTGGTCGGCCATCGGCGCGGTGCTTGTCATTGCGCTGATCGTTGTCGTCGCCTTTGCCTTCAAGTCTGGAGGTGGGAGCGAGGCCGCCGCCACCGTCCAGGGCGCGCAGGAAATCACGGTCCAAGAGGCCTACCAGAAGTATCAGCAGGGCGTCTTTCTGCTCGACGTGCGTCAGCCGGAGGAGTGGCAGGAATATCACGTCCCCAACACCACCCTCATCCCGCTGGACGAATTGCCCGACCGTCTGAACGAACTGCCGCGTGACCGCGAAATTGTCGTCATTTGTCGTTCCGGCAACCGCAGCCAACAGGGACGCGATATCTTGTTAGAGGCAGGTTTTGCGCAAGTCGTCAGCATGAGCGGCGGCTTGAAGCAGTGGAGCGCCCTCGGCTATCCCCTCGAAGGGACGCGGCCGTAACTCTTGACAAGTTTCTTTGTGCTGTTATAATTGAAAATGATTTTCAATAATGGTTGCTGAATGTCCTCCGATTCCTGGCTCGACCAACTCCAAGCCACCGGCTGCCGCATCACCTCTGCTCGCCGCGCCGTGACCGAGGTGATGCAGTCCGCCGAGCGGGCGCTGACCCCGGTGGAGGTCTTCGACGCGGCGCGCAAACGCGACCCGCGCCTGGGGCTGGTGACCGTTTATCGCACGCTGGAAAAACTCGAAGCGCTCGGCCTCATCCAGCGCGTCCATCATGAACAGGGATGTCAGGCCTTTCTGCGCGCCGGGGTGGGGCATCAGCACCTCCTGCTTTGCGAGCGTTGCGGGCGGGCGGTGCTCTTCGACGGCGACGATCTCGATGCGCTTTTCGAGCGCGTCGGCGAGCAGACTGGCTTCGAGATCAAGTCGCACTGGCTGCAACTCTACGGCCTGTGCCAGGACTGTAGGACGGGCTTTTAGCCCATCATCTTGACAGCCTGGAAAGGTTGTCCTACGGAGACGGGCTTTTGGCCTGTCATCTGACAGCCTGGAAAGGCTGTCCTACGGAGGCGGGCTTTTGGCCTGTCATCTTGACAGCCTGGAAAGGCTGTCCTACAAGGAACCCTTGACAATCGCAGAATTGCAGTTATACTGAATTACAGATAATCTGTAATTCGGAGTGGCTAATGACGGTCTACCATGTTCAAATTGCAAAGCGCGGGGTGGTCACCCTTCCCGCCGCAGTCCGCAAGGGAAGTCGTCTTCAAGAAGGGCAAATGATGACTTTGCTTGACCTGGGAGGGGTGTTCGTCTTAGCCCCGCAGGAAATTGAAACCGACCGCCTGGCGAACCGGTTGGCCGAAAAGTGGCAACAACAAGGAGAAAGCCTCGAAAGCCTGTTGAAAACCCTCCGCGAAGTACGGGAGGAGTATGCTTCCGATCGCTAGGGTGTTTCTGGATACCAGCGTCATCTTTGCTGCTGTCTTCTCGCCCGGCGGCGGTGCGCGGATGGTTTTTCGACTGGGAGAAGTCGGTTATCTGCAATTGATGATGGGAAAAATGGTGCTGAAGGAATGTGAAGCCGTTATCCAACGCAAGGTTCCTCAAACCCTGCCTGAATTGGCTCTTCTTCTGGATACGGCCAGAATCGTTGTCACTCCCGAAGCAAGCGAGGAAAATCTGAAACGAGCCAGAGCGCTGGTTTCTTATTCTCCAGATGCTTTGATACTTGCAGAGGCGATACAAGCCGATCCTAATTGGTTTCTAAGCCATGATCATCGGCACTTGCTGAAAGTATCTCCCGAAGCGCTTCCTTTTCGAATGGGAACTCCTGGAGATTTGTTGAGTTGGTTAAGGGAACAGGCAAGGCAATAACAACCCGTACCTTGTCTATCCCAATAGGCTGGGAAGGTCCACTGTAGGACGGGCTTTTAGCCCGTCATCTGACAGCCTGGAAAGGCTGTCCTACGGAGGCGGGCTTTTGGCCTGTCATCTGACAGCCTGGAAAGGCTGTTCTACGGAGGCGGGCTTTTGGCCTGTCATCTTGACAGCCTGGAAAGGCTGTCCTACGGAGGCGGGCTTTTTGGCCTGTCATCTGACAGCCTGGAAAGGCTGTTCTACGGAGGCGGGCTTTTGGCCTGTCATCTTGACAGCCTGGAAAGGCTGTTCTACGGAGGCGGGCTTTTGGCCTGTCATCTTGACAGCCTGGAAAGGCTGTCCTACGGAGGCGGGCTTTTGGCCTGTCATCTTGACAGCCTGGAAAGGCTGTCCTACGGAGGCGGGCTTTTAGCCCATCATCTTGACAGCCTGGAAAGGCTGTCCTACGGAGGTTCTTATGTGCATGTTTTGTGCCGCTATTCCAACCGCCGCAGCGACCGGCGTGGCGCTGGATAGCCAACAGCGCAAGTCACGCCAAAAGCGCGGCCTGCCGCCGCAGCGCGTCCGCCCGTTTGCTGCTCTCACCGTCCTGGTCGTCTTCCTGTTGGCCATCGGCTCGGCCATCTTCCACAGCAAGTTCCCGCAATTGGGCTGAAATAGGTGGGTCGGATTGTCAATCCGACCTACAAAAACGCCCGTTTTATTGAAAAAGAATATCAATTTCATAAAGGAGAACCTATGAAAACCAAACTCACACTCTTGTCTCTGTTAGTCATCGCCAGCCTGTTGCTTGCGGCCTGTGCAGGCGGCAAACCCTCGGCGGGCGGCGACAAACTCCAGGTCTTGGCGACGACCTCCATCGTCGCTGATGTTGTCCGGCAGGTGGGCGGCGATTACGTCCAGGTGACGATGCTCCTGCCGCTCGGTGCGGACCCGCACACCTTCGAGCCGCGCCCGCAGGATGCCGCCGCCATCGCCGAGGCGCAAATCGTCTTCGCCAACGGCGCCGGGCTGGAGGAGTTCCTCGAACCGCTGCTCGAAAGCGCCGGGGCGACGGAGAAACTGGTCGAAGTCTCCGCAGGCATCGAACTGCTCGCCTTTGAGGGGGAAGAAGGGCATCACCACGAGGGCGAGGAAGGGCATGGTCATGAAGGTGAAGAAGGACATCATCACGAAGGCGGCGACCCGCATACCTGGATGGACCCTAATAACCTCCTCATCTGGGTGGACAACATCGCCGCGGCCCTCTCCGCCGCCGACCCGGCGCATGCCGACGCCTACCGCGCCAATGCCGATGCCTATGCCGCCGAATTGCGCGCCCTGGACGAGTGGATTCGTCAGCAAGTGGCGCAGGTGCCGCCGGAGAACCGTTATCTGGTCTCTGACCACGCCGTCTTCGGCTATTTTGCCGAGGAGTATGGCTTCACGCCGTTGGGGACGATCACCGGCTCGTTCAGCACCGGCGCTTCTCCCTCGGCGCAGGAATTGGCCGCTCTCGAAGACCAGATTCGTTCCTATGGCGTGAAAGCCATTTTTGTGGGGGCGGATGTCAATCCGAACCTGGCGCAGCAAGTCGCCAATGATACCGGCGTTCAACTCGTCCGCCTCTATCACGACTCGCTGACCGACTCCAGCGGCCCCGTCCCGACTTACCTGGAGTTTATGCGCTATAATGTGAGCGCCATGGTCGAGGCGCTGAAGTAACCGCTTGACCCTGCTGCTTTGGCCGGGGTCAGGCACGTGGCTTGACCCCGGCTTTTCCTTCTCCTTCCGGCTCCTCACCTTACTTACTTCTCATCTAACTCTTCACTTCTTGCTCTATGTCCCCTCACGTTCCTCACCTGTCCGACCAGCCTATCCTGAATCTCTCGCATATCTCCCTGCGCTATGATGGACATACGGCGCTGGAGAACATCACCTTCCACCTGCATGCCGGGGAAAGGGTGGCCGTCGTCGGGCCGAACGGGGCAGGGAAGAGCACCCTGTTCAAGATTGTGGCCGGGGTGCTGCGCCCGACCGAGGGCGAGGTGACCGTTTACGGGTCTGGCCCCGGCGGACACGTCTGCATCGGTTACGTCCCGCAGCGCAGCCAGGTGGACTGGCGTTTCCCGGTCTCGGTAGCGGATGTGGTCATGATGGGGCGTATTGCCAAACTGGGGCTGCTTGGCTGGCCGAAAAAACGCGACTGGGACTTTGTCCACGCCGCGCTGGAGACAGTGGGCATTGCCGACCTGGCCAAGAGGCAGATCAGCGAACTTTCCGGCGGGCAGCAGCAGCGCATGTTCATCGCCCGCGCCCTGGCGCAGGAGGCCGAACTGATGCTGATGGACGAGCCGCTCACCGGCCTGGACACGCCCGCGCAGGAGAGTCTGCTCTCCCTGCTGGATGACTTGCAGCGGCGCGGCGTGACCCTGATGGTGGCCACCCACGATCTGGAGCAGGCGCGGCGTCACTTCGACCGCATTCTGCTGCTCAACCGGCGGCTGATTGCTTTTGGCCCGCCGGCGCAGGTCATGCAGCCTGAAACGCTCATCAAGGCTTACGGCAGCAAGATTCAGGTCGCCGGCGACGGCGCAATTTTGGTGGATGAGTGTTGTCATTCGGATTGACGATTTGCTATGTCTTGGCTTCTCGAACCCCTCCAATACTCTTTCATGCTGCGCGGCCTGACCGCGGCGGTGCTGGCGGGCGTCATCTGCGCCGTGGTCGGGACGTATGTCGTCCTGCGCGGCTTGGCTTTCTTCGGCGACGCCCTGGCGCACACCATCCTGCCCGGCGTGGCGGCCGGCTACCTGGTCAGCGGCGGGGCGCGCGAACCGCTCTTCTGGTGGGCGCTGGGCACCTCGGTGGCGGCCTCGCTCGGCATCGGCGCCATCAGCCGCAGCGGGCGCATCAAGGAAGATACCGCCATCGGCATCATCTTCGCCGGCATGTTCGCCCTCGGCATTGCTCTCATCTCCACCGTGCGCAGTTACGCCGTGGACCTGAGTCACTTCCTCTTCGGCGACGTGCTGGGCGTCAGTTTGCAGAGTTTGGGCTGGATGGCCGCCTTTGGGGCCGGGGTGATTCTGGTCATCGCCCTCTTCTACAAGGAATTTCTGGCCATCTCTTTCGACCCGGTGCTGGCCCAGACTCTGCGCCTGCCGGTGACGGCTTTCAACAACCTGATGCTGGTCTTGATTGCCGTGACGGTAGCGGTCGCTATGCAGACGGTGGGCGTGGCGCTGATGGTCGCCATGCTGGTCACCCCGGCGGCCACCGCTTCGCTCCTGACCCGCCGCCTGCTGCCGATGATGATGCTGGCCGCGGCGCTGGCGGCGGTTTCCGGCGTCGTCGGCCTGTACGCTTCCTACTACCTGGGCATTGCCTCCGGCGCGGCGATTGTGCTGACGGCGACCCTGTTCTTCGTGTTGGCCTTCCTGTTCGCGCCGCGCGGCGGCCTGATTTGGAAGCGTCCCCGCGCTTGACCTATGCGCCGTTCCTCTTCCCCCTCTTCTCTTCTCCCCGCTGCCTTTTCTCTTCGCTCTTCCCCCTCTTCTCTTCTCTCCGCTGCCTTTTCTCTTCGCTCTTTCCCCTCTTCTCTTCTCTCCGCTGCCTCTTCTCTTCGCTCTTCCCCCTCTTCCCTTCTCTCTTCTGCCTTCTTCCTTCTCTCTTTTCCCTTTTTACTTTTGCTCTCTGCCTGCCTCTCCACCCCTGCCCCTTCCCCCCCGCTCGGCCCGACGATTACCTACAATCCATTTGCCACGCTTTCGCCCACGCCGTTCGGCCCGCAGCCGGCGGCCTCCCCCTCGCCGCAGATTTTCACCTCCACGCCGGAAATCATCTCTCCCACCCGGACGCCCACGCTGAGCGTCGGGATGCGGACGCGTTACAACATGCAGGTCATGCTCAATTACGCCGCTCGCGGCCTGAGCGTGGACGAGTACATCACCTACGTCAACTCGACCGGCGTCCCGCTGGAGAATCTCGTCCTGGCCGTCGAACCCAACCGGCAGGAGGGCGTCTTTGCGCTGGGGACGGTGTTCGCTCCCAGCGTGAGCGGATATGAATTAAACGGGAGCAGGCTTGAGGTCCGGCTGCGACCGGCGCTGGCGCCCGGCGAATCACTGGAGTTGTATATCCACTTTACCCTGTCTCTGCCTGCGGCGGACCATTTCCACCTGCGCGGCTACAAAAACGGGCAGATGAACCTGGTGGATTGGTATCCGTTCATCGTCCCCTATCGGAACGGCTGGCTGCTGCACGAGCCGGGCGAGGTGGGCGAGCATCTCGTCTATGAAGCAGCGGACTTCAACATCAGTATTTCACCGAGCGGCGCGCAGACGGATGTGACGATTGCCGCCCCCGTTGCCCCAAACCGAAACAATTCCCGGCTGCAAAATGCCCGCACCTTCGTCTTTTCGGCCGCCGACCGTTTACAGATAGCCACGCGGACGGCCGGCGGGGTGACGGTGAACAGTTTTTTCTTCCCCGAGGAGGAGGCGCAGGGGCGGCGCGTGCTGGACGAGGCGGCGCGGGCGCTGGAGACCTACGCCCGGCTCTTCGGGCCGTCTCCCTATCCGGCGCTGACCATCGTGGAGACGGATTTTTATGATGGCGTGGAGTATGACGGGCTGTTCTTTCTCGGCCGCGATTTTTACCGTCAGGATGACGGCACTCCTTTGAATTACCTCATCGCGCTCACCGTCCACGAGACGGCGCATCAGTGGTGGTACGGAGCGGTAGGCAACGACCAGGCGCTCGAACCCTGGCTGGACGAGGCGCTGGCGACTTACAGCGAGTATCTCTTCTATGAGCAGAATTACCCCGGCGTGGCCGAGGCTTGGTGGACGTTCCGCGTTGATGTCCATTTGCCAGAAGGTTTCGTGGACACGACGATTTACGACACGGACGCTTTTCAGGCCTATGCCAACGCCGTCTATCTGCGCGGGGCGCTGTTCCTGCGCGACCTGCGCGCCCGCATCGGGGATGAGGCCTTTTTCGCTTTTCTGAGAGATTATGCTGCCCAGATGAGCGGGAAGATTGCCACCGGAGAGGATTTCTTCCGCCTCCTGTCGGCGCATACGCAGGCGGATGTTTCGGATCTCAAACAGGAGTATTTCCGCGTCAATCCTTGAGGAAGATTTATTTTCCGGCGTTGGCAGCCTTCTTATCGGCCAGGCGGAAGACCTATTGATCGGGGCAAGGATGACGCTGTCGTTAAGCCATGCCTGTCCAATGCCACAGCCCGCCCTTGACAGGCCGGAAGGCCCGTGCGGCGCGCTGGGCGATGTGTGTGTGAGGGCGGCGAGGGGAATTCGACCTCGTGCAAAATCTTTTAGCCGCAGATTACACGGAGTAGCGCGGATGGAAATCACAATGGCAAAGAAGCCGCTCGTCCTGACAGGCTGGAAAGCCTGCCCTACGCGCCTTTGTCGTATAATTCCCACTGACCACTGCCCACTGACCACTGATCACTGAACACTGCCCACTGAACACTGACCACTGATCACTGCCCTCCCGGAGGCCCGCATGAAACCCCTCCTCCCCTTCCTCCTGACCACCCTCCTGCTCTCCGCCTGCCTGTCCCCGTCAGGGGGCGCGCCCCAGACCGCGGACGGCGGAACGCAGACTGCAGACGGCGGACTGCCGACTGCAGACTATCAGACTCCCGCCTCTCCGACCCCTACCCCCACGCTCACGCCCACCCCGACGCCGGCAGCAGTGGCGGATTTTTTTGATGCCGGGACGTTTCCGGCGGAGATGCGGCAGTATGTGGAGACTTTGCCCGCCCGCAACAACCTTGACCCAAGCGAAGCAGAGCAGAAAGCCTACATCGAGCAGGACCGGGCGTTTCATCAATTTTATATGAGGGAGATGGTAGCGTATTTGCGGAAAAATGGCGTGGATACTTCGGAGTTTAAGGGGTTTAAAGGAGAAGATTGGCTGGATTATCAAAAAAGCATAAAAGTCTATGAGGTTTTGTGGAATCTTTTGTATGAAGACTATCAAAAAACCGGGGAGTATCGGACAGACTGGTTGCTGACGCCGTGGCTTTTGCGCGGAAATGGAGATGAAAACTTGGGGATGTATGATACGAGGAATTTTGTGCCAGCAATTGATGGTGTTAATGGAGATTTAGGATATAATCCGGGTTGGTGGAATTCACAAGAAGAAATTATAAACACTCTTTTTGCTGACAATCTTCAACAAGCAATACAAATTTGGAGAGAAAAGATAAAAAAAAATGGTTTTGTCGTCCCGATTTTTGGTGTTCCAACAAAAATTGAAAGACAAGCCGCAGTGTCTGCATCAAACGGCGTTCTTGCAGCCATTGCTGATATGCCTGGCAGAGATGGAGTAAAGATTTTGATTTTAGGGTTTTTGGATGAGAATGGGGAGTGGGTGTATCAGCCGTTTGCCGTGAACCTAAGCGCAGATACCCGCACCAAGCCAGGAGATTTTATGTTTCGTGAGCCTAATATTGTTGAACCTGCGCCGGAGGGGTATAGGATTTATTCGGTTTCAGATAAACAATTCTATCCCCAAGCCTACGATGAAGAAAGATTAACAGGACTTTTAAGTCATAGTGTAGTTTTGGAAGCAAACAGAGTATTTTTTGGTGAAAACAATAACGACATAGTATTTAGTGTATCTATGATTGATGGCATTGAAAATGTTATGTATGTTTTAGACGGAAACACATCTGAACTTTCTCCATTGAATGAACAGGCTGGGGGGCAGGAAGAACAAGAAATTCAAGAAGATATTGGATATTAGAAATTAGATATTCGATATTCGATATTCGATATTGGATATTGGATATTAGCGTAAGTTTTGTGCAATCAGAGGCCGAATCGCGAAAAACGGCTCAAAACTGAAAGATTTCTCGTACCTTACCAACTGAACCCGGACCCTATATGCTCATGATCATTCCCGATCAAGCGAGGAATGGTTATGAGCAGCAATGAATGCGAAATTCAACATACCCAGCATGCCTTTCTGGTGGCCTGGGGCTGGTTTGGCGAACACATCGGCCTGATCCGGCGCCTCCTGGCCGTGCCCTTGAAACAGAAGCGCTATTATCATACGCCCCAAGGTAAAGTCCTGGAATTCCTGGTTGCCATTCTGGGTGGGCTGAAGCATTTGCAGGAGATCAGCCTGTCTGCCCATCCCCTGGACAAGGATGTGGCTGTGGCGCAAGCTTGGGGGCAGGAGGGCTGGGCCGACTACAGCGGGGTGAGCCGCACTCTGAGCGGGCTGAGTTGGGATGAAGCCCGTCAGATCGCGCAGGCGTTGGAGCAGACCAGCCAGCCCTACCTCGCAGCGGAGTTGCAGTTGCTGAGATCCCAGAGGAAACGCCTCTGCTATGATGGCGATCTGACCGGCATTCCAGTCTCTAACACCAGCCGCACCTATCCCAATGCGGCTTATGGCCACATGGACGATGAAATCCGGCTCGGCTATCAGGCGGCGCTGATTAGCCTGGAAAGCCCAACGTATGGACGTTTATGGCTCTCGATCGCCCATCACCCTGGGGATACCGTGTCCTGCACCCAGGCTGAAGCCTTGGTTCTGGCGGCTGAAGCGCGCACTGGCTTGCGCCCACGGCGGCGCACCGAGCTGCTGCGCAGCCGCATTCAAGCCTGCGAGCAAGAGATGGCCCAGACCAGCAGGCGGCTGGAGACCCAGGAACGCTTGGTGCAGCAGGCCCAAGAGCGACTGGCAGAAAGTGAAGAGCAGAAACAGGCTCGCCAGCGACAACTGGATGAGCTGGAAAGCCAATACCGCGCCAAAAACCGCAAGGAGCGTCCCACCAGCCGCCTGGCACAGGCCCGCAAGCGGCTTCAGGCCTCGGCTAAACGTTTGCGAAGCCGTGAGCGCGCCTTGCAGGAAGCGCAACGCCGCCTGGACAAGACCAGACGGCGCTGGGAAGACCAGCGAACTGAGTTGAGCCTCCTGCGCCAGCGCTTGGCCCGTTTTGAACAGGACAATGCCGCCAACCCTGAACCAGTCGCAGCCGAGTTCCGCTTGGATGCCGGTTTTGGCAGCTACGAGAACGTGGCGCTGCTGATCGAGATGGGCTACGAGGTTTACACTAAACCTCACAGCCACCGCGTGGTGACCTATCTGCAACAGCAGGTGGACGATCAGACGAGCTGGGTGCGGGCGGGGGCTAACGCCGAGCTGACCGCCTGGAGCGGGATGCAGCTCAAAGGCTGCCCCTACCCCTTGGACATCGCCTTGGAGCGCTTCTACACCGGCAAAACCCGCAAGCACAGCGCCCTTTTCCACTTCGGAGATGACCCGGTCACCCTCAACCTCCCGGCTTGGTTCGATCACTACAACGGCAGGCAGACCATCGAGGCCGGGATCAAAGAAGGCAAACAGGTCTTCTATCTGCACCATATCAAAGTGCGTTCCGAGCCGGCAATCTTCTTACAGGAATGCATGGTGATCTTCGCCGCCAATTTCATCCGCTGGGCGTCGCACTGGCTGGCAAGCCAGGCGCAACCCGTCGAAAACGCTCTGAATGTGAGCAGGCTGGGCGTCAAACGCCAGGTGCAGGTGGGCGCTCACGTTTCAGCGCAGGTGATGCGGAGTTCAGAAGGTCGGTTGTTAATGTTCAGCGAGCACAGCGCCTTTGCAGGCAAGGCGCTCCGACTACCAGGCGGCGGTTATCTGCCGCGGGACAGACCGAAATTTTGGTTTTTGATGCCGTTTTTCGTCAAATCGCCTCTGATTGCACAACTGTTACG
>DAOTVO010000009.1:0-38476 GCA_034436335.1 Anaerolineales bacterium | reverse complement strand
GCATCCCAGACACACAAACTTTGACTCGCGAAATCGCTGCCTGGGAAACGGCTCGAAACTCGCAACACACTGCCATCGACTGGCAATTTAACATGGACAATGCTCGCACCAAGCTCAAACGCCTCTATCCCAACTTATCAATATTAGATTGATAAGGTACTAGCCCTACCACAGTCACGATTTGTCCTCAATATCTTTTGTGGTAAACTATAAAGGTCGAGGTATTCGTCTATGGCAGAAAAAAAAGTCAAACGCATTCTGTGCATTGAGGATGAGCAGGAAATGATAGACCTGATTCGTCTCATCCTTAACCGGCGCGGCTTCGAGGTCAAAGGAGCAAATGGAGGCCAGGAAGGTCTCGAAGCCATTCGGCATGAGCGCCCCGACCTTGTTCTGCTCGACTTGATGATGCCCGACATGGATGGCTGGGAAGTATATCAACAAATGAAAGCCGATGAAAAAATGCGCGATATCCCTGTGATTGTGGTAACGGCGAAAGCGCAAAGCATTGACAAAGTCCTCGGCCTTCATATTGCTAAGGTGGATGATTACATCGCCAAGCCGTTCAGCCCGCAAGAGTTAATGAACAGCGTGGAGAAAGTACTTAGCCGCGCAAAGTAACCGCCGCCAAATACCGGCGCGGGGCATTTCTACGCCCCGTTCATTTTGTCATGACCCATGCACATAATTCGCATCGAAAACAAGACTCTCCCTCTAGAAACCCCGCTCCAGGCCGGATATTGTGAAAGTTTCGCCTGCCGCCTGAGGGGGCTGATGTTCCGCTCCTGCCTCGAGCGGGGACAAGGCCTGCTGCTCGTCCAGCCACGCGACAGCCGCCTCGACAGCGCCATTCACATGCTTTTTGTTTTTATGGACCTGGCCGTCATCTGGATTAACTCCGACATGACTGTGGTGGATAGCGTCCTGGCGCGCGCTTGGTATCCGGTCTATGTTCCCAAAAGCGCCGCCCGCTACATTCTCGAAATTCACCCGGCGCGTTTGAACGAATTCAAGCCGGGGGACAAAATCGAATTTATTCATGAATAAGCGTCTCTTTAGCGTTACCGCCAACCTGCTGATCCTCCTGGGAATGCTGCTGGCAGTCTCACCTGCCGCCGCGCAGACCCCTGAGCCGCCGCCCGGGCCGGTTTACATCGTCCAGCCGGGCGATACCCTCTGGGATATAGCCCTGCGCTTCAACGTCAGCCTCGAAAGTCTGGTCTCCTACAACAATCTTGCCGGACAAACAATTTACGTTGGCGACCGCCTGGTCATCCCCGGCATGGAAACATTGAGCGGCATTCTGAGCATTCAGCGAGTTCCGTTTGGAGAAACCCTGCGCAGCCTGAGCCGCATCAACCGGATCAAACCCGAACTCTTGATTCGGCTGAATCGCATCGTCAGTCCGGCAGAACTTTACGCCGGCTATGGGTTGATTTTGCTCCAACCAGAGACTCCGCCCGCTCCGGGCGGGCGCGCCGCTCTCTCGGCTGGTGAAACGCTGCTGGAACTCGCCGTCCGCCAAAACGTCAGCCCGTGGAGCATTGCGCAGGCGAGTGGCCTCGACCGGACATCTGCCGCGTTGCCCGGTGATACATTCTTCATCCCCGACGGGCAGGTGTCGGGTCCGGCCGCGGGACTGCCGGCTGCGGTGGCCGCCGCCAGCATGACTCCCCTCCCCATCACCCAGGGACAGACGGCGCAGATTACCGTCTCTCTGTCTGTTCCAGATGCATCCCTGGGCGGCCTGCTGGTTGACCATCCTCTCCACTTTTTCAAAACCGACAACGGTCAATGGGTAGCGCTGCAAGGCGTTCACGTGATGACAGAACCGGGGATTTATCCCTTGCGGCTGGATGTCACTCTGCCAGAGGGCGAAACCGAGTCTTTCGAGCAAATGGTGCTGGTGCAGGACGGTTATTTCCGCCGCGACCCCATCTTACAAGTGGAGCCTTCGACGATTGACCCGGCAATCACCGAGCCGGAAAACGAGTGGCTTTTCTCGCTCACTGCGCCGGCCACACCCCAAAAATATTGGGACGGCTTGTTTCAGTTGCCGGTGGATAAGCAGTTTTGCATCCGTTCCATGTACGGCAATCGGCGTTCTTACAACGGAAGCGATTTCATTTACTTTCATACCGGCGTTGATTACGGCATCTGCTCGGAAGATCATCCCTTCGATATCTATGCGCCTGCAGACGGGGTCGTCGTTTTTGCCGGGTCGGTCACGGTGCGCGGGAACGCGACCATCATTGACCACGGCTGGGGCATTTACAGCGGCTTTTGGCATCAGGATGAAATCTACGTCACAGAGGGCGAGACCGTCCACGCCGGGCAGTTAATCGGCAAAATCGGCGCGACGGGCCGCGTAACCGGGCCGCACCTCCACTGGGAAGTGTGGGCCAACGGTGTGCAGGTCAACCCGCTACAATGGCTGGAGGAAGTGTTCCCCCACCCGTAAATAGGATAAAAATACGATTACCCGATAAACATGATCTATGCTAAACTGTTTTACAAAAACAGGAGATTAGGATGAACGAACTCGTCAACTTTCTCAAGCAGGCCGACATCTTCTACCAACTGACGACCACCCAGCTCGAAATGATTGCCAATCTATGCCAGGAACGCGCCTATGCGCGCGGAGAAAACATTGTCCAAGAAGGGACCGCCAGCAAAGAACTCTACATCATTATTCAGGGAGAAGTAGATATTTTGGTGAATCCTGGCCTGGTAGGTGGAGCCTCCGCCAAAACCGAACCGGTGACGATTGCGAGCCTGCGCCGGGGACAAAGTTTTGGAGAAGTTGCCCTTGTGGATGAAGGGCTTCGTTCCGCCACCGTCCGTGCCGCACAGAAAGATACCCGCCTGCTGGTCATCCCGCGTGATAAACTGCTGATGCTGTGCGAAACGTACCCGCAATTGGGATACCGGCTAATGTATAATTTGGCGGCTGACCTGGCAATGAAAATCCGCAATACCGATTTTCGCATTCGCGAAACTTTGTTGTACGGGCAAAAGGTAAAATAGACTTCTTGCATAACGCTACAAGCGTAGCGATTGCAGCGACTTCTTTGCCACGAATTACACACAGATTGTCACAAAAACTGCTATTTCCATCTGGGCGAATCTGTGTAATCTGTGGCTAAAAAGACTTTTGCAAGCGCTCTAATAAGAAATAAAAAGCGGGCTGCTTGGCAGCCCGCTTGATTGATTAAGGTGTTTAGTTTGTCAACACCTGCCGCGTTTGGGGAACCTCGAGCAACCACAACATAGAGGCTGACATCAACATAGATGCAATTGAAAGCGCAAAGTACAGCCCGTCGAACGAAGAGGTAGCCGTGCTTTTAGGAAGCAACATTAACAGGCGGCTGATGATATTGAAGCCATGCGAGAAAGAAATCAGCGAGAGTGCCCACGGCGCTACTTTGCGACGGAAGATTTGAACCGTTCCTACCAACGCCATCAGCACCAGAAGCATCGGGAGCCACCATTCCTGGGATGTTAATTCAAAAATCGAGGGTGGATTGAGCAAAAGCGGGATAAATTGCACAACAAGAATGGCATAGAGGAACTTTGGATTGATTAGAAATTGTTTGTTCATGGAGGCCTCTCGAAGAGTGAATCATGGCGCTTATGGAATGGATTTTATTCACATGTGGGATTTTGTCAAGCAAATTTTCCTGTTTATGGATTGAAAATACTCAAAATTTAATTGCTTTTTCACTTGACAAATTTGCTGTAAGTGAATATAGTTTTTCGAAATTTCCCAAAGGAGGTGGTGCCGACCTCGAAAACAAGTGCATTATTTTTCCATCCCTTGTTCAGGGAAAATTTGGCGCAACGATGCGCCAACATCACTCAACTTACTTGCAATTCCCGGAGGAGAAAATTATGAAGTCTTTCAAACTCTTGAGCATCTTGGTCATAGGCATCATGCTGTTGACCGCGTGTGGCGGTGGCGGCACAAAAGGCGAACTGAAAGTCGCCATCCTGGCCCCGCTCTCCGGCCCGGTTCCGACCTTTGGCGAAATGACCCGCGATGGCGCTCTGCTGGCCATTGAAGAGTGGAACGCCAAGGGCGGCGTCCTGGGCATGAAGATCGTCCCGATTGTGGAAGACAGCCAGTGCACGCCTGACCCGGCTGTCAACGCCGCCAACAAGGTCATCAACCAGGACGGTGTCCACTACATCATCGGCGAGGTCTGCTCCAAGGCTTCCATCCCGATTTCCGAAATCGCGAATGCGGCCAAGGTTGTTCAGATTAGCCCCACCTCGACCAACCCGAGCGTGACAGTTGACCAGAACGGCGTGACCAAGAAATACATCTACCGCGCCTGCTTCATTGACCCGTTCCAGGGTTTTGTGGGAGCGAAGTTCGCTTATGAGAATCTCGGCGCCCGCAAGGCATTCGTCATGCTCGACCAGGCAAACGACTATGTGAAAGGCCTTGCCGAAAACTTCAAGACATCCTTCACCCAACTTGGCGGTCAGATTGTTGGTGAAGCATCCTACACGGCCAATGACACCGACTTCTCTGCTATTCTGGCGCAGATTGACGAAGCCGATCCCGACATTGTCTATCTGCCCGATTACTACAATATCGTGAACCTGGTCATGTCGCAGGCCAAGGACAAGGGTATCACGGTTCCTTTCATCGGCGGCGATGGCTGGGACTCGGCTGATCTCGATCTGACGGCTGCAGCCGGCGGTTACTTCACCAACCACTACTCGCCTGACAGCCAGGCACCTCTGGCGGTTGCCTTCCGCTCGGCCTTCGAGGCCAAGTATGGCAAGACTCCCGATGCTCTGGCCGCTCTGGCCTATGACGCCACCAACTTGCTCTTTGCCGCCATCGAAAAAGCGGGCGTTGATGACACCGAAAAAGTGGTTGAGGCGCTGAACGGGATTAGCGTTGACGCTGTTTCTGGCACGATTTCTTTCGACAAACAGCACAATCCGATTAAATCGGCAACCATCCTGAAGGTTACAACCGAAGGCGTCAAGTTCGAAACCCTTGTTAATCCGTAAGTCTTTTGATGCAAGGGGCAGCCGTCGCGGGCTGCCCCTTCTTTTCATCCTTTTGCAAGAATATTTCGACCGAGGAGGATTCCTCCGATGCAACTCCAGACCAGGCCCCAAAAATCACCGATTATTGTCAAACCGAATTCTTTCCTGGCATGGATAGGGAAAGCATTCCTTATTCTACTTGCCCTGGTTGTGGCTTATATCCTGATCCGCAACTTGATTGAAAAGCCCCTTTTCTTCGTCACCAATGTCATCAATGGACTCCAACTGGGATTCGTGTACGCTCTGGTGGCTCTTGGTTACACGATGGTGTATGGTATCGTGAAATTGATTAACTTTGCCCATGGCGATGTTTTCATGGTCGGCGCGTTCGTCAGTTTCTTTGCCATAGAGCGTTTCCAACTGCATCAATGGCCGCTCAAAGTTTTCCCCAGCATGAATGCCCTCCTTGCCGTTGGGATTGGAACCATCACCACGATCCTGCTCTCGATGGTTATCTGTGTCCTGTTGGCAGTCACCATCGAACGTGTAGCCTACAAACCCCTCCGAGATGCTCCACGCATTGCTGCCCTCATCACTGCCATCGGGGTATCCTTCTTTCTGGAATACTTCGGGTTGCTCAACTTTGTCTTTTCAGCCCGTTTTATCCCCTATAAGCGCCCCTTTGAGGTAGTCACTTGGTATATCTCTAACGGCATCCACCGTCTGCAGGCCGGAGAGACGCCGCCAGATAACTCGATCGTCATTTCCAATATTCTTCTTATCATCATCCTCTGCACGCTTGGGGTGCTGGTATTCCTGCAATTCCTAGTACGCAAGACAAAAATCGGGATTGCCATGCGCGCCACATCGTTTGATAAGCCTACGGCGCGGCTGATGGGCATTCAGGTGGACCAGGTCATTTCCTTCACCTTTGCGATTGGCGCGGCCTTCGCTGGTTTGGGCGGCGTACTCTATGCAATTGCTTATCCATCCATCAAAACCCTGATGGGGGTTTATCCTGGCCTGAAGGCATTCGTGGCCGCCGTGCTGGGCGGAATCGGGAGCATCCCCGGCGCGTTCGTAGGCGCTCTTATCATGGGACAGGCGGAGGCCATGACTGCCAGTTACATCTCCACGCCCATGCGTGACGCCATTGCTTTCACCCTGCTCATCCTCGTTCTGCTGGTTCGCCCGACCGGCATCTTTGGCGAACCGGAAAAAGAAAAGGCGTGAGGTCATCATGAACCTTTCCGTTCTGTTATCCATCGTCAAAATTATTGCCGTCATCGCCTACCTCTTTGGCCTTTTCTGGGTCATGGGAGTCAAGGTCCGGCCGGTGACCATCAAAGGCAAGAAGGTGGACTTCAGTTTGGCGGTCAATGTTTTGGGCATTATTGTCGCCTTTTTCATCATTCAACTGGGGCTGACGAACATCGGCGGCTTCCAACTGTTGAATAGCTTCGACAGCGGCCTACTCTTCCAGGCCTGCACAATGACCATGGTCGCCCTCGGTCTGAACCTCATCTACGGCTTCAACGGCCAATTCAGCCTCGGCCAATGGGGTTTCTATGGAATAGGCGCATACGCCGCCGCAGACGTGACCTATCGCTGGCTCAACAGCGACGCCAGCGGCTTGATTGTTCTGGGCATGGGCGTCATTCTGGCCGGCGTTGTCATCTGGCTGATTAGCAAATTCATGTCCAATCTGCGACGCATGCCGGTGCTTTCCTCGTTCACCCTCTATCTTCTAGGGACGCTTATGGCAGCCTACATTGCCATCCTCGCCGGCAAATGGATTTCGCCGATGATCAATCCCCTGCTGGGAACCAACCTCAATCCCGGCCCGCTGGCGCAAGGCATATGGCTGCAAGTCGTCTTCTTTCTGGCCGTCATCTTCGCCGGCATCTTCGCCGCCGAGATTAGTTTCCTCTTCGGCCTGCCGGTGCTTTCGCTCGGCTCCGACTACTTCGGCATTGCCACTCTCGGCTTCACCATCGTCATCTACACCCTGATGGTCAACAGCGATACCATCCTGCCCTTCCCCGAAATGCGCGGCGGACGCGGCATGATTGGCATTCCCAAACTGACCACCTGGTTCTGGGCGTTCCTCTTCATGATTGCCGTCATCATTGCCATGCGCAATCTCCTCCACTCCTCGCATGGACGCTCTATTCTCTCAGTGCGGGAAGACGAGATCGCAGCACGCTCAATGGGTATTGACGTGGCCGGGACGAAACTGATGTCCTTCGTCATCGGCTCCCTGTTCGCCGGTCTGGCAGGCGGCGTGTACGCCCACTACATCGGCTTCCTCAGTCCGGGCGCATTCGACTTCCTCATCGGCTTCAACCCGATGATTATCGTTGTCTTTGGCGGCCTGGGCAGCATGACCGGGACCATCACCGCTTCCTTCGGATGGATTTTCTTCCTCGAAGGGTTATTGCGCGAAGTTCTCGGTAAAATCAGCCCCGAAGCCCCCTCCTGGCGCTACGTTCTCTACCCGCTCACCCTGCTCCTGCTCATGTTGATCCGCCCTGAAGGCCTGTTGGGCAAAATAGAATGGGGCTTTTTGAAACCTCCCGAAGTACCGCTGCGCAACGCCAAAACCGAAGGAGAACAAGCATGAACGCCACTGCTGAAAAACCCATCGTCCTCCAAATCGAAGGATTGACCAAGTACTTCGGCGGTCTGCGGGCGGTCAACGATTTCAACTTAACCTTGCACGAGGGCGACCTAGCCGGATTGATTGGCCCCAACGGCGCGGGCAAAACCACCATTTTCAATCAGATTACCGGCATCTACTTACCCACCAAAGGAAGCATCAAGTTCTACGGCGTAGATATGGTCGGCTTTGAACCGCACGAAATCACCCGCTCGGGCATCGGCCGCACCTTCCAGAACATTCGCCTCTTTGCCAATCTGACGGTACTCGACAACCTGCGCATCGCCTTCCATGCCCAGTGCGGATACAGCCTCTTCGAAGGCGTCGCCGCCACCCCCAAGTTCCAGCGCCGCGAGAAAGAAATCGTCGAGAACGCCCAAGAACTTCTGGAAATCATGGGACTGAGCCGCGTGCAGAACGAAATCGCCAAGAACCTGCCCTACGGCGAACAGCGCCGCGTCGAAATCGCCCGCGCTCTCGCCTGCGGTCCCCGCCTGCTCCTCCTCGACGAACCCGCCGCCGGCATGAACCCGAAGGAAATTTCGCAGTTGATGGAGTTAATCCACTTCATCCGCGATAAGTTCAAACTAACCGTCCTGCTCATCGAACACCAGATGCGCCTGGTCATGGGTATTTGCGAACACATCACCGTGATTGACTTTGGCGAAATTATTGCCCGCGGCACTCCCAAAGAAATCCAGAACAACCCCAAAGTCATCGAAGCCTACCTGGGGAAGGGAGCCTGACATGTTACTCCAAGTCAAAGACCTCCACGTTTACTACGGCGCGATTCATGCTCTGCATGGCATCTCCTTTGACATCGCCGAAGGCGAAATCGTCACCCTCATCGGCGCCAACGGCGCAGGCAAATCCACCACCCTGCGCACCATCTCCGGCATCATCCGCCCGCGCTCCGGTCAGGTCATCTACAAAGGCGAAGACATCACCTTCGCCCCCGCCGAGCAGATTGTGCGCAAAGGCATCAGCCACGTCCCTGAGGGCCGTAAAATCTTTGCTCCCCTCACCGTGCGCGAAAACCTGGAAATGGGCGCCTACATCATTGACGACAAAACCGAAGTCAACCGCCTCATGGAACGCGTCTTCAAATCCTTCCCCCGCCTGAAGGAACGCATCAACCAATTGGGCGGCACCCTCTCCGGTGGTGAACAGCAAATGCTCGCCACCGGGCGCGGCCTGATGAGCAAACCCACCCTCCTCCTGCTGGACGAACCTTCCATGGGCCTCAGCCCTATCCTGGTGCAGGAAATCTTCAACATCATCAAAGAAATCAACGCCCAGGGCACCAGCATCCTGCTCGTCGAGCAAAACGCCCAGATGGCGCTTTCCATCGCCCACCGCGCCTACGTCCTCGAGACCGGCAACATCGTCCTCTCCGGCCCGGCCAAGGAAATCGCCGAGAATCCGCAGGTCAAAGCCGCCTATCTCGGCGTATAGACCCACCCGGCATCTCTCGATACTCAAAACCTCTGTAGGACAACTCATGATGAGTTGTCCTACAACTTTTGCTGAAACCCTCCCCATCGGGTAAAATCAGGCAACATTCTCAAAAACCATGCCCCGCCCGGCCCTCCTGCTTCTTGCCCTCCCCTTGCTGTTGGCTGCCTGCGGACGCCCCTCCTACGTCTGCAGCGACCCGCTCGGCTGTGTGGAGATCGCCCCCAGCGCTCCCTTGCGCATCGCCGTCCTGACCGCCCTCTCCGGCCCAGAGGCCCCCGCCGGCGAAGCCATGCTGGCCGCCGTCCAATCTGCTGTGGAAGAAAGCGGCGGCCTCCTCGGTCACGAAATCGAACTCATCTGGGAAGGGACCGACTGCACCGAAAACAGCGCCCGTCGTGCCGCCGCCCGCCTCGCCCTGACCCCGAACTTGCTCGCCGTTATCGGGCCATCCTGCCCCGCCGACGCCGCCTACACCCTCCCCGTCCTCGCAGACGCCGGACTTGCTGTCCTTGCTCCTCTGCCCGACGGCGGCGCAGCCTTCCGGCAACTGGCCTCCGCTCTCGAAGCCTCCGTCATCCTGCTAGACGACGGCGCTCTCCTTCTGCCCCGTTCTGCTTTTCAAGAGAGGCTGGAAAATCAACCATGACCACCGCAGAAATCATCACCATCGGCACCGAACTCCTGCTCGGCGAGAAAGTGGACACCAACACCCCCTTCATCGCCCGCACCCTGCGCGGATTGGGCGTCAACCTCTTCCGCACGCAGACGATTGGCGACAACGCCGAGCGCATCGCCGCGCTGATGCGCGAGGCCCTTGCCCGCGCCGACTTCGTCATCACCACCGGCGGCCTCGGCCCCACCGTGGACGACCCCACCCGCGATGCCGCCGCCCGCGCCTTCGGGCTCTTCCTCGAATACCGCCCCGACCTGTGGGAGCAAATCAAAGCCCGCGTCGCCCGTTATGGCCGCACCCCGACCGAAAACCAGAAACGCCAGGCCTACCTGCCGCAATTTGCTATCCCCATCGAGAACCCGGTCGGCACCGCCCCGGCCTTCATCGTCGAAAGCGGCAAAAAATCGCTCATCTGCCTGCCCGGCGTGCCGCGCGAGATGGAGTACCTGCTCGAAAACGCCGTCCTCCCCTACCTGCAGAAACGCTACGGCCTGCACGAAGTCATCCGCGTCCGCACCCTGCATGTCAGCGGCATCGGCGAGGCCGCCCTCGACGAGCGCATCGGTGACCTGGAAACGCTCGCTAACCCCACCGTCGGCCTGACGGCGCACGCCGGCGTTGTCAGCATCCGCATTGCCGCCAAAGCCGCCACGGCCGCCGAAGCCGACTCGATGAACGCCCAAATCGAAGCCGACCTGCGCGCCCGCCTGGGCGAGGACATCTTTGGCGCGGACGACGACACCCTCGAGGAGGCCGCCCTGCGCGTCGCGGCGGAGCGCGGCTGGACCCTGGCCTGTCTCGAGACCGGGACGGAGGACGCCCTGCGGACGCGTCTGGCGCGGACCGCGCACCCGGCCTTCCGCGGCGGGAGTCGGTTCGAGCCGTCGCCCCGAGCCGATCCAGGGGGCCCGGACGAGGCGAGAAGCGCCCTCGCAGCCGCCTGCCGCGAGTTCGGCGCAAACGCCGCTCTGGCCGTCCTGTGTTCCATCGAAGGCGAACTCCAGCGCGCCCATCTCCTCCTGCTGACCCCATCCGGTTTGCAGGAACGCACCCTACCCTACGGCGGGCATCCCAAAAATCTGGGGCGCTGGGCGGTCAACATGGCGCTGGATTGGCTGCGGCGCGCCGCTTCGCAGGAGGCTTGAGTGTCGCTGAAACGTCTCGCCCGCCTGGTGGCTGCCTTTTGGGTCCTCAACCTGATCTTCGCCCTGGCGCTGGGCGGGTACTGGCTGACGACCCGCGCCGCACCGGCGCGGACGCTGTTCGTTAGTCCCACTCTGCCGCCAACGCCGACGGAGACGCCCACGAGCACGTTCACCGCCTCGCCCACCGAAACGCCCCTCCCCAGTCAAACGCCCCCGCCGACCGAAACGTTCCCCCCCACGCTGACGCCCACCGTGACGGATACGCCCGTCCCGTTCAGCGAGGGGCCGATTGTCATTGGCTACTCGGTAGAAGGCCGCCCGCTGGAGGTCTTCCGCTTCGGGACGGGGCCGAGCGGCCGCCTGATTGTGGCCGGCATGCACGGCGGGAGCGAGTACAACACCATCCTGCTCGCCGACCAGTTGACTGAGTTTGTTTCCCAGCATCCGCAAATCGTGCCGCCGAATGTGACGCTCTACATCCTGCGCAATCTGAACCCCGACGGCGAAGCGCGCGGCCATAACCCCAAAGGACGCGCCAACGCCAACGGCGTGGACCTGAACCGCAATTGGGACGCCAACTGGCAGAAGACCTGGGACCGCTCCAAATGCTGGAACCTGACCTACGTCACCGCGGGGACAGGCCCGGGGTCCGAACCCGAGACGCAGGCGCTGATGAACTTCATTCTCACGCACCCACTGGACGCCATCATCAACTACCACAGCGCGGCGCTGGGAATCTTCCCCGGCGGTCTGCCCCCGGAGGAGGATACCCTGCGGCTGGCCGAGGCGGTCGCCGCCGTGACCACGTACCCGTATCCGCCAATTAACATCGGCTGTACCTACACCGGCGGTTTCACCGATTGGGCCGATGAACACGGCGTCCCGGCGCTGGACGTCGAATTGACCAATCACACGAACACCGATTTCGAGATGAATTTGCTGGTTTTGAATGTCTTGCTCGACTGGAAACGCAAACCATAGCGCAGGGTAGGTCAGATTGACATCCGACTTACATGCGAAGTGGCGATTGACCTAGTTTTTCAAGCACCATGCGATACCGAAAGGAGTTGCGATGACGAATTCTGTGGATTTCCTGCTTATAAACGCCCACGTCCTGACGATGGACGCGGAGATGCGCCAGTTCCCCAGCGGCGCGGTGGCCGTGCGCGGCGATTCGATTGTGGAGGTGGGGGACGAGGCCGACCTGCTCACCCGCTATTCCGCCGAGCAGGTGATTGACTGCGGCGGCAAGATTTTGATGCCGGGCATGGTCAACGCTCATACGCACGTCCCGATGACGCTGATGCGCGGCCTGGCCGACGACCTGCGGTTGGACGTCTGGCTGCAAGGGTACATGTGGCCGGTGGAGCGCGAGTTCGTCTCTCCCGATTTCGTCCGCTTGGGGACGAAACTGGCCTGCGCCGAGATGATTCGCTCCGGCGTGACTAGTTTTGCGGATATGTACTTCTTCGAGGAGGATGTGGCTGCGGCGACCACCGAGGCGGGGATGCGCGCCGTCTGTTCGCAGACGGTGCTCAAGTTCCCCTCGCCGGATGCGGTTTCTTACGAAGATTCGCTCGCCGCAGCGCGGGAGTTCATTCAGCGCTGGAAGGGGCATGCGTTGATTGTGCCGTCCGTCGCGCCGCATGCGCCCTACACCTGCACGGCGGAGATTCTGCGCGCCACGGCGCAACTGGCCGCCGAGTTTGACGTGCCGCTGCACACCCATCTGGCCGAGACTGCCCTGGAGGTCGAGAACATGCGCCGCGAGAATGGCATGCCGGTCATCCCGTATGTGAAGAAACAGGGGCTTTTCGAGGCCAAAGTGCTTGCGGCGCACTGCGTCCACATTGACGAGGGCGAGATGCGCACCTTGCTCCACGCCGGAGCGGGCGTGGCGCATAACCCGTCCTCAAACCTGAAACTGGCTTCTGGTTTTGCACCGGTGCAGAAGATGCTGGACGTGGGACTACACGTTGGCATCGGCACAGATGGACCGGCCTCGAACAACGACCTGGACATGTTCGAGGAAGTGCGCCTGGCCGCATTCGTCGCCAAGGCTGTCAGCAACGACCCGACGGCTGTGCCGGCGGCCAAAGCCCTGGAAATGGCGACCCGCATCGGGGCGCAAGCCCTGCACATCGGCCACCTGACCGGTTCGCTGGAGGCGGGCAAGCGCGCCGACCTGATTCTGGTAGACCTTTCCCCGTTGCACAATTCGCCGCGCTTCCGCCGCGACGCGGAGAATCCATACGCGCAAATCGTCTATGCCGCTAAAGCCTCCGATGTAACCGATGTGATGGTGAATGGACGATGGTTAATGGTCAATAGAGAATTGCTGACGGTGGACGAGGCCGAATTGACCGCCGCGGCGCAGGAATATGCTCATCGGATGGATGTTTTCCTGGCGGAGCGCGAGTCCTCGGTCTTCTCAAAACTGGTTGCTCTGGGCGGCTCGCAGGAGGAAGAGTCCTTCGAGGTGCAGGTCAAGGTCAAAATAGAGGGGCCCGAAAGCGTGCTGGCGGCCTTGAAGAACCCGGAAATCGAGGTTCTGCGCCAACGGCACTATCATCAGCACGATGTCTATTTCCGCTTTGAGGACAAGTCGCAGGGCTGGCTGCGTTACCGCGAAGACGAGACCATCAACGAAAAGGGGCAGATTACCGGTGTGCGCGCCCGCCTGACCCTGATTGGCCCCTCACGGGAGGGCGATTTTGCTCACGATGTCCTGCTCAGCCGCATCCGTTACTTTGCCCCGGCGGCGAACAGTCTGCGCTTCTACCGCGAGTACTTCAAACCGAGCGGCGAGACGCCGGTGGACAAGGACCGCCTGCGCTGGCTGGTGCGCTACAAGGGCGAGGAATTTTTCATCAATCTCGACAAGGTCGAAACGCCGGACATCGGCTATTACCTCGAAATCAAGAGCCGCACCTGGAGCCGCCGCGATGCCGAAGAAAAAGCGCAGTACAGCGCGGAACTGACCACCCTGCTGGGCGGCTCGCTGGAGAACACCGTCACGCTCGATTATGTCGAGATCGCAGAAGGCAGACAAAAATAAAAGTCTTTTCAGCCACAGATTATGCAGATGAAAAGTAACTGCCTACCCTGATCGCCGAAATCATCCGCAGAGGTCGCAGATGGGGAGAAAATCGGCGACATCTACCCATAGGGTAAATCGGCGCAATCTACGAATCCCCAACAGCGCGCCGGGCGATACCGTCCTGGTTTTCTACAGCCCGGAGGGGGAGTTGCTGCACGGCGTCGCCTGGAGCGGGCCGGACGAGGAGATCGCACATGGGATCGTTGTCCGCGGTTCCTACCTTTACCTGGCGGGCGGAATCAAATACGCCGACCAGCCGCAAAACGACGCCCTCAGCGGAGCCTTCCCGCCCTAAAAGTTGTGGGAAATTACGGACAATAATTCCCTTCATGCTCCTCGAACGTGACAGCGAAGTTGTGAAGCCCGGAGCCGTCGCATTTGGCCTGGAAGTAAAAATACGGCGACTCGGCCGGGTAGGCCACTGCCTGCAACGCGGCCAGGCCGGGGCTGCAGATCGGGCCGGGCGGCAGGCCGGGATAAAGATAGGTGTTGTAGGGGGAGTCGAACCGCAAGTCCGCGGCGCTCAGCGGCGTCGTCCACCAGGTATTTTGCAGAGAGTTAAAGCCAAGCGCATACTGGACTGTCGGGTCGGTTTGCAATTTCATGCCAATCGCCAGCCGGTTGTAGAAGACCGAGGCAATGAGCGGCATCTCCTCGTCCATGACGGCCTCGCGCTCGATGATGGAGGCCAGGGTCACGGCCTGACGGAGCGTCAGCCCGCGCGCCGCGTAGGCCTCGGCGTAGTCGGCGGGCAGGTGCAAGAGGAAGGCCTGCACTAGCAGCGAGACGAGTTGTTCGGCGGTGGTGGTGCGCGGCAGGATGTAGGTATCCGGGTAGAGAAATCCCTCCGCCGAGGCGCCGGCAGGAATCAGGTCCGGGAAGAGATCGGGGGCCGACGCAGCGGCGATGAAGGATTCGGGAGCAATGGACAGGCCGGAGGTCGGGAGAGCGGCGGCGATTTCCTCCATCCGCCAGCCGGGCAGGACGGTGAAGGTCACCTCCGTCAGCGTGGCCGACTGGAGCATCCCGGCGATGGATTGGGCGCTCAAGGCCGGGCTGAGGCGGAAGGTGCCGGTCTGGATGTAGGCGTCCATGCCCGTCCAGGCCAGGTAGAGGCGGAAGAGGCGGGCGTCAGGGATGATGCCGGCCTGCTCTAGGCGGTTGGAGATGGAGAGTACGTTCTCGCCGGGGTCAATGATGAACAGCATTTCGCCGCCATTCGGGTCGCGCGGGACCGTCAGGCGGTCGGCGTGGAGCAGGAGTTGCAGGCCAAAGTTGAAACGCTGCCAGCCGTTCAGAGCCGGGCCGGGCGGACCAAAAACCGCTCCTGCCAGCGGCGGAACGCCAAACCAAAGCAAGAGCCCCAGCAGGGCCAGCAAAGAGAGGACGATCAAAAAAAGGGGGAGACGGGAACGGCGGCGCATGGAGATTGACGATTTATGATTTTTGATTGGTGATTGACGCCTGCGACGGCGTCTCGGAAGAGGAGTGGTTGGCGTCTAGATAGGACTGGAGCAGGAGGGCGGCGGCGAGGGAGTCGAGGTGGCCGCGGCGCTCTTTGCGCCGGACGTTCATCTCGATGCGGACGGCGCGGGCATCCTGGGTGGTGAAGGCTTCGTTCCACAGCACCACCGGCAGGCCGGTTTGCGTTTTCAGGGCCTCGGCGAAGCGGGCGGCGCGGCGGCCCTCGAAGGTGGGATTGCCGTTTTCATCCACCGATTGGCCGACGACGATGAGACCGGCTTCGTGTTGGCGCGCCAGGTCGGCTACGGCGGCGGCGTCCACCTGACGGGAGACATGCTCCAGCACGGTCAGGGGACTGGCAATCGTGCCGGTCGGGTCGCTCAGGGCGAGGCCGATGCGCTTGGAGCCGGGGTCGAGGGCGAGGATTCTCATAGGGAAGAGAGAAGAGAGAAAAGTTGTGGGCGATTAGGGAGAAAGGAGGACAACGTGAATGCGAAAGGGGAGGACGGGCAGGCGCGGCCACCAAGCAGGCGCGAGGAGAATGCGCGGCGCAGCGGCGAGGGGAAAGTCGGCTTGCAGACGCCGGACGGCGGCGGCAGGCTCCAGCCCCAGCACGGAAGCAGAAACCGCCGCGAGGTCGAGCCGCGCCCGGATGAGACGCTCGGTCTGCATCCTCCAGGAGGCGCGGCCGTCGTCGCCCAGGTCGAAGGTTTCGGGAAGAGAAAAGTCCACCGTCTCATCGAGGGGGGCAAAACCGGGGGGCAGGGCGGCATCCAGCGCCAAGGAGGCCAACAACCGCAGGTCGGCTTCGGCGACATAATTCGCGGCGCAGGTCAGGCGCATGGTCAGGGCCAGAGTCTCGCCCGGCTGGCCTTCGGCGGGGAAGAAGAGGGCCTCCGGCGCTTCGGCCAGCGTCACCGTCTGCGGGATGAGGCGGTCGCCGCGAGAGAGACTGCTTTCGAGGGCGGCGCGGCACTCCTCCAGCAGGGCGACGGAGAGCGCCTCCTGCAGGGCGGCGCGGTCCTCGGCGGTCTGAATGGGGACGGCCTTCTCCGTCC
Organism: Anaerolineales bacterium; assembly: GCA_034436335.1. GTDB lineage: Bacteria > Chloroflexota > Anaerolineae > Anaerolineales > Villigracilaceae > UBA877. The sequence continues at coordinate 21,912 of DAOTVO010000009.1, read as the reverse complement.
CGCCGGCGGTGGGCTGGGGATTGGTAACCGACAACCTCGCCCCCAGATCGCCCTCGATGGCCGTCAGCGCCCCGGCGGGCAGGTTGCCTGTTGGCCCGGCCTCCAGTGCACGGACGACGACGGTGACCGTTTTGCCGAGTCCGGCCGGGAGCAGGGCTTCCTCCTGGGTGGCAAAACGCACCGCCGGACTGCCGGTCGTGCGCACCACCGTCCCGGCCGGGATGCTGACCGGCGATTCGGTCAGGTTCTCGAAGCGCACGCTCCCGGCGGCAAAGGCGTCGGGGATGAGTGTTTCGCCGCTTGCGGGGGCAGTCTGGCTGCCGCTCACTTCCGCTGTCACGCGGCGCGCCGGAACAACGCCGAAGATATCCACCGCCGCGGCGTTGGGGTCAGCGCGGACGAGGATATTCAGGCGCTGGGTCTGCACGGCGGGGGTCAGTTCAATCTCGGCGGAGGGCAAGAAAAGAAGAAAGACGGCCAGGACGGAGAGAACGGCCAGCGTGAAGAGCAGGAAACGGGCAAGGAATGGAAGGTGCTCGGAGGAGAAGGGGCCGGGCAGGGAGCGGCGCAGGGAGCGCAGATTGCGGCGGCTGCGGCGGCGCGGCCGGAAGATGGGCGGCTTGCTCCACTCGGCGCGCTGGGCAGCGGCGGCCGTCTCGAAAGCAGGCACATCCGCTTCGCGGCAGCGAGCGCGCAGTTCAGTGGAGCGGGAAACGATGGCCAGTTGCGCCCCGAGGGAGGCGGCATGCCGCTTGAGCAGGAGCAGGTCGAGGGTCCGGGGGACGAGACGCAGGCGACGCGGGTAGATCAGAAGGATGCGTTCCGTCTTGGCCCAGGCCATCTTGTCGCGCGTCGAGGTCAGGTCGTCGTACTCATCCAGTTGGATGACGTGCGTTTTCATCGCCCCCCATTATAACGTTCAAACGTTTCAACATTCAAAGTTTGAACGTCAAAGCCAGCGCAGGGCGGGGCGAGCGAGGACGCGGTCTTTCCAGGTAGCCGTCCCGGAGGCGGTTTGGACAAAGGAACGCAGCGCCACCAGCAGGAAGAGGAACATGGTCAGCGGGTAGAGAAGCACGAGGCCGGGCGGGAATTTAAAGCGCCGGTAGGCCATGCTCCACAAAATGAGCGAGAGCGTCACGGCCAGCGCGGCGGCTTCGGGCGAGAAGGGAGTGAGCGGATAGCCGAGCCAGCGGGAAACGAGCGCCGCCGCCGGTTCGAGGAAGGCCAGCCCGATAAACGCCCAGCCGAACAGGTAGGGCAGGATGCGGTAGTCGAAGACGGCAAAGACGCTCTTGCCAAAGCCGTTGACGGCGCTCCAGAAGTCGCGGTACATACGGCAGGAGACGTGCCGTGTGCCGTCGAGGAAGCGCCACTCGCCGCCGCTCTGGATGACCCGCCGTCCCAGGCACATGTCGTCTACCGCTTCGGCGCGCACGGCCTCAAAGCCGCCGATTTTCTCGTACGCCGCGCGGCGGAAGAACATGAACTGGCCGATGGTGACCGAGAGCGCCGCCCAGTGCAATGTTTGCGCCAAACGCAGGGGCAGGAAGGTGAGAATACCAAATCCCATGAAGGGGACGATGAGTTTTTCGCCCCAGGTGACGACTTCTTCGCGCGGGAAGGCGGTGACGAGGTCGGCCTTCTCGGCCAGCAGGGCCGAGACGCTGGCGCGCAGGGTATCGGGGGCGTGACGGGTGTCGGCGTCGGTGAAGAGGAGCAGGTCGCCGGTCGCGGCCTGGGCGAGTTGGTGACAGGCCCAGTGCTTGCCCAGCCAGCCTTCCGGCAGGGGCGCGCCATTCAGGACCTTCAGCCGGCTGTCGCTTTGGGCCAGGCGGTTCAAAATCTGGGGCGTTGTGTCGGTCGAATGGTCGTCCAGCACGATGACCTCGAAATCCGGATAGTCCTGCGCCAGGAGCGAGGCGACGCACGCTTCGATATTCTGCTCCTCGTTGCGTGCCGGGACCAGCGCCGAGATGCGCGGGAAGGTTGGGGCTGTCGGATACTGGTCGAAGCGGCGGACGGTCAGGTAGTTGACCAGCGCGTTGATCAGCCCAAAGAGGAGGAAGAGCAGGATGACGAGTTCGTGGGGGCGGAACGGCAGGTTCACGCCTTCCTCCGCAGGAGAAGGTCGCTGACCCAGGAGCGCAGATGCGGACGGCGAGTCAGGTCGCGGCGGTGCTTCCAGAAGATGACCGAGGTGTTCAGCGCTGCGAAGGTCACCAGCCAGGCTTCAGCGGCGAGGAATGAGTAGCCAAGTATCGCCAGCATCCCTGCGCAGGCCGACCAGGCGTCTTCGCTTTGGAGCAGGGTGAACGGCAGAGCCAGGATAGCGTAAATAAGGAAGACACCCGGCCCGATGAGCGCAGTCCAGACGCCGCCGGTCGTTGCCAGCGCCTTGCCCCCGCGGAATCCCAGGAAGGGCGAAAAGGCATGTCCGAGGATGGGCGCGAGCGCCGCTGGGATGAGACTCCACTCCGTCAGGCCGGCGCGCTGGGCCAGGTAGACCGGCAGGAAGCCTTTGGCCATGTCGAGCAGAATGGCCGGGATGCCTACCTTCAGGCCGCCAGCCTTGAGGGCGTTGGCCCCGCCGGGGTTTCCGTCGCCGATTGTGCGGATGTCGCGTCTGGCAAAAAGTTTCCCCATCAGGAGAGAGAAGGGAATGGAGCCGAGGAAAAAGCCAAAAAGAGACCAGAAGAGGATGTTCAGCATTTGTGTTGCTCCTGAAACAGAATTCAATAAACATCTTGAAAAAATCTTTTTAACCAGATTATACAGATTAGCACGGATTATAAAATAATTCCTGTGGAAATCCGTGCGATCTGTGCAAAGAATCCGCTGCAATGGTGATACTCATATTGTTATGCAACTGTGATATTTAAAACACAACCGGGCCGTGCGGTTGCGCGGCCCGGGCTGCAAACAACTCAGGTTTATTTTGTCTTCTCTTCCACCCAGGCCCGAACGCTCGCCAGGGCATCGGGCAGTTTGGCCGCGTCCCTGCCGCCGCCAAAGGCCAGATGCGGCGCGCCGCCTCCGCCTGCGCCCAGTTGACGCGAGACGTGCCCCACCAGGTCGCCGGCCTTGACGCCCCGCTTGATTAAGTCCTGCGTCACGGCGGCCATGACGATAACCTGCTCGCCGTTCGCCGCGCCGATGACGCAGACGCCGTTCTGCGGGTATTTCTCGCGGAATTTATCCGCCAGCTGGCCAAGCGTTTCCTTGTCCACGCCATCCATCTGCGCCATGAAGAGATGAACGCCGTTCACGGTTTGCACTTTGTCGAGTTGCGCGTTGAAGGTAGAAAGCGCCAGTGCGCTCTTCAGCGCGGCAATCTGCTTGCGGGCGGCGGACAGTTCCTCCTGCAAAGCATCAACACGTTCCGGGACTTCGTCCAGCGCCGATTTGAGCGCCGCAGCGGACTGTTTGAGCGCTTTGAAGCGGCGGGCGACGAGTGCGTAGGCCCCGCGCCCGGTCACAGCCTCGATGCGGCGCACGCCGGCCGCGGCCGAGGACTCGGACACGATGAGAAACATGCCCACGTCCGAGGTGCGCTCCAGATGCGTGCCGCCGCACAGTTCGTAGGAGTGGCGGCCGGCTTCCCCTCCCGGTGTAATCGTAATCGTGCGCACCGTCTCGCCGTACTTTTCGCCAAAGAGCGCCATCGCGCCCTCGGCAATCGCTTCCTCGCGGGCCTTTACTTTCGGCATAACGAGCATATCCGCTGCCACTGCTTCGTTGACCAGTTGCTCGACGCGCTCGATTTGTTCCGCCGTCATTGCCTGGTGGTGGTTGAAGTCGAAGCGCAGACGGTCGGGCGCGACCAGCGAGCCGGCCTGACGGGCATGCTCGCCCAGTACCTGATGCAAGGCAGCGTGCAGGAGATGGGTGGCGGTGTGATTGCGCATGATGTCGTGACGGCGCGCCGCGTCCACGCTGGCGATGGCCAAATCGCCGGCCTTCGGATGCCCGAAGACCACCTCGCCCACGTGAACGATGACGCCCGCGGCGGGTTTGCGCATGTCGGTCACTTCGACTTCCCATGAGCCGTCCGCGGCGCGGATGATGCCCGTATCGCTGACCTGTCCGCCGGATTCGACGTAGAAGCCGGTCTGCGGCAGCAGGACCTCGACGCGGTCGCCAGCGTCGGCTTCGGCAAGCAGTTCGCCGTCCGAGACGAGCGCCAGCAGCGGCCCTTCGACCGTGAGCCATTCGTAAGGGTTGTGCGCCACGCCTTCGGGGCCGATTTTGCCCGCCTTTTGCAGGTCTTTTAGCACGCCGGCATAGAACTCGGCGTCCTCGCCGCCCAGTTTGCCCATTGCCTTGCCGCCGCCGGAGACGAGACGATGCTCCTCCATGCCGGCGTGGAAGCCGTCTTCGTCCACTTCCAGGTCCTGCTCACGGGCGATGTCGCGGGCAATCTCGAAGGGCAAGCCGTAGGTGGCGTAGAGGTCGAAGGCTTTGCGTCCGTCCAAGACCTTCTGACCGGATTGCTTCAATTCATCCAGCAGGCCCTGCAGGTAGGCCGTCCCCGATTCGACCGTGCGCGCGAAGCGGATTTCCTCACGCGTCAGGTTATCGAGGATGGCGGCGCGGTTCTTTTCCAGTTCGGGATAAAAATCGCCGTAGGCGGCAATAATGGCCTCGCCGACCCTGGCCAGGAATGGCTCGCTCAGGCCGAGTTTTGAGCCAAAGCGCGCCGCCCGGCGGACGATCATGCGGCAGATGTAGTTGCGTCCCACATTGCCCGGCACCACGCCGTCGGCGATGAGGAAGGAAGCAGCGCGGGCGTGGTCGGCGATGACGCGGTAGGGAGTGAAGTTGGCATACATTTGCTGGAGCGAGTCGCCGGTCAGAGAACGGACGGCCTCCAGCGCGCCCTGGAAGAGGTCAATCTTGTAGTTCGAGTCCACGCCCTGCAGGACGGAGACGATGCGCTCGAAGCCCATGCCCGTGTCCACATGGGTGGCGGGAAGCGGCTCCAGCGAGTCGGGGCCGGTGCGGTTGTACTGGATGAAGACGTTGTTCCAGAGTTCGATGAAGCGTTTGCACTCGCCGTTGACACCGCAGCGATGTGGTTTGCCGGCCAGGTCATCGAATTCCTCGCCGCGGTCGTAGTGAATCTCCGAGCAGGGGCCGCAGGGGCCGGTCTCGGCCATTTCCCAGAAGTTTTCCTTGCGTCCGAAGAAGAGCACATGCGAGGGGTCGAAGCCGGGCTGCTGCTTCCAGATTTCAGCGGCCTCCTCGTCGGTGGGGATGTTGCCCTTGTCATCCTTGAAGCAGGTGGCGTAGAGGCGCTCCTTCGGCAGTCCCCAGACCTCGGTCAGCAGTTGCCAGGCCCAGGCGATGGCTTCCTTCTTGTAGTAATCGCCAAACGACCAGTTGCCAAGCATCTCGAAGAAGGTGTGGTGGAAGTCGTCGCGGCCCACGTCTTCGAGGTCGTTGTGCTTTCCGGCCACGCGCATGCACTTCTGCGAGTTGACAGCGCGCGTGTAGGGGCGCTTGTCGGTGCCGAGAAAAACGTCCTTGAATTGCACCATGCCGGCGTTGGTGAACAGGAGGGTCGCGTCCCCGCCGGGGACGAGCGAAGAGGACGGCACGAAGGTATGGCCGCGCTCGACGAAGAAATCAATAAATTGTTGGCGAATTTCCGCACCGCTCAGTTTTCGTTGACTCATACAGGCTCCGCTTTCAGACTAAAATGGAATGGGCGAATTATACTCAAAACTGGAAGAAATGCCGGAAAGATGAAAAGCGGGGAAGGGAGACGCATCTTCCTTTTCATGAAAAATCGCATACAATTCGGGCGTGGAGAATGGATGAAACACCGCCGGAATTTTTTCTTCCTCCAAGTCGCCGCGCTGAGTCTGCTCCTTCTGCTGGCGGCCTGTCACCTGCCGCGACGGTTGCCCGGCTCCTCCCTTCCTGTCAACCCCAGCCCAATATGGACGCTTACCGTCTCCTATGAGCAGTGCGCCTGGGTTTGGGCCACACGGCCCTTGCCGGAATTGAGCGCCGAGGTCCAGGCCGCGCTGCAGGCCGCCGGGCTGAAAAATGTCACTGCCCGGGCAAAAGCCTACGGGGAAAACTGTCTCTCGCCGGAGAATGAAGTCCTTCGTTTTGCCGCCAGGGAAACGGATTTTCACATCTCGCTCCAGGTCGAAACCCTGACCGACGCCGAGCATCTGGGCGATCTGCTGGAGAAAATTTTGGCCGTTTTGGACGGTTTCCCGGCCGAGGCTACCCCCGGCCTCAATCCGGGCTACATCGGCGTCACCTTCACCACCGGAAGCGAGAAACTCAACCTGTGGTTCACCGTGACAGATGGCGAGTCGGCGCGGGCGCTGGGCTTACACGGCGCGGCGCTGCTGGAGGAGTTGCAGAGGCGGTAGCAGGCGTCCACAGATTGCACAAATGATTTGAGAGAGTCGTGTAATTTGCGGTTACACTCTCGGGAGTGGTTAACATTGGGGCCAGCCCGCCAGTTTTACCACGGAGCGCACAGAGAATACAAAGTTTTTTCGCAACTGTCTACCCTGGTCTCGGAAATTATCCGCAGAGGTCGCAGAGGGGCAGAAAATCGGCGACATCGTCCCCACAGGGTAAATCGGCGCAATCTGCGGAGAAAGTTAGCCTCTTTTGCTGCGATGAACCATCCCGGCCTCATTGGGGAGACAGTTCCCTTTTCTCTCTGTGAACTCTGTGTTCTCTGTGGTGAAATGATTGTAGATCACTGTGGTGAAATGATTGTAGCCCACAAAAATAACCCCTTCCGAGACCTCTCAAGAAGACCAAGTCGCTTATTTCCGGCTATAATTGCCGCCATGTCCATTGCGCTCATCCGCATCCTGGGGTTGACAGGAATCTCCATTGTCGCTCTCACCGTTCTTTATTCCGCTCTCATCTACCGGGGAAAAGAAGGCGAGCGGTTTTCTCTCTTTCGTTATTTCATTTCCGAACTCGGCGAGGCCGGAGTCTCGCGCGGGGCGTGGGCATTCAATCTCGGCCTGATTCTCGGCGGGCTGTGTCTGCTTCCGGCAATCATTTTGCTCGGTCTTCTCTTCCGCAGTTTCTTTGGCTGGCTGGGAATGGCTGCCGGTATAGCCGCCGCGTTGGGTGTCTCGGCGGTGGGATTGTTTCCGGTCAACCGCCTCGAAGCGCACGTCCGCGCCGCGCTGACCTTCTTCCGCGCCGGACTGGTCATGCTGTTGGGCTTCGGCGCGGCGATTCTGCTCCAGCCGGGCAACCGTCTGCTCCTGCCCAGAAGCGTGGCCGGGCTGAACGCGCTGGCCGTGCTGGCATATCTGGCCTTTCTTATCCTGTTGACTATCCGCATGCGCCAGAAGCAGGCCGACGCCACTTTGGGCATCGGGCCCAGCGGCCCGCGGCCGCGCTTCCGCTGGCTGCCGACTTTGGAGTGGGCGGTCTTCTTTACCACCCTTGCCTGGCTGGGAGCAGTGACGCTGTTTCTGCGTATTCCATGAACTCAAGAGGACTTTCATGACGACCCCCTACTGGCTCCAGGACGCCATCTTCTACCACATCTTCCCCGACCGCTTCGCCAACGGCGACCGCGAGAACGACCCGCCCAACGTCCAGAAGTGGGGATCGCACCCAACCCCCTGGGGATTTCAGGGCGGCGACCTGCGCGGCATCCTCCAGCACTTCGACTACCTGCTCGACCTGGGCATCAACGCCCTCTACCTGAACCCCATCTTCGCCGCCACCTCCACCCACCGCTACAACACCAGCGACTATTTCAAAATTGACCCCAAACTGGGAACGCTGGCCGACTTCCACGCGCTGGTCGAGACCGCCCACCGCAACGGCGTGCGCATTGTCCTCGACGGCGTCTTCAACCACTGTGGACGCGGCTTCTTCGCCTTTGTAGACGTGCTGGAAAACGGCGAACACTCCGCTTACAAGGACTGGTTCCATATCAAGCGCTTCCCGCTCGATGCCTACGGCCCCGGCGAAGCGCACAACTACCTCGGCTGGTGGAATTACAAATCCCTGCCCAAGTTCAACACCGCCAACCCGGCCGTCCGCCAGTATCTCTTCAGCGTGGCGCGTTACTGGCTCGAACAGGGTGCCGACGGCTGGCGGCTGGACGTGCCAAATGAAATTGACGACGACTCCTTCTGGGCCGAATTCCGCCGCGTCGTCCGCTCCGTGAACCGGGATGCCTGTCTCATCGGCGAAATCTGGGAGGTCAACCCGCGCTGGGTCGGCGAAAACCACTTCGACGGTCTGATGAATTACCCGGTCAAGGACGCCCTGCTGGCCTTCTTCCAGGAGCGCGAGGACGCCCGCCAGTTCGGCGAGCGCATCCAGGTACTCTTCCGCGCCTACCACCGCGAAAATCTCTATGCCATGTACGTCCCGCTCGACAGCCATGACACCGAACGCTTCAAGACGGCAGTCGGCGGACATGTGGAAAAACTCAAACTGGCCTTTCTCTTCCAGATGGCCTTTCCCGGCGCGCCCGCCATCTACTACGGAGACGAAATCGGCCTGGAAGGGGGCAAAGACCCCGACAGCCGCCGCGCCTTTCCCTGGAAGGAAGCCGACTGGAACCACGACCTGCGCAACTGGGTGCGGACTCTCATTGCGCTGCGCAAGCGGACCTCCAGCCTGCGCCGCGGCGACTTCCTGCCGCTCCTGGCCGAGGAGCGGTTCTACGCCTTCGGGCGGCGGCTGGGCGAGGACAAAGTCCTCGTCGCCCTCAACGCCTCCGCTCACACCCGCCGGATCGAGGTCCCGTGCGAGGCGCTGGGCTGGCAGGACGGCCGCATCCTGCACGGGCTGATTGATCACCAGAGTCACATCGTCACGGGAGGCAAAGTCAGCCTGCTCCTCCCCGCCTGGCATGGAACTTGGATAGGTTGACGCCATGTCTCTCTACGACCGCCTCGAACTGCTGACCCGCAGGCGCATTTTCTATCTGCTCTTCCTCCTCATTCCGGCCATCCTGCCGCCGCTGACAGCCAAAGGTCTGTGGTATTTGCTGGAGGTGGCAGATTTCTCGGTCTATGTGGCCGGGGCGCTGTTCGACTACAAAAGCGACTACGCCCGCTGGATGCCGCTTCTGCACGGTCTGCTCCTGCTGGCCCTCCTTCTCCTCCTTCTCTTCCGCCGCCGCGCCGGACGTTTCTTCGCGGCTTTTGCGGCGCTCAACTTCACCCTGACTATCCTGACACAGACGATGGTTGTCACCGAAAAATACGGCCTGGTGGTGCTGACCGAACTCTTTTTGTGGTACAGCGCGGTCATTCTGCTGTGGGGCTGGGAAGCCGCTCTCCAAAAGACCGATTATTCCTTCCGGGAGGGGGCGCGCCCGTGGGGCCTCCTGCCGCTGGCCATACTTGCCTTTTGGAACCCGGACGAGGCCTGGAATCTCTCGCTCTCTTTCTTCGTCCACGGTTTCTCGCCGGTAGCCTTCTGCATGTTGACACCCATCTACCTGACCGTGCTCCTGTTTGCCTTCCCGCGCGTCAACCTGCCGCTCCTGCGAGTGCAGAGTTTTGCCGGGTTGGTCATCGGCTTCATCTCGCTCTTCATCTCTCTGGTGCAGGCCCCTGCCGACGGCGTGTACTGGATACTGCTCCATACCCCGCTTATCGTCGTTTCTTGGTACGCCTTCCGCAAAGGTCTGCGGGCGCGCCCGGCAACCGAAGCAGAAACCGCCCAATGAAACCGTCCGTATTCTTCACCGCTTCGTTTTGACAGCGATTATGGTAAACTCTGATACACCCAACAAGAAAGGAGAAAACCAATGAACGTAGGGAAACGTTTTTCATCCCCCGTGATTACCGTCACCCCCGACCTGCCCATCACCGAAGCCCTGGCGCTGATGCAGCGTGAAAAAATCCGCCACGCCCCGGTGGTGCAAAAGGGCAAACTGGTGGGCATCGTCACCAAGAACGACCTGCTCAACGCCTCGCCCTCCAAAGCCACCAGCCTCAGCGTTTGGGAGATCAACTACCTGCTCAATAAAATCACCGTTGCCGAGGTGATGACCAAGAAAGTTATCACCATCACAGAAGACATCCCCATCGAAGAGGCCGCTCGCATCATGGCCGACAATAAAATCAGTTGTCTGCCGGTAATGCGCGGCAAGGAACTGGCTGGAATCATCACCGAATCAGACATCTTCAAACTTTTCCTCGAACTGCTCGGCGCGCGGCAGAAGGGCGTGCGCATCACCGTCGAGGTGAGCGACAAACCCGGCACGCTGGCCAAGATTTCTCAGGCCATCTACGAGGCCGGCGGCAACATCATCGCCCTCGGCGCGTTTGCCGGCGAAACGGTTACATCCTCCTTCATCACCATCAAGGTGGAAGGCGTGGACAGCAAGAAACTAAAGAAAATCATTGAACCGCTTGTGATGCGCCTGATAGATATCCGCACTCTGTGAACACCGCAAATCGTGGGCTTCTGCATACTTCATTTTGCACATTTCCTTCTTGCAAAAACTGTAAGTCTGTGTCACAATAATATTGCTCCGTTTAGGGTGCCCCCCTCACCCTGGACGGAGCATTTTTGATTAGACAATTCGACAAGAGCGGGCTAAAATAAGATATGCCTGCCATCGAACCCCTCTCCAAGACCTTCAAAACCAAGCGCAAAGCCGCCAGGCTGGGGGCCAGCCTGAAATCTCTCTTCTGGCCCGAATACAGCACTGTGGAAGTGATGCGCAGCCTGTCGGTTGGGAGCCTACGGCTTTCTTGCCCTGACAATCGCCGTATTCCATCTTGGTCTGCGCCGCTACAAAAGAATTCGGCTATTCAGGTGGAAGTGTGAGCCAATCCCCCAACGGCAACCCTTGTCCGCCCCACGGCCTCATGCTATAGTCATCTTGTCTTTTTCGGAGGTTTCCCCATAGACCTAAAGACCGCCCTTATCAACCGTCTGGACGAGGCCCGCGCCAGTCTGGAATCCGTCCTGCCGCGCGTCGAACGCGGCAGCGAAATCTACCCCGGCTGGACCCTCAAGCAGATGCTCGACCACCTCACTGGCTGGGATGAGGCCCTCACCGCCTCCCTGCGCGCCCACCTCGAAGGTCAGACTGCCGCCACACCTGCCGAGCAGGGCATTGACTACTACAACGCGCACACCGTCTCCACCCGCGAAAGCCTTGATTACGAACTCACCTACCGCGAATTTCAGGCCTCGCGCGAAATTCTCAAGCAGACTCTTTGCCGCCTGCCGGATGAAAAACTGGCCGAGCCGCTCATCTTCCCGTGGGGACGAAAAGGCACGGTCTCAGAAGTCATCGAAATCTTTGCCCACCACGAGCAGGAACACACGGCCGACATCTTGCGCTGGCTGCAAGACCCCTCGAAACCGCTTAGCGACAGCGAGGCCTGAGCGTCATTCTTGAGAAAGGTGATGGCAAAACTCATCAGTATCATCGGCAACACCGGAGCAGGCAAAACCACCCTCGCCCGTCTGCTGTGCGAGCAGGCAGGCTTCGCCGCCGGTCTGGAAAGTCACGTCGAGCGTCCGTTTCAGGCGCTCTTCAAACAAAATCCACGTTACGCCCTGGCAAATCAGGTGGACTACCTGCTTCTGCGCGCCGAACAGGAGCAAGTCCTCCGCAGCGGAGCGCGGACGGGGGTGCTGGACGGCGGTTTGGAGATGGATTTCCACGTCTTCAGCCGCCTGTTTTTTCAAAAGGGATGGTTGCAAGCCGAGGAATTTGCTCTCCTTGAACGGTTGTACGCTGCTCTGCGCTTCTGCCTGCCGCCGCCGGATATTTTCATCCACCTTCAAGTCGGCCCCGAAGTCGCCGCCGAACGTTTCCGCCGCCGTGGCCGGCCGCTGGAGATTGCCGCCCTCGAAGATATCCGCCTCGCCGATGCCCTATTGGAAGAATGGGCCGCCCGCCTCGACCCGCGTCAGGTCATCCGCTTCAACGCATCCGAGGATGACCCGAACTATCCCACCTCGTTGCCGGCCTTGCTGGAGCAGGTTTTTCAAAAAATTGGAGAGCCAACGTGAACGTGCGACAGGAGCGTTTCTTCCGTGAAATCATCGAAAACATGTACGATGGTGTCTATTTTGTTGACCTTGAAAGACGCCTCCTCTTCTGGAACAAGGCCGCCGAGCGAATCAGTGGCGTCCCGGCCGCCAAAGTGGTCGGCACGCACGGCTACGACAATGTGCTTAACCACGTCACCGAAAGCGGCGTACAACTATGCCAGAAAGGTTGGTCAGACCTTGAACGTGACCATTTCCATCGGCGGCGCGCTGGCGCGCCCGGAGGACGACATTCCTTCCCTGCTGCACCGCGCCGACCAGAACATGTACCAGTCCAAACTAAACGGCCGCAACCGAGTCATTTGCGAGGAAGCGGTTGAGATCGAATGAAAAAACGCCTTTTGCCGATTGTTTTGCTCTTGGCCGTTCTCCCGCTGGCCTGTTCCTGCCCGGCGCTGCCCCGGCTGACGTTCACTCTTACGCCCTCCCCCGGCGCCGGGCCGGCCGAAACGCCGCACCGCGCCGCGGCCGAATTGCCTCCGCCGCTCTCGACTGCCGAAGCGCCCTTCGATTTCGCCTGGGACGACCGCGCTCCCTTCCGCGTCAATCTCTCCCTGGCCGGGCAGGCGGCGCTGGACTCCCTGCCGGGTGCAACCGTCTATCACCTTGCCTTCAGTTTCAGCGACCCGCCCAGGCGCGCCCTCGGCCTGGAAGAAGCGCATTACACTAACACCGAAAATATCCCCCTGGACGAAATTGACCTGGCGCTCTTCCCGAATCTGATGGGCGGGGAGATGGCCATTCGTTCCGTCCACCTGAACGGGACGCCGGTTACGCCTCTCATCGAAAACTGGCTGATGCGCCTGCCGCTGGCTCCGCCGCTCCAGGTGGGAGAATCTGTCATCCTGCGCGTGGAGTTCGAGGTTGAGATTCCCTCCGGCGGCGGGGGCTACTATTACGGCATTTTCGGCTACAACAGCGGTATTCTCTCCTTTGCCCACGCCTATCCTACCATCCTGGTCTACAACGAGGAGGGCTGGAACAACCAGAAGCCCGACTTGGACGGCGACCCGCTTTTTGCCGATGCCAGTTTCTACCTGGTCTCGGTGGACGCGCCTGCCGGGCTGACGCTGGTCGCCTCGGGGGCAGAGATGGCGCGTCTCGAAACGGGAGGCAGGCAAACGGTCCTGATTGCGAACGGGCCGGCGCGCGATTTTTACCTGTGCGCGGGCAAAGGCTGGGAGCGGCAGAGTCAGGTCACGCAGAACGGGGTCACGGTCAACGTCTACGCCCGGCCCGAAGTCCAGGAGCAGAACGCTCTGGCGCTTTCTTATGGTGTGGCCGCCATCGAAACGTTCAGCCGGCGTTATGGAGAGTATCCCTACACGGAGTTCGACGTTGCTCCGATTGTCACCCAGGCGGGGGGCGTCGAATACCCCGGCATGACCGTCATCGCCGAGGAGGCGTATTTGTCGGGCCGTTTTCTGGAGATTGTTGTGGCGCATGAGACGGCGCACATGTGGTTCTACAACCTGGTGGGCAACGACACCCAGGACCAGCCCTGGCTGGACGAGTCGCTGGCGCAGTTTGCCACCTGGCAGTATTTTCTCGACCGCTACGGCGAGCAGGCGGCCTCGACTTTTGAGCAAGGAGACTTGCAAAGCACCTGGAATATGTCCGAAAAACCGAATACGCCCATCGGCCTGCCGGTGAGCGCCTATTCAGGCTACGAGTATGCGGCCATCGTCTATGGACGCGGCCCGTTCTTTTTCATGGCCCTGCGCGACGAAATCGGCGTGCAGGCTTTCGACGCGCTGATGCGCGATTACGTTGGTCGTTACGCGTGGGAGGAGGCCTCCGCGGAGGGCTTCAAATCGCTGGCCGAACAACACTGCGCCTGCAACCTGACGCCGCTGTTCGAGAAATGGGTGTATCCGTGAAACAGATTTTCTCTTGAGAGAGCGTTTTTAACCGGTAATGAACAGAGATGCACGGGATGGGGTGGATAAACATCGCTCTCGGCTATCGAAATGTCAAATCCTCCTTGTCCATCTCCGTTTATCGCCGGGAAATCAGAACAAACGTTTGTTTAGAAGGAGACTATGAAACTCAAATATTTTATTGACACCAACAAAGGCATCACCTTTCTGGTTTTGCTGGGCATGATGGCCTTCTACGGTCAGTGGCAGAACCCGACCGCCTGGGTCTATCTGGCACTGCATGGCACGTATGGCCTGATGTGGGTGATGAAAAGCGCCATCTTTCCCGACATCTCGTGGGAGCGCAAGACTTCCCTCTGGTTCGGCGTCGTTTCCTGGCTGGCGCTGGCGCTCTACTGGATTCCCGGCTGGCTGGTGATGGCGCGCGGCGTGCAGGCCCCGCCCGGGCTGTTGGGCGCGGCGGTCGGCCTCAATCTGCTGGGCGTGTTCTTCGTCTTCACCGCCGATATGCAGAAATTCACCGCCCTCAAGCACGCGCCGGGGCAACTGATTACCGATGGCATGTTCGCTCTTTCGCGCAATATCAACTACTTTGGCGAACTGCTTATCTACACCGCCTTCGCGCTTCTGCCGATGGCCTGGTACGCTTTTCTGCCGCTGGCGGCCTTCATCGTCTCGTTCTGGATTCCGAACATGGCGCGCAAGGAAAAATTCCTTGCCACCCTGCCCGGCTTCGAGGAATATCGCAAACGGACGAAATTCTTCTTCCCGTTCATCTTTTGACCCATGCCTACGTTTAGAACTCAAATCATTCAGCGCATCATGCGCGACTTCAAGGAAAGTATGCTGTTGAGCGTGCCCATCGAGACGCGCCGTCAGCGGCTGGAGGCGGTGGCGCGGCGTGGGATACGTCTCCCACGCGGCGTTTCGGCGCGGAGCGTTGCGGCGGGCGCGGTTCCGGGCGAGTGGCTCGCCCCTGCAGAGGCCGTCCCCGGGCGTGTCGTTCTCTACTTGCATGGCGGCGGATACGTCCTCGGTTCGCCGACCACGCACCGCGGCCTGGCCGGTCGTCTCGCCCTGGCCGGGCGGACGCGCGTTCTGCTCATTGACTACCGCCTGGCGCCTGAACATCCTTTCCCGGCCGCGCTCGACGATGCGCTGACCTCTTACCGGTTTCTGCTCGAACAGGGCTGTGACCTGCGTCAGATTGTCATCGGCGGCGACTCGGCTGGCGGCGGACTGGCCCTAGCAACCGCACTCGCCCTGCGCGACCGGGGAGAGCCGCTCCCCGCGGCGCTCTTCATCATCTCCCCCTGGACCGACCTGACCTTCTCCGGCGAGTCGATTCATGCCCGCGCCGACCGCGACCCTCTCCTCCAGCCCAACAGCAGCGACTGGCTGGTGGATGTCTACGCCAACGGGCATCCGCTCACCCATCCCTACATTTCGCCGCTCTTTGCCGACCTGCACGGTCTGCCGCCCGTGTTCATTCAGGTTGGCAGTGAGGAGATTCTCTTTGACGATTCGGCACGGCTGGAGGTCAAATTGAAACAAGCGGGGGTGCCGGTCGAAATGGAAGTCTGGGAGGGGATGTGGCACGTCTTTCAAGCCTTCGTTCCCTACGTGCCAGAAGCGCAGGAGGCGATTTCGCATATCGGGCAGTTTATTGAGAAGACACTTGGTAGTCCTGAAACAGGATAAAATCAGTCGAAATTTCTTATGGAATTCTGTCAAAAAAGAGAGTAAGATTCGCTGGAGTAGAAACGTTCACCTTTTATATTTTTGCTCCCCTGCCGAGGAGAAAGAATGTCGGACGAAGGAAAAACCAGCAAGCAGACCGATGCGAACGCAGAATTGAAAAGACTGCGCCGGCGGCTTGTTGCGCTGGAAGCAAAGCAGAGAAAACAGGCAGAATTGCTCAAAACTCTGCGCGCCAGTGAAGAAAAGTACCGCAGTCTGGTGGAGCGCTCCACAGACGGGCTGATAATCATCCAGGATGGAATCATCAAATATGTCAATCCTAGCCTGGCCTGCATGTGGGGAGGCAGAGTCGAGGAAATAGTCGGCACATCCTTTGTAAATTACATTCATCCAAATGACGCAAAAATTCTGGCAAAGCGGTATTCCCGCTGCCGCGAGGGGAAACGCGTTCCGAACATCTACGAGGCGCGCCTCTTGCGAAAGAATGGCAGTGAAATCTGGGTCGAGTTGAATGCCGGGCTTATCCTGCACGATGGCGCGCCCGCCAATATCATCAGCGTGCGCGATATCAGCGACCGCAAAAATATCGAAAAAGCGTTGGGGCAGACTGAAGAGAGGATTCAGAATATCATCCGCCACAGCAGCAGCATGTTTTACTCCCACACGCCCGACCACATGCTGACCTACGTCAGCCCGCAATCGGAGCAGATTCTGGGCTGCAAACCGGAAGAGGCCATGGTACGCTGGCAGGAATTTCTCACCGACAATCCGGTCAACCAGAAGGGAATCGAGGCGACCGCGCGCGCCATCCGGACGGGGAAACGGCAGCCGCCTTATGAGTTGGAACTCCTGACCCGCGATGGACGCAAAATCTGGGTTCTGGTGGATGAAAGCCCCGTTGTAGAAAACGGCAAAACGGTGGCCATTGTCGGCTCTCTCACCGATATTACCGCTCGCAAACAGGCCGAAGAGGCCGAGCGCAAGCAGCGTCAACTCTCGGATGCCCTCCGCAGCGCTCTTGAAGCAGGCGCTTCGCTGAGCGCCAGTTTGGAATTCAATGCTATTCTCGACCGGCTTCTTGAAAGTCTGGAACAGGTTATCCCTTTTGAAGGGGGCAGTGTCTTGCTCATTCAGCCGCAAACCGGCAAAGTTCAAACGGCAAGAATTCGCGGCTACAAACAAAACACAAAGAGCGAGCGTGAAAAAATTCGCAGCCTTGAATTGGAAATCGGCTCAGCGGTGAACTTGCGCTACATGTATGAAAACAGACAAGCCTTGATTATTGCGGACACGCATCAAGACCCAACCTGGATTCCAGTGTCTGAGACGGATTATCTGCGCTGTTGGATGGGAGCGCCGATTATCGTCAACCAGGAAGTGATTGCCTTCTTCTCGTTACAGCACAGCCAGCCCGGTTTCTTTACCGCCGAGCATGTTTCCCTGCTTCAGGCCTTTAGCGGTCAGGCAGCGTTGGCTTTGCAAAATGCCCGCCTATTTGAGGAAATCCGCCACCGCGCCGAAGAGATGGCGGCCTTGCTCAGCACCTCCATGTCCTTATCCGGCCTGAATCTACAGACTATTCTGCACACGATTGGACAACAAGCCAAATCCATCTTTGCCGCCGATGGCTGCCGCATCTTCCTGCTTGAACCAGACTCAAAGACGCTGCGCTGTGAATTGGCGTTACAAGAAGATGAAAATGCCTTTTCGGGCCTCACCATTCAAGTCGGTCAGGGCGTGACCGGCGCGGTGGCCCTCAGCGGCGAGGCGGAAATCGTCAACGACATGACCAAAGACCCGCGCGCCGTGCTCGTTCCCGGTACCCAAGAGGAGCCAGAAGCCATCATGTTCGCTCCTCTAAAACAACGCCAGCAAACGGTGGGCGTTATCAGCGTGCGCCGGATAGGAAATGAACGTCCCTTCAACACCGCCGACTTGGAATTGCTCAAGGCCTTCGCCTCTTTGGCGGCATCAGCAGTTGCCAATGCACGTTTGTTCGACGAAACCCGCCGGCGCGCCGACCTCTTGGCCGCCCTTCACACCATCTCTCAGAAACTGAGCAATATCTTGGATGTGCAAGCCATCGGCGACATGATTATCCCTGAGATAGAAAAACTTCTCAACTGGGAACGTGGTAGCATCTGGCTGCTGGATAATGAAAACCATGTCTACCTGCTCACGCACAGCATACCGGGTCTGAAAGGAGAAAAACGGCAGCAGGAACTGGAACGTCTGCGCTCGCTCATCAAGAAGCCGGGGGAAGGCATTGTCGGCACAGTTATTCAGACTGGACAGGCCATTCGTAGCAGAAACGTTCGAGAAACAGACGTTTACATTGAAGGAAACCCCGAAACCCGCTCCGAATTGTGCGTCCCACTAAAAACCGGTCAGCAAACCATAGGGTGTATCAATTTCGAAAGCAATCGCGAGAATGCCTTCACGGAAGATGACGAACAACTGATGACCACCCTAGCCGGCGAGGTGGCTATCGCCATCGAACGCGCCCGGTTTTTTGAAGAAGCCCGCCGCCGCGTTGAAGAATTCACCATCCTCTACAACATCACCAGCGACCTGGGAGCGTTTACATCTGTGGAGGCGCTGGTGCAAGAGATTCCGCACCGCATCATGAATTTATTGAATGTCACCGGCGCCGGCGTTTACCTCTACCGTAAGGCCGAAAACGAACTGGAACTAGCCTCTATCACCCCCCCCCTGATACCGACGGGAACGCGGCTTCACATGGGCGAAGGCATGGCCGGCAGAGTTGCTCAAAGCCGCAAACCTTCAATAATTGCAGATTATCAAAAGTGGTCCCTGCGTTGCCGCAAGTACGACAACCTCTCTTTTGCGGCCGTTGTCGAGGTCCCCATGTTCTACGGCAGTGAACTATTCGGCGTGATTAGCGCATTCACAACAGCTGATGACCTCAAACGGAAGCAGCGTCGTTTCTCCGACAATGATGTTCAATTGCTTTCCCTGTTTGCCGCTTCCGCCGCCAGCGCCTTGCATGGAATCCTTCTCCTCGAAGACGCTCGTCAGCGGGTGCATGAACTTGAGACGCTGCAAGCCGTCTCCTCTGAATTACGGCAGGCGCGCACCCTGCAGGAAATGATCCCCATCTTCGTCAAATACAGCGCCCAGGCAATTGGCGCCAAAAGCGGCTCGATTTACCTGCTGGAAGAAAGCCGCAGCGAATGGGTGGCCATTGGCTGGGTGAATGCAGATGGCAGCTGGAGCCCGCCGCAGGGCAACATGCGCCACAAATTTGACGAAGGCGTAACCGGACACGTTGGCACGAGCGGCGAGATTTACATCACTGAAGACTGGCGCACCGACCCGGTCACGGTAACCCTTCCAGTGGAGTTGCCTTACCTGAACAGCCTCAAATGCGGCATTTCCATTCCCCTGCATGCCGAGGAATCGATTATCGGCGTAATGCACCTGTGGTTTCCGGAGACGCACATCTTCACCGAGGCGGAAAAGCGCCTGCTCACCGCCATCGCTGATATGGCCGGCAGCGCCATCCAGCGCGCCCGGCTCTACGACGAGACGCAAAAACGCCTGCGTTACATTTCCACCTTGCACAACATAGATACCGCCATCAACGCAAGCGTAGATTTGAACATCACCCTCAAAATCATTCTCGGCAACGCCATACGCGAGTTGGGAGTGGACGCCGCCGCAATCGCTCTACTCCTCCCCCAGTCCAGAGCGCTCGAATACATTGCCAGCCACGGCTTCCAGGCGTGTATCATCGAAGGAGTCCGCCTCCATCCGGGGGAAGACCTCGCCTGGCAGGCGATTATCCAACGTCAAATTGTCTCCCTCGACGCTGAGACCCAAAAAAAGCACGACATCTTCAGAGCAGAGAATTTTGTCAGCCAGTATGCCATCCCGCTGGTTGCCAAGGGACAGGTGCAGGGCGTTTTGCAGGTTTTCCACCGCGCCCCGCTCAATCCCTCCCCCGATTGGTTCAACTTCCTGACCACGCTGGCCGGGCAGACTGCCGTGGCCGTGGACAGCGCCACGCTCTACGAAAATCTCCAGCGTTCCAACCTTGAACTTTCGCTGGCTTACGACGCCACCATCGAAGGTTGGTCGCGGGCGCTCGACCTGCGCGACCGCGAAACCGAGGGCCACACCCAGCGCGTCACCGAACTCACGGTCTCCCTGGCGCGCGCCGTTGGCCTGAGCGAGGAGCAAATTGTGCATATCCGACGCGGCGCCCTCCTGCACGACATCGGCAAAATGGGCGTGCCAGACAACATCCTCTTCAAGCAGGGGGAACTAACCCCGGAGGAACAGGAAATTATGCGCCAGCATCCCAAATTTGCCTACGATATGCTTTCCCCCATCGAATATCTGCGCCCGGCACTCGACATCCCTTACTGTCACCACGAACGATGGGACGGCTCCGGTTATCCGCGCGGCCTGAAAGGAGAGGAGATTCCCCTCGCCGCACGTCTCTTCGCCGTTGTGGATGTGTACGACGCGATTACTTCCGACCGGCCCTACCGCAAGGCCTGGTCGCAGCAGAAGGCTATGGAATATCTCCAACAGCAGGCCGGCAAACACTTTGACCCGCAGGCTGTGAAAGCGTTCCTGAATCTGCTCTCCACCCTGCCTCCGACTTTCAACCGAGCAGGCGGGTGAAGGCCTCCTCCAACTTCTCCACGCGGAAGCGGTAGCCGGCCTCCAGCAGACGACGCGGACGGGCGGGACGTCCCTCCAGCACCAGCGCCGACATCTCTCCCAGCGTCAGTTTGAGCAAGAAGCCCGGCGTAGGAAGCCAATACGGGCGGCGCAAACGGGCGGCCAACAGTTTGTAAAAGTCGGCATTTGAGACCGGCTCGGGGGCAATCACGTTGTACGGGCCCGAAGCCTGCTCATTCTCCAGCAGGAAGCGAATGCTCCCCACGACATCCTCAAGGTGAACCCAGGGAACGGCTTGTTGGCCGCTTCCCAGACGGCCTCCGGCAAACAGGCGCACCGGCAGAGACATCAGCGAAAACAGGCCGCCGCGCGGCGCAAGCACCACCGCTAGACGGATGACGCAGCGCCGTACGCCCAGCGCCTCGACCTCGCGGCTGGAATCTTCCCAAGCCACAGTCAGGCGCGCCAGAAAATCCTCCCCCGGCGGCGTGGATTCGTCGGCCGGTTCGCCGCGCAGACCGTAGTGGTTGATTCCCGAAGCCTGGATGAACGCCTTCGGGCGCGGCGAAGCGGCGCGGATGGCCTCCGTCAGCGCCTGCCCGGCCCAGACGCGGCTGTCCCAAAAGCGTTGTTTCTGCGCCTTCGTCCACGGCCAGCGCGCCAGCGGTTCGCCCGCCAGGTTGATGACCGCGTCCATCTGCGAGACGATCTCACCCCAGCCGGCGGGAGTGCGCCCATCCCAGCGGAGCAGGGTCAGCCCTGCTTTAACGGGAGCAGACGCTCGGTCCCGCCGCGTGAGCGCCCAGACAGCATGCCCGTCTGCGAGCAGGGAATCCGTCAGGGTGCGGCCGATAAGGCCCGTTCCGCCCGTCATTAAAATTTTCATCGTTTTCTCCTTTCACAAACGCTTGGAGTATAATACAGTCTCGTTAGGAGCGCATATGAACGCGCCGGTCCTGGTGCTCAATGCCAACTTCGAGCCAATCAACATCTGCAATACCCGGCGGGCCGTGGGGTTGATTTTGGCAGGCAAGGCAGGGATGGTGATGAATGGACGAGGCTATATTCATACCGTTCAGGCCGTCATTCCGCGTCCGTCTGTCATTCGCCTGGAGCAGATGGTTCATCGGCCGCGGCCGCGCGTCCAGCTGAGCCGACGAGAGGTCTTCCGCCGCGATAATTATACCTGCCAGTATTGCGGGCGGCGCACCAACGACCTGACGATTGACCATGTGGTGCCGCGCCACTTGGGCGGCGAACACATTTGGACGAATGTGGTGGCGGCCTGTCCGGCCTGTAATCATCGCAAGGGAGGGCGCGAACTGCACGAAGCGCACATGAGCCTGCTTCATGTTCCGGTGGAGCCGCCCGGCAACGCCATGTATCTGTTCGGTCGTCACCTGGAGGAGAACGCCGAGTGGGAGCAGTTTATCCGGGGTTGGTAATAGCAGCCACAAAAAGATAGGGCGCGAATTTTTCGCCCTATCTTTGTTTATCCCTGTTTATCCCAGTTCATCTCTGTTCATCTCCGGTTACCCCTCTTCATCTCTGTCCATCTCTGTTCATCTCCGGTTACCCCTCTTCATCTCTGTCCATCTCTGTTCATCTCCGGTTACCCCTCTTCATCTCTGTCCAT
>DAOTVO010000008.1:0-92858 GCA_034436335.1 Anaerolineales bacterium | reverse complement strand
ACGGCGCAGAAGCCCACGACGAAGCCGAAGACCTGAACGTCCGCAGCGCCTACCTGCACGTCCTGGGCGACGCGATTTCCTCCGTTGGCGTCATCGTCGCCGCCGCGCTGATTTGGTGGACGGGCTGGACCTGGCTCGACCCGCTCATGTCGGTCTTCATCGGCATTCTGATTGTGGTCAGTTCGTGGCGCGTGCTGAAGGGTTCCCTGCACATTTTGGTCGAAGGCGTCCCCGAACACCTGTCCATCGAAAAAATCAGCCAGAGCATGGCAAGCGTCCCCGGCGTGCTGGACGTTCACGACCTGCACGTCTGGAGCATTTGCTCGGGTCACATCGCCCTCAGCGCCCACGTCATCACCGAAGACCAGACGATTGCAGACGGCAACGGCATCATGACCGAACTCAAGGCGCGGCTGAAAAAATTCGGCATTTTCTGGAAGTGACAGTCACCATCTCATCGCCGCAGTCGGCCTGATTGTGAATCGCGACATTCGCCCTTGACGGATTTCTTTCTCCCCATATAATTCAACGTATGTTGAACTATTTTCCCCCTGCCATCCAGCCCGCTCCCGTCAACCTGGAACGGTTGGCAGAGCGGCTCAAAGTCCTGGCTGAGCCGAAGCGCCTGCTCATCTTCAATCTGCTGATGGACGGCGTGCAGTGCAACTGCGAAATCGGCGAGGCGCTGAACATGCCACCCAATCTCATTTCACATCACTTGAGCAAGTTGCGCGCTGTGGGCTTGGTAGAGGTGGAGCGCGACGCGGTGGATTCTCGCTGGATTTACTACTCGGTCAACCGCGCCGCGCTGGAGGAACTCAACGCGGCTTTTGGCGCGTTCTTCGACCCGAACCGCATCCAGCCGCGCCGCCCGACCTGCGGACCGCAGAATTTGATTTGCCTGTAGCGCGAGATTACGGAGTTTGAAAAATTATTGCAGCAATCTTCTTCCCACCGCCCGTCCGCCGTGGATTGAAAATCCACGGCGAGAAGTCCGCTCAAAGCGGGCTGAGAGTCGGCTTCCAGCCGACTTTGTTGGGCTGAGATTCCATCCCCCGCCGGCCCCTTGTTCAAATCATCGGCGCGCCGATTGCCTGTAAGGATGGCGTCAAAGATTCCTGGAGAGATGTGGCGCGTTGGGCGGAGGCCCAGTTGAAAGCGCGCTTCAGCAACCAGGGGAGGTAAAACACTACGACTTGTTCGATGCGGACTGTCGGTCTATGCCACCGGAGCGCATTTGCCATCGGCACCGGTGTGAATGAGCCAACATCAGCAATGGCGTAGAATTGAAGCACGCTGGCGGCTGCCGAATCTTAACCAAACCATAACATTCTCCATGCATAGGAGAAGATAATATCTTGTCCTACAAAATTCAGGAGAAAACACGATGAAAAAAGTCTTATTTTTATGCACTGGGAATTCCTGCCGTTCGCAAATGGCCGAGGCGATTGTCAACGCGCGGATGGGGGAGGAATGGGAGGCGGTCAGCGCGGGGACGAAGCCGGCGGGCTATGTCCACCCCAAGGCGTTGGCAGCGCTCGCAGAAATCGGCATCCAGCACGAGGGTCGCTCGAAGCGGGCGGACGAGTTTCGCGACGCGGACTTCGACCTGGTCGTCACGGTCTGCGATTCGGCGGCGGAAGAATGCCCCGTCTGGCTGGGGAAGGGCAAACGCGTCCATCACAGTTTCCCCGATCCGGCGTTGACCGACAACATGGACGATTTTCGCAAAGTGCGCGATGACATTGCCACAATCATTCCACAAATCTTGAAGCAATATGCAAATTGACCTGTTGTATTTTGACGGCTGCCCTTCGTGGGAAAGCGCGCTCGAAAATTTGAAGGCTGCGCTTGAGGCAGAAAACGTAGAAGCGCAGGTGCGTCTGGTGAAGGTCGAAAACGACGAACAGGCCGCCCAACTCAAATTTCTCGGCTCGCCGTCTTTCCGTGTGAACGGCGAGGACTGGTGGGGCGAAGAGCGCAAACGCTATAACTTGAGTTGCCGTGTGTATCTCACCCCGCAGGGGATGAGAGGCGCGCCGACCGTTGAGATGTTCCGCGAACAAGTGCGGAAGTATCTGTCAGGATAGAAAATTTGGTTTTGCCGTTACGTTGACGCTTTTCCTGCTGTTTGCAGCCAGTTGGCTTGCGACAACTGCCCAGACGTGGGGCAAATCTCTGATTTGCCCTGCAAGTCAGAGACTTGCAGCATGTGGCGCAAATCTCCGATTTGCGCAGCAAGTCGGAGACTTGCAGCTTGTGGCGCAAATCTCTGATTTGCGCAGCAAGTCAAAAACTTGCTCCACACAACAATTTGCAAGGTGACACGCCATGAACGAAACCACCCTCTTCTACCGCCGTTTACCCCACTGGCACCCTCCGAACGCCGTGTACTTCGTCACCTTTCGGCTGGCAGGTTCCCTGCCGCAGGAAGTTCTGGAAACCCTGCATCGCGAGCGCGAAATGGCGGAGCAACAGTTGAAGCAGAAATTTCAAGGCGAAGCGCTGGCAGAAGAAAAATACAAGTTGTTCAAAAGGATGTTTGCGCGCTATGACGATTTGCTGGCGCAGAGCGATGGACCGAAATGGCTGGCAGACGAGCGAGTGGCAGAAATCGTCCAGCGCGAAATTCACGCTTTGCATCCGCAAACTTATCGGTTGATTTGTTATTGCATCATGCCTAATCATGTTCATTTGTTGATTGACCTGTTGGATATTCATGAGCCTGCGCCGCTGAAAGAAGGTCAGCATTACACTGCCTTGAGCCACGCGATGAAGACTCTCAAGGGACGAACGGGATATGCCTGCCGCAAATTGATTGGCGGAAGCGGAGCATTCTGGCAACACGAGAGTTATGACCATGTGGTACGCAATCAACATGAGTTCGAAAACATCATCAATTACATTTTGAATAACCCGGTGAAAGCCGGGCTGGTAAGCAATTGGCAAGATTGGAAGTATTCGTTTGTGAGTAACGCAAATCTCTGATTTGCGAAGCAAGTCGGAGATTTACTCCACATTCTACCTTTGGAGGTTTTCCTAATGTCTGAAGTTGTTGTAACCAAAGCGCCGGCGCACAGCCTGAGCAAACAACTGTCTTTTCTTGACCGCTACCTGACGCTGTGGATTTTCCTGGCGATGGCGGTTGGCGTAGGGATAGGATTTCTCTTTCCCGAAGGCGTTCAAACCTTCAACGCTGCTGTCTCGATTGGCACGACCAACATTCCGATTGCAATCGGCTTGATCCTGATGATGTATCCGCCATTTACCAAAGTAAAATATGAAGAGTTGGGTGACGTCTTCCGCAATAAAAAGGTGCTGTCGCTCTCGCTCATCCAAAACTGGATCATTGGTCCCATCTTGATGTTTTTGCTCGCGGTTGTCTTTCTGCGCGGCTACCCGGACTATGCGGCTGGCTTGATTATGATTGGCTTGGCGCGCTGTATCGCCATGGTGATCGTGTGGAACGAACTGGCGCATGGCGACACCGAATACGCCGCAGGTCTGGTGGCGTTCAACAGTGTCTTTCAGGTGCTGTTCTACAGCGTGTATGCCTACATCTTCCTGACCGTCCTGCCGACCTGGTTCGGCTTGACGGGGGTTACGGTGGATATCACGATGGGGCAGATTGCCGAGAGTGTGTTCATTTACCTGGGCATTCCGTTCCTGGCTGGTTTTCTCACCCGCCTGATTTTGGTGCGCGCCAAGGGCAAGGACTGGTACTATAAAAACTTTGTCCCGAAGGTCAGCCCCCTGACTTTAATCGCTTTGCTTTTCACCATTGTTGTAATGTTCTCTCTCAAGGGTAACTTGATTGTACAGATCCCGCTGGATGTGGTGCGCATCGCCATCCCGCTCCTCTTCTACTTCGTGCTGATGTTCCTGATCTCATTCTTTATGGGACACCGGCTTGGCGCAGATTATTCCAAGACGACCACCCTGTCCTTCACCGCCGCCAGCAACAACTTTGAATTAGCAATCGCAGTAGCGGTGGCGGTCTTTGGAATCAGTTCGGGCGCGGCGTTTGCAGCGGTGATTGGTCCGCTGGTGGAAGTGCCGGTGATGATTGGGTTGGTCAATGTGGCCTTCTGGCTGCAAAAGAAATGGTATTCACAGGCTAAATCCGCCCCGGAAATGATGGCCGCAGCGCAAGAGGCCTGCCCCCCAGATGAAAGATTGACGAAAGAATAAGCCCCCAAGCAGCCATCCACGCTTTCTCACCTTTTCTAACCCAGCGCGGGTCGGCAAATATTTACATCTTTTCCTGCAAGCGCTGCCCCTGCGCGTCAAAATGACGATGGAGGGGCAGTCAATTTAGGCAGCGTAGCAAAGCAGATTTGAACTCCGCCCTATTCACTCATCTCCCGCCTCCGGCTGGTCAACACTTGATGCAGCGCGGCGCGGTCGGCCGGGTAGGTGCGGAACATCGGCAGCCACAGAAGGGCAGCCATCAGTTTCGGGATGGGGACCAGCAGGAGCAGCATGGTGGTCACGCCATAAGCGTCCACCAGCGAACCGGAGAGGGTCATGACCAGCGAGCCGGTCGCGCCGATGACCATATCCAGCGCCGCCCGGCTGGTGGCGCGCAGTTCGGGCCGCAAGATTCCCTGTGCCATCGGCCAGCGCGCCCCGGTGTCTACACTGCTGATACCCAGCCCGGCCAGCGCGCCGAACAACATCAGGGGGCCAAGTCCAAGAGACCCAAGACTGATGAAAGCGGCCAGCGCGGGGGCGGTGAGCGTCAGGCCGAGCAGCGCCATCGTCGCCCTTCCGTAGGTCGGAAAACGACGCTCCAGCCGGTCGCCCAGCCAACCGAAGAACAGGTGACCGGTCAGCGTCCCCAGGGTAAGCAAGACGACCACGATGAAGGCCCGCTCGCCCAGGCCCAGGCTATCCAGCCAGACAAACGACCAGCCGAACAGGACGGCCATGGCAATGTTGTCCACCGAGTTCTGAAAGAGCAGCACCCACCAACTGCGCACGCGGGCGATGGCCGGCAGGTCGCGCAGACGGAACGCATAGCGGGCGGCGGTCTCCTCGCTGATGACCTCTTCGAGTTCCGGCTCGGCGGCGCCGCGCGGCGGCTCATCAATGACCAGCAACAGGAAGCCGGTCAGGACGCTGGCAACCCCCATGACGATAAAGCCTAAGCGCCACGAATCGGGGCTGATATTCCCTAAAATGGGCAAGACCACAAAAGCCGCCAGCGTGCCGCAGTAACTGACGGCAGTCATGATGCCGGCGGCAATGCCGCGTCGGCGGCTTTCGAACAGGTCGCTGAGCAGAGAAAAAGCCGTCGGCCACAGCACCCCCAGCCCGAGCGAGGAAAGGATGCGCACCGTCAGGAGTTGACTGAAGTTTTGGACGAAAGCGATCACCAGCGTCCAGCCACCCCAGAAGCCGGTGATGCCCACCAGGAGCGCCTTGCGCGAGAAACGGTCGGCGGCCCAGCCCCAAAGCGGAAGGGTGAGGGTGCGAATCAGGTCGCTGATGCCCAGCACAGGGCCAAGTTGCCCCTCCCGCAATCCCAGAGCCGCATACATCCTGGGCCAAAGGATGGAGATGGCTTGATTTTCACTGCTATCTACAAAAGCCGCAGCGGCGAGCGCAAAAATGGACCACCAGCGCCGTTTGGTTGAAGACCAAGAAGGAGACGCCATGTTAACACCTCGCCAATCGAATTGTGACCCTGCCGTTCCTGCGCTATAATCAGCGCGTTTGCGCGGCATTATAACCTTTCTTTTTCTTGCCGGTCAGGAGGAGAAGTTGTGTCTAAACAGATTGTTATCATCGGAGCAGGGATTGCAGGGCTGACCGCTGCTTACCGCTTGCAGCAGGCGGGGCTGTCGGTACGTGTGCTGGAAGCCGCGCCTCACGTGGGGGGACGCATGATCACCATCCACTGGCACGGACACACCATTGACCCCGGCGCGGAGTTCATCTCCGGCGCGGAAAAGTACCTGCTGGAACTGACGCAAGAACTCGGCATTCAGGACAAACTGATTGACTACAATAAAGACCAGGTCGGCTTCACAGCCGGGGTCATGCGCGACGGCCGCGTGCAAACGGTCAACTTCATGAAACCCCTGGAATACCTGACCTGGAAAGGCATCTCGCTGCCGGCCCGTCTCAGCCTGGTCAAACTGCTGCCTCACATCATACGCTACGGACGTTATGACCCCTACCATCCCGAGGCTGCTCCAGGCGACGACACCCAGACGATGGAACAGTTCTTCTACCGAAAAATCAACGCCGAATTGTTCGAGTACTGGGTCGAGCCGATGATGGATGTCTTTTGCGGGTACACGCCAGATGACCTCTCGGCCAAGATGATGTTGCTGCTCTTTGGCAACTATTTGAACACCAAACTGTATTCCTTCGTCGGCGGCCTGGGCTTTTTCCCCGAAACCCTGGCCAGCCGCCTGGACGTGCTGACCGGCGCGCGTGTCAAGCGAATTGTTTTTTCAGACGAAGGCGGGGTGGATGTCTCGTATGAGCAGAACGGTCGCGCTGCTTCTCTGGAAGCCGATTTGGCGGTGGTCGCCGTTCCTGGCGACCTGGCGCTAAGTCTCTTTGAGGAGCCGCGCCCGGCCTGGAAGGCCTTCTTCCCCTGGGTGCGCTATTCGCGCGTTGCCATTGTCTATCACCTCATCGAGCAGGACGACCCGGCCCTGGACAGCGGCGGCATCATGTTCCCGCGCAAAGAACCCTGGAAGTTGTCGGCGCTGGGCTGGAGCCGCAAATCCGATGGCCGCCTGCTGGCGATGAGCGACCTGAAGGCGCATCTGTACGACCCGCAGGTGAGCGACGAGGAACTGCGTCGCGTCATCACCGAAGAGGTCGTGCGCGCCGTGCCGGCTTTCGAGGGCCGCATCGTGGACCAGATGGTCTTCCGCTGGGCGCGCAAGGTGCCGGCCATGCCGCCCGGTTACCTGACAGCCCTCAAGACCTTTTGGAAGAACCCGCAGGAAGGGCCGGTCTATTTCTGCGGCGACTACTTCATCACCGGCTCGACCGGCGCGGCCCTGGCTTCCGGCTGGCAGGCCGCCGACCGCCTGCTGCAAAAAGAACTTGTCAAAAACGGATAAACTAGTCACTTCAAAAACGGATAAAACAGTCACTATGGAACCTCCCATCTCTCCCTCTGAAATCCCCCCTTCGCCTGTTGTGCAAGTTTCTGTCCCAAATGTGCGGCCTTACGTGACGTATACCCTCTTTGGCCTGACCATCTTTGTCTATCTCCTGCAACTGGCCGGTGAGCACCTGCTGGGCGCCGACGTCGTGACCTATCTCGGCGTCAAATACAATCCCTTCATCCGCCAGGGAGAACTCTGGCGGCTGCTGACGCCGGTCTTCCTGCACGGCTCGCTGCTCCACATCGGCTTCAATATGTACGCATTGCTCATCTACGGGCGCGGACTGGAAGCCCGCTTCGGCCACGGACGGTTTGCTCTGCTCTACTTCCTCTCCGCTTTTGCTGGGAACGTCTTGTCTTTCATCCTTACCCCTGTTCCCTCGCTGGGCGCTTCCACCGCCATCTTTGGACTGATTGCCGCCGAGGCCGTTTTTGTACTGCAAAATCATCAAATCATAGCCAATTCCGGCCGCCGGCTGACGAACCTGTTCTACATCGCAGGAGTCAACCTATTATTCGGTTTCACAACCACCGGCATTGACAATTTCGGCCACATCGGCGGACTGCTGGGCGGATTGGCATTCACCTGGTTCGGCGGCCCGCGCTGGAAGGTGGAGGGGATATATCCCTCCCTGCGCCTCGGGGACGAGCGCGAGGGAGAGGGCATCCTCCTCGGCGTATCGGTCGTGCTGTTGATCTTCATTCCTTTGGCCATCCTTGGCTGGATTTGGCCGAGATAGAAACGAGCGATGAAAGCGATCTTTCCAACCAAAGTTGCCGTCATGAACATCGAAAAGGGCGAGGAAATTGCAGGCGCATGGGTGACGCCCCATCTGCCAGGCATCGGCATCTATAAAATCGTGGCCAAAAAGAAAACCGATGGAACCTACGAATGGGCGCATTTCGTCCAGCGGGATAACGGGGCAAGAGAGAAGGTTACTCGCGGGAGTGTCGAAAACGCCGCTCGCCTAGGGGAAGTTGTCGCGGCTTTCAACCGCGCGCTGCGGACGGCCTTCGGGCCGGGGGTGACTTTCCAGAAAGCCGACATAGAGGTTTACACGCCGGATAGCAAGAAAGCCAACCCGAGACGGCATTGACCTGCCGGGATAAACACAAACGCAGCGCCTGACAGGCGGCCGCGTTTGCATTTCATGAACTGCTTTCCTGCAGGCCGGATTGTCAATCCGACCTACTCAATTGCTTCCTTCAACTTCCGCGCCAGACGGCCAAAATGGGCGGTGTAGCGGATGTCTTCGGGGCGCGGGCGAGGCAAATCCACCTTCAGGTCGAGTTTGATCCGCCCCGGACGCTGACTGAGCACCAGGACGCGGTCGGCCAGGAAGAGCGACTCGCCGATGGAATGCGTCACCATCAGCACCGTCTTCTGGCGCGCCTGCCAGATGCGCGAGAGTTCCTCCCACATGCGTTCGCGCGTCAGGGCGTCGAGCGAGCCGAAGGGTTCGTCGAGCAGCAGCAGGTCGGGGTCGTGGATCAGGGCGCGGGCGATCGCCACCCGCTGGGCCATCCCGCCCGAGAGGTCGCGCGGCCAGGCCTGTTCGAAACCGCTCAGGCCGACCAGTTCGATCAACGCCTGCGCGCGGGCGCGGCGCTCGGCGGGCGGGACGCTTTCCAATTCGAGCGGCAGGGTAATATTTTCCAGCACCGTCCGCCAGGGCATGAGATTGGCCTGCTGGAAGACCATGCCGATCTTCGGCTGCCCGCCGGCAAAGGCGACCTCGCCGCCGGTCGGCTGCAGCAGCCCGGCCAGGACGCGCAGCAGCGTGGACTTGCCGCTCCCCGATGGCCCCAGCAGACAGACGAACCCCTGCGGGTAAATCTCGAAGGAGGCCGAACCGAGCGCATCCAGCCCGCCATTGTGATCGGGAAAAGTGACGCTTAAATTGCGGACAGTCAGGATAGGCGGAACCACTTTAGTTGCCTGCCGGTCAGGATGTAAGTCGGATTGAAAATCCGACCTACGGCACAAATGCATTCGTGAAGGCCGCCGATAGATCCAGCGGGGCCGAGAGCAAACCCATCTCCAGCAGGGTGTCCTGCATGTTCTGCCAGGCCTGCGGGTCGGAATAGCCCAGGCGCTCAGCGCGCCACAGTTCGATCGAAGTCAACAGCACCTGCATCTGAATAGGGTCATCCTCGCCCAGGCCTTCGACGAAGTCGCGCGAGATGCGGTAGGCCGCTTCGGGGTCGGCGATGACATCTAACAAACCGTTGAGAAAACCGTTGACCATCCGCCGCACCAGTTCGGGGTTCTCGCGGACGGTCGCCTCGCTGACCAGCAGGCCGTTGCCTGCCAGTTGGACGTAATCGGCGACGCGCAGTTCGGTCACCTCGTAGCCGCGGGCACGCAGTTGCACCGGTTCATTGGCCGTGTAGCCGCAGATGACCGGGTTGCGCCCGGAGGCCAGCGCCTCCACCTGAGTGTAGCCAATTGAGTCCAGGGTCACGTCCGCCTCGCTCAGACCGCCGGCATGCAGCAGGGCGCGCAGGCCGATGTAGTTGGCCCCATAGAGGCCGGGCAGGCCGATGGTCTTGCCGCGCAAGTCGGCGGGCGAGGCGATGCCCTCGCTGCTCAGCGCCACCACCGAGATCGGATAGCGCTGGTACCAGGCGGCCACATAGACGACCGGCAGCCCCTGGGCGCGCGCCAGCAAGACCTGCTCGCCGGAGACGATGGCAAACTCCAGGTCGCCGGAAGCGACCAGCGCCGCGGCCTGATTCTCGTCCATGTGGGTGATTTCCACCTCCAGGCCCTCGGCCGCAAAGCGCCCGTTGGCCATCGCAGCGTAGACCGGCGCAAACTGGATGTTGGGAATGTAGCCTAGCGAAAGACGCACATGCGTCAGCGGCTGGGCGGGTTTGCCGCCGCAGGCAGTCAACGCCAGCAGCAAAACGAGAAGGGAAAGAGAGATTGTTTTTTTCATTCGTGAGACTCCTGCCAGGAAAGGAATTTTTTCTCCAGCCCGGCGACCAGCGCGTAGAGCGCCAGGGCCAGAGCGATGAGCGTGAAGACGGCCACGAAGACCAGGGCGGTGTCGTAGAGACCGCGGGCGGTGTTGATGAGAAAGCCCAGGCCGCGGTCGGCGCCGACCAGTTCGCCGACCACCGCGCCGATGACGGAGAGCGTCGCCCCGATGCGCAACCCGCCCAGCAGCACCGGCAACGCGGCCGGGACCTCGAGCAGGCGGATGATTTGCCCGCGCCGGGCGCGCAGCGAACGCATCAGGTCGTGCAGCGCCCGCGGCACGGCGCGCAGGCCGACCACCGTGTTGACCAGCACCGGGAAGAAGACGATCAGCGCGCAGATGAGCACTTTGGAGAACATCCCCGGCCCGAACCAGATGACCAGCAGCGGGGCGATGGCGACAACAGGAATGGCCTGCGAAGCCACCAGATAAGGCGCAGCCAGCCGCTCGAACAGCCGCGATTTGGCCACCGCGTAGCCCAGTCCGACCGCCGTCAGCGTGCCGCTCAACAGGCCGAGCAGAATCTCGCTCAGGGTGACGCCCGTGTGCAAGAGCAGATTGTCCTGACGCAGGGCGCGCCAGAAGCGGACGGCCACCTGCTGCGGGGCGGGGAGGATGAAGGCCGGCAGGCCGCTGAAACGGTTGACCAGTTCCCAGGTCACGAGCGCCGCGGCGAGAGAGAGGACAATCGCCCAGTGAGACGAACGGCGCAAGGTTTGCGGGGAGAGACGTAAAGGGTTGAGATTCATGCGTAAAAATTTTGCATTCGATGCCCGGACAAAAAAGCCCGTCACAAGGACGGGGCAGGGAGACGCAAGCGCGTTTCCATCAAACAAAACCCCGGAAAGCGTGTTTCCGGGGCAAATGGAAAGGCCGGCCCTTGCGGGCGCGTCTTTACCTTCTCTCATCCGGACTGTAACCGTCGGCCTCGGAGTTTCACCGGGTCATACGCCTGTCAGCGCTCGCGGGCTGTACCGCCGGTCGGGGATTGCACCCTGCCCCGAAGGTAGATATTGAATTGGTCGAGATTATAGCGAAAGGCTAGCAGTCTGTCAAACTAGGCCTTGACGATAGCGACATCCGCCACCGGGCAGACCGACTGGCACTGCGGGCTGTCGAAGTGGCCGACGCACTCGACGCAAGTATTGGGATCGATCACATAGGGCGTCCCTTCGGTAATCGAGTTGGTCGGGCATTCGGGCAGGCAGGCGCCGCAGGCGATGCATTCCTCTGTAATCTTGAGAGCCATAGTTATCTCCTTTTCGATAATTTCGGTTTGAGCGTTCTTAAGTTAACCGCATTGGGAGGGGAGCGTCAAATGACAAATGTCGTGGAATTCGATTGATTTTGTCATGATGTAGGCCGAGATTTTCTCGACTTACTGAATCACGCCCAACTGACGGCCCACTTTGGCAAAGATTTCCAGCACGCGGTTGAGTTGTTCATCCGTGTGGGTCGCCATGTAACTGGTGCGCAGCAACTGCATCCCCTGCGGGACGGCCGGCGAAAGCACCGGGTTGACGAAGACGCCGTTCTCGAAGAGCGCTTTCCAGAAGAGCAGGACGGTCGTATCGTCGCCGATGATGATAGGAATGATGGGCGTGGTGGAATGGCCGATGTTGAAGCCCAGTTCGCGGTAGCCGTTGCGCATTCTTTCGCCAATCTGCGCCAGGCGCGCCACGCGCTCCGGTTCGTCGCGCATGATGTGCAGGGCTGCCAGCGCAGCAGCGGCATTGGCCGGGGAAATACTGGCGCTGAAGATGAGCGCCCGGGCGTGATGCTTGATGTAGTGAATCACCGTCTCATCGCCGGCCACAAAGCCGCCCAGCGAGGCAAACGACTTGCTGAAGGTGGACATAATGAGATCAACGTCATCGGTCATGCCGAAGTGGGCCGCCGTGCCGCGCCCGCCGCCGAGCACGCCGACCGCGTGGGCGTCGTCCACCATCAGGCGCGCCCCGTACTTCTTGCAAACCGCCACCAGTTCGGGCAGCGGGACGATGTCGCCGCCCATGCTGTAGAGGCCATCCACCACCACCAGCCGCCCGACGTTGTCGGGCAGGGCGGCGAGGATGCGCTCCAGGTCGGCGAAATCGTTGTGGCGGAAGCGTTTGACCTCGCCCCAGCCCAGCCGCGCCCCGTCCACGATGCTGGCGTGGTCGTCCTTATCAAGGATGACCACGTCTGAGCGGCTGACCAGGGCGCTGATGGCGCCCAGGTTGGCCTGCATGCCGGTCGAGAAGACCAGCGCCGCCGGTTTGCCGACGTATTCGGCCAGTTCGTGTTCCAACTGCTCGTGCAGTTCCAGCGTCCCGTTCAGGAAGCGCGAGCCGGTGCAGGAAGTGCCGAAACGCTTGATGGCGTCTATTGCCGCCTGGCGGACGCGCGGGTCGGTGGTCAGGCCGAGGTAGTTGTTCGAGCCGCACATAATCAGCCGGTGACCACGAAAAACCGCCTCGGTGCCCTCGCTTTCGGTCATGGGGATGAAGTAGGGATACAAACCGGAAGCCATGGCCTCCTTTGCCGCAGTAAATTGACCGCATTTCTCGAAAATATCCATGATTACATCACAAGTTTAGATTTCTTCCGCCTGGCATCGGCGACCATCCAGTCCATCAGGGGATACACCGCGTTGCCGAGCAGGTTGTTCAAGTGATAAAAGAGCCAGATGTCGAAGCCGGGCAGGATGATGTAGCGGCCGCGCGCCACGCCCTTCAAAATCGCCGCCGCCACCGCCTCTGCCGATTGCACTTTGGCGTTGCCCGAAATGGCCTTCGTCTCCGGCGGCTTGAAGGGCGTCTCGTAGGCCAGTTGGGGCGTATCGGTATCGGGCGGGAAGACGATCGAGACGCGGATGCCGTGCGGCTTCATCTCTGCCCGCAGCACGTCCGAGAAGCCGCGCACGGCATATTTCGAGGCGCCGTAGGCCGAGTAGCCGAAGACGCCCAGGAAGCCCGCCCCGGATGAGATGTTGACGATCTGCCCGCTGCGGCGCGCCAGCATCCCCGGCAGGACGGCCTTGACCACGTTGACCGTGCCGAAGTAGTTGATGTCCATCATCTGGCGGAAGATTTCGAGCGGGATGTCCTGGACGTAGCCGGGATGGGTGACGCCGGCCGAGTTGATCACCAGGTCGGGCACGCCGTCTTGATGGGTGATTTCGGCCAGGAGCGCCTCCACCTGGGCATAGTCGCTCACATCGGCGGGGAACAGGCGCGGGGTGCGCCCCGCCGCCCGCTCGACCTCCAGCCTGGCCGCCGTTAAAGCGTCTTTGCGCCGCCCCGTCAGCCAGACGCGCGCCCCCTGGGCCGCCAATTCTTTGGCCAGCGCCAGGCCGATTCCACTCGAGCCGCCGGTGATGAGGGCCAGTTTGTCTGCAAAGGGCGAGGTCTTGGTCATTTTTACCTCACAAGCGATAGAGTTGACCGTACTTGTCCTTGAGATAGGCGAGGTAGGGTTCGATGGAAATGTCGCCGCCGGTGACGCGCCGCACCAGTTCGGGGGCGGTGAATTTGCGCCCGTGACGGTAGATGTTCTCGATGAGCCAGCCGTGCAGGGTGTCGAACTTGCCTTGTTTCATTTCCTCGGGGATTTCGGGGTGCGCCTTGAGCGCCTCGGCGTAGAACTGGGCGCCGAGCACGTTGCCGAGGGTGTAGCCCTGGAAGGCGCCGCCGACCAGCCCGCCGAACCAGTGGACGTCCTGCAGGCAGCCGTCTTTGTCGTCGGGCGGGGTGATGCCCAGGTCGGCCTGGAAGCGCTCGCGCCAGGCTTCGGGCAAATCCTTGACCGCCAGGGTTCCTTCGAGCAGGGCCAGTTCGAACTCGAAGCGCAGCATGACGTGCAGGTTGTAGGTCACCTCGTCGGCGTCGGTGCGGATGAGCGACCGCTCGACCTTGTTGACGGCGCGGTAGAAAGTCTCCAGCGAGACGCCCCGCAGTTGCTCTGGGAAGGCCTGCTGCAATTTGGGGAAGAAGTACTCCCAAAAGCCGAGGCTGCGCCCGACGATGTTTTCCCACAGCCGCGACTGGCTCTCGTGGACGCCCGCCGAGGTGCCGCTGGCCAGGGGCGTGCCGTCGTACTTCATATCCACGCCCTGCTCGTACATGGCGTGACCGGCCTCGTGGATGTTCGAGAACAGGCACTCGCCGAGGTAATCTTCGCGCACGCGGGTGGTGATGCGCACGTCGCCGATCGAGAAGGAGGTGGTGAAGGGATGGTGGGTCTTGTCTATGCGCCCGCGGTTGAAGTCGTAGCCGATCTGGCGGACGACTTCTTCGCAGAAGGCCAGTTGCGCCGCCTCGGGGAAATGCTTGCGCAGGCAGGAGTCATCGGCCGGCTCCTGGGCGGTGATGGCCTGGACGATGGGCACTTGGGCGGCGCGCAACTCGGCGAAGAGGCTGCGCACGCTGGAGGCCTTCATGCCATAGTCGGCGTAGTCAATCAGCGGGTCGGCGATGTGTTCGTAGCCGGGGAAGAAGTTGGCCAGTTCGCGGCTCAGGTCGAGGGTCTTTTCGAGATAGGGCTGCACCTTCTTGAAGTCATTGGCCGGACGGGCTTCGGCCCAGGCCATGTAGGCCTCGGACATGTGGACGTTGAGGCGCGCCATGAACTCCGGGGGGACGCGGGTGGCGCGTTCGTAATCGCGGCGGGTGACGCGGATCAGGCTGGCGTCATCGTCTTCGAAGGGTAAACTCTCTTCGTAGGGACGCAGGTCATCGAGCAAGCGGCCGATGGCCGGGTCAATGAATTTCTCCTGCGCCAGTTTGGCCAGGGTGGCCATCTGGCGGCCGCGCGCCGCTGCGCCGCCCGGCGGCATGTAGGTCAACTGGTCCCAGCCCAGCACGCTCGCCGCGCCGTTCAGGTCGGCGATTTCGAGCAGGCGGGTTTTGAGTTCGGCGAGTTTGGTCTGGTAGTCGGTCATGGGGTTCTCCTTGAAATTTTTAGCCGCAGATTACAGCCACAGATTACACAGATTACACAGATTACACAGATTGAAAGAGGGAGCCTTATAAAAGCCCATGTCTTTACAAAAACTGCGCCAATCACAAAGATTCTGAGCGCAGGTCGGATGGGCAGGCCGACCTTCATTGCGGCTTGCTGTGCTATGCAATCCGCGACAAAGAATTGCTGAATGATTGTACCGTACTTTCATGAGACAGGCCGCACAAATGCAACCGCCTCGCCGGCCTCGTCGTTCATGATCAGCGTCAGGCGATGGCCGGGACGAAAGTCTTCCACATCTAACAAGCGCAGGCAAGCCTGTAAGCAGGCGCCGGCTGCGGGGAGGTGATCGGTCAGGCGGTTGGGTAGATGGTAGAAAAAATGTCGGTTGAAGAGGCTTTCCTTTTCCCCTAGAGTGACGGCCAGTGGGTAAATCTGCGCTTCCATCAGGTCCTGGAAGAAGTGCGTGCCAAACGAAGGTTCGAGATCGGGGGCCAAGCCCTCGCCGGTCAACTCGACGAGCGCGCGGGTGCGGTAGATGTCGCCGTAGGCAATCGGCACGCCGAGGTCGGGAGTGGAAGTGCCCCAGCGTCCCGGCCCGACGCAGATGAATTTCTCTGTCAGGGCTTTATTGAGCAGGCTGATGCCCTGCACCAGTTCGCGACGGCCCTGCGGGTCGAGGGGGAAATACGCCTCCGGCGGGACGAACAGTACCCAGCGGACGCCGTCCACCCGTCCGCGCGGGACCATGCGGCGGGTCGAGAAAACGATGTCGCGTTTGGCAAGTTCGCGCGGCAGGCTGACATCCTGTTCCTCCTCGAAACAACTCTGCGGGCGGCACTGAAGCAGGGTGATGGTTACCTCCGGCCGGAGGTCGTAGGGGTTGACGACCTCGAGGGTGAATTCGGTATCCACCGGCGAGCCGTAGTGCTGTTCCAAAATCTGGAGCATGGTCTTCATCCGCTGCGCGAATGGCGTGCGGCGCAGGAGGTCGTCGAAGGTGATGACCAGGTCTTCAGCGGCGACGGTATTGGTGCGTAGGGAGACGAGGTAGCCGCCCTCGTCCGCCTGGGCGATGTAGCGCGCCGCCGGATGGCGGGCGGTCAACACTTGGTGCACCGGCAAAGTCTTGAAAGCGTTGTCTTCGAGGTCAATCAAGTCCACGTATTGTTGGGAATGGCGGCGAATGGCTTTCGGCGAATCGGATGGCTGCAGACGGGGATGGCTAAGCGCCACCAGGCGGGGAGAGTCGTTGCCCACGGCTTCGACGGCGCGCGTCCCCAAGCCGAAGACGAGGCGCAAGAACCCATCCTCGCGGCGAATCTGCGGCGACCAGCGGTAGAGATTATGGCTGAAGCCGACTCCCGCCCCATGCGGCAGGAAGTAGCGCCCAAACTGCTCGCCCTCCACGCATTGCAGGAGGATGGCAATGCGCTCGTCGTAGTCCACCAGCCTCTTGTGGTGACGGTAGAGGAGCGCATTTGGGTTGAGGCACGAGGCATAGACGCGGGAAATGGCTTCAGTGAGCGCGTTCAGATTCTGCTCCGGCGTCCCCTGATTGGAGCAGAAAAAACTGTCGTATTTCCCGGCAAAGGAGGTGCCGAAGTTGTCCTCCAGCAGGCTGGAGGAGCGCACAATGAGCGGACGTTTGCCCACCTCGTCCAACAGGGCGGCCAAGCGTTGGCGAATGTCGGCAGGGAATTCGCCGCGCACGAAATCCTGGACAATGAGCGGATACTCGCGGCGCATCTCCTCTTCGGTTTTGTACTTTTGGTCCGACCAATGTACCAGGCCGTTATTAGCCATAAAGGTGTAGAACAGGTCGGAAGCGATGAAGTACGACTCGGGGAGGCGGAGATGGTCGCGGATGTCGGGCGGGGCGACTTCTTCCAGGATGCGGTAGGCCAGCATCATCCCAGCCGCCTTGCCGCCAATCTTGCCGTAGCCGATTTTGCGGCTGCGAATGCGCCGCAGGTCATCGAAGGTGAACCAGCGCCGGGCAATGTTCAGGTAGGCCAGCTGGTCACTAATCATGGTGCGAATCAGCACCACTTTGATTTCTTGCAAGCGCGCCTCGTAGCGGCGGCGGCGTTCTTCCGGCATGACGAGAATCTGCTCGGCCTGCTCGAAGAGCATTTCCTGCGGGGCGAGTTCCGGGTTGAAGGTAATCAGGTCGGGAGTCCCGCCGCGCTCGGCCAGGATTTCTTTGATGATCTGCTCCAGGTCTTCGTAGAGCAGGTTGTAGGCAAAGTAGAAATCGGTCTGCGCGTCGCGGACGCGCTCGAGGCGCTTCTCCCAGGTTTCGTAGGATTCCTCGGCATAGGGGTCGTGCAGGCCCTCGCGGATTTGCGACTGGATCGCCTTTTCGCGCACATCGGCTTCAAAGGCTTCCGGGGTGATGATGCCGCGGGCAAACAGTTCCTGGCGCATGCGCT
This sequence comes from Anaerolineales bacterium, assembly GCA_034436335.1. Taxonomy (GTDB): domain Bacteria; phylum Chloroflexota; class Anaerolineae; order Anaerolineales; family Villigracilaceae; genus UBA877. Next base: position 75,363 of record DAOTVO010000008.1, on the reverse strand, counting down.
CGCGGATGCGCCCGCGCAGGATGGGATACTGACGGATGGTCAGATAGATTTTCAGGGTGTTGACGGAGTGGCCGGCAGACAGGGAGGTCATGGGGCTATTTTAACGCACACAGGGGCGCAATTTGCTGCGCCCCTGCCTGAAATTTCGATTCGGTTTATCCCAAATGCATCGGCATGATGACATGCAGGAAATTGTCGTCGCCGACCGGACGGATGACGCCCGGCGCGTTGGGGGCGGTCGTCTCCAGCGCCACATTGGGCGTCTTGATGACTTCCAGCACCTCGCGCAGATACTTGACGTTGAAGGCAATCAGCAGACCGACGCCTTCCACCGTGGCGGCAATGACGGTCTCATTCGAGCCGGTCTCCTCGGCCTGGGCCGAGATTTCCACCGCCCCCGGCTCCAGATCGCCGGAGGATTTAATATCCAGCCGCGCCACGTTCGAGCCTTCGCGGGCGAAGATTTCCGCCTGCTTGCAGGCCTTCAGCACCGCCGGGGTCGAGAGAATGGTGCGCGACTTGTACGAGCGCGGGATAATCTGCTGGTAATCGGGGAAGGTGCCGTCAATCAACTGCGAGACGACCTCCACTTCCTTCATGCGGAAGATGACCTGGCCGCGCCCCTTGGGCAGGACCATCGAAATCATCTCGTTGCCGTCCACCGCGACGCGCGCCAGTTCGCTCAGCGCCCGCGCCGGGATGATGACCGAAATCGGAGCGGGAGCCGGCTGGCTCAGGGTCCCCTTGCGCACCGAAAGGCGGAACCCGTCGGCGGCGGCCATCGTAATGGTATCCCCTTCCACTTTCACCAGCACACCCATCAGCACCGGCCGCGCCTCGTCCTGCGAGGCGGCAAAGACCACCTGGCTGACCATGTCCTTGAAATCAGCCACATTGAGCAAAATCGCACCGTCCATCTCCGGCACGGGCAGGGGCGGAAACTCCTGCGCGTCGATGCACTTGATGTCGGTGTTGGAAGAGCCGGCGCGCACATTCAGCACCTGGGTCTGCAGATTGAGGCTCAGATTCACCTGCTCGGCAGGCAGGGTGTTCACCAGGTCGGCAAACGTCCGCGCCGGCACGGTGGTGGAGCCTTCCTCCTCGACTTTCGCCCCAATCCAGCAGGTGATGCCCAGTTCCAAGTTGGTGGCCGAAAGGCGCAGACGACCCTCATCGGTGGCGACCAATACATTCGAAAGCACCGGCAGGGTACTGCGCGGCGAAACTGCCCGCGAGACCACGGCCAGCCCATGAGCAAGGTTTTCTTGTAAGACGGTGACTTTCATTGCTCGATCCTCTCCTTCGCGCAAGTGTGTGGCAGCGCCTTGAGTATATCCTGAAGCCAAAAAAGTGAAAAGGCGGCTAGCGCATGAACGCCGAAACGAGCGTTCCAATCAGCGAGAGCAGGAACGGCAGGCCGAAGACGGCTGCAAGCACGTACAGGACAATCTGCCAGGCGGGGACGCCGCGCGGGCGAATCTCCTGTCCCTCCGCCAGTTGACGGACAGCCTGCGCCGCCTGCTGGAAGGGAATCGGTGCGCTCTGGCCGACAATGTGCCAGCCCGCCGCGGCGCGCGGGACCACGAGCCTGCTCCCGTTAAACTGGCCGAGCCAGGCCCTCAGCCCCTCCGGCGGATTCAGCGCCGCATCCGAGGGGAGCAGCACCGCCCGCGGCGCGGCGGAGACCTCCACCGGCTTCTCGAGCGGCTGGAGCGCGGCCGGCAGACCCGGCGCGGCTTTCTGCACCGCCGCCAGCAGGTCCGCGCCGAAACCGTCGCCGGGGTCGAAGATGAGAATCGGGAAGTCGGTGTATTTCGCCGCCAGCGAGCGGGAGGCCAGTTTCCCATCCCACCCCAGGGCGAGCCCGTGATACAAACCCAGCCCAGCGAAGAGCAACAGTACTGCCAGCAGTGTCAGCAGGTGGCGCAGCAACTCACCCTGCGCCACGCCCAGCGCGGCGCGCAGAAGGAGGGTCAGCGCGGCGACAGCGAGAATCATCCCGCCGACCACACTGGCAAAGATGGCGAGGTAGAGATATGCCTTGCGGACGATGGAACGCCGGGCGTGGTCGCCGCTGTCGCCTTCGGCCAGCGCCTCGGCCTGCATCTGCCGCCAAGCGGCCAGCCAGAGCGGGAGGCCGACCAGCAGATAGGTCAACGCGTTGGCCAAGCGCACCGCCGCCGAGTGGCCCATCAGGGAGCGCGGGAAGAAGAGCAAATCCAGCAGCAGGTTGACCAGAAAGGCAAGGCCGAGGAAGGCGGCCGTCAGCCCCACCGCCGAGAGAATGTAGAAGTACAGGCGGCGCATTCCGGCGCGGCGCGGCGCTTCGGGGATTTCCTTCAGCGTGCGCGTCAGCCAGCCGCCGTAATAGGCCCACACCAGCACCGCCGGGACGCAGACGCCGAGCGGACTGCCCAGCCCGCTCAGGAAACGCGCCCACTCGGCTTCGACGCCAAAAGCCAGGCGCAGGAAGTTGTTGAGGATGGCCCCGCCTGCGGTCAGGGTCGTCACCGCCCCGACCAGCGAGAGCAGGTAGAGCAGCCCCAGCCGCAGGTAGGATTCGCGCTCGGCTTCTTCTATCAGCGAGTTCTGCACAAGCGTCCAGACGTAGGCCCAAATGGCCGCGCCGAGCAGACTGGCCACCATGCCGTTGACGCCCCAGTAGCGGTAGGCCCCCACCGACGCCCACTCCGGGTCGAAGACCATCAGGAAGCGGATCAGAAGATGCAGGCCGGTCGCGAGCAGTCCCAGGCCATAAAGGACCCAGATGTAGCGGTAGACGCGCCGCAGGTCGCGGTAGGCGTGGCGCGGCTGGATGACGCTCCAGTCGGCACGCAGGACGGAGTAGAAATAAGCCGCGGCGAGCAGGTTCATGACAATGGCGATGAGATTGTCGCTCCAGACCTGCTCCCCGCCCACCAGGGCGCGGCTGGGGGTCAGCCACAGACCGATCAGCGCGGCGCGGTTGACCAGCGCCAGAATGTTTTGCACAACCGGGATGAGTGTGGAGAGAAGCACGGCGTAGAGGAAAAACGCCCGCACGCCGGCGGAGCGTTCCTCCAGTTCACGCGCCGACATGCGCTGGGCGAACCACCAGTGAAAGCCGAAGAACGGCACGCCGACCAGGACGAGCGCCAGCGCCTGGGCGAGCGCCGAGCCTCCCCCGCAAGAAACAAAGCCTGCCGGGCAGAAAAGCGAACGCCCCAGGCCGATCAGCCCCCAGAGGATGATTTCCAGACTGACGAAGGCGACCGCATAGAAGTACAACCGGCGAACGGTGCGCATGGGGCCCTCCTGCCTGCTACGGCTTGACCGGCTCAGGCGTCGGCTGAAGCCAGTCCCAGCCCCAAAAAGGCGCGGGAAGGTAAGTCAGTTTCCATTTGCCGGCCTGCTTTACCAGGCGCGCCGTATCGGGAGAACTCCAGCCGGTATCGAACGGTCCGCCGCCGGCATAATGCACCACCACCGAGACCCAGGCCTGCTCCCCCTCCACGCGGCTGGCCTGCACTTCAAGCGCCGCGTCAGGCGTCGAGTAGTAGAAATTTTGCAGGAAGTAGTCGTAGGCGGGCTTGCTTTCCCCCTCGGCGAGATAGCCGTAGGCGCGTTCATAATCTCCGCGCTGGACGGCGAGGACGTAGTTGTAGATCACCCCTTCGGGGGTATCTTCCGGGCCGTAGTCGCGCCCTTCCCGGCGGACGAGGAAGACGGTCAGCGCGGCGGCGACCAGCACAACAATAAAGATGAGAATCCCTTGCAGGAAACGGTCTTGTTTCATAAGTTCCTCCTTCGGCGGGCGCGGAGAATCTCAGCGCGCGGCAGCCGCGCGCCGGGACGCGCCAGGATAGTCAGGAACGGCCCCAGGGCCGGGACGAGCAGGGCAAACAGCCCCCAGGCGGCAAACTGCACCCACGTCAGCGGGCGGCGGCGCAGATACAGCAGCGCCAGCAGGTACATGGCGAACAGGAAGCCAACCAGGAGGGCGCGCAGCGTCTCAGCAGTCATTCTGGATTGATTGTATCGTCTTTTCGGGGGAGAAGCAAGCGGTTTTTCTGCTTGCCGGGGCAGGGAAGTTGGTCGAAAAGGTCAGGGATAGCCCCAGTGTGCTTTGAAATGAAATGTAGAACATGTTTATTGTTCCACAAAGGAGGCTCGAATGAACTACAAAAGGCAAAGGGCTTTTTGCCGAAGGCAGAGTCGGAACATAAACTAATCTCGGCCATCCGCCGCGCGGCAAGCGGCGCGTCTCTTTTCGATTACAAATAATCTCTCAAATGCCGGCTGCGGGTGGGATGGCGCAGTTTTCGCAGCGCCTTGGCCTCGATTTGGCGGATGCGTTCGCGCGTCACGTTGAAGTAGCGGCTAACCTCCTCCAGCGTGTGATCCTGGCCATCCACCAGGCCGAAGCGCAGTTCGAGCACCTGACGCTCGCGCTCGGTCAGCGCGGCGAGCACGTGCTGCACCTGCTCGCGCAGCATCTCCCGCGAAGCCGCGTCGAGCGGCTCGAGGGCGTCCACGTCCTCGATGAAATCGCCCAACTGGCTGGAATCGTCCTCCCCGCCGACCGGCCCTTCGAGCGAAATCGGCTCCTCCGCCGAGCGCAGGGTGCGGTCCACCTTCTGGCAGGCCGCCTCCCAGCGGCGCTGCAGGTCTGGGTTGAGCGGGCTGTTCTCGGCGCGCAGACGCAGAATGGCCTGCACATCCTCCGGCTCCAGAAAACCCGATTCGAGCGTCAGTTCTTCGATGGTTGGCTCGCGCCCCAATTGCTGGGTCAGCGTCCGCTGGACGCGCAGGAGGCGGGTGATGGACTCGAACAGATGCACCGGAATGCGGATGGTGCGCGCCTGCTCGGCAATCGAACGGTTGATGGACTGGCGAATCCACCAGGTGGCATAGGTGCTGAATTTATAGCCGCGCCGGGCGTCGAACTTGTTCACCGCCCGCAGCAGGCCGAGATTGCCCTCCTGGATCAGGTCGAGGAACGAGATGCCGCGCCCCAGATAACGCTTCGCCACGCTGACCACCAGCCGCAGGTTGGCGCGGATGATAACCGCGTTGGCCTCCTCGGCGCGGGCGCGCATGGCCTCCAGTTCGGCCTGCAATTCCTCTTCGGGCGGCAGGCGGCGGTAGAGCGTCCGCAGGGCAGGCAGGTCGCCTTTAGCGCGCACAAACTCCATCAGCCAGTCAGCCAGCGTCTTCGGCAGGAGGTAGAAAATCACAAAGACCGTGTAAATGTGGGTCACAAAACCGTCCCACAGCGGGTCCTTACCCCACACCTCGCGCTCCATATACTGATGCACATACGAAGGCGACTCGGCCTGCCAGCCGCGCTTCAAACTCTGCGCTTCTTCGAGCAGGAGAGCCGGGGAAAGCATCTCCTCACCAAGACGCCCGGCATCCTCGCGCAGACGCGCCCAGGCCGTGTGCAAGTCGCTGAGCAGGGAATGGTAGAGCATCGTCGCCGGGCAGCCCTGCATCTTCGGCCCGCAGCGGTTACGCCAGCGCGCCGCCAGCACCAGCCGCCGCGCCTCAATCATCGCCGCCAGGCGGAACTCGCTGGCCGCATCGAGCAATTTCACCTGCCCGATTTCGCGCAAGTACAAGCGCACGGGGTCTTCAGAAAGTTCGGCGGCCAGTTCCCCCATCTCTTCCAGGTCGAGCGGCTCTTCCTCCAGCGTCAGGTCTTCCGCGTCGGGGACAAAACCGTTCTCAGACGGTTCAAGAGGCAGTCCATTCTCCTCCCTGGCAGGCGGCTCGAGGCTGTCGGGCAGGGGCAGAGATTTCTCTTCGGGAGAGGCTTTGCCCCGCGGGCGGACGCGGCTTTCCGGTCCGGCAGACGAGGCGGAGCGGGGGGGCGGACTTGGCTTGGGGTTCATCTTCCTGGGCATCTTTCCCCTTTATGCAATTCCGTTGCGGGTCAAGCGCGCCCGGTCGAGCAACTGGCGCAGGCGGGTGTTTTGTAGCACAATCTGGCGGTAGTTCTCGGCCATCAATTCATCCTCTTCCATGAGATAGCGTAACTGATTGATGCTTTCATCCACAATTCGGCGGCGCATGGCCAGCAGAGAGCGGAACAAATCTTCGATCAGGCGGTCGTCCACCGGATCGAGCGCGGCCGCCCCTTCCAGCAGACTGCCTGCCAGCCCGGGCAGGACGGCGGGCAGCGACTCGAGCAGATAACGCTCCGGGTCGGCGGCGTCCTGTTCGAGCGATTCGCGCACCAGCCGGAAGATCAATTGGTGGTCAGTATACCCGAAATCTTCGGGAACGACGCGCCCAAGGCCGTTTTCCTGCAGCGCGCGGTCGAGACGGTAGAGCAGGTCAGGGCGGCGCAAGAGGATGCCGAGGACGTGCGCTTCGACCTTGCCGCCGGGGGCAACGGCGGCCGTTTTGAGGGTCGGAGGCGGTTCGGCGGCCGGCGCGGATTCCGGCGCTGTTGGGCGCGGCCGTTTCGGCCGCGGACCCCGCGCCTGCGTCCCGATTAACGAGCGTTCGTCCACCCGCAGGAAGCGCGCCAACTGCTGGCGGAAGGAGTCGCGCGTCACCGGGTCGGGCAGTTCTTCGATGAGCGGCAGCACCTGGGCAGCAATCTCGGATTTGACGCGGGCGTCGTTCAGGTCGCGGCCCTCGGCCAGGGCATGCATGACGTGGACGACGATCGGGCGCGCCTCGTCAATCAGCCGCTTCCACTCGGCGGGGTCGCGCTGGACGATTTCGTCCGGGTCGAGTCCGTCGGGCATGACGGCGACGCGCAGGTCGGCCTGCAGGCGCGCTTCATGGCGCAGCAGGCCGCGGGCGTCGAAGGCGGTCTCCGTCTCCCGGTCGAGGGCCTGGCGGGCAGCCTCCAGCCCGCTGAAGACGGCTTTTTGCCCGGCGGCGTCGGGGTCGAGGGCGAGCACAATGCGGCGGGTGGCGCGTTTGAGCAGGCGCAACTGGTCCTCGGTCAGCGCGGTGCCCATCGGCGAGACGACATTCTCAAAGCCAGCCTGGTGCAGGGCAATGACATCCAGGTAGCCTTCCACGATGACGGCTTGATCGGCGGCGCGAATGGCTTTGCGCGCCCGGTCGAAGCCGTAGAGGAGGCGGCTTTTGGAGAAAAGCGGCGTTTCGGGAGAGTTAAGGAATTTTGGGAAGTCATCCGGGTCGAGGATGCGCGCCCCAAAGCCGGCCATGCGTCCCTGCTCATCGCGGATGGGGATCATGATGCGGCGGCGGAAGCGGTCAAATGTTTTTCGATGCTCCGGCGTTCCGCTATCACGTTCTTCGGCGCGCTGGCTGATGAGGCCGCAGTCCAGTAATTCCTGCTCGCTGTAGCCGCGGGCGGTGAGGTGCTTGAGCAGGTTGTCCCAGCCGCGTGGGGCGTAGCCCAGGCCAAAGGTCTCGATGGTCGCCTCGGTGAGACGGCGCTTCTGGCGCAGGTACTCGAGGGCCGCCTTGCCATCCTCCGTGTTCAGCAGTTGATGACGGTAATAGGTGGCGGCGTCTTCGAGCGCCTGGCGCAGGCGTTCGTGCTCTTCTTTCTCTGCCGGATTCTGTGGGCGGTATTCTTCCAGTTGGACGCCGGCGCGCTGGGCGAGGTAGCGCAGGGCTTCGCCAAAGTCCCAGCCTTCCTTCTTCATGACGAACTTGAAGATGTCGCCGCCTTCGTTGCACTGACCGAAGCAATGCCAGGTTTGGCGCTCCGGGGAGACGATAAAGGAGGGCGTCTTCTCATTGTGGAAGGGGCAAAGACCCGCGTAGTTGCGACCGGAGCGGCGCAGTTTGACCGTCTCGCCGATCAGGTCTACGATGTCTATGCGGGCTTTGATTTCGTCAATTTTAGACATTTACGTTGGCAGGTTTACACGTTGGCAGGTTGGCAGGGTGAATTATACTGCTTCCGGCGTCTTCTTTGGCAGGCACGGACGGGAGGGAGCAAAATTGCGCCACAAACGGCTGGAAATTCGCCGCTCTCCGGCTATAATAGTCCTCATGAGCGCCTTTCCCAAAAGTGATGAAATCTACATCTCCGTAGATGTGGAAACCGCTGGGCCCAACCCAGGGCAGTATTCCCTGCTGGCGATTGGGGCCTGCACCATAGAAGAGCCGCAGGATACTTTCTACGCTGAACTGCGCCCGGTGAACAGCCGCTTTGCGCCCGAAGCGCTGATGGTCAGCGGGCTGTCGCTGGAGCGGCTGACGGAGAGTGGTCTGCCGCCTTTCGAGGCGATGGCGCACTTTGCCGAATGGGTGGAGCAGGTCGCCGGTCCGCGCCGGCCGGTGTTCGTGGCCTTCAACGCGCCCTTCGACTGGATGTTCGTCAACGATTACTTTCACCGTTACCTGGGACGCAATCCCTTCGGCCACGCCGCGCTGGACATCAAGGCGCTCTACATGGGCTGGAGCGGCGCGTCCTGGCAAGAGACCGGGCTTGAGGCGGTCAGCCGCGACTGCGGCCTGAACCTGACGCTGACTCACAACGCCCTGCAAGACGCCCTCGACCAGGCCGAACTGTTCCGCTGTTTGCTGAAGGAAATCCGCCGGCGCGGGTAGTTTCGCGGCAAATGGCGCGGGAGTCCGAAATCTCCGCATTTCGGATTGAGTTACGAGAGGAGAAAAAATGAGCAAACCGTCTACCCCCCCTTCTGCCGACCTGCAACGCATCATCGAGTCGGCGCGCCGCCTGGGGGTCGAACTGGACGAGGCCGAGGCCCTGCAATGGCTGACCGCCTTGGCCGCCGGGCAGGGCGAGGAAATCGTGATGGACGAGCGCGCCGGCGTCTTCGGACACCGCGTCACCATGCTCGATTTCAGTCCCGCCGACCTGGAGCATTTCCGCCGCCTCGGGCGGCTGGTGGAGTTCAAAGATGAACCGGGACGGGTGGAAACGGCCCTGGCGCTCTCCGGCTCCTCGGCGCAGTCCAAAATCCAGGCCTACCCCGGCGATGCCGACTACTTTGAGCGCGTCAATATCCTCGCCCCCACGCGGGAGCAGGCCTGCGTCATCCTGGCCGACATCATGCGCCGAAAAATCCTCGAAACGCTCAAAGGCCCCACTTACCAGTTCATCGAGGCCAAGTTCGGTTCCTATCCGCAGGATGTAGTGAAGGATGGGAAACGCCGCGCCAAAGGCTCGCCCATCTCCTGGACGGCGGAAGAAGTGCAGGCCGGGAAAATCGAAGCCTTCACGCCGGACGGGCGGCCGGTCGTCATCGAATGGGACGAAGCCGCCGCCAACCCCGGCTGGTGCAAACTCGACTGGGTGGTGGCCGACCCGCAGCGCGGTCAACTGGCCAACGCCAGCAACATGCTTGATGTGACCTGGGAAGCGCCCGACGGGACGATCACCCCCCTGGACGGCTATCTCGACCCGTACTTCCAGGAGGTCTATCTCGAAGCCGAGTCGGTGCCGATTTTCTCCAAACTGGCCCAGCACGTCTCGGCCAACGCCCTGGATGAGTACGTGGAGCAGTTGCAGAAGGAAGTCAGCAAGTACCTGACCAAAGATATCAACTACGGCAAGGCCGCCAAGCGCATGTACAACATCTTCCGCCTGACGGGACGCTACGAGGAGGCGGCCTTCATCCGCGAACTATTCGACGAACCGGCTTCCATGCTCTACCAGGTCTGGTCGCTCATCCGCACCACAGACGAGTGTTGCCGCCCCGGTTCGAGCATCAGCATCGAAAGCGTCCGCGCCCAGGCCGATGAGTTGATTCTGGCAGTCATCCGCGCCCTCGAAGGCGATGAAGAGACCAGCGTGGTGCGCCACCTGATGAAACTGCGCCGCGCTCTCGACAACGTGCAGAGCGGTCAGGAACTGACCGCCGAGGCCGAAGCCGCCCGGGCGGAGGTCATCAATATCGTCAACAATTTCTTCTACAAGAAACTGACCGCCGTTCCGGCCATCAAAGTCTATATTGACGAAATTCAAAAGAGCCAAAAGGTATGATTCTGGTTGTACTGCCTGCCTACAACGAACAAGAAGTCATCGCCCCGCTCATCGAGCAAATCCGCGCCGTGGCGCGCAAGCGCTTCCTCGAGCCGGTCAAAGTGATTGTGGTGGACGACGGCAGCGCCGACGAGACCGCTGCCCGCGTCCGCGCCCTGGAGGACGACAACACGCTCCTCGTCCAGCACCCGCAGAACCGCGGCCTGGGCGAGGCCATCAAGACCGGCCTGCTGCGCGCCCTGGACCTGGCCGAGGCGGACGACGTCATCATCACCATGGATGCCGACAACACCCACACGCCCGGCCTCCTGCCGCGCATGATTGCCACGCTGGAGGGCGGCAACGATGTGGTAATTGCCTCGCGTTACCAGCCCGGAGCGCGGGTGGTAGGGCTTTCACGATTCCGTGAGTTCCTCAGCACGGGCATGCGCTGGCTGTTCCAGATTCTCCTGCCCATCCGCGGCGTGCGCGATTACAGTTGCGGTTACCGCGCCTACCGGGTCGAGATTCTCCGCCGCGCCTTCGAGCGCTGGGGCGAAGACTTCATCAGCCAGTCCGGCTTCAGTTGCATGGTGGATATTCTGCTCAAACTCAACCGTCTGGGCGCGGTGATGACCGAAGTGCCGCTTGTCCTGCATTACGAAAACAAAATCGGCAAGAGCAAGATGAACGTCTCGAAGACCATTCGCGAGACTCTGCGCCTGGCCTGGCGCGAGAGACTTCACCGCATCAAACACAGAAATGATTAGCGAAACCTTCGAACTTAACTACTTTCTGACCCAGTATGGAGGAAATTACCGGCGCAGGAATCCGGCCTATAAATGGCGCGCTTTTCTGAACGTCATCCGCCGCTATCGCTCAGGCGGGCATTTGCTCGATGCCGGCTGTGCGCTGGGCTTATTTCTTCGGCAGGCGCAACGGTATTTCACCTGCAGCGGCAGTGACATTTCGGCCTATGCCATCGAGGAAGCAGGCAAAATCCTGCCGCCGGAGGTGACTCTCTTTCAGGGTGCGCTGGGGTTTCTTCCGGCAACGACTCGCTACGATGTAGTGACTTGCTTCGATGTCATCGAACATATCCCCGACCTGCAAGCGGTCTGGCGCAATCTGGGCGAAGTGCTCCGTCCGGGCGGTTTACTGGTATTAACCGTCCCGGTCTATGACGGCCCGCTGGGTTGGCTGGTCCGCCGGCTCGACCACGACCCTACCCATGTTCACCGCCGCGAGCGCGCCTTCTGGCTTCGCGAGGTCAGCCGCTGTTTTGAAATCCTGGATGTCTTGGGCGTGTGGCGTTACTTTTTGCTGAATCGTTTTTACCTGAATTGGGTATCGCGGCCCTCTCGCTGGCTTGCTACGGCCATTCTCATCGTCGCAGAGAAGCCGATCAGGCCATAAAACGCCTTCCTATCCCCCAAACATCGAGTGGGAGGAACTTTCGTGGGACTCACCTCCCAGGCAAAACAACACATTCCCCGCAAAATGTCCCTACGGCGTTGAGGTGGGGAAAACGCGCAGAATGCTCATCACCTGCCCTTCCAACTGCCTTTGCGTGAGGCTACCGCTGGCCACCGAGACAATCTTTCCGCTGCGCCCGATAAACAGATGATGCGGGATGGAGGAAATGGCATACTGCAAACCGATATTCCCCGTCTCATCCACCAGGACGGGAAACGTTATGCCGTACTTTTGCACAACAGAAGCAATTTCCGGAATCGAATCGTCCGGGTCGGAGTCAATCGTCAGCACCACCAACCCGTCGGCTTGATATTTCTCATAGACGCTCTGAAGAGAGGGGAGCTCGGCCTTGCAATACGGGCACCAGGTGGCCCAGAAGAAGAGGACCACCGGCTGTTTGCCGATGTAATCGTAGAGATGCACCGACTCACCCGTCAGGCCATTGGTCAGCGTAAAATCGGGCGGATACCTGCCCGCCACCAGACCAATTTGCGACTGCGGAATGGGCGTCTCGGTCGGAGTGTAGAGCGAGGTGGGGGAAAACGTCGGCGAAGGCTCACCCGGCGCCAGCGTGGCCGTTTCGGTGGGCGTCTGCGAGGGAGAGGGGGTGAACGTCCGGCTGGGTTTCGGCCTGGTTGAAGCGCGTTCGGTCAGCAGGGCGGCGAGGGTTTCTGTTTGGGCAAACCCCTGAACTGCCTGTGTTGCAGCCGGCTGGATAAGGAACATGTACACCAAGAAGAAGGCAAAAGCCGCCAGCAGACACAGAATGATGGTAATCATGACCACATCCAGCGCGCCGAATTTCTTGCGGCTCGGCGGTTTTCGGACCGGCTTCTCTGCGCCGGCAGACCGAGCAGGCGGCTCCGCCCAGGGCGGGACGGAACTTGGCTCCGCGGCAGGTTTTGGCTGAACCGGGGCACGGTGCTTTGCCTCGGCCGGCGCAGATTTGGCTTCCGGCGCGGCAGGCTTCAGGTCAGAAGCGGGATGGGAAAGCCAGTCTGGCGTAGTTGCTTCCCATTCGGCGGGCGCTGGCTTGGGCGCGGGCGGGGGCGGAGTTGGCTCAAACGCCCTCCCCCTGTCTGACGGAAGAGAAGCCGTGAACGGTTTGACAGACTGCCGGGGCGGCGCTTTGAGTTGCACCAGACGCGCCCGCGCCTGGGCGTTCCCTGGTTCGAGCACCAGCACCCGTTCCAGGCAATCCCGCTCCTGGGCCGGGGTTTCCACAGCCTGGCTCAACACCCACCAGGCGCGCGCCGAAGTGGGATTGCGCTTCAGGTAGGCTGCCAGCAACGACGCAGCCTCGCGCTTTTTCCCTTCTTGCAAGAGAAGTTCGGCGAGGTCAATGGCGCCGGGAGATTGGGTCATGACAGCCTCCTTGCAACCGAACGAATTCTAGAACCCTTCCAGTTTGCTCAAGTCTGCCAGGCCGCTGGACAAATTGGCAATTTGTCCTACCAGGGCGAGGCGGTTCTGCCGCACCTGCTCGTCCTCGGCCATGACCAGCACCTTGTCGAAGAAGGCATTGATGGAGGGGATGAGTTTGACCACTGTCTCCAAAAATTCATTGATGGTGGACGGCTGGCGGTTGATGTTTTGCAGCGCCTGATACAGCCGCTTTTCCTCCGCCTCCGCCAACAACCGCTCACTGATTACTGATAACCCTTCGACTTCTCTCAGGGCAGGCTGCTCACCGGCAACTCCCGCCGAGCGGATAATGCGGACGCACCTCGCGTAGGCTGGCAGAATCTCGCGCCAATCCTCGCGTCCCACCCAGACCTGTAACTGCTTCACCGCCCGAGCCGACGCTGCCGGGTTGGCGGATTGCTCTGCCAGGACAGCGTCCACCACATCGTAGCGGTAGCCCATCTCCTTGAGCGCCACGCTCAGCCGCCCGGCGAGGAATTCGAGAACCTTTGCCTGCGTTTCTTGCGCGACCTCGATGGGCTGGAGCGCGGCGGCTTTCTCCACCGCTGCAGCCAGGTCGAAGTCGGCGTCGTGTTCGATGAGCGGCTGGACAATGCCAATCGCGGCGCGGCGCAGTCCAAACGGGTCTTTTGCGCCGCTGGGAGCAAGCCCGGCAGCAAACAGACCGACGAGCGAGTCGAGGCGGTCGGTCAGCGCCAGGGCGAGGCCGGGCTTCGTCTGCGGGACGGTTTGGTATTGCTCGGCAATCGCCCGCGCCACTGCGGGGTCTTCGCCGCTGCGCAGGGCGTACTCGCCGCCGATGATGCCCTGCAGGGAGGTCATTTCGGTCACCATTTGGGTGGCCAAATCTGCCTTGGCGAGGTAGATTGCCCGCGCCAGCGTTTTGATGGTTTCAGCGTCTTTGATGTGGAGCAGGTCTGCCACTTCCGCGCCGAGTTTCAACATGCGCTCGGATTTGTCGAGCATGGAGCCGAGTTTGGTGTGGAAGGTGAGACCCGCCAGTTTGGGGCGGAAGTCTTCGAGTTTGTGTTTGAGGTCTTCGCGGACGAAGAAGTCCGCGTCGGCGAAGCGCGCGCCGAGCACGTGTTCGTTGCCCTGGCGGACGATGTCTATGTGGAGGTCGTCGCCGTTGCGGATGGCGATGAAGTGAGGGAGGAGACCCTCACCCCCAGCCCCTCTCCCTCCCCTCACCCCAACCCCTCTCCCTAAGGGAGAGGGGCAAGGGGTGAGGGGAAAGTAGCGTTGGTGCTTTTTCATGACCGAAATCAAAACATCTTTCGGTAGTTGCAGGAATGCGGGGTCGAAGCCGCCCAGGACGGCGGTGGGCATCTCGACCAGGTTGGCGACTTCTTCGAGCAGGTCTTGTTCGATGAGGGCTTCGCCGCCGACCAGCGCCGCTGCCTGTTTCGCCTGTTCCACGATGGAGGCTTTGCGTTCTTCTTTGTCGAGGACGATGCCTGCCTGACGCATGAGGTCGAGGTATTGCTCGGCGGAGGGGATGGAGATTTCGGGCGAGCCGTAGGGGCGCAGTCCGCGTGTGACGCTGCCGCTGGCGACGCCGGCGTATTCGAAGGGGATGACCGTCTCGCCGAACATGGCGACCAGCCAGCGGATGGGGCGCGAGAAGAAGACGCCTGACTCGTTTCCCGCTGCGCGGGACGCAGGCAGCCAGCGCATCGTCTTCTCGAATTTGATTTCGGCAATCAGTTTGGGCAGCGCCTCTGCCAGGACCTCGGGCGCGGGACGTCCCTTTTGCTTGACCACGGCGAAGACGTATTTGCCGCCATTTTCCTCGCGGACGAGGAGGTCTTTCACGTCCACGCCGTTCTTTTTGGCGAAGCCTTGCGCGGCGGGGGTGTAGGACAGGATATTATCTTGTCCTACAACAAGGGCTTTATCCGCAGGCGGACCTTTGACGAGGGTCTCGCGGTCGGGCTGCTGCGGGGAGAGAGAGTCGATCGAAACGGCGATCCGCCTCGGGGTCGAGAAGATGCGGATGTCTCCGTGGGCGAGGTGCAGTTCATCGAGGAGAGTCGGGATGCGGGCAGTGAGTTGTTCGCGGGCGGTGTCCACGTCGGAGGCGGGAAGTTCTTCGGTGCCGATTTCCAGCAGGAAAGACGATGGACGGTGGACGGTGGACGGCTGTGCCGGCACGGTCTGCGGTCTGCGGTCGGCGGTCTTGAGCAGAGGGTAGCCCAGCGATTTGCGCTGTTCTTCGTAGGAGGCGGCGACGCGGCGGGCGAGTTCTCTCATGCGGCGGAAGAATGCCTGACGTTCGGCGACGGAGATGGCGCCGCGCGTGTCGAGGATGTTGAAGGCGTGCGAGCATTTGAGGACGTAGTCGTGGGCGGGCAGGACGAGTCCCTGTTCGAGGCAGGCTTCGGCTTCGGCGGAGTAGAGGTCGTACATGCGGCGGACGCGCTCAATATCGGCGATTTCAAAGTAGTATTTGGAATGCTCGAATTCTTCGCGGCGGCGAATCTCGCCGTAGGTGACCTGGTCGTTCCAGGGTTCATCCCAGATGGCTTTGGCGTTGTTGAGGGCGATGAGGATGCGCTCCAGCCCGTAGGTCAGTTCGACGGCGACCGGGTCGAGGGTCACGCCGCCCATTTGCTGGAAGTAGGTGAATTGGGTGATTTCCTGTCCGTCGAGCCAGACTTCCCAGCCCAAGCCCCAGGCGGAGATGGCGGGCTGTTCCCAGTTGTCTTCGACGAAGCGGATGTCGTGCTGGCGCGGGTCAATGCCGAGGGCTTTGAGCGAGTCGAGATATAACTCTTGGGGATTGCCCGGATCGGGCTTGAGGATGACCTGGTATTGGTAATGCACCTGGAAGCGGTTGGGGTTCTCGCCGTAGCGTCCGTCGTCGGGGCGGACGGAGGGTTCGACGTAGGCGACGTTCCAGGGTTCGGGTCCGAGGACGCGCAGGAAGGTGGCTGGGTTCATTGTGCCGGCGCCGACCTGGGTGTAGTAGGGCTGGGCGATGAGGCAGCCGTGGTCAGCCCAGAAGGATTGGAGGGTGAGGAGGAGGGATTGGAAGGTGGAGGGCATGTTGGATTTGCGATTTGCGATTTGCGATTTGCGATTTACGATTTGCGATTTTGGATTTTCGATGGATTGAGGCTTGGTTCAGACGCCGTCTGATGAGCGCCTTCGCATTTTGCGAAAATCATCAATCAGCGTGCTGTCTGCTAACGCACTTTCAAATTGAGCAAGCCAATTCTCGATGTAGGCATCGTCTAAAGCATCTCCCTGTTTTTGGATCACCGATTCAACATCGCCACGGTCTTTGGCACGTGTGGAGAGCATTTTATAAACAATCAGGTCTTCAGCCATACAAACACGGATTCTCTTTTCAGGTATGAAATCAATCTCGCGCGCACGTCGAATGGCGGTTTCGTCAAAAATCGTATCTGCCAGCATCACGTCAATGCGAACGTCATTCGAATCTCGAAAAAACGCCAACCCAAAGCGGCGAAACGACTCGTCCGTATCTTCTTGAAGGGGCGTGAAGGGGCGCAAAATTGCCAGCAAACGGCCGCGCTTCTCGCGTGAAACCAAAACCTTCATGTCAATATCACGGGTGAGGCGCGGCTCTCCCCATACCGCAACCGCAATCCCGCCAATTGCCATAACGGGAATGCCTTCTTTTTGCAGGAAATCCTGGAAAGCAATCACCGAGTCAATCAATTTGTTCATGGCTTTTATTGACTTTCAGTCCGGCCAGCCGGGCCTGGAGTTGGGTCATTGCCTGATTGCGTTCCTTCCGAAACACGGCCTCGGTTTCCTGCAGCCACGGTTCAAATTCTGCCATTAACGCAAAGAATTGCCGCAAACCTTCTTGCGGAGATAAGGCGCGCAACAAGCGCGTTTCTTCGGCGTAAACGGCGTCCCAATCTACGGGGATGTTTTTCGACATGTTTTTATCAATCATCAGTGGTCGGTAGTGAAGCGAGGAGATTATACCTGTTTTTGGAGGTCGCCGGTAGAAAGATAGAAGCGGGCGAAGGTGGCGAAATTGGCATGGAAACCTTCCAGCCAGGATTCGATGAAAAGGCGCGATTCGAACATCGGCAGCAAATCTACCGCCAGGTCAGAGGGACGGATGAGGGCCACTTTCTCCTGCAAAGCCGCCATCGCCGAGCGGACGGTGTAGGATGCCATCTTCGCCTGGCTGGGTTTTGACGGTTGCATCGGGGTAGGCTAGAGTCTTGTGGAAAAAAGTCAGCAAATCCTGCGGCAGGCGGCTCCAGTCCAGGCGGCGGCTTGATGAAAGCCTTCGATGGTAAAGTAGGGTATGGAATCAAAGGGCGAGGAGACGTGTTTTCATATCGGATAATTATCGAATTATGGTAATTATCCGATACAAAGTACGAACTATCAAGTCATGAAACGGAGAAAATCGTAACTGCCTGCCTCTTCCTCCGCAGATTTTGCAGATTGCGCAGAAAAGAGAGCAAAATCGGCGCTATCTGCGGATAAGTTTGGGCATTTTGCGCCCTCGAGCAGCAACTCTGACGCGCCGGCCAGGCAGTTATCGGAGTCAGAAAACCAGAATGCCAGAGAACAGAATTTCAGAATCCAGCATTTCAGAACTATGGGAGTGAGCGGACACAACGAAAACCAATGCCGCTGTACCAGTAAACGGGGCCGCTCCTGAAGCGGAGCGAGGCGCGCAGGATGTATCCGTTGTTGTCCCACGACCCGCCGCGCAGCACGCGACTCCGACCAGAACTTGGACCCTGGGGATTTTTTGGGGGCGAGTTCTGGTAATAATTCTCATCGTACCAGTCGGCGCACCACTCCCAAACGTTGCCAGCCATATCGGCCACCCCATAGGGGCTGTCGCCTTGGGGAGAATATTTTCCCACCGGCGTGGTCGTTCCAATCCTCGATTCCTTTGCGTTGCATTTGCCGGTATCGAAGCGGTCGCCCCAGGGAAAGACCCGCTTTTCTCTCTTCACGGGGTCCCAAGAGGCGGCTTTTTCCCATTCGGCTTCGGTGGGCAGGCGTTTGCCGGCCCAGGCGGCGTAGTCGGCGGCGTCCTGCCAACTGACGTTGACCACCGGGTGCGCCTCTTTGCCTGCCGGAATCTTGCCATTTTTCCAATGGGAGAGCGGCTTGCGCTTGGTCACTTCCACGAATTTTTGATATTCAGCATTGGTCACCGGGTAGCGGTCTATATAGTAGTCATCGAGATAGACCCAATGCGGCGGTTTTTCATCGTCATCTCCCTGGTCGCTTCCCATCACAAATTCGCCAGCAGGAACGAAAATCATCAGATGCCTGCGACCTTCCTCTTCAAACGTCGCTCCGGCCTCGACCATCTGGAGCCAGACCTTTTCCAAGAGAGTTTGCGCGCGTTTGTAATTCGCCTTGACGCGGCGGATGCGTTCGAAGAGGGGCAGCACCTGCGCCCAATCATCCTGGTCCAGGGCTTCCAGAAGGAGGTTGTAGGTCTCGGGGAGAGCAAGCCGGGCATTAACGATCGCCAAGCGGGAAAGGGCATCCAAAAACTGCGGCTCCAGTTGGAGCAACTCCTCCAGCCGCTTTTGCGCTTCCCACCAGGGTTCGAGGCGGTCTTCTTGATCGGCCAGGCCCTGCTGCATCCACTTGTCGGCTTCCAGGTAGAGGCGCAGTTTGCGCAGGCGCAGAATGGCGTCGCGGTAATCGCCGACCTTGGTAAAGACGGCGGCGGCCTCGGCCAGTTTGCCCTCTTTTTGCAGGGCGCGCCCCTCGTTGTAATAGAGCACCTGCTCGTCGAGCGGCGAAGGCGGGGCAGCCGGTTGGGCTTCCGGCGGCGGCTTTGGGACGGCTGGAGGGTTTGCAGCGCTTACGTTTCGGCGCGGCGGCAGGTCCTCGCGCAGGAAAAGGTCGCCGCCGATTTGGCCATAAGTCCACTTTTTGGGAGTCTGTTTGAGCCTGGCCTGCACCACCTGCCGGTAGGCGTACTCGTACAATTCGTCCACGCCGATTTTGCCGTCGCCGTCCAGGTCGGCTGCGCCCTGCAAGCCCTCGATCAAAAAGCGGGTGAAAAGCGAGGTGTGCGCCTTGCCGATGACGCGGTTGGCCTCCCAGGCATACTGCACTGCGTCTGTGGCGGTCAGCACAATCCGTCCGTAGCCGCTGCCTTGAAAGGCTTCGGCCATCCCCATGCCGGCGCTCCCTTTCATCCCCTGGACAAAGGCGCCACTGTTGCAGCAATCCAGGATGAGCGTTTGTCTTTTCGAACGGCTGCGGTCCATTTCGCCGGCGACGAATTCGGCGGGCACGGCGCTGGCGTCCAAAATCTTCAGGTTAGTATCGCTGGCGGCCAAGAACAAGCGGCCGTATTCGTTCTTCAAACCATGGCCGGAAAAATACAAGAGCAGCAAGTCCTCGCGGAAGCGCTCGGCAAAGAAAAGCGCGATGGCGCGGCGCATGGTCGCATCCTTGGCGTTCTTCAGAACCTGCACGTCAAAGCCGGCCAGTTTACGCAGGGCACGGGCGAATTCCCCGGCGTCCTTTTCCGGGGCGGTCAATTTGGACAAATTCGGGTCCTGATATTCCGAGTTGGCAATGATCAAGGCATACTTGGCGGGCATGGCGCTTCCCCTACTTCGATTTTGTTTTTCTCGATTTTGGTTTTTCGCCCTCCAGCAGCGCCAGCAGTTCTTTCAACTCTGCCAGCGAGCCTTCGTAGTCAACCAAATGACCGCGAATTTTCCCCTTGAATTTGATTTGGCGCCCGCGCCCCTGCAAGACCCAGGTTTGCAAAAATTCTGTCAGTTGGGGCAAGAGGGACGGCAAAACGGTGACCACAATCGCCCCGGTGACCGGGTCGAGTCCCTTTGCGCCTGCGGGGAGAGTCGCCTCGGAGGCAAGGGCGGCAGATTCCAGCGGCAGTTGGCGCAGTTCCTGCAGCAAACGCCGCGCGGCGAAGTCCAGCCGTTCTGCATCCGCTTCCGGCTCAGAAATGGATAGGACGAGTTCAATCACATCGGTCATGCGCGCCTCCCTCGGCTTGGTGAGTTTGTGGTTTGGTTATTATAACAAGGAGTTGGGATTTCAAAAATAATCGCTTCCCCTGCCATGGCAAGGCTGCAAAGCCTGCCAGGCGCTCTGCCGCCGAGCAGGCTGTCTTCTGTGAAGCAGAGAGGGCTTCATCGCATAACCGCTCTCTAGACTGTGGCTTGCCCATCCAGCGCTTGCCAAAAAGTTTTCTTTCAACTAGAATGGCGCTATGTCCGCCTACAATCATTACGATATCATCATCGTCGGCGCCGGGCCAGCGGGGATTTCGACCGCCTTGCATCTGGCCACTTTTGCGCCGCAACTCGTCTCGCGCACACTCATCCTGGAAAAGGCCCGTCACCCGCGCCCGAAATTGTGCGGTGGAGGAATCTTGCCAGATGGAGAGGTCATCCTGGCCGACCTGGGATTGAACCTGAGCGAAATCCCTCACTACGATGTGGATTGGGCGCATTTCGACTATGGCGGCCAAGGGATGAAAATGCGCGGCGAGAAGAAGGCCACGTTAGCCTTCCGCACCATCCGCCGCCACGAGTTCGACGCCTGGCTGGCCGAGAAAGCGCGTCAGCGCGGCTTCCTCATCCACGAGAACACGACCGTTAAACGCGTGACCGTCAACGGGTCGGGGGTGACGCTCGAGACCGACCACGGCGAGTATCACGCCGAGGTGGTCGTCGGCGCGGACGGGAGCAATAGCATCGTCCGGCGGGCCATCGCCCCTCACGAGCGCATCCACGTGGCGCGCCTGCTGGAGGTGGTCACGCCGTCCAAGCCGGAGGCTTCCTTCCACAAACAACCGGATTCGTATTTCGACTTTGTGGTCGTGCCGGATGGCATCCTGGGCTACGTTTGGGACTTTCCGGCGCTCGAAAAGGGGAAAATGGTGCGGGTGCGCGGCATTTACGACAGCAACGTCCACACCGTCCGCCCGCAAAAGAGCCTGCGGGAGGCCCTGGCCGAGGAGTTTCAGCGTCACGGGCTGAATCTGGAAGATTACAAACTGGAGGGGCATCCCATCCGCTGGTTCGACCACCGCTCGGTCTTCTCCGCTCCCCGCGTCCTGCTGGCGGGCGACGCCGCCGGCGTGGATGCTCTCTACGGCGAGGGCATCAGCCTTGCGCTTGGCTACGGCAAACTGGCCGCCCGCGCCCTTCAGCGCGCCTTCGAGAGACAGGATTTCTCCTTTCGCGATTACCGCTCCGCCCTGCTGCGCTCGGAAATGGGCAAAGCCCTGCGGCGGCGCACCTGGTTTGCCAAATTCTTCTACGGCTTGCGCTCTCGGCGCATTCAGGCCTTTCTATGGCGCAAAATGGGGCCGGTCATCGAGTGGATTGTACGCACGTTGCTCATCGAATGGGCGCGGCGCGAAAAACGCCGCCAGGGGGAGTCTCCTGCCGGCTTGACCTAATCGTTTTTTTCTCTGACCTGTTTCAAGAATCGGGGAAAATCGAGTTCGCGTTCCACCCGTAGGGCGGGATTCCCATCCCGCCTGCGAGATTCCCCTCCCGCCTTACGCCTTAATTCCTGACCTGTTTCAAGAATCGGGGAGAATTGAATTTGCGCTCCACCCGTAGGGCGGGATTCCCATCCCGCCTGTGGGATTCCCCTCCCGCCTTACGCCTTAATTCCTGACCTGTTTCAAGAATCGGGGAGAATTAAGTTCTCGCTCCAGCAGATAGGTGATGTACATCTGGAGAATCTTCTCGGTCTCTTCGCGGACCGCCGGGGCGGGCCGCGCCCGCTGCGCTTCGGCGAAGGAACTGCGCTGGAAGTGACGCAAGTACTTGAGCGCTTCGACCGAAATTTCCCATATACCCGGCAGCCCCGCTCCGCAGCGCGGACAGAGGACGCCACCCCGCACCGGCGAAAAATATTGCGCTATCGGGCGAATCTCTTCCCCACAGTTGACGCACTGCATCAATTGCGGACGGTAGCCGAACAAATCGAGCGCCTGCACCTCGTAATAGCGCGCGGCAAGCCAAGGGTCCGGCAGCGAGGCGATGCGGCGGAGGGTATCGGTCAGCAGGTTGAACAGGGCGATATTTTCGTGTCCTTCCTCGTAGGTAAAGCGGTCGAGCAGTTCGACCACCGTACCGGCCAAGGCCAGGCGGAGCAAATCCTCCCGCAGGGGCAGGTAGGCCTCTACCGTCTCGGCTTGGGTGACGATGGACAAGTCGCGCCCGCGCGCCAGTTGCAACAAGACGCGCGTAAACGGCTCGATATGCCCGGCCTTGCGGCTCTTGATGCGCCGCGCTCCCTTAGCCAGGGCGCGCAATTTGCCGCGCTCGCGCGAGTAGAGTGTCAAAAGACGGTCTGCCTCGCCCCAGTCGCTGCGGCGGAGGACAACGGCTTCGAGGCGGAAGGAGCGAGGTTCCGTCATCCCCTGCCTCCCAGGGGGCTATTTGCGCAACTCATCCGGTGTAAATGCTCCCGGCAGGAGGGCCTCGACCGTCGTCTCCTGAACAAGGCGGCCATCCGGACGGGCGATCAGCACCCGCGTATCGAGGCCAAACTCGGCCATTACCTGACGGCATCCGCCGCAGGGCGCGCCGCCGTTGGGCGTAACGACAGCAATAACCTCGAACTCCTTCTCACCATCAGAGACAGCCTTGAAAATAGCCACCCGCTCGGCGCACATGCTCTGCGGGTAGGCGGCATTCTCCACGTTGCAGCCGGTGTAGATGCGTCCGCTCTTCGTTCGCAGCGCCGCGCCGACCTGGTAATTAGAGTACGGCGCATAAGCCCGGCGGCGGGCTTCGTTGGCAAGAGTAATCAGGGAACTGCGTTCTGTATCGGTCAATTGAGTCATAGAAGCGCCTTCTTTACCATAGAATTGAACAACTTCGATTATTTGGGACAAACTTACCGAAGTCAGGAGACTTCGGACTCCGTCCCGCTTTTTTCATTCAACTTTCGTATTACCCGCGCCGGCACCCCCACCACCAGCGTATCATCCGGCACATCCTTTGTCACCACCGCGCCGGCCCCCGTCTTGGCGCGCCTGCCAATCTTGACCGGAGCGACCAGCATCGTATCCGAGCCGATAAACGTCCCTTCGCCGATTTCGGTCGGGTTCTTGTTCACGCCATCATAGTTGCAGGTAATCGTCCCCGCGCCGATGTTGACATCCGCTCCAATGGTGGCGTTGCCGATGTAGGAAAAATGCCCCATCTTCGTGCCGGGGCCGAGGGTGGAATCTTTGACCTCGCCAAAGTTGCCCATGTGGACGCCGCGGCACAAGTGAGCGCCCTTGCGCAGGTGGGCGAAGGGGCCGATATCCACATCTTCTTCCAGCCAGGCGTATTCGACGACCGAGCGCACCACCTTACAACGATTGCCGATGGTCGAGCCGCGCACCAGCGTATCGGGGCCGATTTCGCAATTTTCGCCAATCACCGTCCCGGCTTCGAGATGCGTGTTCGGCAAGATGACCGTATCGCGCCCGATGGTCACATCCGGCTGGATGTAGGTCGTCGCCGGGTCTATGAGGGTCACGCCGGCCAACATGTGTTTCTCATTGATGCGGCGGCGCATGGCGGCTTCGGCTTCGGCCAGGTGAAGGCGCGTGTTGATGCCGATAATTTCCGCCCGGTCTTCGGCGACGATTGCCTGCACCGTCAACCCGTCCCGCACGGCCAGTTCGACGGTGTCGGTCAGGTAATACTCGCCCTTCTTCGAGACCGGGATGCGGTGAAGCGCGTCCCACAGCCAATCGGCGCGGAAGCAATAGGCCCCAACGTTCAACTCGCGGATGGACAACTGCTCCGGGGGAGCGACCGCCTCTTCGACAATCGCCTGTACGTTCCCGTCCGGCCCGCGGACGACGCGCCCGAAGCCGCGCGGGTCGTCGGCGACCACAGTCAGAATCGTCATCGGACCGGAATTCTGCTGCTGCGTTTCGACGAGGCGGGTCAACGTCTCGGGGCGCAGGAGCGGCATATCGGCGTAAGTGACCAGCACGAGGTCAGTCGCGCCGCGCAAGATGGATTCGGCCTGCAGGACGGCATGACCGGTTCCCAGCGGCGGGTCCTGCAGGACGCAGACGGCCTGTTCACCCACGTACTCGCGCACGGCCTGTGCCCCGTGGCCGATAATGACGACCGGTTTCTCTGCGCTGACGGCAGAGACGGCAGCGAGGGCGTAGGCCAGCATGGGCCGCCCGCAGAGCGGATGCAGCACCTTGGGCAGGGCCGACTTCATGCGCGTCCCCTGTCCGGCAGCAAGAAGGATAGAAATGATTTTCACAGTGACCTCCCAGAAATCACCATAGTCCACTCGTCGGTGGCTTTAATAGAGAGCATGGTCACACCTGGCGGAATTTCAGCAGTAACGGTGATCGGCGAGGGATCTCGAGGATAGTCGTTGACAAGCAAGTAGGCCCGCGATCGGGGGTACGAATCTTCACATCCCCAGGTGCCGATGTAACCGCCGGTTGAGACCGTCAATTCGACCGCCGGCTCCCCCTCCAGGCGAATTACCCGATCCGTCCGGCCCTCCAGGCGGCCCGGAACCGTCAAACGCTCGATCATATCCAGCGGGCGGATTTCGATCCGCCAAGGGCCAGCAGCCTGGACACTGATGTGGGTGGTATATTTATCGCGGAAAAAATCGAGCGGCAGGACGCCCTCATACGGGCCTTCGGTGTCGAGCGAGGTCGTGTGAAAGTTAAACGGGTCGTAACAAGTCACGCTGAAATAACCCTGGCCATCGTACCGAACATATAACAGCGCTCTCCCCGCCCACTGATCAATCTCAAAGTAGGCATTTTTCTCACCGTTATAGACCAGCACCGATGGAATGGGAGGGGAAGAAGGAGACGGGGATGGATAGGAGGGGGACCGAGTCTTGGCCGTCTCTGAAACATCCGGCGGACCGGGCAGCAGCACGTCAAGCGGCACGACAAGCGATAAAGAGCGCGCGAGCAGCACCAGGGAAAGACACAGCGCGAGGTCAAGACAGCCCCAAAAAGCGGTCAGGGCAAAAAGAGAAGCCAAAACAGCCCCTTCGTGGCCTTTGGCCTCATTCGATTCGACCGGCTTCACAGACAAGGCCCACTCCCTTGCAAGACAGAGAGAAAAACCCGCCTGAGCGCGGGATTTTCATCAGGCTGGGGCGCCTGGATTCGAACCAAGATCCACAGATCCAAAGTCTGGTGTGCTGCCATTGCACCACGCCCCAGAGCGGGCGCAATTGTATCACAGCCCCGCGGCTGAGACAATATCAAGTCTCATCGTCTTCAGGAGCGAGGCCGAGTTGTTTGGCTTGTTCGTAAGAGAGCATATCGGGTTTGGCGGGGGCGGGATACTTGTCGGCGGCTTCGTCCCAAAACTGGTTCAATTCCGCCGTCTTGAGTTTCTTCTTGCCCTTCAGGAGCGGTTCGAGTTCGCGCAGGTTTTGCTCAACAACTTCGAGCGGGGTCGTGGCCGGCTCCTGATAGGCTTCGGCCTTCTTTCCCTGGGGCAGCGTCATTTTCGCAATAGCATTTTCGATAAGCGGCCGCATGGTGGAGAAGTGACGCATGGCCTCCAAAATGCGTTTTTCTTCGGCAATTCTCTTGCCGAGGACCAGCATGGAATGTTGAGCGCCGACCGGCGCAAATATCAGGTCATATTCGCCGCCATCGAAGACCACCCAGTTGGAAATATCCTTTTGTCCGATGAGGCGGGAAACTTTCTGCCCGGCGCTGTTCATGGCCAGCAGGGAGGAAATGAGGGTGGTCTCGGCATTGGCGTCGGGGAGGTCTCCGGCCCGGGCGAGGATATGTCCGGTGTCGTCCATTAGCATGACGGAAAGGGCGGAGAGTTTGTGGCGCAAATCCACCAGCAGGTCCGGCAGGCGGCAGTTGCTGCTGCTGTTTTCAGGAGCAATCGGTTCGGGCGGCAGGAGAGTTTCCACCAGGCCGAGGTGACGCTCGACGGCATCCAGAAAGTCGGCCATGACGACGGGTTTGATAAAAACGCCGTCCGCTCCCGCTTCAGCGATGAGTTTGCGTATTTTGGGGTCCGACTGGCCGGTGATGAGCAGGATTTTGGCTTGAGGATGGTGGACGCGCACTTTTTGCATCAATTCCAGGCCAGTAATGCCCGGCAGGCGGTAATCTGCAACGAGCAAGTCTACTTTGTGACGCGAACTATCGAGGATGGCTTCTTCCCCGGAGGGGATTTCCACCACTTCCAGGTCGTATTCGAGGGTTTCGAGAGCCGAGCGCAGAAGGCGGCTGACTTCGCGCTGGTCTTCAACAATCAGGATGCGGTATTTTGCCATGGGGTTCTCTTGCCTGTTTTTCTCGATTGTAGCACGGTTTTACGCAGGCCGGGCGTTGCAAAGGCCAGGGAGAGAAAAACAATCCATCTGTTGAGTTAAAACTTGCCCTGCCAACGAGGCAGGGCAAGTTGAAAGTACAGTTTTACTTATCCTTATCACGCTGCATTTTGACGTAAGTGGCTGCGCCGATGAAACCCAGGAAGAGGCCGGCCACCGAAGCACCGTAGGTGAGAAAGGCCAGCAAAAAGCCCGTCACGCCTGGCATTCTGGTCAGGTCAATGATGCCGAGTTGCATCAGGAAAGGCAATACCATGCCTGCTGTGACCAGCACGAAGCCGATCACAATCATTCTCAAAGGTCTTTTTTCGTCTTCCAAATTCATTGGTACAACCAGCACTGCACCTGATGATTGGGTTCCGGCTCGAATTCGGGCGGTTCCTGTTGGTCGCACAGACCTTGAATGATGCGCGAGCAGCGCGGATGGAAGCGGCAGCCGGCCGGCGGCTTGACCAAACTGGGCGGTTCGCCGGGAGGCACTTCTTTGTACGTATCGGCGTTGCGGGCGTCCGGGTCGGAGGTGGCAGCCATGAGGGCGAAAGTGTAAGGATGCAAGGGATTCTTGAGAATCTTGCCGATGGGGCCTTTTTCGACCAGTTTGCCGGCATACATAACAAAGATGCGCTCGGAGAAATACTTCACCGTCGAAAGGTCATGGGTGATGTAGATGAACGAGAGGTTGTGAGACTCCTGCAAACCGCGCAGCAGTTTCAGAATTTCGACGCGCACCGAAGCATCCAGCATCGAGACCGGTTCGTCGGCCACGATGAGTTTTGGCTCGCGAATCATGGCGCGGGCGATGACTGTGCGCTGCTGCTGACCGCCGGAGAGCATGTGCGGGAACTTGGGCAGGAAGTCTTCGACAGGGTGCATTTTGACTTCGCTGAGCACCTTGTGGATGCGCGCCATACGTTCTTCTTTGTTGCGTATACCGCCAATCACCAGCGGCTCGTCAAGGATGCGCTGGAGGCTCATGAAGGGCGGCAACGCCCCATACGGGTCCTGCTGAATGTAACCGACCTGGGCGCGGTACCAGTTGAGGCCTTTGCGGCCCATTTCGCTGATGACCTGGTCATCGAAAACGACGCGGCCTTCGCGCGGGCGGTAGAGACCCAGAATAGTTTTCATCAGGCTGGACTTGCCGCAGCCGCTCTCACCCACCACCGCAATAGCCTCGCCCACGTGCAGGTCGAAACTGACATCGTCAACAGCGCGTACATAGCCTGCCACGCCAAAACCAAAGCGCCGCAGTTCGAACCAAACACGCAGGTTCTGGATGGAAAGCAACACCTTGCGCATGTCGCTCTTCGTTTCACCGGTTTGAACTGTTTGTGTTTCTGCCATTTTGTTTCTCCTATGCATACAGCCAGCATTTGACTTTGCGCCCGTCTTTTTCGATCACCGGCGGGTCCTGGTCGCATTTATCAAAGCGCTTCGGACAACGCGGGGCAAAGCGGCACGAAGTCGGCAGATTAATCAGGCTCGGCGGCTGGCCGGTGATAAATTCGGGGTCCTGGTCAGCACGCAGGCGCGGCACACTGGCCATCAACATCTGCGCATATGGATGCAACGGGGCAGGGAAGAAGTCTTTGGCATGGCCGGTTTCCACAATTTGACCGGCGTACATGATGGCAACTTCATCGGCCAATTCGCTCGAGGTAGCGATGTCGTGGGTAATCAGGATGAAACTGGTGCCCAGTTCCTTCTTGATGCGCTTCAGAACGTTGAAAATGTTGGCCTGAGTCAACAGGTCAAGAGCGCTGGTCGGTTCGTCAAGGACGATCAGGCTGGGTGAGGTGACCAAGGCCATTGCGATGGCCACGCGCTGACGCATGCCGCCGGAGAGTTCAAAGGGGTAGCGGCTGAGGAAGTCCACCGGCACGCCCACATGCTGGAACATCTGTTTAGCCAGATTGAGCGCCTCTTCCTTTTTGATGCCGAGGTGAATCATGGCCGGTTCGGCCACCTGGTCGCCGACACGGATGACCGGGTTGAGTGAGTTCATCGCCGCCTGCGGGACGAGGCTCATGCCTACCCAGCGCACATTTTGGCGAAACTCCTCATCGTTGAAGGCCATAACGTCTGTACCGTTCAAGTAGACTTTTCCGGTATATTGGGCAACATTGCGGGGAAGCAAACGCAGAATAGCTTTTGCCAGAGAGGTTTTGCCGCAGCCGCTTTCGCCCAAGATCACTACAGCGCGATTGCTGTCGAGCGAAAAATCGATACCATCCACTGCCTGCACAACCCCAAACGTTGTGCGGAAGTGAAGAATAAGATTTTCAACACGCAAAAGTTTATCGTTGTTCGTTGCCATTACTGACCTCGCAATCTCGGATTGAAGATGCGGTCCAAAGAGAAGCCAAGCATTGCAAACGCCAAACCTGTAATCATCAGCAACACCGCCGGCTCAAGTACCCAGTAGTACAAGCCCTGATAGAGAGCACCGTTCGCTTGAGCATCGTTGATAATCTTTCCCCAAGTGGGCAAGACAGGGTCGCCCAGGCCAAGCACAGCCAGTGAGGCTTCGAGAAAGACGTAACCGGGGATGGCAGTCACCAAACCGGGGATGAGCATCGGGATAATGCGCGGCATCAGGTACCTCGTGATGATGCGCCAGTTGCTGGCGCCGTAAGAGCGGGCGGCTTCGATGTAAGGTGACTCTTTGACCTGGAGAAATACCGAGCGGAAGGTGACGATTCCGGAGCCGAAAATGCTCAAAGCAATCGTTGCGCCCAGGATAATCCAGATGCTTCTGGAATAGAAAGTACCTATCATGATGAGAATCGGCAAGAAGGGGATGACGAGATTGACGCCAGTGATGCGCTGGATGACCTCATCTACCCAGCCGCCATACCAAGTGCCAATAGCCGAGATGAGCATGGTCAGAACACTTGTGCCCATGGCCGCAACCAGGCCAAACATGAGCGCAATGGGCGTTCCCCACAGGATAGCAACGCCAAGGTCGCGACGGCGATGGTCGGTGCCCGCCCAACCGTGCACCTGTCCATGAAGAACAAACTTATCGTCAACAGTAACATCTTTTTCAAAACTAAAAACAGTTACCACAATTTTATAGACGCCGCGCAACGCGAGCGGATTGGCAGGGTCAGAATTTGGGTCCATGAAAAGGCCAACTTGCGGGAACTGCCCCCCCAAACGGCGTTTTAGTTTGTTGTTCTGGGAAAAGCGGAATGTGTCTGAATTCGAGATAGCATAATCCGCAACACGAATTTCACGTCCATCCGGCGTAAACCAAGTAATCGAAACGTAAGGCTGCTTGGCCACATGCGTGGACTTGAAATAGAAAATCATCTCCTGGGGGAAGGCGTCATACTGGTAATCGAAAGTATACGTAAGAGTAATTGTTGTTTGGGATGTGCCTTCCTCAACCACCTTCTCGGCAGTGCCATCAGCGCTGTTAAGAACAAACGAGGTGGGTAATTTCTTGGAGCGGAAGAGATTGGTCCATTCCGGAGGAACATTCTTGGGGTTCTGATACCAAACATCTTCGCCGCCGCGCCACATTCTTATTGCCTCATCATATGGGATGGCAATCATGGCATAGATTGCCACGAGGATGAGAAGCAAAACGATCGAGACGCCAAAGACTGCGGACGGGTAGCGGAAAAGTTCCCGCAAATTTTTCTGCAACGCTTTCATGCCTGTGCGCCTCCCTGCCCACCGACCTTCACACGCGGGTCAACCAGGGCATAGATGAAGTCCAAGACAAATAGCGTGATTGCCAACAAGTAGGCAAAGATAACCGTTTCGCCAACAATCACGGGAATATCAAACAAACCAACGGCCATGAAAATCTGACGTCCAAGACCGGGCCAATTGAAAACGGTTTCGAAGATGGGAGCGCCTGTCCAAATGCCAATGAGAACAAAGGCGAATGAGGTCACAATCGTCGGCAAGGTTGGGCGGAGAACATAACGGCGCTCGATATTTCGAGAAGTCAGGCCCTTTGCCTTTGCCATTTCCACATAATCCTCACTGGAGTAAATCATGAAGAAAGTGCGCCAAGAATAGGTATTGATGATCACCTGATTGGCCGCAATAGCCATCGTTGGGAGAATCATATGTTTGAGTAAACTAACAAAGTACTCAAACGACCAGCGCGGCGGAGGCGGCGCATCCACCATACCGCCAAAAGGCAAGATTCTCAACAAGGCGGCAAAGATAAGGATGAGAAAAATCCCATAGAACCAGCCAGGCGCAGCGCTCATCGGAGCCAGCGTCACCACAATTTTATCGAGCAGGCTGCCGTAACGCCGCGAGAGAAACAGAGCGAAAAACAATTCGACAAAGAAAAGAATTAAGCCAACCGTCCCAAACAAGATCAGGGTCGGCGGAATACGTTCAAGGATAATCAGGCGTACCTGCCGCGAGCCTGTATCGCTCGACATATTTTGCGAACGCCCGAGGTTCAAAGTAAGAGCATCTTTTAGAAAAATAAACGTGCGCACAATAAAAGGCTTATCCAAGCCATATTTCTTATAAGCCAGTTGAATTTGCTGATCAATCCATGCCTGACGTTCTTCGGGCGGCAAGGCTTTAATGGCAGGATTCAAAATAGCAGCCTGTTGATACTGTTCTTGGATATCACCGCGACGGATATCATCCACATAGCCGCCCATATTGGCAATGATGATGGTCAGAAATACGCCCACAACAACAGTAAGAAAAAGCGTGATAAAGCGGATACCCGCATAACGAGCCACACGATCAAACGTGCTTTGGGGTTTCTTGCTCGGCACCGCCTTTGATTTAGTTTTTACAGTCTGCGTCTCTTCGCTCATGGGTTGCCTTTCCAAGTAGATGATAAAAATCTGGCAGGGGAAAATATCCCCTGCCAGATTTCAAATTGCAAACTGCTTATGGAGCAGCCGTGACAAACTCAAAGGTACCGAAGAACGGGATGCTCACAACTTTAGAGGTCACCGCCACTTCGATCTTGTTGGATCCACTTGCCAGACCGGTGGTGGGCAAGACGACCTGATACTGCCCATCAGCAACAGCCGTGGCATCGCCCTTGGCGACCAGGTTGCCGTTGGCATCGAAGAGCAGGAACTTCACGCCGGAAATTTCTGCCTGCGGGTAAGGAGCATCTTCGTAGGTCACAAAGACATCGAAGGTGGCATCCGTGCCAATGGTGACATTGGCCGGGCCGGTGACATCTACAACGCCGATCTTCGGGGCAACGAAGCGCGCCCATTTGTCGGCCATGTCGGGGAAGTTCTCATTGCGGGCCAAAACAACCGAGCCTTCAATCGGGAAGACAGCTTCCAGATAGAACGGGCCGGTGCCTACCCACAGGTGATGATGGACATTGTACCAGGCCTGCAGGTTGGCGAAGCGGGCCGCAGCTTCTTCAGCCGTGACATACTGACCCAGAGTCGGGGCGTAGGGGATGAAGGGGCTGGCGACATCGGCAGCCAGGTAGGTCTCTAAGATTTCGAGGCTCGGGCCGCTGATGTAAGACATCCACTCCACGCTGTTGGCTTCCGCCTTGTCGGCAGTGAAGGCCAGTTTGCCATCCGCCTCAGCCTGGATACCCAGGGTCAGAGCATGCCAGGAAGCGGTGCCATAGGAGTAGTTCGGGAACCAAGCCCAGACGTTGGCTTCCGCATCCAGGTAGTACTGGTCAACATAGGTTTCAATGGTCAGCGGGCTGGTGGAAACGATCTTGACGCCCTTGAAGTAGGACATGAAGGCCTCGAAATTGGGGACAGCCGCTTCATCGTAGATGGCGCTTTCAGGCTTAGCCGTGTCGAAGCTCATAATCATGGCCATAACGAAGTCGCCGATCGAGAGCGGCGAGCCATCGTGCCAGGTCATCTTGTCGAACAGGTCGGCTTCATAGACGACGGTGGACTTGATGTTGGCGGTCTTGCCCTCGCCAGCAGGGATGAAGGTCTGCGTGGTGGCATCCCAGTCAGCCCAGGCATCGGCCGGGACGGCGATCTCATCTGCGAACTCGAGATTGACCCAGTCGAGGGTCTTGGCGATCGGCAGGCCGGTCTTGGCGGTGACGGTCGCGCTTTCGATGCGCTGCGGCCAAGCCAAGCCGGTGTAAGGATCCGGAATGGTAGCGTAGTCGGTGGTGGCGCGATAGACGGTGGTGTCATAGACCCAGTTCGAACCACCGATCGGGTTCCAGGGGTCAACCAACACGCCGGGTTGCGCCCAGCGGACAGTGCCGCCTTCCTGACCCTTGAAGCGGATGGTGTAGGGGTAGATCACAGCGCCAGCCACGCCGCCGGCCAGGTCGTAGGTAACTTCCAGGTTGGCAGATTGCGGCGAGAAGGAGACCTGGTCAGCCAACCAAACGCGCTGCGACTCTTCGTTAGCCATCATAAGGGCTTTGGCGAACAGTTCACCGCGCTCTTCCATGGAGGTAAAGTCATTGGTCCACAGGCGGGAGGCGATGTTGTAGTACTCTTCGCTGTTGACGTAGGCCTGCCACAGCGGGGAGCCAGAGCCCAGGTTGGTATAGAAGAAGCCGAAGTTGGTGGCGTCGTCGCGGCTCACAGCAGTGGTAATCCAGCCGCCGGTATAGAAGTGCCACAAGCCATCCGCCGGGTTGGAGCGAATCCAAATCGGGGAGGCTTCGGAGCGGGTCTTGTACTGGCGATCCACGGTAAAGCCGATGCTTTCAAGTTGGCTGGCGAAGTAATCACCGATCTGCGTGCGCTCGTCCTCGGTGCGGATGATGCCGATGAGGACGACCGGCTGACCCTTGTAAACCCACTTGCCATCCACCAGTTCAGCACCCAGGGCGGTCATTTCAGCGGTGACCACCTCGTTGGCCTTTTCAGGATTGTAGGCGTACTTGGCTTCGATGGCGCGCACGGTGTCCACGTAGCGGGCATAATCCGGGAAGGCGCTGTTGAGCGAGGTGTACTTGACGTTGGCCAGACCACCGTAGATTTCCTGAGCGATGTAGTTGCGATCCACCAGCCAGTTCATGGCTTCACGAATCTTGGCCACCGCAAAGGGGTTGAGGCGTCCGTCTTGAAATTCGGGCCCGGCGGGGTTGAAGGTCAGTTCGGTGTAGGAACCAAACGCAGTGGTGTAAGACAGTTTCGGATCCGACTTGACGGTCTCGAAGATATTGGGGTCAGATACGCTGTAAGCGTAGATATCAATCTGACCGGCCTGCAGTTGGGTCACCGCAGCCTCGGCCTGGTCAATGCCGGTGAAGACGATGCGGTCCACCCACGCGCCCTTGCGGGTAACGGGCGGGGGAGTGGGTTCTTCCGTCGTGGCGGGAGTGGGGGTAGCCGTCTTGCCGCCGCAGGCGGACAAAATCATACTGGCAACGACCAGCACACCAAGAACCAGCATAAAGCGGTTACGTGACATTGTCTTTCTCCTCCAGAGAAATTGAATGAAAATGGGTGAAATTGGGTGAGACACTTAAAGAAACAAGGCGAGGTTTTTTCCCGAGAATCACCTCCTTTGCTTGGAATCTGCCGAATTACATCAAATTGATGGTTTGGCGAAAGTAGATTAACACAACACTAACAAAAAGTCAAGTGAGAGCCGCCAAAAACAGAGCGATTCGGAGTAATACTCTAGAGGGGTTTTTATGGGGCGCAGTCATCTCCAACGGCAAGGGTTTCAAGATTCCAAAAAAGGCTGGCGGCTGTCGAATCAAGAACCAGGCCGCAAACCTCCGGCCGCGCGGCCGCACTTTTCACCCGCCAGTAAAGCGGAATAACAGGCAAGTCTTGGGCAAAGAGGCGCTGCGCCTGATCATTGCTTTCTATATATGCTGACTCTCCGGGCAAAGACTGACGCGCCAGGGAACAGGCAGCATCAAAAGATGGGTTGTTATACCCGCTGACGTTTGTCCCAATCCAATGATTGGTCGTCTTCGGCATTTGCCCGGTGGTATACCATTCACAAGGAGGAGCAACGGCAACATTACCCATAGCAAATTCGGCCAATTCAAAGGAGCGCCCAAAGAGGGGGCCCTCTGGCCCGGGAGCGTAGAATGCTGACGGGTTGAGATACTCCAAATCCAACTTAATTCCACATTGCGCCAACGACTCGGCCACCAGAGCACTGACCTGCAGACGTTGCGCCGCGCCGGTGGTGATGTATGTCACCTCGAACGGCGTCCCGTTGGGGATGCCCGGCGCGCCCCAGGCCTGACGCGGGGTGGCAGGGTCATTATCCACGTCGCGCCAACCGGCTTCTTCCAGCAAAGCGGCCGCTTTGCCGACATCGAAAGCATACGCGGGGACATCCCCAGTGTACGAGGGATGGTCAGGATGAACGTAGGAGGCCGGTACCCTCGAAAGGCCATACAACACTTCGTCCACGATGCGCTGACGGTCTATGCACATGGCAACCGCTTGACGCACACGTACATCGCCAAAGTAATTCGGGCGGTCCCGCTCAGAATTGTAGCCATTGTCATACTCTGCCGGGGAAATGCCAAAGGCCAGTTGTTCCATCACCGGAGAAAGCGAGAAAAGCGCCTGCACCTGTCCCTGCGCCTGCATAGATTGCAGCAAGGCTGCCTGACCGTCGAGCGGAATGCTGGGGTCCAGCACATCACAGCCACCGGCCAGTAATTCAGCCAGGGCAGTTTCCGGGTCAGAGATGAAACGGAAGGTGAGAAGGTCTATCTTCGGCAACCCCTCCGCCTTACGGAAATAGTAGGGGTTTTTGACGAGCGTGATGTAGTCGCCCGCTTCCCACTCGCTCAACAGGTAGGGTCCCCAACCAACAGGGCGGCGGGAGGCGGCTTCCGAGTCCGGCAACTCATCGGCCGGAATCCCGCTCAAGAGGTGGGCGGGCAAGGGGAAGAAAAAGTTGGAGAGATAATCAGGGTCAACAAAACCCGGCTTGCCCCACCACTGAACGGTGACATCGTCGGCGGCCTCATAGGCCTGGGTGCGGGCAACCAGGTACGAGGTCCCGCGAGAAACGGCAACCTGATAAGAATAAATCGAAT
This sequence comes from Anaerolineales bacterium, assembly GCA_034436335.1. Lineage (GTDB taxonomy): Bacteria > Chloroflexota > Anaerolineae > Anaerolineales > Villigracilaceae > UBA877. Next base: position 40,252 of record DAOTVO010000008.1, on the reverse strand, counting down.
CGGCCGCGGTCAACGGTTTTCCATCCGACCAGCGCAGACCGGGGAGCAGACGATAGGTCACCACCATCTGGTCCATCTTGACCTCGGCGCGGCCATCGTACTGGACGACGCAATCCTGACTGCGGCATCCCGCCGGACGGATGCGCGTGCCAGCCGTCAGAGTCACGGGCATGCCATCTGCATCCACTACTTCATCGCCCACATAGACCGAGATCTCAAAAAGCTGAACGTCGCCGTTTTCGAGGCTGGGGATCTGCGCCAGGATGACAGGCCGGTACTCGTAAGAAACGACATCCACGGGGCCGTCGTAAAGCGCCGCCAAAACCGCCCGCGCCGACGCGGACGGGTTGTCAATCGGATAGAGGCTGGCCGGCTCCTGCCCGAGGCAAATGGTCAATTTGCTCGGCGGAGGCGGCGTGGTAGGCGTTGCAGTGGGTACTTCGGGAACCGAGGTGACCGTTTCTGCGGCTGTGCAAGCAGAGCAAAGAATCAACAGGGAAAGACTGACGGCCAGCAAGCGAAATCGATTCACAGGAACCTCGCATTGTTTGGTGGTCAGGCCGATTATACGACATTCCGGCAGTCTCGCGTTGACAGCCCCTATTCGTGACGGTACAATCAAACCATCATTTCACCCAAGGAGGATGGTATGTGGAAAGAGTTCAAAGACTTCGTCGTGCGCGGCAATGTGATTGACCTGGCTGTGGCAGTCATCATCGGCGGGGCGTTCGGCAAAATTGTTGCCTCGCTGGTCAATGACGTCATCATGCCGATCATCGGCCTGCTGCTGGGAGGGGTAAATTTCAGCGGTCTGTCGGTCACCATCGGCGAAGCGGCCATTAAATACGGTCAGTTCATCCAAGCCATCGTTGACTTCCTGATTATTGCGTTCGTTATTTTCTTGATGGTCAAAAGAATCAACAAATTGCGCAAGCCTGCGCCCGCGCCGGCCGAGCCGACTACCAAGGAATGCCCATACTGCCTCTCGACCATTCCTGTCAAAGCTACTCGCTGCCCGCATTGCACCTCGCAATTGTGATTTTTGACCACAGATTGCACAGATTACACAGAGGCGCGCAGGCGCAGGGGGAGACGATTCTTCTGACAAGGATGGCAGCAGCCAGGCGCGCCTTTCGTGAAATTCGCAGCGTAGAATCATGGATTTCCTCGACAAACTCAACCCCCAGCAGCGCCAGGCGGTGACCGCCGGGCCGGGGCCTATCCTCGTCCTCGCCGGGCCCGGCTCCGGCAAGACGCGCGTCCTGACTCAGCGCGCCGCCTATCTCATCGCCGAGCAGGGCGTGCGTCCCTGGCAGATGCTGGCGGTGACCTTCACCAACAAGGCGGCGCGCGAGATGGAAAGCCGCGTCCGCGCCATGCTGGGCGAGGCGGCGACCGAAGGCCTGTGGCTGGGCACGTTTCACGCCGTCTGCGCCCGCATCCTGCGCCGCGAGGCCGAACACCTGCCCTTCGACTCGAACTACGTCATCTTCGATACCGATGACCAGGAGCGGGTGGTCAAGGCCGCCATCCGCGACCTGAACCTGGATGAGAAATCCTACCGCGCTCCCTCCGTCCACGCCTCCATCTCGCGCGCCAAGAATGAACTCATCTTCCCCGATGATTACCCCGTCGCCACCTACCGCGACGAAGTTGTCAAGCGCATCTACCAACGCTACCAGGAACTGCTCAAACAGTCCAACGCGGTGGACTTCGACGACCTGCTCTTGTGGACGGCGCATCTGCTCTCGGAATTTCCGGCCGTGCGCGAGAAATATGCCAGCCGTTTCCATCACGTGCTGGTGGATGAATTCCAGGACACCAACTTCGCCCAATACACGCTGCTCAAACATCTCGCCTCGCTGCACGGCAATATCTTCTGCGTCGGCGACCCGGACCAGTGCTTCCCGGCCGGCACGCCGGTCTTGACTCCGGACGGGCCGAAAGCCATCGAAACCGTTCGAGAAGGCGACCAGGTGGTTGCTGCCAGCGGGCGCGGGTCCGTGCTGGCCTCCACCGTTCGGCATGTGGGCAAGAGAACTTTCAAAGGGGACCTGGTAGAAGTCATCACAGCCGCCGGCCGCTCTTTCACCGCAACGCCCAATCACGTGGTTTTCGCCCGGCTGGGGCTTCAGCCAGGTCTTCATTACATTTACCTGATGTACCGCAAGGACAAAGGCTGCCGCATCGGGATCGCCTCGCATGCCCGCAGCGATGGGGTCAATCCCGAACTCCAAATCGGCCTGAAAGTCAGAAGCAATCAGGAAAACGCCGACCGACTCTGGATTCTCCGAGTTTGCAGCGACCGAAACGAAGCGCACTACTGGGAATCTTTCTACTCGATCCAATACGGCATCCCCACCACCGTCTTTCACGTGCGCGGGCGGCGGATGCGCATGTCGCAAGAATACATTGACAGGTTGTTTGCCGAAATCGACTCGACAAGCAATGCCCTGCGCCTGCTCAAAGACCTGGAGATGGACTGGCGCTACCCGCACTATGTTCCCCAGGGAACCTATCGAAACGTGGTCAACCTGCGCTATTTCGGCGATGGCCGCAAAACCGACGAATCTCCCTGGCACGCCCATCGGGTGGACTTGTGGAGCAGCGACCCTGACCTGGCCGAGAGACTCCAATCACTCGGCTATCACCCCCGCATTCGCAGCCGAGACAACTGGCGGGTCGGCCTCAACCGATTGCATTATGAGGACATCCAGGAAGCCGCTCAAAAACTCAGTTACGATACGGGCGGAGCAGACATCATCGTGGGCGCCTTCCTGGTGGATAGGGGCGCCGCCCCCCTCGCCCCGCGCTTCAGTCTGATGCCCGTCAGCCATCTTCACCCCTCCATGATTGTCGCCATCGAAAAAGATGGCAGCATCATCGAAGACACGATCAGCGAAATCCGCCGCCAACCGTATCAAGGAGAAGTCTTCGACCTCGAAGTGGACAATCTACACAACTACATCGCCGGCGGCATCGTCGTTCATAATTCTATCTATCGCTGGCGCGGGGCCGATTACCGCAACGTCCAGCGTTTCGAGCAGGACTTCCCCGATGCCCAGGTCATTCTCCTCGAGCAGAACTACCGCTCACGGCAGAACATCCTGGACGCCGCCATGGCCGTCATTGACCGCAACCCGCACCGCCGCCGCAAGCAACTTTTCACCACCCGCGGCGCGGGCGAGAAACTCTTCTACTACGAAGCCCTCGACGACTACGGCGAGGCCGCCTTCGTGGTGGATACCATTGCCAGTCTGATTGCCTCCAAAGCGGTCGAGCCGGGCGAGTGCGCCGTGATGTACCGCACCAACGCCCAGTCCCGTCTGCTCGAAGAGGCTTTCCTGCAGGCGCGCTTGCCCTACCGCCTGGTCGGGGCACAGCGCTTCTACGGGCGGCGCGAAGTCAAGGACATGATCGCCTACCTGCGCCTCGTCCACAACCCGGCGGACGAAATCTCGCTTGACCGGGTCATCAACGTCCCGCCGCGCGGCATCGGCGAGAAGACCGTCCTGGCGCTGCACACCGCCGCCCGCGGCGCGGACCTGACGCCGGGCGCGGCGCTGATGGACCTGGCGCGCGGCGACGCCTCCCCGCTCTGGCCGCAGTTCACCGGTCGCGCCGCGCTGCCGCTGGCCGATTTCGGCGCGCTGCTGGCCAACTGGCGCGCCGAGGCCTCCCGCGCCACCGTCACCGAACTCTTCGACCGCATCGCCGCCGACATCAACTACCGCGAGTACCTCGACGACGGCACGGACGAGGGCGCCGAGCGCTGGGAAAACGTCCAGGAATTGCGCCGCCTGACGATGGAATATGCTGACCGCACGCTGGAGGAATTTCTCCAAGACGTGGCGCTCATCTCTGACCAGGACACGCTCACCGAGGGCAAGAACGCCCCCACCCTGCTCACTCTGCACGCCGCCAAAGGGTTGGAGTTCGGGGCGGTCTTCATCATCGGTCTGGATGACGGCCTCCTGCCGCACAGCCGCTCCTTCGACGACCCCGAAGCGATGGAAGAGGAACGCCGCCTGTTCTACGTGGGCATCACGCGTGCCAAAGACCGCCTCTACCTCGTCCGCGCCCTGCGGCGCGGCTCGCGCGGCTACGCCGAGGAGACGCTCCCCTCGCGCTACTTAGACGACATCCCGCCCAAACTGCTCGCCGGGAAGACGCGGGCCGGGCGCTCGTTCCGCCAGACCCAAGCCGCCTCCCCGGCCTGGCTGCGCTCGGACCCGCAACCGACCGCGCCGTCCCAGACAAAATTCCACGCCGGCATGCGCGTCCGCCATCCCATCTGGGGCGAGGGCATCGTGCTTCACTCCCGCCTGCAAGATGGCGACGAGACGGTGGACATCGTCTTCGAGTCGGTCGGCATCAAGCGCGTGGCGGCGAGTCTGGCAAACTTGAAAGTAATCGGTAAACAGTGAACAGTGATTAGTTACTGATAACTGATGACTGATAACTGCCCTGAAAGGAATTCTCATGCTCAAAAACCTTCCCTCCACCCCCGAAGCCCTAATTGCCTGGACCTGGCCCGAAATCGAGCCGCACTACACCGACCTCGCCTCCCGCCCGCTGAACGCGGCCAGCGTCGAAGAATGGCTCACCGATTGGACGCGGCTGGGCGAGAAACTCGAGGAAATGTACTCGCGCCTCTCGGTCGCCACAACCGTCAACACCGCCGACAAGGAAGCCGAGGCCCGCATGAACGCCTTCCTCGACGGCATCTTCCCCCAAGCCATGGCCGCCGAGCAGAAACTGAAAGAAAAACTTCTGGCCAGCGGCTTGGAGCCGAAAGGCTTCGAGATTCCCCTGCGCAACATGCGCGCCGAGGCCGACCTGTTTCGCGAGTCCAACCTGCCTCTCCTGGCCGAACAGCAGAAACTGGCCATCGAATACGACAAAATCTACGGCGCGCAGACCGTCAACTGGGAGGGCGAGGAGATCACCCTCACCAGACTGGCGATGAACTTCCAGCAGCCCGACCGCGCCCGGCGCGAAAAAGCCTGGCGTCTCAAGGCTGAGCGTCAACTCGCCGACCGGGCGGCCATCAACGACCTGTGGCAGAAATTTATGGACGTGCGCGCCAAAATCGCAAAGAACGCCGATAAACCATCCTACCGTGAATATACCTGGGTGCAGAAATTGCGCTTCGACTACACCCCCAAAGATTGCAAATCCTTCGCCGCGGCCATCGAGCAGGTCGTCGTGCCGGCGGCGACGCGCATTTACAGGAAACGGCAGCAGGCCCTCGGTCTGGAAACGCTGCGGCCGTGGGACCTGGTGGATGGCTGGTACTCGCGTCCCGCCCCGGCAGCCGACGCGCCCACGCTCAAGCCGTTCAACACCATCGAAGAACTCATCCGCGGCGCCTCGGCCATCTTCCACAAAGTGGACCCCGTCCTGGGCGGCTACTTCGACACTATGGTCGCCGAAGGCCTGACCGACCTGGAAAACCGCAAGAACAAGGCGCCCGGCGCCTACTGCACCTCGTACACCTCGCTGCGTAAACCGTTCATTTTTGTCAACGCCGTCGGCATTCACGAAGACGTGATGACCACCCTGCACGAATCCGGCCACGCCTTTCACGTCTTCGAGACGGCCAAAGTGCCCTACATCCAACAACTGGCCGTGCCGATGGAATTTGCCGAGGTGGCCTCGATGGGCATGGAACTGCTCGCCTCGCCCTATCTGACTGAGTTCTATTCCGAGGCGGAAATGGCGCGCGCCCGCATCGAACACCTGGAAGGGATGCTCCTGTTCTGGCCTTTCATGGCCGTGGTGGATTCGTTCCAGCAGTGGGTCTACGAGAACCCGCAGGCGGGCGCGGACCCGGCGGCCTGCGACGCCAAATGGGGCGAACTGTGGGAGCGCTTCATCCCCGGCGTGGACTACTCCGGCCTGGAGGAGGTCAGGAACACCGGCTGGCAGCGCAAACTGCACATCCATCAGATTCCGTTCTACTACGTGGAATACGGCCTGGCGCAACTAGGCGCGGTGCAAATCTTCGGCAACGCCCGCCGCGACCAGAAGAAGGCCGTGGCCGACTACCGCAAGGCGCTCGCCCTGGGCGGCATGGTCACCCTGCCCGAACTCTTCCAGACCGCCGGGGCCAAATTTGCCTTCGACGCCGCTACGCTGAAGAAAGCCGTGGACTTGATGGAAGAGGTGGTTGCGGAGTTGGAGAAGAAAATCTAAAAAAAAAGACGGCGGACCGCAGTCCGCTGTCCGAAGGGAGAAAGAATGAACTGGAAACTTCTCTGGGATATTTTCTGGCTTTTCACCAAAGTCGCTATGTTCTCGTGGGGCGGCGGGCCGGCCTCGCTCGGCCTGATGCAGCGCGAGACGGTCGCCGCCGGCTGGGTGACACCGGAGGAATTCGCCGATGACATCGCCATCAGCAATTCCCTGCCCGGCCCCACCGCGCCGCAGGCCTCGGCCTTCGTCGGCTACAAACTGGCCGGCTGGCCGGGGGCCCTTGCAGCCACGCTGGGAACGGTCGTCCCCACCACGATACTGATGTTGATCATCATCATCGCCTTCTTCGAGGCGGTCAAGGACAACCTTTACCTGAAGGCCGCCATTCAGGGTGTGCGCCCCTTCGTCGTCGGCCTGCTGGCCTGGACAGCCTACCAGATGGCCTACACCGTCTTCGGCCTCAAGCAGGGGTTAGGACAATCTGTGATTCAGGGCTGGGACAAGTGGCTGATTGCCATCGGCTCCTTTGCCATCCTGACTCTCACCGACATCAGTCCCATCTGGCTGGTGATTGCCACAGCCATCATCGGCCTGATTTTCTATCGCTGAACCGAGGGCATGAACCTTTTTTTCGCCTTTTTCTGGATGATTCCCATCCTGATCCAACTCGCCGCGGCCGGAAGTTGGGCAGGAAGCATCCATCTCATGCAAAGCCAAACAGCAAGCGGCCGTGCCGCCCGCCTTTGGGAAATGATTCTCCTGGCAGCAGCCTTTCTTCTTACCGGATGGTTGTTCTTCGTCCTTGCAAACGCCCCGGCCTTTGACTTTGTAAACCGCTGCCGCCCGTCCGGCACCGGCCTGTGCCTTGACGGAAGATCCTACCAGTCGGCGCGTCTGGAAATCCTCGGCGACTACGCCCTGACCGCTCTGGTTTATCTCATCCTGCCGCTAGTCGCCGAGACCGGCGTTTTCCTGTTCCTGCTGCGCCGCCGGAAGAAAAAACACCCCAAAGCCGGGGGAAAATGAAACCATGACCACACTCAAAATCGTCATCCCCACCGCCGGCTGGGCAACGCGTATGAGGCCCCAAACCTGGTCCAAGCCCAAGCCGCTGGTCAGCGTGGCGGGCAAAGCCGTCATCGAGCATTTGCTCGATATGTTCACCGCCGTCCCACCGGAAATGAAAGTCGAGTACGTTATCATCCTCGGCCCGTACCTGGGCGAGACGCAAATCCCGGCCTACCTGCGCGAACATCACCCCGAACTGACCGTTCACTACATCCTCCAGCCGGAGATGAAAGGCCAGTCGGATGCGCTCTGGCTGGCGCGCCAGCACCTGACCGGCCCGATGGTCATGTGCTTCTCCGATACGCTCATCGAGACCGACTTCTCCTTCCTCGCTACCGAACCCGCCGACGGCGTGGCCTGGGTGAAGCCCGTCGCCGACCCGCGCCGCTTCGGCGTGGCCGAGGTGGACGCTCAGGGACGCGTCACGCGGCTCATCGAGAAGCCGCAGTCGCTAGACAATAATCTGGTCATCGTCGGCTGTTACTACTTCCGCGAAGGCCGCGACCTGGCCGCCGCCATCGAGGAGCAGTTCCGCCGCGGCGTACAACTCAAGGGCGAGTACTTCCTAGCCGATGCCATCAACATCTGGCTGGAAGGCGGCCGCTTCATGCGCACACAGCCGGTCGAAACCTGGCTGGATACCGGCACAATAGACGCCACACTGGAGACCAACCGCTACCTGTTATCACGTTTACACCCTGGAACGTTAGAACGTTGGAACGCTGAAACGTGCCAACGTGCCAACGTAGAACTCATCGAGCCGGTCTTCATTCACGAAAGCGCCGAGGTAAGCAACTCGGTCGTCGGCCCCTATGCATCCATCGGCCCGGAGTGCAAAATCGAAAACGCCCGCATCGAAGATTCCATTCTCGAGGCCGGGGTCACGGTGAAAGACGCGGCGCTGACCGGTTCGTTTATCGGCCGCCAGGCGCGGGTGGAGGGCCGCTCTGCCGCCGAGCCTCCCCTGCGGCTGAACATCGGCGACAACAGCACCGTGCGTCTCAAATAGTGCTTTTCATTTGTAGGACAAGATGACATCTTGTCCTACATTTTTCTCTCGGATTGTCCTACAATGGAAACTGTCGAATGCCACTCTGAGTTTGCCTATGCGGAACGACCGGTCGCGCTGACCTGGGAGGGCCGGCGGCTGGAGGTGGAAACCGTCCTCGCCGCCTGGCGCGTCCCCGAGGGGCGCCGCTTCCGGGTCCGGACCCACGGCGGGCGTCTCTTCGAACTGACCTACTGCGAGGCCGACGACGTGTGGCAAATCCATACCCTCACAGGAGGCTAGATGCAGGAAACTTCCAATGCCAGCAGGCTCTCGAAGCGCGTTGCCGGGCTGAAGCCCTCCGGAATCCGCAAGTTCTTCGACATCGCCGCCACGATGAAGGACGTCATCTCGCTCGGCATCGGCGAGCCAGATTTCACCACCCCGCGCCCCATCCTCGAGGCGGGCATTCGCTCACTGCAGGCCGGGGAAACGCATTACACCTCGAACTCCGGCAAACTGGAAGTGCGCCAGGCAGTGGCCGACAATTTGAAGCGGCTCTATGGCGTCTCGTATGACCCGGTCAACGAAATCATCCTCACGGTCGGCGTCTCGGAGGCGCTCTACTTGACCTTCACCGCCCTGCTCGACCCCGGCGACGAGGTCATCATCCCCACGCCGTGCTTCGTCTCGTATCAGGCGGAGGTGATTCTGGCGGGCGGCGTGCCGGTGGAAATCCCTAGCCGCATGGAGGATAATTTTCAACTCGGCCCGGAGCGGATTCGGGCAGCCATCACGCCGCGCACCAAGGTTATCTTCGTTGGCTACCCAAGCAATCCCACCGGCGCGGTGGCCGAACGTGAGACCATGCTAGAGGTCGCCAAAATTGCCCTTGAGCATAACTTGCTGCTTGTCTCCGATGAAATTTACGATCGTCTGGTATATGATTTCGAACACGTCTGCGTCCCATCGCTAGGAGAGGAAATTAAGCAGCGCACCGTCCTGCTAGGCGGGCTCTCGAAAGCCTACGCGATGACCGGCTGGCGCATCGGCTACGCCTGCGGTCCGGCGGACCTCATCAAGGGCATGGTGCGCGTCCATCAGTACACCATCATGTCCGCCCCCACCACCGCCCAGGACGCGGCCCTGGAGGCGCTTCTGCACGGCGAACCGCATGTGCAGGAGATGGTGGCCGAGTACGACCGGCGGCGGCGGCTCATCGTCAGCGGGTTGAACAAACTCGGTCTGACCACCTTCGAGCCGCGCGGCGCGTTCTACGCCTTCCCAAAGATTTCCGCTTCCGGCATGGACGACGAGACCTTCGCCGAAAAATTGTTGCAAGAGGAACACGTGGCCGTGGTGCCGGGCAACGCCTTCGGCGCGGGCGGAGAGGGATTCGTGCGTTGCTCCTATGCCACTGCGTACGAAAAAATCGAGGAAGCGCTGCACCGCATCGAGAAGTTCATGCAGCGGTACGGGTAGGGCAGCGTCGGCTTCAATGTCGAGCCAGTCTGTGGTTTAATTGCGCTGGAGGTGAAGCATGCTCTTTCGCGTCGGAATCGAGAACAATTTCGAGGGCCGCTCCATTGCCTGGGTGTTGGACCATCCCGGCTGTTTTGCATATGGGACAAACGGCGACGCGGCGCTCTCCAATGTCCCAGGAGCCTTGGATAAATACTCCGGTTGGATCCTGCTCCACGAACCGCGCACCTGGCTGAATTACCTGCCCGAAGAGGTCGAACTGGTCGTGGACGGAACCTGGGATGTGTACTTCATCAACGACGACCTGGATAAAGTCTCCGAAGCAGACGGGTATAGCGTGAATGCCTTCTTTCCTTATGACTGGAAACCGCTCACAGCGGTCGAAATCGAACGCGGCCTCAAAATGCTGGAATGGAGCCGCGCCGACCTGCTGAAAACACTGAGCGCTCTGAGCGAGGAAAAGCGCAACGCTGTCTATATGGGCGAGCGCTGGAGCATCAACGGTATTCTCGGCCACATTGGCGGGGCGGAATGGTGGTACATGGACCGCCTGGGGTTGGCCTTCCCCCGCGCCGAGGTCCCGGAAGATCCGCTCCAGCGTCTGGAGAAGGTGCGCCGGCACTTCCACTCCGTCCTGTTCCGGCTGGCAGACGTAAAAAAGGTCATCGGCGTGGACGGCGAGTTCTGGTCGCCGCGCAAGATTCTGCGCCGTGTTCTCTGGCATGAGCGCGACCACACCGAACACATCCGCAAGTTGATTGCCCTGGGATGAGCAAAATGGCCGAGAGTCTCAAATTTGATGAGTACAAACTGTACCTCGAGCGCGCCCAAAAACTTTCGGAGCGCCGCCAGGCGACCACCCAAACATATCTGACCATCAGCACGGCCATCTTTGGGGCCATCTCCTTTCTCATCAAGGACTCTGGCCTGCATCACTGGGCACTGGTCGGGATGGTTCTTCCTCTGTTCGCCGTCGGCATCCTGGCCTGCGTCATCTGGCTGCGGATTCTCAGGAAAATCGAAGTCTTTCTGAACTGGCAATACAAACGCCTGCGTGAGATGGAAAAGGGAATTCCCGGCAGTTTTGGCCTGCTGGAGGCCGAAAACAAAGAATTCTATGCCGCCAAAGTCGAACAAAAGAAGAAATTTAGTTTCTCCCTCCACGAAGCCCTGCTGCCGCTTCTGCTCATTATCTTGTTTGCCCTCTACGCCGCGGGCATGATTCTCGGCGCGGCGCTCGGCTGGCTATAACGCCTCGAGGCGACTTTCAAAGAATCTGGCCAAAAACCTTACTAAAAACGCAACGGCCGCTGGATTCAGCGGTCATTGTTTTTTTGAAAGCGGATGTCTTGCTCTGGTTTTCAGACAGTCCCTTGGCTCGAATCGCCTAGCCGCTCTGTCCGCGGCTGACAATTCCCTGCTGCCAGGCATAGACGGCCGCCTGGGTGCGGTCGGCCATGTGGAGTTTGCTCAAAATATTGCTGACATGGCCCTTGACTGTATTTTCGCTGATGACTAGTTCCGAGGCAATCTGGGAATTGGTGTAGCCTTTGGCGATGAGTTTGAGGACATCCAATTCCCGCTCAGTCAACTCGGTGAAAAGCGGCACTTCGCTGTTCTTCTCGCCATCCACATTTTGCAACACGCGCCGCGCCACCAGCGGGTGCAAAGTCACTTCGTTTTGCGCCGCACGGTTCAACCCCTCTATCAACTTTTCCATTTTCATATCTTTGAGCAGGTACGAAATTGCGCCTGCTTTCAGGGCCGGAAAGATATGCACATCTTCGTGATAAGAGGTTAGCACCACGACCTGTGTGCGCGGGCTGATTTTTTTGATTTGCCGGATAGTTTCAATGCCATCCAGGCCGGGCATAATCAAATCCATCAAGACAATATCCGGAATCAGATCGGAGACGAGAGCAATGGCCTCCTCGCCGGAGGAGGCTTCGCCGACAACCTGGAAATCAGGCACAGTCTCGAGATAGGAGCGCAGTCCATTGCGGACAACTTCGTGGTCATCGGCGATGATCATTGTGATGGGATTGGACATCTTGTTTTCCTTTCTCATGCTGATTCGCCGCTCGTCAGCGGCGCGCGAACTCGCAGCCGGGTGCCTTTCCCCGGCGCTGTATCTATCTGACAGCGGCCGTGAATGCTTTCGATGCGCTCGCAGATGGAGCGCAGCCCAAGGCCGGCGGTCTGGCGCTGGAGGTCGAAGCCGCAGCCGTTATCGGCCACTTCTGCCTCGATTTGGGTTTCCCCATATAAAAGCGTAATATCCACGCGGGTGGCTTTGCTGTGACGGGTAATATTTGCCAGTGCTTCCTGGATGATGCGGTAGAAGGCCTGCTCCACTTCCAACGGCAGGCGTCGTTCATTTTCAATTTTTAGATTGACTGCTGCATCATTGCGGTTTTCCCACTGGAACACATATTCCCGAAGCATGATGGCCAGTCCCTTTTCCTTGAGCGCCGCGGGGTATATTTCCTGAATCAGGAAGGTCAGTTCTTGAATGACCTCATAAACCAGATTTTCGGCTTCCTGCAAGTGGGTGCGGACGGGGCTTTGCTTATCGGTCAATATCTGATTGGCTGCTCCCACCTGCGCCAGCGCGGCAAAGGCTTTCTGTTTGGCGCTATCATGTAAATCGCGCGCCAAACGGTTGCGCTCCTCCAGAATGGCCAGTTGCTTGGTTTGCTCAAAGAGCAGGGCGTTTTCGACCAAAAGAGCCGCTCGTTGGGCCAGAGATGAAAACAGGCGCACCGTATCGGCATTGAAACTATCGGGGCTGGTAAACCCTACCGTAAAGATTCCAATTACGGCATCATTGATGATTATGGGTAAATGCAGAAAGGAAGAGATGCCCTCGGCCAGGATGGCAGCGCGTATTTCTGGCGACATATCCTCCAGTTTTGGGTCTGAGGTCAGGTCGTTCACCAGCACAGGCTGACGGTTTTCAATCATCTTGCCAATGATGCCTTCCCCAGAGGCGAATTCCAACTTTTGGACGGTCACAGGGCTAAAACCGCGACTGACGCGGACCAACAGTTTCGTTTTTCCCTCATCCCAGGTGAGAACAGCCGTTTTGTTGGCCTGTAACATCTCCTCGGCCACATCCACCAGGGCCTGATAGACCTGTTCCAGCGTTTGGGTGCGAAGCATACGGCTGTCTGCCGAATAGAGGGCTTCCATTTCCTGGGTACGTTTTTCGAGCGCCAGCGTTCGCTCCCGAACCAAACGCTCCAGTTCCAGAGAACGCGCCCGCATGCTCTTCACCCGCGCCTGGTAAGCAAGAACTGCCGCTCCCAGGATGCTGAAAGCCAACAGAATGCGGAATGCAGAGGTCTGCCAGAAAGGCGGGATGACGGTCACCCGAATGGCAAGGGCATTCTCGTTCCAGACACCGTCGCTGTTCGATGCTTTCAGACGTAAAACGTACTCACCGCCGGGCAGATTTGTATAGCGGCCCTTGTGTTCGGTTCCGACATAACGCCACCCCTGGTCGAAATTTTCCAACATGTAGGCGTATTGATTTTCCTGAGACTGGCCATAACTTAGGGCGGCGAACTCAAATTCAAAACTGTTTTGCGGCCACTCAATCTGGACTTCCTGAATTTTTTCTGCAGGCGCACCAGAAGGTAATGTCTTCCCATCCAAAGTAAATGAAAGAAGCACAACAGGCGGAATATAGTCTCGCCGGATAATTTGAGAGGGGTCGAACACAGTCAAGCCGTTGATGCCGCCAAAGTACATTTTTCCGTCCGGGCTAAGAGCATAGGCGTTCATGCTGAATTCATTGCCCTGCAACCCATCGCTGGCAGTGAAATTCTGGAATGTCCCGGTCTTGGGGTCGAAACGTGAGAGGCCGTAATTTGTGCTCAACCAGAGATAACCATCTTTATCTTCGAGAATGCCGTACACAACATTGTTGGGCAGCCCATCTCGGGTGGTAAAGTTCTCAAAAGTGTTGGCAAATTCGTCATAGCGGCTCAAACCGCCGCCGAAGGTTCCAATCCACAAAATTCCATGGGTGTCTTGATGGAGACTCAGGATTGAATTGTTGCCGAGGCTGGTAGGGTCTTCGGGGTTATGGAGATACGAGGTAACAAGGCCGGTTTCCGGGTCCAGACGGGTCAGCCCGTCGCCGAAGGTGCCAATCCAGAGCGTGCCATTCTCATCTTCTGCGATGGTAGTGATGTGGCTGTTAGACAAACCAGAAACACCGCCGCTGACAGATGTGAACCATTGAAACGTGCCCGTTCTACGGTCGAAAAGATTGAGGCCAAAGCGCGTCCCAACCCAGAGGCGGCCGCGAGTATCTTCGAAGATGGCATACACTTCGCCGCGCGTCAAACTGTTTGTATTTCCCGCTTCGTTCTGGAAATGCTGAAAGCGGCCCGTTTTCACATCCAGGCGGTCGAGACCGGTGGATGTGCCAATCCACAGAGTTCCAGTCCTATCGTAAAGAAGGGACCAGATAGTATCATTCTGCAGAGTATTGCTATTGACAGGCGAGTGACGATAAACAGTAAAGGTTTCAGTAACGGGGTCAAAACGATTCAGGTCCTGGCCAAAAGTGCCAATCCAGATCATGCCATCCGGCGCGGCGTGAATGGCCTGGATGACATTGCCACTTAAACTGTTTGAGTCGCCGGATCGATAATAGTATTCGAATACATTCTGAATCGGGTCATAGACGTTCAAGCCGCTGCCGTATGTGCCAAACCAGAGAATCCCTCCCCGATCCTGGTAAATAGACAAGATGATGTTATTACTCAGGCTGGTAAGGGAATTTGGGTCACGGCGGTAATGCAGAAAAGTGTGGCTTTGTCGGTCGAAGAAATTCAGGCCCTCATCACCGCCAATCCATAAATTGCCGTCTTTGTCCAGAAACAGGGAATAGAGCCGGTTGCTTGCCACGCTGTCTGGCTGACCGGTATGCCAATAGCGGAAGAAGAGTTCCGCCTCCCAGTCAAACAGGTTCAGACCGTTGTCGGTGGCAATCCATAAATTGTTGTTGCGGTCTTCGACAATCGCATTGATGTGGTTGTCGCTGATGCTGGTAGTGACATTGGGGTCGTGCGTGTAAACGCGGTAAGATCCGGTAGCAGGATGAAAACGCTTCAAGCCATTCCCATCGGTCCCAATCCACAAAACACCGTCGCGCGCCTTCACAATTGCAGTGATGCTTTCATCAAGAGGAGCGTCAATCCCCGCCGGATTCAAAAAGAAATGCTTAAAAGTCCCTGTGGCAGCCTCGAAACGGTCCAGGCCTTTGTTTGTGCCAATCCAAAGATTGCCGCTGTTATCTTCCTGAATGGCATTGACCGTATTACTGCTCAGGCTGTTCTGGACGAGTGGGTCATTCAAATAGCGGCTGAATTGACCGGTGCGCGGGTCATACCGATTGAGGCCGCCCTGCCGCGTTCCTATCCAGATATACCCCAGCGAATCCTCGAAAAGGGTATTAATCCAGATATCGCTAATGCTGTGAGAATCATCCGGGTCTGGACGAAACACCTGAAATGTATACCCGTCATAGCGGTTCAGCCCATCTTCTGTGCCAAACCACATAAACCCCTGACTGTCCTGCAAGATACAACGAACTACGCTTTGCGAAAGCCCGTCTTCGATGCCAAGATGAACGAAACGAATATTTCGAGGCGGAAATTCGTGCAGGGGTTGCACCGATTCCGTCTCGTTCTCAACGGTCTCGGGGGGAGTTGAAACAGGGCTGACGACCAACGCAGAGGAAACTGTTGGCTGGGGTTCTGCCGCGCCCGCGCAAGCGCTCAGGATGTTCGAGACCAGAAGCGCCGCGAGGACGCCGGTCCACAGTCTGTGGGAAAAACAAGCGGATGAGGAACTTTGTTTCTTCCGAAATATGACGTACACAAGAGAATTATACTTCGACTCGCAGAGAGATTCTTTGCGCAGGCTGAGGGAGTGGACCGGTTTCAGGGACGGCCTATCCCTCTCCCGGCCTCGGGATAGCGGATTTAACGAGCGCGTTTCCCCTCCTTTCTCGCTCGCCGCGAAGCAAACTCTACGTTTCTTTCCGAACTCTCAAGGCAGTTTTTCTGTAACCGCCTCCCCTGGTCTGGGTAGGCAGTTACGTTTTTTCTTCTATAAACTCTCCGCCTGAGATTTGTCGTTCCAGCAACTTGCGGTCTTCGTCGAATTTGAAAGTCGCTTCGATTGGCTGGTAGCAAGGGCCGCCGCCCACCAGTACTTTGCGGCAGAAATAAATCGTCTTTTCCCCCGCGAAATCCTGGCTGGGGTCATTGTAAAGGTCAATGCGTCCCTCCAGCAATTCACCGCAGCGTTTACAGCGCACCTGAAACCGGTAATGCCGGCTTGCCGGACGCGAGGGGGAAAACAACTTCTTCAGGAAACTCATAGCGCTCCTTTCTAGAACAGATTCAGCGGTCCGGCCCCCGAGCCTGACTCCCAGCCAAAGCGGGGCAGGTACGCGCGGCCTCGGGTGTCGAATTCCGCGCTCTCGGCTTCGAGCAGGAGGCGCGGTTCGTTCGCGCCGGGGCGAGGGCTGATCTCGCCCTTCGAGTTGATCACCCGCTGCCAGGGGACATCACTGGGTAATTGAAAATAATCTGGTCAGGAGGGGAGGTAAGGGCCATTACCACTCCCATTTTCCCAATCTTTCCATCGCCTCGCGCGCCGTCAAATCCAGTTGCAGCGGCGTGATAGACACATAGCCGGCTTTCAGCGCGCCGTAATCGGTGCCGTCTTCTTCAATGCCAATGGGCGACTGGCCACCAATCCAGTAATAGGGCCGGCCGCGCGGGTCCTTGCGGGCATCCAGCGCGTCGCGGTAGACGCGCAACCCCTGACGGGTGACGAGAAAACCCTTGATTTCCGCCAATTTCAAGTATGGCACATTGACGTTCAACAGCACCCCCTCGGGCAGGCCCTCCGCCAGCGCTTTCTCAGCCACCCGCCGCGCCACCTGTGCCGCCACGCCGTAATCCAGCACGCCGTGAAACTCCTCCGGCGAATGCAGCGAAACGGCAATCCCCGGTACGCCGCCGATGACCGCTTCCATCGCCGCCGTCACCGTCCCGGAGTAGGTCACATCGTGGCCGACGTTCTCGTGCGGGTTGATGCCTGAAACCACCAGATCAATCTTCTCCTTCACTACGCCCAGCAGGGCCAGCGCTACGCTGTCGGAGGGCGCGCCGTCCGTCGCCAGGGCGGAGGAGCCATCGGCCAGGGCCACTTCTCGCACCCGCAGCGGACGTTCCATCGTCTTGACATGCCCCGAAGCGCTCCAGTTGCGGTCGGGGGCAAAGACCGTCACCTTTCCCAGAGTGCGCATCGCCTGCGCCAGAACAAGCAGTCCCGGCGCCTGCACGCCGTCGTCATTGGTTACCAGAATGTGCATGGTCAATTCCTCCTTGGATAATTGTACCGCGTATATAATCAAGCCATGCGTCTGCGATTCCTGGTTTCTGCTCTTTGCCTGTTCCTCGCCTCCTGCACCTCCCCGGCGGCAGGCGAAACCAGCCTCCCGCCGCTGCTGGTCTATTACCAGGCCGATCCTTCCGGGACCCCGCGCCTGCTGGCCTGTCAAGGAGTGGACGGCACGCCCCAACCGTTATCCTTCCCCCTGCCTGCCGACTGCGTTATCTATAACCTGCATCCTTCGCCCACAGATTATCTGCTGGCCGCCGAATTCGCCTGCGGCGGCGGGCCGGTCGTGCAGATACTGAACCTGCGCACCGCCGCTGTCAGCACGCCTGCCGAAGCCTACCAGGTAGACTCGCGCTTCCTGGCCTGGTCCGCCGACGGCAAATATCTCTACCTCAAAGCCGACTCGCTCGGCGCGCCCTTCACCCTGCGCGTGGACGTGGCCGCTGGCTCTTCCAAAAAACTTGATCTGCCCGAGACCGTCTACGACATGGCGGCCCTGCCCGATGGACGCATCCTCTACGCCCTGACGCGCGGGCTGGGATTCGGCTCCGAGGTCTGGGCCGCCGAAGCCGACGGCCGCCGCGCCAGCCTGTTGTTTGCCGAGCCGGAGAGCATCGTCGCCTATTTGCACCTCTCGCCGGACGGGATGCAACTGGCCTACATTCTCCTGCCCGATTCGCCGGTCGCCTTCCCGGAGGGAGAATTGTGGCTGCGCGCCGTCAGCGGAGAAAACGCCCGTTTTGCCGCCGCCGCAGACGCCGGTCACGGCTACGCCCCGGCCTGGTCGCCGGACAGCAGCGGCGTGGCTTTTGTCATCCGCTCGAACACCAAGCCTTTCCGCAGTAATTTGTCGTTCTACCGATTGTCCGATTCCGCCCTCCTTCCCCTGACGAACTTCACAGATGCGGTCGCCGAGACGCCCGTTTTCTCGCCGGGGGGCGGCACACTGGTTTTCAATGTGGTCAGGAATGGTACAATACAGGTGTGGACGATGGATTTCCCCGGCGGCGAACCCCGCCCGCTGGATGAGACGGCGGCCTCCTGCTGCGCCGTCTGGCTGCCCGGAAGGTGAGATGAACCTGCGCCTGCGCCTGCCCCTGGCCTTCCTGCTCCTCCTGGCCTGCGCCGCCTGCAGCGGTCGGACCAGGGGCGTTGCGCCGTTCCCCGAGGAGCCGGGGCAGATGCACCTGGCAGCGCTCGATACCCCCGAGGCCACCCCAGAACCTTCGGCCACCGCCCTGGTGGCTTCGCTGACCCCCACCCTGCTTCCTCCCCCCGAACTCCCCACCCTGGAATCCACGCGCCCGACCCTGGAAACCTGGAGCAGCCAGCCCACCTACCTGGAGGAGTCACAACCGGGGCTGGATTTCCGCGTTGTCTATGATGGCCGCCTCTGGGCACTCATCAGCGATGAAAGCGGCGCTCCGGCGCTGGCTCACCGCGCCATTCCGTATTGCAAGATTGCGCCCGCTGCCGGACGCGGCATGCCGCGCGGCTGGACCGTCGAATCGGTCTTCCGCGAAATCGGCGGCCTCCAGTTCGAGGTGGCGACCGCTTCGCAGGAGGGACAGGTGAAGTTCGTCAACTATTTCGGGCGCGCCGGAGGGGTCGTGACCGGGTTCCAGGTCTCGTTCCTGGAGCAAATGGAGACCTGCCTGGCAGACGCCGAGGCGGTCTTCGCCACGCTTACCTCCGCTCCGGCGGCCACTCCTACCCCAACCCTCACGCCCACCCTTGAGCCGACGCTCACACCCACGCCATAGTTCGCCGCGACCTTTGCCGTGACCCGTTTCCTGCGCCTGTTCCTGCTCTTTATCCTGACCGCCAGCGCCTGGACGCCTCCCCAGCACGCCGCCGCCCGTCCGCAGGCACTGGCCGCCCTGCAATACGTGGAGCCGTTCCTTTACCCGCCCTATCCCGGCACGGCTTCGGAGGAGAGCATCTTTGACCATTCCTCGCCCAACTACTCTTCCACCGACAACCGCATCGTCACTTACGGCGGAGATGTGGCGCTCAAAACCTGTCCTTACCCCGAACCGAGCGGGTATCCGCCTCCGCAGGCCGGCGTTTGCGACATCGGCTCCGGAATCTACTGGTCCTACAGTCTGGGCGATTGGATTGCCTACAACGGCCACGATGGGATTGACTACGGCATGCAGTACCGTCCTCTGCTGGCTGCCGCCGATTCCGACCAGGTAATCTATGCCGGCTGGCAAGACCCGCGCGACCACCGCTATGCCCTCGGTCTGTACGTCAAACTCCACCATCCGAACGGCTATTTCACCTCCTATGGCCACATGAGCGCGGTGACCGTCTTCAGTTGTCCTTCGCCGGGCTGCGCCAACATTCCGCACGGGGAAATCATCGGCTACAGCGGGAATACCGGTAACTCCGGCGGGCCGCATTTGCACTTCCGCGTCGGCGATCCGACCAACCGCTCGATTGACCCCTATGGCTGGATTGGAGAAGGCGCCGATCCCTGGCCTTACAATCAACGCAATTCGTTGTGGGTACAATATCCTTCCACAGTCATTTATTACGGCGGACGGACTCTGGTCTACCCAAGCGGCGCTCCCCTTCCGTACCCCGAACCGCCCACCGGCGGCGTGATTGTGGATGACGGCGAGCCAGGATTTTCCGAATCGCCGGCGGGCTGTTTCACCATTGCCGCCACCTCTTCCACGCAGAGCCAGGGCGGCTCGATGCGCTATGTGACCCCCAACCTGGACGCCGTCACCTGCTCGGCGCGCTGGGATTTCCCGCCCAACCTGGCCGGAGGAGAATACGCCGTGTACATTCGCATCCCGGCGGTAAACGCCTCCAGCGAGGGGGCGCGTTATACAATCTTTCATGCCGGACAATCACACACAATCACGCTCATCCAGGAAGTCTTCCCCAACCCCTACTATGTGACAGACGGATGGGTTTATATCGGTCGTTATCAATTCACCAGCAGCGGCGGCGAGTACATTTCCCTTACCAACCAAACGCATGATACCCTTGCTCAGTATGCTTATTTGAAAGTAGGTGCAGATGCAGTGCGCTTTGTCCGCATTGGCGAACTGCAGCCCACCGCAACCCCCAGCAAGACCCGCACCCCGACTTTTACCCGCACCGCCACCCATACGCGGACGCCCACAAAAACATCTACATCCTCCCGCACGTTCACGCCGAGCCGCACCCCCACCCCATCGCGTACATTTACCTCCTCGCGCACATTTACCCCCAGCCGCACGCCGACCGATACGCGCACGCCAACCTTCACCCGCACCCAGACGTTTACCCGTACGCAAACCTTTACCCGCACGCCGACATTTACGTCCACCCCCTCTTTCACGCGCACCTTCACGCGGACGTTCACCTCGTCGCGCACGTTTACCCCCAGCCGCACGCCGACCGATACGCGCACGCCAACCTTCACCCGTACCCAGACGTTTACCCGTACGCAAACCTTTACCCGCACGCCGACATTTACGTCCACCCCCTCTTTCACGCGCACCTTCACGCGAACGTTCACGTCGTCGCGCACGTTTACCCCCAGCCGCACGCCGACCTTTACGTCCACTCGAACATTTACGCGGACTTTTACTGCATCCCGAACCCCCACCTATACACGCACACCGACATACACTCGTTCTCCCTAACCGAGTTAGACTGGAGGCAAAAGATGAAACGACTGGCTGCCTTTCTCATCCTGGCATCGTTTCTGGCCGGGTGTCTGCCTGCGCCAGATACGGTGACGATGACCGTCTATTTTCTCGATGAAAACCAATTTGCCGTCGGCGCAGCGCCGTATGAGAGGCCTGTGACGCGCACCGTCCCGGCGACTGCCAACCTGCCGCTGGCCGTGCTGGAGCAATTGTTTCTCGGCCCAACGGCGGAGGAGCAGGCGGCAGGTCTGGCATTGGTGCTGAGCGGCGCCACCGGCTTCCGTGATTTCCACGTGGAGGACGGCGTCGCGCACGTTACCCTGACCGGCAAATGCAATTCGGGC
Organism: Anaerolineales bacterium; assembly: GCA_034436335.1. Classification (GTDB taxonomy): domain Bacteria; phylum Chloroflexota; class Anaerolineae; order Anaerolineales; family Villigracilaceae; genus UBA877. The sequence goes on along the minus strand of DAOTVO010000008.1, from coordinate 19,091 downwards.
GGTTCGACCTACACAATTGCCAATCTCATCTTCGCCAATCTGGCTCAGTTTCCCGAAATCGAATCGGTCAAAATCTATGACGAAAACGGTGAAACGGGATCGCCAGAAGGAAAAATGAGTTCCATTCCGCTCTGCCTTGAACCGTAGCCAGATTTGCATGCTTCCTGCAACTTGCCTCTCTGATAAGGCCGTGATACACTATTTGAGATGCTGAACGAAATTCTGGTCGTTACAGAGGACGCGCCTTTTGGTGAATTAATCCGTCACAGTTTGGAAGAGACGGGGCAATTTAATGTGTTCGTAACAGGGAATGCAGCAGAAGCCAAATCTTATTTACAAACGAAAAACTGCAACACAATCTTCCTCGACCCGGGAACAGAAATTGAGGCAATGCTCGCCCTGGGCCGGGAATTATGCCAGATACGCCCCGGCGCGCGTTTTGTGGTCACCGTCGAAGCAGGACAGTCTATCCCGCTGGAAGAACTTCTGCCGCAAGATTACCTTTCCAAGCCGTTCTACCTGCCCGACTTGATGGAAACGGTCAATAAACTATTTCCAGAAGAAAATAAAGCAAACGGCAGGCAGATGAAGGACAAAGAAACCCAGTTGCCAGAAACACCCGCCTGGATGTCAGATGTCACTCGAGCGGCTCAACACTTGACCCGTCTCACATTACAATCCTCGGCTCAGGCAGCGTTGATTACGCAGAATGAAGAATTATGGGCTTATGCCGGTCAGTTGCCCCACTCTGCAGCGCGTGAATTAACCGATGTGGTGGCACGTTATTGGGACCGCGAGGAGCAAAACGATTTGGTCCGCTTCGTCCGGCTAGCCTCCACCAACGCCGAGCACATGCTCTATGCCACACTGCTGCGCCCGTCCATGATCCTGGTGATGGTTTTCGACGCCGAGACGCCGTTCAGCACCATTCGTTCGCAAGCAAATCAACTCGTCCACTCGCTTTCCATTTCGCCGCCAGAAGAGCCGGCAGCAGAGAGCGAAACGCCGCAAGCATCCATTTCCGATATTCTCTTCGATGTTCCGCCTCCAAATCCTGAGGGAAAGCAGCCGCCTTCCCGCGTTGGCGTGGATACCCAGATACTCTCTGACGAACCCGGCCCTATCGAAGAGACAAGCGTCAGCCGCAAACGATATAGCGCGGAGCGGGATATCCATTCCACAAATTTCAGCCGCGAATCGTCTCCTGCTGTGCCGGTGGGGGCATTGCACACAGATAACCGCATGATGGGCGCCAGTCCGGAGCGAGGCGTTGCGCTGGAGGACGAACTGGCAGTAACGGTCAAATCAAAAGCCCGCAAAAAGATGGCAGAAGAGCCTGAAAAAGACCTCAGCGATACGCGGCCGCGCTCCATTACCGAAGTGACCGGCAAGATTGCCCTCGAGCCGGTCTCGCCGGCGGTTTTCAGCCTGCAATACGCCTGTCTGCTCATCCCGCGCTTCACCCACCATCACCTGACCGGGGACCTGTCGGAAAAATTGAGCAAATGGGTTTCCGAAATCTGCATCGCCTTCGGCTGGCGGCTGGAATATCTCTCGGTGCGCCCCGATTACTTGCAATGGGTCGTAAACGTCCCTCCCGCCACCTCGCCTGGCTTCCTCATGCGCGTCATGCGCCAGCATACTTCCGAGCGCATTTTTGCCGACTTTCCGGCTTTGGCCCGCGAAAACCCATCCGGCGACTTCTGGGCCCCTGGCTACCTCATCATGGGCGGCGCTCAGCCGCCGCCGGCGCAGTTGATTAAGAACTTCATCGCCCAAACCCGCCAGCGGCAGGGGATATCACAGCGAGTCCGCCGGTAACCGCCGAATGACCCTTGCCGTCATTCGCATTCTTCGAGACCTATGCCTCCTACCCTTTACCTGATAGACGGCCATGCTCTGGCCTATCGCATGTATTTTGCCCTCAGCGGCTACAGCGACGCGCCGACCCGCTGGCAGACCTCCAAAGGCGAACCGACCGCCGGGACATACGGCTTTGCCCGCGAACTCCTGCGCCTCTACGAGCAGGAAAAGCCCGATTACCTCGCCGTCGCCTTCGATACCGGCAAAACCTTCCGCGACCAAATCTTCCCCGAATACAAAGCCACCCGCGCCAAGATGCCCGATGACCTGCGCCCGCAGGTCGAACGAATCCGCCAGATTGTGGACGCCTTCAACATCCCCCGTCTCGAAATGGAGGGCTACGAAGCCGACGATGTACTCGGCTCGGCCGCCCGCTGGGCTGCCGCGCAGGGATTGGGCGTCAAAATCATCACCGGCGACCGCGACCTCCTGCAACTCGTCAACGAACGCACCATCGTCTACCTTGCCGGCGATGACCAGAATTACATCACGCCCGAAGATGTGTTCGCCAAACTCCACGTCCGCCCGGAGCAGGTGGTGGACTACAAAGCCCTTGTGGGCGACAAATCCGACAACATTCCCGGCGTGCCGGGCGTAGGCGAGAAGACTGCCGAAAGCCTGCTTGCCAGATACGGCACACTCGACAACATCTACGCCCATCTCGACGAAATCGAACCGCGCTGGCGGGCAAAACTGGAGGCCGGAAAAGAGTCGGCCTACATGAGCCGCGACCTCGCCCGCATCCGCACCGATTTGCCGGTCGCTCTGGACCTCGAGCAGGCGCGGCCCGACGCTTTCGATCGCGCCCAAGTGCAGGCGCTCTTCCAGGAACTCGAATTTCGTTCCCTGCTCGATAAACTCAACAGATTGGGCAGCGCGGCCTCCTCCGCCCCCGCGGTGGGACAGCAACTCAGCCTCTTCGGCGAGCCCCCTCTCCAGGTCCGCGAAGCCCGCCCCGGGTTCAGCACCGAGGCGGGGTTGGAGACGGTCATCGTCAATTCCCCCGCCGCGCTCGAAGCGCTCGTCCGGGCGCTCGAATCGGCCTCCCTCATCTCCTTCGATACCGAAACGACCTCCACCGACGAGATGACCGCCGCTCTGGTGGGCATTTCTCTCGCTGTGCGCGAGGGGCAGGGATATTACATTCCGGTCGGCCACCGCTCCGGCGGGCAACTGCCGCTCGAACAGGTGATTACGGCCCTGCGCGGCCCGCTCACCAACCCGCGCCTGCCCAAGATTGGGCACAATCTAAAATATGATTTCATTGTCCTGGCGCGGCACGGCTTGCGCGCCGCGCCGCTGGCTTTCGATACCATGCTGGCCGAATGGCTGCTCGACCCCGCCTCGCCCAACCTTGGGCTGAAGAACCTGGCGGCGGCGCGCCTGGGGCTGGAAATGACGCACATCGAAGACCTCATCGGCAGCGGCAAAAAACAGATTTCGATGGCCGACGTATCCATCGAGCAGGCCGCCGCCTATGCCGCCGCCGACGCCGAGGCGGTTTTGCGTCTCAAACCCGTGCTGGAGCGGGAATTGAGCCGCTTCCCCAAACTGCCGCGTCTGCTGGCCGAAATGGAAATGCCGCTCATCCCCGTTTTGGCGGATATGGAAATGACCGGCGTCGCGTTGGATAAGAATTTCTTCGCCTCCTTTGCCGTCGAACTCGATGAGCGGCTGAAAGCCCTCGCCGGCGAGATTTACGCTGCAGTGGGCAAGACCTTCAACATCAATTCCACCCAGCAACTTTCGGACATTCTCTTCGGGACCCTGCGTCTGTCCCCGCCGGGGGGCAGCCGGAAGACCGCCTCCGGCCACTATTCCACCGCCGCAGGAGTTCTGGAGGAAATGAGCGGTCAGCATCCGGTGGTAGACCTGGTGCTGGAATACCGCGAACTGGCCAAACTCAAATCGACCTATGTGGACGCCCTGCCCCTGCAAATCCATCCGGAGACCGGCCGCGTGCATACCTCCTACAGCCAGACCGGCGCGGTGACGGGGAGGTTGTCTTCCACCGACCCGAATCTGCAAAACATTCCCATCCGCACCGAACTGGGCCGCCGTGTGCGGCGCGGCTTCATTGCCGGGCCGGGGAATGTCCTGCTCTCGATAGATTACTCGCAAATCGAACTGCGCATCGTGGCGCACATGTCCGGAGACGAGGCGATGATTGCCGCCTTCCGCGCCGGGCAGGACATTCACGCCGCGACGGCGGCGGCCATCTACGGGGTCCCGCTCGAAGCGGTGACGAAGGAACAGCGCCGCCACGCCAAAGCCATCAACTTCGGTCTCATCTACGGCATGTCGGCTTTCGGGTTAACGCGTTCCACCGAGTTGACCCTGGCCGAGTCTGAAGAGTTCGTGGCCGCCTACTTCCGTCAGTTCCCCGGCGTGAAAAAATACCTGGACGGCATCCGCCGCTCGGCGCGCGAGACGGGGTACGTGGAAACCTTGTTCGGGCGGCGGCGCTACTTCCCGGCGCTTAAAGGGTCGCTGAATGTGGCGCTCAAAAACCGGGAGGAACGCGAGGCCATCAACGCCCCCATTCAGGGGACGGCTGCTGATATAATGAAAATCGCCATGATACGCCTCCCGCCGGCGCTGGAAAAAGCCGGCCTGCACGGGAAGATGCTTTTGCAGGTGCATGACGAACTGGTGTTGGAATGTCCGCAGGCCGAATTACAGGAGACCGTTGCCGTCGCGCGGCGGGTGATGGAGAACGTCTATCCGATGTCTGTTCCGCTTACCACCGAGGCCCGCTGGGGTCGAAACTGGGACGAGTTGACCGTCATCCAATCGTCAATTACACAGTAAACGAGAAAATACAATGGCCGGACGCGAAGATATTTTCAAAAAAGCCATGAACCTGGGGAATTCCGCGGCCTGGGACCAGCAATGGGACAAGGCCGTCTCCGCTTATCAAAGAGCATTAGAGGAGTTCCCGGATAACCCAAAGGCGCTTTGCAGTCTGGGGCTGGCGCTCTTCGAATTGCAGCGTTTTGAAGAAGCGCTGCTGGCATATCAGAAGGCCGCCGCGGTCTCGCCAAGCGACCCGGTGCCGCTTGAGAAAACAGCCCAGATTCTCAGCCGTCTTGGACACATCAAAGAAGCAGTAGCCGCCTACATGAAAGCGTCCGAACTCTATATTCGCACCCAGGAACCGCAGAAGGCTATTCAGTGCCTTGGCAGTATCGTTCAACTGGATGCCGAACATCTGCAGGCGCATACCTATCTGGCAATGATCCATGAGCGTTTGGGGAACAAGCCGCAAGCAATCAGCGAATATCTGGCGATCGCCAGCCTGTTCCAGCGAGGCGGCAATGCCGACAAAGCGGCAGAAATGGTCGGCCGCGCCCTGCGGCTTGACCCTGCCAACGCTGAAGCACGCCAGGCGCAAAGTATTCTCAAGAATGGGCAACTACTGCCCAAGCCAACTCGTCCGCAGGGCGGCACCGCGCCGCTGATTATGTCCCAGGTTCGACAACTCGAGTCGCCCAAAGAACAAGGCTCGGGTCTGGACCCGGTAGCAGAGGCACAACGAAGAGCGCTGACCAAACTGGCAGAGATTTTGTTCGAAATTTCAGAAGAAAGCGGCGAAGCCCCTGCGCTGCGGCGTCCGGGCATTCAGGCAATCATGCGCGGAACCGGGCCTCTGAATCTCAAACAAAGCGAACGCGCTAGCATCATGCTGCACATCAGCCAAGCGATTGATGCCCAAACGCGCCAGGATGACGCTCTGGCGGCCAAGGAATTGGAAAAGACCATTGATTCTGGGCTGAAGAATGCTGCGGCGTACTTCAGCCTAGGGTTCGCACTTTTCAAGACGGAACGTTACGAGAGCAGCCTGCGCCACCTGCAGGTGTCGCTCCAGCATCAGAATTACGCTCTTGGATCCCGTCTGCTGAGGGGGCAAATTTTGCGCCGTATGGAGCGGCTGAAGGATGCCATCGTGGAATATCTGGAAGCCCTCAAACTCGCCGATGTGGAAGCAACAGCCTCTGAACAGGCCGCCGAACTATCCGGTCTCTATGAACCAATCATCGAGAGTCAGCGGCAAATCGAAGATAGCGCCGCCCAGGAGAAATTGTGCGATAACATTCATAACTTGCTCATGCAGCCCGACTGGCGGGCAAGGGTAGCCAAAGCGCGCGAGCAACTGCCCAAGCCGGCAGCGGGCATGCCCCCCATGCCGCTGGCGGAAATCATCGCTCAGGCGCAGAGCAGCCAGGTCATCGAAACGATTGGCAAGGTGCATAACTTGGCCAGAGCCGGCTTCCTGCGAACAGCGATGGATGAGGCGTTCGAGGCGCTAAAATATGCGCCCACCTATCTGCCGCTTCACACCCTGATTGGCGACCTGCTGATTCAAGAAGGCCGCACGCAGGATGCCGTCATCAAGTACACGGTCGTCGCCCAAGCCTATCGAACACGTGGAGAGGTCAAGTCGGCCATTGACCTGCTGCGGCGCGTCCTGCGCATCTCGCCAATGGACTTGAGCATTCGCACCACACTCATCGAAATGCTCACCGCCCGTGGGGCCGTGGACGAAGCCATCGCAGAATACATGGAGATAGCCGACATTCACTACCGGCTTGCCGAACTCGACCTGGTACGCAAAACGTATGCCGCCGCCCTGAGGCTGGCCCAGCAGGGAGAGGCCAGCCGCGCCTGGAGCATCAGGCTCCTTCAGCGCATGGCCGACATTGACATGCAGCGTCTCGACTGGAAGCAGGCCGTGCGCGTCTACGAGCAATTGCGCACGCTTCAACCCGAAGACATTTCCGTACGCAAACAACTGGTGAACCTGAACCTGCGGCTGGGCGAAATCCAGCAGGCGGTCACCGAATTGGAAAATCTACTCGCCTACCTGCAAAGCACCAACCAGCGCTCTTCGGCCATCCCCTTCCTGGAAGAACTGGTCAGCGAACAGCCCAAACAGGCCATTTTGCGCCGCGCTCTGGCCGAGGAATACCGCCAGGCCGACCGTATCGAAGATGCGGTGGCGCAACTGGACGCCGCCGCCGAAGTTCTGCTCGATGCCGGCGACCGCGCCGGAGCGATTCAGGCTGTGGAAGCCATCATTGCCATTCATCCGCCCAATGTTGCCGACTATATCAGCCTGTTGAAAAAACTCGAAGCAGGCGAGCAACTTGCATAGAGAGCAATCCCGCGAAACCAGGCAAAAAAAAGAAACCAGCCAGAACGCTGGTTTCTTTTTTTATGATAGTCCGATAGTAGAAGTACCCCTGGGCAGACTCGAACTGCCCTCTACGGCTCCGGAGGCCGCCGCTCTGTCCACTGAGCTACAGGGGCGAACGCCGCCGATTTTACCATGTTTGCTCAAATCGGCGATAGTCTGCAGGCCAAACCGTTTACTTTCGGCAATCAGGCTGCAAGAGGCTGCCTGTCAGACTTGCGCAAACGGCGCCAATTCAACCATCTGCCGGCGCAAATCCTGGATGATGACCAAGTTTCCCCCCTCATCACCCAGGCGGTCATATTGCCTGCGTTTATGGGCATACTCGCCGCAAATTTGATAGAACTTGGTCGTTTTGACGAATTTCCCGTTGAAAATTGCTGCAATACGGGCAAACATTTGCAGCCAGGCCGAAGATGCCGTCCGTAAATGCGCCGGGGTAATCACGCCCGTCTGAACCTCGGCAGAGAGATAACGAGTCAGGTACTGCTTCTCACGATAGGTAGCCCACAGAATGACGATGAACATGAATAGCCAGCCAGTCCAGTCCATCGCTACTCCCAAGGCCAATCCCTCCAAACCGCTTAAGAAAGAAGCCATCGTATTATGAAAAGCATGGGTAAACATGGCTATCCCCAAACCAAGAATCGGCGCGCCAACTTTGACCAGCCAATTCTTATTGAGCCGAGCGACAGCCAGCCCGATGCCAAAGAAGGCCGTGTAGAATGGATGCTGCCAGCCAACCAAAATAACACGGATGAAAGTCAGCAGCCCCAGCCCTGACCAGCCGCTTTCCAGATAGCCGTAGGTGTAGATGTAATAGGTGTTTTCGGTGGCCGCGAAACCGAGCGCCGCCACTCCTGCATAGATAATGCCATCCAAAATCGAATCAAATTCGCGCCGGAAAGCAATAAATACGAGCAACACCGCCATCCCTTTGAGTATCTCCTCCACCAGCGGCGCAATAATCGAAGCGGTGGCAAAATCCGAAGCCATAGCAGAGCCGGTAAAGATAGCCACACCCATCCCGAGAACAGTATTGATGATAAACGCCGAGCCGGCCGCCACTACTGCCCCCCAGAGGAACACGCCGCCCAGCAGAAGAAGCGGCTCCTTTTCATAGCGATCGAGCCAGTACAGGATATAAGCGTACAAAAGGGCGGTGGAGAACCCAATCACGAGCGAAACCAAAAACCCCATATCAGCCTCCTTTGACCAATTCTTCGGTCAATTGTACTTCCTCTTTGAAAATTAGACGTGTGCGCTCGATGCGCGCCGCATCAAGCGGAATGCCCAGTTCGGCCAACACTTCTTCCGGGCGACCGGTTGCGCCCTCGCGCGCAGAGAGAACCATTCGCAAGAACAAGTCCCTGCACTCCAAAGACAAGATAAGCGGACGCAGGTCATACGCCTTGCCTCGCCGCTCGCGCGGCAGGGAAAGTTTTTCCAGCAGATGAGTCACCTTCGCCTCAAGCCCCGACCCGAAAATTACTTCCGTCAAATTGACCTCGTACTCGGCCGCCGCGATCTGTGTCTGCAAAGCCGGAGCACGTTCATCCACTTCTTCCACCGAGTGAATGGTGAGCCCCGGCGGCGTTGCCTCCTGCAAACGCACCCGCATCTCCTCCAATGTCGGGAGTCCGGTTTCATCCTTCAGCCATAGGTCAACGATTTCCTCCCGCCCGCTAAATCCCAGGGGCAGGGCGGCAGCAATTTGAATTTTTGGGCCAGGATGAAAACCCTGGGTATAAGCCAGCGGCAGCCCGGCGCGGCGTGCCGTCCGCTCCCAAATCTGCTGCAAATCAAGATGACCAATGTATCGCAACGAGCCGGTTTTGGAGAAAGTAACCCGAATCCGCATTTCCCCTCACTGACGGCTGCCAACTGATGACTGATGACCGGAGACCGGCGACTTTACTTCCGGGCATTTCCAATAATTACCGGGGTGCTCTCTCCGCACATCGGCAAAGGTGGGCAGAATGCCGCACGCATAGCATTGCTCTCGGCAGTCAATCCGAATCTTCCCCTCCAACGAACGGCGGAAGTCATCGAAGAGATACTTCTTGCGTACGCCTGTGGAAAGATGGTCCCAGGGGAAAACCTCGTCGGCGCGGCGCGGGCGGTGGGTGTAGAAGGCCGGGTCGAGACCCTGCGCGGCAAACGCCGAGGTCCAGGCCGCGTAGCAGAAGTGTTCCTGCCAGGCGTCGAACTTTGCCCCGTTCCGCCAGGCGGTGTAAATCACCTCCGCCATGCGCCGGTCGCCGCGGCTGAGCCAGGCCTCCAGCAGCGTCTCCTCGGGTTCGGTCCAGGTCAATTTAATGCTGCGGTCGCGCAGTTCGCGCTTCAGCAAATCCTGCTTGGCGGTGATCTGTTCCGGCGTATCCACCGAGACCCACTGGAAGGGCGTGTGCGGCTTCGGGATGAAGGTGCTGACGCCGGCGTTGAGTTTGGCCTTGCCGCCCAACACCCGCCGCCCCTCGGCCAGGACGCGCTTGCACAGGTCGGCGATGGCCTGCACGTCATCGAGCGTCTCGCTGGGATGGCCGATCATAAAGTAGAGTTTGATGGTCGTCCAGCCACGGCGGTAAATCTCGCGGGCAGTTTCCAAAATCTGCTCGTCGGGGATGAACTTGTTGATGATGCGCCGCATGCGTTCGCTGGCCGCTTCTGGAGCGAGGGTGAAACCGCCGGAGCGCCGGTCTTTGAGTTTCTCCATCAGGTCCACCGAAACGCTCTCGATGCGCAGCGAGGGCAGAGAAACGCTCAGGTGGCGCCCGGCAAAACGTTCGCCGAGAACGGTCACCAGGTCGAGGATGGGAGTGTAGTCGGAGGAAGACAGCGAGAGCAGGGCCAGTTCCTCGAATCCGGTCAGGCGGATGGCTTCTTCCGCGGCGGCAACCACCTCCTCCACGCTGCGTTCGCGGACCGGGCGCGTAATCATCCCGGCGTGGCAAAATCGGCAGCCGCGCGTACAGCCGCGCATGATTTCAATGGCAATGCGGTTATGAACGGCTTCGATATTTGGCACGATGAACTTCGTCGGCGGGGGCGGCAGTTTGGCGACCATGCGCTTCATGACAACCTGCGGCGCTTCGGGGATGTTTGGGGTGACAGCCCTGACTGTGCCGTCGTCGAGGTAGGCGACATCGTAGAAGCGCGGCACGTAGACGCCGGGGATTTTCGCCAGTTCTTTCAGCACGTTGACACGTTTGAACGTTTGCGCGTTGGCACGTTCCGACGGGTAGGCCTGCGAACCTGCAAACTTGCCAACGGTATCAATGATCTCGTGGATGACTTCCTCCCCCTCGCCGATCACGAACGCATCTATGAAGGCGCTCATCGGCTCCGGGTTGAAGCAGGCGTGCCCCCCGGCGATGACGAGCGGATGCGTCTCATCCCGCTCCTCGGCGCGAACGGGGAGGCCGGCCAGGTCGAGCAGGTTTAGCGTGTTGGTATAGAGCGTCTCGTAGGGGAGCGTAATGCCGACGATGTCGAAATCGGCCAGGGCGTGTTTCGTCTCCAGCGAATAGAGCGGGATGCCCTGCTGGCGCATTTTCGCTTCCATGTCTGTCCAGGGGGCATAGGCGCGTTCGGCCAGCGCGTCGGGGCGCGTATTGACCAGGTCGTAGAGGATTTGCAGGCCGAGGTTCGAGACGCCGATGTCGTAGATATCGGGGAAGACGAGGGCGATGCGGGTGCGAACCGAGTCCCAGTCCTTGACCACGCTGTTCAGTTCGCCGCCGACGTAACGCCCCGGCTTTTGTACCGATAAGAGAATTCGCTCGAGGCGGGCTTCAATTTCAACAGGAGAAAGCATGGGCTGAATTATACCAAGACTATCCAAAAAGAACTCTCCCAAAGACTGAGAGGAACAGGATTCTCAAATGAGTGTGCACAGGTCAGATATTTCATGGTATTATTTCAGCGCAAAGGAAGTTATGGACGACAAAATCACCATCATCGAAGGTCCCCCACCCGTGTTCGAATCGGTTCAGGATGCCTGGGCGCTGAGTCTCAGTGAGGGGCCGCGCCTGCCCCTGACGGTCATGACCCGCCTGCGGACGTTCAACGGCCCGGCGCTGGTGGAGCGCTGTTACCGGCGCTGGAAGAGCAATCAGCCTATCTACCTGCACTACCGCAACGACCTAGGACTGGAGGAAAAGGCTCCCATTGTCGCCGCCCGTTCGGTGGATACGCCCGAAGGTCAGGTTTTGCTCCTGTGGGTCTCGCTCGACCTGGAGAAGGTGAAAATAGAACTCGATACGGGCGAGAACAACGATTGGGAGGAGTAGCAGACAGCAGGTCCGAAACGAAGCGGCCCCCTAAGGCCGCTTTTCGTTTTTATGTTGCATGGTAACTGCCTATCCCATGAGGCCAAACTTGTTAATCGCAGCAAGAGACGCTCACTTTATCCGCAGATTACACAGATTTACCCTGTGGGTACGATGGCGCCGATCTTCTCCCAATCTGCGCTATCTGCCACATCTGCGGATGATTTCCGAGACCCGGGCAGGCAGTTACGTTGCTTGTGACAAAACTTACGAGGGAAATCACCGGCGCAAGTGGTTTTTGTCATATTGACGCCCAACGCAGAATCGTGTATTCTAACGACGCAAATCTTTCTCGGTGAAACTGCCCATGATGGAAGTATCCTCCATAGGCACATTTTAGAGCGGGCTCCCGTCCGGGGTGCCCGCTTATATTTTCACCGGACTAAATCTTTATCAGGAGAGACAAGATGGCTGAAAAATTCAATGAATTCGAAATGGCGCAGAAGCAGTTCGACCATGTCGCCAAACTGCTCAACCTCGACCCGCAAATCGCCGAGGTGCTGCGTTGGCCGATGCGCGAATACCACTTCCGCATCCCCGTGCGCATGGACGATGGCACCATCAAGGTATTTGAGGGCTTCCGCGTTCAGCACAACGACGCCCGCGGCCCGAACAAGGGCGGCATCCGCTTCCACCCGGCCGAGACTTTCGACATGGTGCGCGCCCTGGCAACCTGGATGACCTGGAAGTGCGCCGTCGCCGACATCCCGCTGGGCGGCGGCAAGGGCGGTGTCGTGGTAGACCCGGCCACCCTCTCGACTGGCGAAAAGGAACGCCTGTGCCGCGGCTGGGTGCAGGCGATGTGGAAGAACATCGGCCCGCGCATGGACGTGCCCGCTCCCGATGTCGGCACCACCCCGCAGATGATGGGCTGGATGATGGACGAGTACTCCAAACTGGTCGGCCAATACACCCCCGGCGTCTTCACCGGCAAGCCCCTGGGCGGCGGCGGTTCGGAAGGCCGCACCGAGGCCACCGGCTACGGCGTCATCTACACCGTGCGCGAGGCCATGAAGCACCTGGGCCTTGACCCGAAGAAATCCGTGGCCGCCATGCAAGGCTTCGGCAATGTCACCCAATACGCCGCCATCGGTTTCGTCGAAATCCTGGGCGGCACGGTGGCCTGCGTCTCCTGCTGGGACCGCAACGACAAGTGCGCCTACACCTACAGCAAGGAAGGCGGCATTGATCCGCGCTTCCTGATGACCATCACCGACCAGTACGGCACGATTGACAAAGCCAAGGCTGAAGCCGCCGGTTACAAAGTCGAAGACGGCGACGCCTGGATTACGAAAGAAGCCGACGTCCTCATGCCCGGCGCCCTTTCCGGCACGGTCAACGCCGAGACGGTCAAGAAGATGTCCAAGCGCGTCAAGATTGTCGCCGAAGGCGCCAACGGCCCCTGCACGCCCGAAGCAGACGAATACTTCAAGGCCAACAACATCTTCGACATCCCCGACTTCCTCTGCAACGCCGGCGGCGTGACCTGCTCCTACTTCGAGCAGGTGCAGAACGACATGAACTACTACTGGTCGAAGGAAGAAGTCCTAACCAAACTGGATGCCAAGATGACCGCTGCCTTCCACGCCGTGTTGAACATGTCCCTCAAGCAGAAGGTCTACATGCGCGACGCCGCCTACATGGTTGCCATTGACCGCGTCGTCAAGGCCATGCAGTTGCGCGGCTGGGTCTAGACCCGCAGCCTGTTCTCGTGTAGCAGTAGGGCGGGAGGTACCCGCCCTACTCTGTTTGTAAAGCACTCACCGCCTGCCAACGGCGGCAAGCGCATTCAGAAATACCGCCGTCATCCTCTCCAAATTGATTTCATCCTTGACGATGCGGTAAGACTCGGCCCCCATGCGGCGCAGACGCGGCGCGTCGGCTAGCGCCTCCTCCAGCGCCGCGGCGAGCGCCGCGCGACCCCGAACCTGCCACCCGTTTTCAGGGCGGACGAGGGCCTCGTTGGTCCCATCCCCCTCCCCCATGATGACCGGCAATCCCCAGGCCATAGCCTCCTGCACCGCCAGCCCGCCCGTCCCCGGCAGGACGAACAAATCGGCGGCCAGGAAATAGGGGGTCAAGTCTTCGCCATGCTTCGCCCCGACAAACTCTGCCAGGGGATAACTCTGCCGCGCCAGCGCTTCCAGGGCGGCCCGCTCCGGTCCCTCGCCGACGATGACCAGGCGCGGCCGCGAATCTTCGGGCAGGCAGGCGCAGGCGCGCAGGAGGTCATCCACACGTTTGCGCGCCTGCAGGCGGCCGACGAACAACACATTCGGCCGGCCACAAAAATGCGGCGGACGTTCCGGCAGGGGATGAGCCGGCTGCGGCGCAGCAGCGTTGGGAGCGACAAAAATCCGCTCAACCGGGAAACCGAGGGCGGCATATTCCTCCGCCCCGCGCCGGGAGTAGGTCAGCAGGGCGTCGAACTGCTTCAGGTATGCCAGGCGACGCCCCTGCCGGACAGCGCTCAGCGGCCCGGAAAGCGGCGGCGCGCCCAGGCCCCAGCCCAACACCGGGCGGCCGCGGCGCTTCATCCAGCGCACGGCGGCCGGGGTGGAAAGATAGCGCGGGTTGGCCTCCACAATCAGAGCGTCCGGATTCCAGTCTGCCAGCCAGTCCAGAAAGCCGCGCTGGTAGCAGAGATAGAGCGGGCCGTCGAAGAGATGGATGTTTTGCGCGGCAGCATACTGCGTAAAACGCAAATCGGCTGTGGTGGAGATGTTTTCTATCGGGCGCGGCTGACCGGCAAAGACCGAGAGTCCGCCCTCGCAGGCCTGCGCCAGGGCATCGAAGAACGGGGCGCGGTAGGCGGCCAGGACGCGCTGTTGGAGGGCGAGTTTGCCGGGGAATTTATCCACTATCCGTCTCTACAGCGTTGATAAATGACCGCCACCTCGTCGCGGTACCGTTCGCACCACTGCGGCGTGGCAGAGAGCGCCTCCAGCAGGGCGGGCTGATATTGGGTCGAGACCATGAGCAGATTGGCGCCGGTTTCATCGAGGCGCGCCGACCAGTCGTAACGCGCCTGGCTGACGGCGCGGTAGGATTCCCACTGCGCCACCGTGAACAACTCGAAGCGCGTGTCCATCCACGGCGGACGGGAGGGCAGGGCAAACTCCAGATAACTGGCGAAACCGATTTCCGCCCAAAGCGGGCCGGGCAGGTCGGGATGCGCCGCCAGCCACTCGGCTGCAGCGATGGGCGTGTTTTCGGTCGCTGGGGGCGCGCCCGGTTGCCAGGTCTCGCGCACGCCCGGCAGGAGGGGGAAGGGGAGCAAGATGAGCAGGCCGACCAGAATCGAATTAACGGCAGGCAGAAGACGGGTCGCGGCGCGGAGCGGCGGGGAGTCGGGAAGAAGTTTCCGCTCCCAGTCGGCCAGCAGGGCGGCGGTCAACACGGTCAAGAAGAAGATGAACCAGACAACGTAGCGCACGCCCCACAGCGCCAGGAAGCCGAAGCCGAGGAACCAGGCCCACTCGAGGGGGGTGAGTTTGCGCGGCGAGAGCGCGGCCAGGAGCGGGAAGGCCAACACCCAGAGGAAGAACAGGTTCATCTGCCAGTGGTCGTTGACCGGCGGATGCCACTCGGCGGAGAAGCGGTTGGCGGCGACGGTGAGCGAGTTGTAAACGTAAGTCCACGCGCCGATGCCGCGCGGGTTGAGCAGGGTGGCCAGCAGGACGCCGCCAAAGGCCAGAGCCAGGGCGCGCCGCTCGCCGCGCCCAAAGCCGAGCGCCGCGCCGATGAGCAAAATCAGCAGGATGAACGAGCCGTGCAGATTGACCCACAGCAGGCCGAGCAGAGGTAGAAAGTAAATGCGTTTTCGCCGGCGAAGGAGCCCGAAATCTCCCGGCTTCGGGTCTCCAGGCTTCGGGGGATGTTGCCCGACAACCAGAGCCGTCGGACTCCGATCCCACTCGTAGAGGAGAAAGAGCACCAGCGCAAAGAGAGGATAGGCGAAGAGTTGCGGGCGCATGGACCAGTTGCTGCTGGAGGTCAGCACAGCCAGCAGGAGAACGAGCGCCGACCCGATGCGTCCCGCGCCCAGGCGGCGAGCAGTGAGCCAGAGCAAGGCGTAGGCCACCGCAAGAAGCAGGCCGCGCAGGAGGACGGAAAGCGTCAGCCCGCCCGCCCGATAGACCAGCCAGAACAACACCGCCGCGCCCCAGGAGTGATAAATCATCGGCGCGCCGGCCTGCGAAAAGGAGAGTTCATCCACCACCGGCACCGCGCCTGCGGCGAGGGTATCGCGCCCGATGCGCAGATACCACCAATAATCCTGCGGTGTGACCGGCAGCAGGAAAGCAATCGCCAGCGTGACCATCAAAACGATGGCAAGCCAGAGAAAATCCGCGCTCGAAAGTCGGTTCATGGGGAGGGGAAGGCCAGCCTGGGTTTGGGAGAGTAAGGGAATTATACCCGCAATGGAGCGAGGCGGCGAGCATGATATAATTTTCCGACAGGAGAAGTCCGATATGTTCAATTTCGAAGGTCCAGACCGCCGCAAAGAGGAAGAACGCATTCGCAATGAAGGTCGTCTGCCGCCGGGACAGGCGCTGACGGTCAAATTCCCCGTCCTGCACTATGGGCCGGTGCCGCCCTTCGACCCGGCCACGTGGGACTTTCGCGTCTGGGGCGAGGTGGAGGAGATAAAAGTCTGGTCGTGGGAGGAATTCAACCGCCTGCCGAGGACGCGGAGGACGATGGACATCCACTGCGTGACGCGCTGGAGCAAGGCCGATACCACCTGGGAAGGCGTCTCGGTGCGGACGCTGGCGGAACAGGGCCTGATTCGGCTGAAACCGACGGCGGCCTACGTGATGCAGCACGCCGAATACGGCTACACCGCCAACCTGCCGCTGGAGGTGGTGCTGCAGGAAAACTTCCTGCTGGCAACGCACTTCAACGGCGAGCCGCTGACGCCAGAGCATGGTTATCCCTTGCGCGGCGTGGTGGGGGCTATCCCCGGCCGGGACGACCTGAAGACGCCCTATTTCTGGAAAGGCGCAAAATGGCTGCGCGGGCTGGAATTCATGAGCCGCGACCGGCTCGGCTTCTGGGAGCAGGCCGGCTACAACAACAGCGCGGACGTTTGGAAGGAAGAACGATTTGCATAAGGGCGGGAATGCATCCCGCCCTCCTCTTCTCTCTTCTCTTTCCCCTACGGCCTCGTCCCCAACGTGACGGGGATCTCCTGCTCAACCCCGTTGCGCAAGACGGTGAGAACAATCGTATCGCCCGGAGACTTGTTGAGCAGCAAGTAACCAAGCAGATCGTCGAAGAGGCGAATCTCACGCCCGTCGGCGGCAATAATCAAGTCGCCGCCCGCCATCAAACCTTCGTAGCCGGGGAGGGTCACGGCGCGGTTGCCGGCGCGCAGACCGGCCTTCTCGGCCGGGCCACCGGGGAGGATGCCGGTGATGTAGGCGCCGGTGGATTTTTGCAATCCAAGCGCCTCGATGACCGCCAGCGGCAAATCATCCACCGCCGACAGGCCAAGATACGGATAGTCGAACTTCCCTTTCTCAATGAGAACCGGCACAATGCGCTTGACCGTGTTGATGGAAATTGCAAAGCCGATGCCCGAATTGATCGGCTCGCCGCCGGTGGTGTAATTCGTCGTGCGGATGGCGCTATTGACGCCGATGACCTCGCCGTTCAGGTTCAACAGCGGCCCGCCGGAGTTGCCGGGGTTGAGCGCCGCGTCGGTCTGGATGATGTCGCCGTTCGAAAAATACCCCCCACCGGGGGCCGCCGTCCTGCTTGGCAGAGCGCGGCCAAGCGCCGAGACGATCCCGACCGTCATCGTGCCGTTCAACCCAAAGGGATTGCCGATCGCAATCACCGTCTGCCCGACCCGCGCGGTGCTCGAGTCGCCCAGCGGCAGGGGGAACAGTTCCGAGACCGGCGCGTCGACTTTGATGACGGCCAGGTCGGCGTAACCATCCGTCCCAATCACATCGCCGTAGGCTTTGTAGCCGGAGGGGAAATCCACCTCCACACGCTTCTCGCCTTCGACAACATGATTGTTCGTGACGATATGTCCCTCCCCATCGTACACCCAGCCAGACCCCTGCGCCATGCTGGTGCGAATCGAGACCACCCCACGGCTGGCCTGTTCGTAGATGAACGTCAACAGGTCTTGCTGCGCCGCGAGGTCAGGCGGCTGAAGGTCAGAGACGGTCGGGACGGGGGCGGCAGTCGGCGTAGGCAAAACAGCAGAAAACTGGCAAGCAATCACGCTCGCCGCCAGAACAATTGCGGAAATCAGAAGAAAAGTTTTCTTGTTCATCGTCTTACTCCTTGTTTTGTATTCTAGACCTCCCCAATTTACAGAGTCAAGATGCGCCGGGGCCAGTCTAATCAAACTATAAGACAGACGATTGCAGTATACTTGCCCCACTTCGGAGGAAACTTATGGACTCAATCTGCGTCTATTGCGGCTCGGCGGACGGAATCTCTGCGGACTTCGTCACTGCGGCGCGTTTAACGGGTCAAATGCTCGCCCGCGCCGGGCTGACACTCATCTACGGCGGCGGCCGGACCGGTCTGATGGGCGCGCTGGCCGACGCGGTCCTGCAGGCCGGCGGGCGCGTCATCGGCGTCATCACCGAGAGCATGAACACCCCTGCCCTGGCGCACCCCGGCCTGACGCGGCTGGAGGTCACGCCGACCATCCATCAGCGCAAAGCGCGCATGTACAAACTGGCCGACGGTTACATCGCCCTGCCGGGCGGATTCGGCACCCTGGACGAACTCTTCGAGACCCTCACCTGGGGCCAGATCGGCGAACACGCCAAGCCGGTCGGCCTGCTCAACGTCAATGGCTACTACGACCCCCTGCTGACCATGCTCGACCGCGCCGTGGAAGAAAAATTCCTCTTTCCCGAACATCGTCAGGCGCTCTTGTGCGATTCCGACCCGGCGCGCCTGCTGGGAGCGATGCAAAACCACCGCCATCCGCACGAGGCGGTGAAAAGGTGGATGAGACAGGGTTGAGGATGTCTGCGCCTGATTCTCCCGTCTTCCACATCGCCAACGTCCCTGTCTATGGCGACGCCATCCTCGCCCCAATGGACGGGTTCTCCGACTGGCCGTTCCGCTCGCTGTGCCGCGCCCTCGGCTCGGCGATGAGTTACACTGAGTTCATCAAAGCCGAATATCTCGTCCATGCCTTCAAACGCATGGCGCCGCGCATGAAATTCGAGGAGGCCGAGCGGCCAGTTGCCATTCAAATTTACGGTGACGATGTAGACGAACTGGTCGAGGCCGCCCGCCGCGTGGAAGAGAAACGCCCGGACGTGATTGACATCAACCTGGGCTGCCCGGCGCGGACGGTGACGCGCAGCGGCGCCGGCGTGGGCATGATGCGCACCCCGCTCAAGGTGGCGCGCCTCTTCCGCAAACTGACCGCCGTCCTAGACGTGCCGGTCACGGCCAAAATCCGCCTCGGCTGGGAGGACTGCCGCAATTACCGCCTCATCGCCCGCATTCTCGAGGAGAACGGCGCGGCGGCCATCGCCTTCCATGCCCGCACGAAGGAACAAGGCTACGGCGGCGCAGCGGACTGGGACGCCATTGCCGAGGTCAAGGCTGCAGTGCGCATTCCAGTCATCGGCAACGGCGATATCAAGACGCCCGCCGACATTGACCGGATGAAGGCCCACACCGGCTGCGAAGCGGTGATGATCGGCCGCGCCGCC
>DAOTVO010000007.1:0-93665 GCA_034436335.1 Anaerolineales bacterium | reverse complement strand
ATTGTACGCAATGGTTCACAATATCGGCAAAATCTACGCCTTTGGGGGGCGGAATTAGCCATCCACAAGGGGAAAGGGCGGGGGTATAATTTTGATATAGCGAAAAAGGACCGTCCCGCCCAATGGCGCGGTTTTGAAAAAGGACTTTTTCGACAGTCTCGTTAGCCCCTCCCTTTTACATCAGTTTTTAGGCTATTGATATTGCAGGAAATATCTTATATAATACCATTATGAAGCCGCCTGATGTTGTTCTTGACACAAATGTCATCGTTGCTGCTCTCCGTTCCAAAAGAGGCGCATCCAACAAGTTGTTGTCGCTGGTCGGTACACAGAAGTTTGAAATCCATGATTCGGTGGCGCTCATCCTGGAGTATGAAGATGTCCTTCAGCGCTATCGCACCGAACTTGGTTTATCGCAAGATGATGTATCTGACTTCATTGACTCGCTTTGTTCAGTGGCTCATCATCACAAGATTTACTTTCTATGGCGTCCAACTTTGACAGATGTAAACGATGAACTCATTCTTGAATTGGCGGTGACTGCACGATGCCAGTATATTATTACGCATAACATCAGCGACTTCGCAGGTATTGAGAAGTTTGGGATTCAAGCCATAATTCCCAGAGAATTCTTGCAGATTATTCGCGAGGTGAAAGAATGAGCGCATTGAGCTTGCGTTTACCGAAATCGTTACA
Organism: Anaerolineales bacterium; assembly: GCA_034436335.1. Classification (GTDB taxonomy): domain Bacteria; phylum Chloroflexota; class Anaerolineae; order Anaerolineales; family Villigracilaceae; genus UBA877. The sequence goes on along the minus strand of DAOTVO010000007.1, from coordinate 92,969 downwards.
TGAGCAACTTCGTGAATTAGCACAGGAAGAAGGCATTTCTGTTAATCAGTTTGTCATGCTGGCTGTTGCTGAGAAAATCGCGGCAATTTCAACAATTGAGTATCTAGAAAAACGCGCCAAGCGCGGTAGTCGTGAGAGACTTTTGGAAATCCTCAATAAAGCCCCTGATGTCGAACCTGAAGAGTTCGATAGATTGTGACGGAGGCTAACACCGTTCCTGGGAAACAGTTTTCTATTTCACACCGGGGAGAGTTAGAAGCCGAGTTTGGCGGCTCGCTTTTTCATGGACTTGATTTGTTGCTATCCCGGCCTCATTGGCTAGACAGTTACCGCATTCTTCAAAATCTTGTTCCCTGAAATCTCATCCTTCGGCGCCAGCCCCAGCCAGGCGCAAAAGCGCTTCTCGGTTGGGAACTTGCCGCGCCGCGCCCGAATCAACTTGGCCGGAGACCTCACGCCTCCGGCCTTCTCGCTTCTCCCTTTTTCTCTTTTCCTTATCCCTTTTTCTCCACCGGCTCCACATGGACGGTGACATCCGCACCGGGGAGCACCTCGCGCACGGCATGCTCGATAAGTTCGGTGTTGGCGTGGGCGCGGCTGAGATGGATGCTGCCGTCCATCGTTACGTGCAGATCAATGAACCAGTGTGCGCCCGACGGGCGGATACGCACCGCGTGGGCATCCACCACGTCCTTGACCGAGGCGGCGGCCTGCTCCACCTTTTCGGCCAGCCCGGCGGGGGCCGAGTCCAGCAGGGCGGAGACCGTGCGCCAGCCGAGTTCGCCGCTGACGTAGATGACGATGAACGCCACCACCAGCGCGGCGACCGAGTCGGCGGCGTGCATCCAATCCAGGCCGGGGAAGAAGCGGGCGGCGGTCACGCCGATCAGGCCGAGGATGACCACCGAAGACGACCAAATGTCGGTGGAAAAGTGCAGGGCGTCTGCTTCGAGCGCTTGGGAATTGTATTTGCGCGCCGCTTTGTAGATCATCTTCGAGCGGTTGATGTCAATGATGATGGAAGTCCCCATCACCACGAACGACCAGATGGATGCATCTACTTTGACGGGGTGGAAGAACAGGCGATCAATCGCTTCGTAGATAATCCAGCCGGAGGTGGCCAGCAGGAGCAGGGTCTCGAAGAGCGCCGAGAGGTTTTCCACCTTGCCGTGGCCGAAGTGGTGGCGCTCGTCGGCGGGCTTGTCGGCCACGCGCACCGCGAAGTAGGTCATCGCGGCCGCTGCCAGGTCCAGCCCCGAATGGGCGGCCTCGGCCAGAATGCCAAGCGAATTCGTCAGCAGGCCGACGGTCAATTTGAAGGTGGTCAGCCCCACCGCGGCCAGGACCGAGAGCAGGGCAACTGAGCGTTTTTCTTTTTGGGCAGATTCGTGTGTCATGGATTCTCCAGCAAAGCAGGCTGATTATATGACAAAAATCGTCAGCCGCAATCAAGATGACATTGTCACCAGTTTGCGGTGTAAAGTGTGCTATCATGACACAGAAGGCTGGATAAACAAACAGCAGATACGCGCCTGAGAGAACACGACCTTTCACCTGCAAATCTCGCATGTTCCCGAAGTGGTGCGAGTACAACAAGAACCTCCCGCAGGCCTGACTTTGCGGGAGGTTTCTTCGTCAGTGGATTTCGCCCACCACTTCGCCCTCGATTTTATGCGCCCAAGGATAGATTTCCGTCCCCTGGGCGGCGGCGCGGATGGCCGCGTCGTCGGAGTAGTGGCCGCGCTTTTCGGGCGGAATCAACTCGGCGATGTGGCGCATGATCTCATGGCCGATTTCGTCCAGTTCGGCGCGGTGTTCGCGGCCGGACCCGGAGACGGTGAACGGCCCAAACGGCTTGCCGATGTTGACGGTTACGCGCGCCCGATGCCCGCGAAACAGCGACGGGAAGACCTCGGTCAGCCCGTCCAGGCCGACCGGCAGGAGCGGGGCGCCCGTTTTCACGGCCAGGAACGCTGTCCCGGGGCGGGGCGGACGCAGGACGGTGGCCCAGTTCCCGGCTTCGGGGGCGATTCCCAGAATCCCGCCTTTTTTCAGGATCGCTTCGGCGGCGCGCAGGGCGCCGGTCGCGCCGGTGCCGCGGTAGAGTTTGTGATAGCCCCACAGGAAGGGGATAATGCGCGTCCAGCCCGGGGCGTGCGGCGTGACTGCCCCGCCGACGAATTCCAGCGGCCAGGGGACGGCGCGTACGATCGCCACCGGGTCAATGAAACTGAAATGGTTGAAGACCACCAGCAAGGGGCCGCCCGGCGGCAGGTTTTCCGCGCCCCGAATTTCCAGCCGTGTCAGAAGCGCAAAGGCGGGGAGGGACAATTGCTTCAACACAAAGCGGATGGGACGTCTGCGAAAGGGATGTGGCTGCATGGACTTATTCATTGAAACGGATTGGCTCTTTGTGCGTCACTTTTCGCACTTGCAAGAGGAAAATCAGGCCGACAAGCAAAAAGATAAGCACCGTGCCGATGGCCCAGTACATGGCGTTCTGATTGGCGAGCGTCTCGGCGATGTTGCGCTTGAGATACCAGTGGAGCATCACGGCAAACGTAGAGCCGAATACCAGCGGCCCGATTGCGGTCGAGGTGCGTCCGGCCACCGAGAGAAAGCCGTAGAACTCGGTCGTCTTCGATTGCGGCGACAACTGGCTGACCATCGTCCGGCTGACCGCCTGAACGCCGGAGAGCGAGAACCCGGCCAGCGCGCCGATGACGTAGAAGACGCCTTTCGAGTCGGTCAGATAGAGCGAACCGACGACGGCCATGAGCATCAGGATGGAGTACGTGATGGCCTGCTTGCTGCTGTATTTGTTGGACACCCAGCCGAAGAAGAATGCCCCGGCCGCCCCGGCGATGTGCAGGATGATGATAAGCAGAATCAGTTCCGAGGTCTTGAACCCGAACAGGATGGCAGCGATGAGCGCGGCGTTGTCCATCAGCATCATGATTCCGTCGTTGTAAATCAGGAAGGCGATGGCGTACTTGATGAACTCCTTGTAGCGCTTCACGTCGCGGAAGGTCTCGCCGAGGCGGGTAAAGGCCATGCGGACGATGGAAATATTCGCCGGACGCGGCTCCGGTTCGTTGATCTGTCGGACCAGCAGGAAGGTAGGAAGGGAAGAGACGAGATAGAAGACGGCTGTGATGAGAAAGGCCAGCCGCACCATCAGTTCGCCCTTGATGACTTGAATCGGGATGAGGACGATGATGAGGCACAGAATCCCGCCGAGCATGCCCATCGCCCAACCGTTGCCCGAAACTTTGCCGATGTCTTCCGGCGTGGAGACATCCACCAGCAGGGCATCATAGAACACCTGGGCGGCGCGGTAGCCGGTCTCGGCCAGGATGAAGAAGACGATTGCCATCAACACATCTCCGGCGTGGACAAAGAACAGCAGACCGGTGAAAACGACCGACATGGCCGTGAAGACGGCCAGCAGTTGCTTTTTGGCTCGTGAGAAATCGGCAATCGTGCCCAAGATGGGCGAAAGGACGGCCACAATCACCGCCGCGATGCCGACGGCATAGTTCCACAGCGTCGTGCCGGGCAGACGGGTGTCCTGGGCGACCACCTCCACAAAATACTTGGAGAAGATGGCCAGCAGGACGACGGCGGCATAGGCCGAATTGCCAAAATCGTAGAAATACCAGGCCCGTTGCTGGCGTTTGCGTTGCTTTTCTGAATTGTCATTTTGGGGGGACATTTTGACCTCGAAGCGTGGTGTGGGAGACAATTGTACCAATGGAATGAAAAAATAGGTTATCATCTTGTAAAATATTTTGTAACTGTCTACCCAATGAAGCCGGGATGGTTAATCGCAGCAAAAGACGCTCACTGTATCCGCAGATTGCACCGATTTACCCTGTGAGTACGATGTCGCCGATTTTCTCCCCATCTGCGTCCTCTGCGACATCTGCGCATAATTTCTGAGACCAAGGTAGACAGTTACAATGTTTTGCGTTTCAGAAATAAACAATTGCCCGGCTGGCAGGCAATTGCAGCGAAACCCCGCCATCCTCGCCGCCCGGATACGACTTCTTCAATCTGTGTAATCTGTGAAATCTGTGGCCTCTCTTTGCATATCCGTGTAATCTGTGAAATCTGTGGCTTCTCTTTGCATGTCCGTGTAATCTGTGAAATCTGTGGCCTCTCTTTGCATGTCCGTGTAATCTGTGAAATCTGTGGCTTCTCTTTGTATATCCGTGTAATCTGTGAAATCTGTGGCTTCTCTCTACCTCCACATCCCCTTCTGCGCTCACCGCTGCGCCTACTGCGACTTCAACACCTATGCCGGTCAGGAAGCGCTCCTCCCCGCCTACGTGGACGCCCTTTGCCGCGAAATCGAAATCGTCGGCGCTCGCGCGGGGGGGGAAAGCGTCCACACCATCTTCTTTGGCGGCGGCACGCCCTCCCTGCTGACCCCGCGCCAGTTCGAGCAAATCTTCGCTGCCCTCCACGCTGCTTTCGACGTCCTCCCCGAGGCCGAAACCAGCCTCGAAGCCAACCCCGGCACGGTAACTCTCGACTATCTGCGCGATCTGCGCGCCCTGGGCTTCAACCGCATCAGTTTCGGCGTCCAGTCCTTCCACCCGGACGAACTGCGCCAGTTGGAACGCATCCACGACCCCTTCGACGTGTTCGACGCCGTGACCTGGGCGCGCCGCGCTGGGTTCGACAACCTGAACCTCGACCTGATCTACGGCCTGCCCGAACAATCCCTCGACCGGTGGTCTGCCACGCTTCGATGGGCCTTGTCCCTCGCCCCGGAGCATCTCTCGCTCTACGCCCTGACGCTGGAGCATGGGACTCCGTTTGGGCGCTGGGCGGCGCGCGGCCTGCTCCCGCTCCCGGACCCCGATCTGGCGGCGGAGATGTACGAACGCGCCGGCGAGATGCTGGAGGCTGCCGGCTACCTGCAATACGAAATTTCCAACTGGGCCAAAGACAACAACCAGCAGCCCTTAGCCATTAACCAGCCCCCCTCCTTCGCTTGCCGTCACAACCTGACCTACTGGCGCGCCGAACCCTACCTTGGCTTTGGGGCAGGGGCGCATGGCTATGCGGCGGGCGTGCGTTACTCCAATGTCTTGCGCATCAAAACCTACCTCGAGCGCCTCCATCCTGATTACCTGATTCCTAATCCCCTTCCTCCTAATCACCTAATTCCTAATCGCCTAATTCCTGATTACCCAATCCCTGATTACCCATTTCCCCTTTCTCCTGCCACCATCAATCACCACCGCCTTCCCCGCCACGAAGAGATGCAGGAGGTGATGATGCTCGGCCTGCGGCTGACGCGCCAGGGTGTATCGGCCCGGGATTTCGCGGACAGGTTCGGGGTCCGAATGACAGACGTTTTTGCCAAAGAGATCGCTGAACTGCTCGGCCTGGGGTTGCTGGAGTGGGTGGGCGGGGACCCTTGCGAAGGTTCCGAACCTTCGCAAGGCTCCCTCCGCCTCACCCCGCGCGCCCGCCTGCTCGGCAATCAGGTTTTTATGCGCTTTGTGGGGGATTGAGATGCACCGTGCGTTCAACGCCTTCGCCAGACAGATTTTCCCCTGACAAGCATTTCTCCTATCTCCTTTCAAACCACAGCCACGCGCTCGGCCTGTCTTTTCTATCCATCCCATCCTGACGTTTCAGCAGGCGCAGAATTTCTGCGGCGCGGGACAGGTCGTCCTCCGTCAGGCCGGGGCCGGGACTTCCAATGGGCTTGAGGAAACCGTAGAGCAGCCAGGTCCCGCCGGGGGCGAGCAAGCGCGGTAGTTGGTCGAGATAAATGCGCTTCTGGCGCTCGTTCAGGCCGTGGAAACAACCGATGTCGAGAACGAGGGAGAAGGAAGAAGTGAGAAGGGAAAGGGGAAGGCGGGTAACATCGGCGACGCGGAAATCTACGTTCAGATCTGCTTCTTTTGCTTTGCGCCGCGCCAGGCGGATGGCGCGCGGGACGAAGTCCACGCCAGTGACCGTCCAGCCGGCGCGGGCGAGGGCCAGGCTCGAGGTCCCGCTGCCGCAGCCCAGGTCGAGGGCGCGGCCCGGTTCAGAGGCTGCAATAAAGTCTGCCACTTCGGGCGGAACAAGTCCCGAGTCCCAGGGTGGGCGGCGCAGGTAGCGCAGGATGAAGTTGAGGCGGCGGAACATGGGAAGGGAGGAAGAAGGAAAAAGGAAAAAGGGAGAAGGAAGAAGGAGGAGGGGAGAAGGCGAAAAAGAGAAAAGCAGATTTTGAAAAGATTGGTATAATCAGGCGGCTGGAATCATCCCAATCCATTCACGAGGTTCGCACATGAAAGAGTATACTACCGAATTTATCCGCAACGTGGCGCTGGTGTCGCACGGGTCGGGCGGAAAGACCATGCTGGGCGAGGCCTTCCTGCATGTGACGGGAGCCACTACACGCCTGGGGAAAATCGAAGACGGAACGACGGTTTCGGACTTTGAAGACGAGGAAATCCGCCGTAAGTTGTCGCTTTCGACGGCTGTCCTGCCGGTGGAGTACAAGAATCACAAAATCAACGTTCTCGACACCCCCGGTTATACCGACTTCGTCGGCGAGGTCATTTCGGCGCTGCGCGTTTCCGACGGCGCGATTGTGCTGGTCGATTCGGTCGCCGGTCTGGAAGTCGGCACCGAAATCGCCTGGCACTATTGCGATGTGATGAAACTGCCGCGTTTCTTGGTCATCAACAAGATGGACCGCGACAACGCTGATTTCAAGAAGGCGCTGGCTTCGGTGCAGGAATTTTCGCCCGTTCGTCTCATTCCGGTGCAGTTGCCCTGGGGCGAGAAAGCGGCTTTCAAGGGTGTGATTGACCTCTTGACGATGAAGGCCTACGCCAACGAAGGCAAAACCGCCGAAGACATCCCCGCCGACCTGAAGCCTGCCGCGGACGAAGCCCGCACGGCGCTGATGGAAGCCGCCGCCGAGGGCGACGATGCCCTGATGGAGAAATACTTCGAGAACGGCGTCCTGAGCGATGAGGAACTGCTCAAAGGTCTGAAAGCCATCGTCCGCTCCGGGACCTTCGTGCCGGTCTTTGTGGCCGCCGGCGCGCACGAGAAGGGCATCCTGCCGCTGCTCGATGCGGTCATCAGCCTCTTTCCCTCTCCTGCCGATGCGTCCGCTGCGGTTGCCCAGGGCAAGGACGGCGAGGAAACGCTCCCCTGCTCTGATTCGGGCCCGCTGGCGATTTACGTCTGGAAGACAACCGCCGACCCGTTTGTTGGCAAACTGACCTATTTCCGCGTCTATTCAGGCTCTCTGCAGGCCGATGCCCGCATTTGGAATCAGGTGAAGGGCGCGGAGGAGCGCATGGCCTCACTGGCGGTGATGCGCGGCAAGGAAGCCATCCCGCAGAAAGTCCTCCACGCCGGCGATATTGGCACGGTGGCGAAACTCTCGGTCACCAGCACGGGCGACACGCTGTGCGACAAGGGGCATCCGCTGACCTTGCCCAAGCCGCAGTATCCGAATGCGCTCTACCGCGTGGCGATCGCGCCTAAGACTCAGGCCGACGCGGCCAAGATTACGCCCACACTCACCCGCCTGTGCGAAGAGGACATGACCCTCTCCTGGTACAACGAACCGGCCACCCTGCAGACCATTTTGCAGGGCATGGGCGACCAGCACATTGACGTGGCCATCCGCCGCGCCGAGACCAAATTCCAGGTCGGCTTGCTTATCCAGGAGCCGAAAGTCCCCTACCGCGAGGGCATCACCAAGAAGGGCGATGCCATGTACCGCCACAAGAAGCAGACCGGCGGCGCGGGGCAGTTTGGCGAGGTCTGGCTGAAAATCGAGCCGACCGAGCAGGAATACGAATTTACCGATGAACTGGTGGGGATGAACCTGTCGCGCTCCTACCTGCCCGCCATTGACAAAGGGATTCGCGCCACCATGCAGCAGGGCGTCATTGCCGGCTTCCCGATGAGCAATGTCAAGGTCATCGTCTATGACGGCAAGGAACATCCGGTGGACTCCAAGCCGGTGGCCTTCGAAATCGCCGGACGCGAAGCCTTCAAACTGGCCGTTCAGCAGGCCGGGCCGGTGCTGTTCGAGCCGATTATGAACGTGCGCGTCACCGTGCCGGACGCCTACATGGGCGACATCATGAGCGACCTGAACACCCGCCGCGGCCGCGTGCAGGGCACCGAGTCCGAGCGCGGGCGCACGGTGGTGCTGGCGCATGTCCCGCTGGCCGAAATGCTGCGCTATACCACTCATCTGCGTTCAATGACCGGCGGACGCGGCGTCTTCACGATGGAGTTCGACCACTACGAAACCGTTCCGGCGCACATTGCCAGTGAAATCATCGAAGCGCACAAGAAAGAAATGGCGGAGAAAAAGGAAGAGTAATCTCTGGTGTGTATTCAGGCGGCTGTCGCAAGACGGCCGCTTTTTTCTCTTGACAAAATGCAGTCAACTTGATAATATCTATCAAAATTATGATAAAAATCAGGACGATGTTGATGTTCAATTGCATGTGTCTGAGGCGGGGCTTCTAGCCGCCGCCTCTCCGAAAAACAGGCCAACGGTCGAAGAGACGGCAGGCGAGACCCCGCGAATGATTTTGTTCGCAGGCGCAGCGCGCCGTCTTTTTGTTTTCCATGCCCTTATCCCCGACCCCTCTCCCAGGCGGAGAAGGGAGAAAGAGAAGCAAAATGAAAATCGCATCCAATGTTACCGAACTTATCGGCAACACGCCGCTCGTCCGTCTGAACCGGATTGCGGCGGGCGCAAAGGCAGAAATCGTTGCCAAACTCGAATTCTTCAATCCGGCACACAGCGTCAAGGACCGTATCGGCGCGGCGATGATTGAGGCCGCCGAAAGGGACGGTCGGCTCAAAGCCGGCATGACCATCGTCGAACCGACCAGCGGCAACACCGGCATTGCCCTGGCGATGGTCGCGGCGGCGAAGGGCTATCGCTGCATCCTGACCATGCCGGAGACGATGAGCCGGGAGCGCCGCATGCTCCTGCGCGCCTACGGAGCGGAACTTATCCTGACCCCCGGCCCGGACGGCATGGGCGGGGCCATCCGCAAGGCCGAGGAAGTGGCCGCCTCCGACCCGGAGAAGTATTTCATGCCCCAGCAGTTCAAGAACCCGGCCAATCCGGAAATCCACCGCCGGACGACGGCCGAGGAAATCTGGCGCGACACCGACGGCAAAGTGGATATTCTTGTGGCGGGCGTCGGCACCGGCGGGACGATTACCGGCGTGGGCGAGGTCATCAAGTCTCGCAAGCCGTCCTTCCGCGTGGCGGCCGTCGAGCCGGACGCTTCGCCGGTGCTTTCAGGCGGGCCGAAGGGGCCGCACAAGATTCAAGGCATCGGGGCGGGCTTCGTGCCGGATGTGCTGAATACAAAAATCTACGATGAAATCATCCGCGTCACGGATGAGGATGCCCTTGCGACTGCCCGCCGCATGGCGAAAGAAGAAGGTTTGCTGGTCGGCATTTCTTCCGGCGCGGCGACCTGGGCCGCCCTGCAGGTGGCGGCGCGTCCCGACAACGAGGGCAAGTTGATTGTGGTCATCATTCCGTCCTTTGGCGAGCGCTATCTCTCGACGGCGCTCTTTGCGGGGTTGGCGGAGTGAAGGGTAAAGAGAGAAGAGAGAAGTGGGAAGTGAGAGAAATATGGCGCTAAATGCCGCGCTTGAGAAGCCTGTTTTCCGCCCTCTGGCGGGGTTGCGGAATTATTTGGCGATGATTCGCCGCGACGTGGACTCGGTGCTGGAACGCGACCCGGCGGCGCGCTCGCGGCTGGAAGTGTTTCTGGTTTATTCCGGCCTGCACGCCATTTGGATGCACCGCATCAGCCATTGGCTGTGGCGGCGCGGCGCCAAATTGCTGGCCCGCTGGCTTTCACAGTTGACTCGCGCCCTGACCGGCATCGAAATCCACCCCGGCGCAAAAATCGGCCCCGGCTTTTTCATTGACCACGGTATGGGCGTTGTCATCGGCGAGACGGCTGAAATCGGCGCGGATGTCACGCTCTATCACGGCGTAACGCTCGGCGGCGTCAGCCTCGAAAAGGGCAAACGCCATCCGACGATCGGCGACCGGGTGGTGATCGGCGCAGGGGCCAAGGTGCTGGGCAACATCACGATCGGCGCCGATAGCCGCATCGGGGCCAACGCGGTGGTGGTTAAATCCGTGCCGCCCAACTCGGTGGTGGTCGGCGTGCCTGGGCAGATTGTCCGCCGCGCCCAGCCGCACGGTCCGAGCGACGCCCCGGACCTGAATCATGCCTCCCTGCCGGATGTGGTCGGCGCGGCCGTCCGCCAACTTCTGGAGCGCGTCGACGCCCTCGAAGCGCGCCTGGACGGTCATGACCATGCCCCTCGTCTCCACGCTCCAAAAGGCGAGGCCTGGGAGGGCCAGGATTTTTCAATTTAGGCGGATAGTTCGATCGTCAATGGTCGGATAGTCAAATGGTCAATTTGGCAATTGCCGAATATTCAACTAAAATATGCCCATGCGCGTTTGGGTCTTTTGGGTTCTCCTGCTTGTCTTCCTTTTGGCAGGCTGTTCGGCGGGGACAGACGCCGCGCCGCCGCTGCTTGTAGAGGAATATCCCATCAAAGGCGGGCCGCCGGTGGAAACGACAGCATTTGAATTTGCCGATTCCACTCAGGTCGAGCGTAACCAGCGTGTGCAAGGCCATTCATTTTTCGGGCAGGTAAGCGATTGCAACGGCATCACGCCCGACTTGAGGGCGCGTTGTGCTTTCCTCGATGGCGATGTGCTGATTGCTTTGCCGTCCTTTCAACCCCCCGACTCTCATTTTGCCGTTCTGACCCGCAATGATGAAGAAATCTATCGCGTGCAGGTTGGCCGCCCGGCCATGCCGCCGGAGATTCAGGGCTTGTGGACGTGGGATGCTCATTGGGCGCTCGAAACCATCTTGCACGATTGGCAGCCTGACGGCAGTATGACCTTTCTCCTTGGCCAGGTCAGCATAGACGGTGAACTGCTGAACGAAAAATACGGCTACGAAGAAACCTTCGGCTTTCAACTCCTGGGCGGACAGCCCTTCTGCTTCTTCCGCCGCGATGGGCTGATTCACATCTGGTACAATGGTATCGAGATTCCGCTCGGTTACGAGGATGTGCCGCATTACCGTTGTTGTGGTTTCGTGACCATGAACCCCTACAAACTGACCGACATGGCGACCTTTTTTGGTCGCCGCGGCGAGCAATGGTACTATACCGAAATCCGTTTGCTCTCTCCGTGATTTTTATCCAGATGTGAGATTATGCCTGTCATCCGCATCCCCACTCCTCTGCGCAGTTATGTGAACGGCCAGGCCGAAGTGAGCGTGAGCGGCGCGACGGTCGGCGAAGCGATGACTGACCTGATGCGCCAGTTCCCGGCCTTTCGCCCGCATTTGTACAAGGCCGACGGCTCCCTGCGTTCCTTCGTCAACCTGTTCGTGGCTGGTCAGAACATCCGCGACTTGCAGGGGCTGGCAACCCCCCTCGAGCTGGATGCGGTGATTAACTTCGTCCCCTCCATCGCTGGCGGCTGACCTGCTTTCCTCTCCCTTCTCCCTTCTCCCTTCTCCCTTCTCCCCTCTCACTCCTTTATGCTCCCCGAACTCTCTCACGAAGAAATCCTGCGCTACTCACGCCACCTGCTCATCCCCGAAGTGGGGCTGGACGGGCAGCGCAAATTGAAATCTGCCTCCGTGCTCGTCATCGGCACGGGCGGCCTTGGCTCTCCGGTTGCGCTCTATCTCGCTGCTGCCGGGGTGGGGCGCATTGGCCTGGTGGATTATGACGCGGTAGAGGCCAGCAACCTGCAGCGCCAGGTGGTGCATGGCACCGCCGCGCTCGGCCGCCGCAAGGTCGAATCGGCGCGTGCCCGTTTGCTCGACCTCAATCCCCACATCCAAGTGGATATCTTCGATGAACCCTTCGTCTCGGCCAATGCCATGCGCATCGCCGAACCCTTCCAGGTGATTGTGGATGGGAGCGACAACTTCCCGACCCGTTACTTGACCAACGACCTATGCGTGTTGACCGGCAAACCGAACGTCTACGGGGCGGTCTTCCGCTTCGACGGGCAGGCCAGCGTCTTCGACGCCCGGCGCGGACCGTGTTACCGCTGCCTGTTCCCGGAGCCGCCTCCGCCCGGCGTCGTTCCCTCCTGCGCCGATGCCGGCGTCTTGGGCGTCCTGCCGGGGACGATTGGTCTCATCCAGGCCACCGAGACCATCAAACTTCTGCTCGGCGTCGGCGAACCGCTCATCGGGCGACTCCTGCTCTATAACGCTCTCGACATGACCTTTGAGACCGTGGCGCTCAAGAAAAACCAGCGCTGCAAGGTTTGCGGGGAAAATCCCGAAGTGACGGCGCTGATTGACTACGAGGAATTCTGTGGCGTGCCGGGCATGTTCCACGATGAAGGCTCGGCCGCGGCGGAATGGGACCTCGAGCCGGCCGCGCTGGCCGAACGTCTGCAACGCGGCGATCGGCTGCTTCTGCTTGACGTCCGTGAACCGCATGAACTGCAAATTTCGCGCCTGGAGGGAGCGCTCAACATCCCGCTCGGTGAATTGGCCGCGCGCTTTGCAGAACTGGATTCGGCGCAGGAAATCGTCATCTTCTGCAAGAGGGGCTCGCGCTCACGCCGGGCGCTGGACTTGCTTCTCAGCGCCGGGTTCCGCAAGGTAAAGCACTTGCGTGGGGGAATCAACGCCTGGGCGCGGGAAGTGGACAAGACCCTGCCGATCTATTGAGAAAAACCCGCCTCATCTGCGGATGGAAAATCTTGACAAACAAAACCTTGCTGGCCGTCCTGGCGCACCCGGACGATGAATCCTTATTGCTTTATATAGAGTTCAGGAGGACCTGTTTCATAAGATAGTGCAGATAGGTGCTTCCGGGTCTGTCCCTTCTCACGGCAGCCGCAGCCAGTTTGAGCAAAATGACCAACGTGTAGTAGAGTTTCATGAGCGCAGTGTACCCTGCCCGAATGTTGAGCGGGTTAATCGTTTGTTTTGGGGCGGTTAACGGCGCTTAAACGCTGTCGGAAGTTTTGGGGGATTCATTCTCTGGAACTTTTTTCCTATACCTGTCGTCTCAATATGATAACCACGAGATGATACAATTGGTCATTCTGTCCTGTATGTCAACTCTCCTTCGAGGCAGTCTATGAGCGAAACTTCCTCTGCAGAACCTATCCGCAGGTTCGACCTCAAGCGCCTGTTTCCCTTTCTCTTCCATCCGCGCCGGGAATATGACCGCATGGCCGGGCAGGAGAAATCCTCCTGGCTGACGCCGATGTTGATTTTGAGCATTGCGCTGTTGATACGCGTCCTCGTGACGGGCTTCCTGCGCGCCAGAGCCGCCGCCATGGGCGAGGTGACCCTGCCCCCCGGCTGGGAATGGTGGTCGCCCGATATGCAAAACAATTACATGCAGGCCATGCAAGCCACGCAGGGACCGGCCTTCCTGTACGTCATCCCCTCCATCACCGGACTGGCGGGCTTGTGGCTGGGCTGGAGCATCCTGAGCGGTCTGTTCCACCTGATCTCGACGTTGCTCGGCGGGCGCGGCAAGATGTCCTCGGCGCTGAACGTTGTGGCCTGGGCCAGTCTGCCCTTTGCCCTGCGCGACCTTCTGCGGGCTGTCTTTATGCTCATTATCGGTCATACGATTGCCAGCCCCGGCCTGTCTGGTTTCGTAATCGCATCAGAAGGCGGCGCGCTCTTCTTTGCTAAACTGCTCGAACAGGCGGATTTGTTTCTCGTTTGGCGCGCTGTCCTGCTGGTTCTCGGTTTCAAGCGCCTGGACGAGCTTTCAACCGCCAAGGCCATCGCTGCCGTGCTGATTGGTCTTATCGTGGCGCTGGCGGCGCAGGCCGGGCTGGGAGCGCTCAGCGCCAGCCTGGGCGGAATGATGATTACCCGTCCGTTCTTCTAAACCGTTCATGGAAACCCCTTTCATCCGCATCCGCGGTCTCTCGAAACATTATCAGATGGGCAGCGTCCTCGTCCGCGCCCTGGAGGGGGTGGACGCAGACATCCCGCGCAACTCCTTCACGGTGGTGATGGGGCCGTCCGGGTCCGGCAAAAGCACCCTTCTCCATCTCATCGGCGGCCTCGACCGGCCCACGACGGGCGTCATCGAGGTCAACGGTCAGCGGCTGGATGAAATGGACGAAAACCGTCTGGCGCTCTTCCGCCGCCAGGCGGTAGGGTTTGTCTTTCAGGCATTCAATCTCATTCAGAGCATGAACGCCCTCGACAACGTCGCTTTCCCGATGCAATTTGCCGGCATCCCTGCGGCGGAACGCCGCCAGCGCGCCCTCGACCTGCTGGAACGGGTCGGCCTGGGCGTCCGCGCCGGTCACCGCCCGAATGAACTCTCCGGCGGCGAACAGCAGCGGGTGGCGGTGGCGCGGGCGCTGGTCAATGACCCGCTCCTGATTCTGGCTGACGAACCGACCGGCAACCTCGACACAGCCTCCGGCGTCAGCATTATGCAACTTCTCTCCGACCTGCACCAATCCGGGCGCACGGTGCTGGTGGTGACTCACGACCCGCGCATGGTGCGCTTTGCAACCCATAAAATCTTTCTGCTGGATGGCCGCATTGTGCCGGAAAACGAATATCAGGCGGCCGTCATGCAGGCCGCGTAATTGGGAGTTGATTGATGAACAACAAATTCATTCCTGTCCTTCTTTTGGCCGCCGTTTTGCTGTTTTCGCTGGCAACGCCCTCGCCGGCGCTGGCGGCGCTGGCCGTGACGGCTGTCAGTCCGGCCTCGGTGGTGAACAACGCTCCGGCGGCCATCACCGTGACCGGGACGGACTTCACCAACACGTCCGTCGTCCGCCTGGACGCGACCACCCTGGCGACCACCTACGTCAGCGCGACCACGCTGACGGCGCTCGTTCCGGCGGGATTTGCTCCGGGCGTGTACGATGTCAGCGTGGATGTGCCGGGCGTCGGGTCCGCGACGCTCGCCGACGGGCTGACGGTTCAGGCCCCGACTGCCACGCCCTCCCCGTTTGCGCGTCCGCAGATTGTCATCGATTCGTATTCCACGAGCGTCAACGCGATTGCCTACGGACAGGAGTTCCTCCTCCATGTCAGCCTGGATAACGCTGGCGGCTCGACCGCTTACAGCATTCAAGTCACCTTCACCTCCCCTGACCTGCTGATGCTCAAGAACGGCGGCGTGATTGCGGCGGGGACCCTGGGGACGGTGGGCAAGGCCGACCTCAGCCAGTCTATGACCGCGGCGGCCTTGCTGGCCGGGCGGACGCTGGTCAGTCTCGAAATGAACGTGACGTATTACGATGAGAGAGGGACGACTTACACCGAGAAGTTCACACTCTACCTGCCGGTTGCCCAGACACAAAGCGGCGGAGGCGGCGGAGCGCCGGCGCGCACCCCCACGCCTACCGGCGTGCGCCGTGCCCAACTGGTCATCACCGATTACAAGACGGACGTGGACCCGCTCCAGCCGGGGACGATATTCCGCTTGATGCTGACGGTGGAAAATGTCGGCGCGCTGGCGGCGCGGGGCGTTACGATGATTGTGGGCGGTGGTTCGTCCGGCAGCGGGGGAACGCCCCAGCCGGGCGTCTCGGCGGGGAGCGGCGAGTTCAGCAATTTCGCGCCGGTGGGAGCCTCGAACGTCAAATCGCTCGGAAACATTGACGCCGGGGCGAAGATGAACGCCAGCCAAGAGTTGATTGTCAACGTCAGCACCAATCCCGGCGCGTACCCGATGAAAATTTCGTTTATCTATGTGGATGCCAGCGGCGCGGCGGCGACCGATGAGCAGGTCATCACCCTGCTGGTCTACCGCCTGCCGCAGGTGGAAATCGGCTTCTATCAGCCGCCGGAGCCGTTCTACGTCGGCCAGCCGGGAACGCTTCCCATTCAGTTGGTCAACTTGGGGAAGACTTCGGCGGTTTTGGGGACGATGACGGTGACTACCCCGGGCGGGACGATTGAAAACGGCCAGGTTTTGGTCGGCGCGCTGGAAGTGGGCGGCTACTTCCCGATGGATGCCCTCTTCATCCCGTCCGCGGCCGGGACCTTCGACCTGTCCGTCACCATCCACTACACCGACGACTTCAACCAGCCGCGCGTCATCACGCAGACCCTGAAGGTGGAAGTGTTGGAAGCCCCCTTTGAACCGATGCCTGATCCGAACGCGCCGCTGGAGCCCTACCCGCCTGCCGAGGGCGAGACTTTCTGGCAGAAGCTCTGGCGCTTCATCCTGGGATTGCTCGGCCTCGACAGCGGCGTTTCCACGCAGACGCCGCTCCCTGACCAGCCAAACTTTGAGCCGGTTCCGCTGGAACACCCGGCAGGCGGCAAAGGCTAGCGGGGTTCGCCAATGAAATTCCTCGACCTCCTGCGCCTGGTGTTTGGCAATCTCAACCGCCGCAAGGGCCGCGTGGCTTTGACGGCGATTGGGGTCGTCATCGGCACGGCGGCGGTGGTGATTCTCGTCTCGCTGGCGATTGGCTTGCAGAAGAACGCCACCGAGCAATTGTACGGCATCGGCGACCTGACCATCATCCAGGTCTCGCCGACCTATGGCGAGGGAGTCTCTGTCTCTTATGTCGGCGGCGGAGGAGGGGTAGTCCCTGTCGGCGAGCAGGTTTTGCTTACCAATCAGGCGCTCGATGACATCCGCGCCATCCCCGGCGTGACGGCGGCGATTCCGCGCGAATATCTGTGGGGCGGCGGTCTCATGAAGTATAAGCGGTTGGAAGGCTATGCCAGTTTCATCGGCGTGGGTACGAATGACCTTTCGGAACTGGGCCTGGAGGCCAGTCAGGGTGGGTTAACGCTTGAGCGCGGGACGATTATCATCGGCCCGCAGGTGGCGAAAAACTTCTACAACCCGTATCTGCGTCCGGGGCAGGAACCGCCCCCGCCGCCCGACCTGTACAACCAGAACATTTCGCTGGTGTTTATCAAGTGGGACCAGGATGGCAACGAGATTCGCAAGACGGTCAATTACCGCGTGGCCGGCGTGCTGACCGAAACCCTGGGCGAGACCGACTGGTCGGTGTTGATGCGTCTGGACGATGTGAAAGCCTTCAACGAATGGTTCAGCGGACAGCGTATCAACTACAACAAGAACGGTTACAGCATGGCGGTGGTCAAAGTGGATTCGGTGGACCACGTGCTGGAAGTCAACGACCAAATTACGGCGATGGGCTTCCAGGCCTACACGCCGCTCTCTTTCGTTCAGGGAATCAATAATTTCTACGTCATCCTGCAATTCATTTTCGGCGGGGTAGGGGCAATTGCCCTGCTGGTGGCCGCCATCGGAATTGCCAACACGATGGCCATGGCCATCCTGGAGCGGACGCGCGAAATCGGTCTGATGAAGGCCGTTGGCGCGACCAACCGCGACGTGCTGGCGATTTTCCTCGGCGAGGCGGCGGGAATCGGCTTCTTGGGCGGATTGGGCGGGGTGCTGATTGGCTGGCTGCTCGGGCAGGGGCTGAACGTGCTGGCGCTGGTTTATCTGGCCCAGCAATCAGCCGAGACAGGCGGACTGCCCCCCAGCGTGGCCGTCTATACGCCGGCCTGGCTGCCGCTCTTTGCGCTGCTTTTTGCGACTTTTATCGGCCTGGTTTCCGGTCTCTACCCGGCCCTGCGCGCGGCGACGATGGTGCCGGTGGCGGCGCTGAAGTACGAGTAGCCCTTTTCCCGCATGCCCTGGAAAACAAACGCAGAGATGGCCCTCTCTGGCGCTCTCTGCGTTTGTTTGTAACTGCCTACCCTGGTCTTGGAAATCATCCGTAGATTGGGAGAAAATCGGCGACATCGTACCCACAGGGTAACTCTGCGCAATCTGCGGATAAAGTTAGCCTCTTTGGCTGCGGATTAACAAGTTCAGCCTCATTGGGTGGCAGTTACGTTTTTTCCCTCTTTTGGAACGGTTTTTTACGGCCTTGGCGTGGGGGTGACCGGCGGGCCGAAATCGTAGCCTGTAAAACCGTAGAATTTGAAGAAAGTCACCTGCCCCGGCAAAATCTCGATGGTGACGATGCGGTTGAGCGCCCCGTAGGGGATGCTGAGTTCGTACAGCCCGGCGGGGAGATTTCCCAAGACAACATTTTCCTGATAATACTCGTCGGCGTGGACGTTCAGTTCCGCGTAGGTCCAGGTGGTGTAATTGTGGCCGCTTGCCAACGACTTGGCGGTGATCAGATACGAAGGCAGCGGCGTACCGTAGGTGCTCATCACCCGTCCGGCCAGCACGCCGTAGCCCTGGGGCGGCGCGAGCCACAGTTCAGGATTGCGCGTTTCCCAGAAATTGTTTTCGCCCAGACGCACCTCGAAATGCAGGTGCGGCCCGGTGGTGACGCCCGTCTCGCCCACGTTGCCAATTACCTCGCCCGTCTCTACATGCTGACCGAGGACCACATCCACCTCCGACAGGTGGGCATAGACGGTGAAAAGCGGCTGGTTGTTGTAGCCAAAATCGTGGCGGATGGAGACTGCCAGCCCATAGGGGTCTTTGACGTTGTTGGGCGCGCCGGAAAAGAGACCGTACCCGGCCCAGACGACTGTCCCCGGCCCGGCGGCCATCACGTCGGTGCCGCGTGGGGCGGGCAGGTCAATGCCGGTATGGATGATGTCTGGCCCGAAGTAAGTGCCGCCGTAGCGATAATCCCAGACCGGGTCGGCGGGGTAGGAGGCGGCAATCGGCCAGGTGAAGTAGAAATGATCGTGCGGCGAGAGCGACCAGGGGACGGGGTAGGCCGGTGGGCGGTATTCTGCACCCTCAGCCGGAATGATGGTGGGGAAAAACAACTGCATCGCTTGCACCGTCTGCGTGGAGGGCGGGGCGGAGAGAATCTGCAGGGTGGGCGCGGGCGCTTCATCCGGCGGCGGCAGGACGATAATCTCCGGCGTGGAGGAGGGGGCCGGCGAGGCGGTGGCGCTGGGGGACGGGGGCGTGGAGGAAGCGGCCGGCGCGGAGGCCGCGAGCGGAGCGGGCGCGCAGGCGGCCAGCGTCAGCAGGATGAATAACGGCAAACCGCTCCAACGAGACCAATGGCCGCGCCGAAATCTGGAGACTTCGAACTTCTTCTCGACAGGGGATTTTTGCGTTTTCCCGTTCATGGCGTGCTGGTGGGGCGCGGGGTGGGCGTGCGCGTGGGGGTCGGCGAGCGGTACCACATCGGCGTGCGCGTGGGGGTGCGCGTAGGCGGGATGACGCGCGTGGGCGTCATCAGCGCTTCGGGCGGGTAGAGTTCGAGCATGGCCTCGCGCCAGGTTTTGCCCTGGATGTAGGCCAGTTCATTGAACTGCGTCCCGGCATAGTAGGTGCGCCAGTTGGTCAACGCGGGCAGACGCTCCCAGCCGTATTCCGCGGCCAGGGCGGTCAGGTCGAGCCAGTAGCCGCCGGGGATGGAGGCCATCCATGCCCCACCCTCCTCGTAGGCCCTGGAGGAACCGGCGCGGGCCGAGAAATCCCAGGGCAGGCGCGTCAGCGGGCGGCCCTGCGAACCGTCCTGGGCGAGTGTGCGCAGGTAGATGCGCCACCAGGTTTGCTGGCCGAAATCTTCGCGCACCACGACCATCCAGCCGGCCTGCATCAGCGCCGGGGCGAGGCTGAAGGCGCGACCGGTGTAGAGCCAGTCTTCGCCCCGGCCGGGATCGAGCGGGGCCGTGAGCGGGACGAAGGCGTTTTCGAGGTTGGCGAGGGCGTCCCAACCCGTCTCCAGGGCGACGCGGGCGCGCAGGGCGGCGAAGGCGTCATCGGCGGCGTCGCTCAACTGTGGGTAGGCGGCTTGCACCCCGCTCAGCGGCATCAGGGCCACGCGTCCGGGCAGGGTGTCGGCGTTGGGGTTCAACGCAGGGACGAAGAGCGGGGCGGGCGTGACCTGCGCGGCGGCCTGGAAGACGCCCGGCAGGGGCGCGGTGGTGATGCCGTAAGTCAGCCCCTCCGGCGCGCCCGGCAGAAGGACGGGCGGCAGGGAGAGCAGGCCGTCCGGCGCGCGGTAAGCGGTCAGGTAAGTCTGGTTGGGGGAGGAAAGGCGGGCGGCCACGTGACCGTCATCCTGCCAGACGGGCCAGTCGCCGCTCCCAACCGGGATGGCGGGGGCGTCGGGCGTGCGGGTGTCCCAGACCTGGAGGCTGGTGAGGCCGGTGGACGGGTCGGCGGAGGCCCAGGCCAGGCGCGCGCCGTCGGGCGACCATGCGGGGTGCGATTCGACCGTCTCCGGACTGCGGCTGACGTTGATGAACTGGTCGCTGGCGGCGCGGTCGAGGTCCACAATCCAGATTTCCGGTTCGCCGGAGCGGTCGGAGACGAAGGCAATCTGCCGCCCGCCGGGCGACCAGACGGGGGAGGAGTCGAGGAACGAGTCGGCGGTCAGTTGAATGGGGGCGGCTGAAGGGTCCGCAACCGGACGGATGGCGAGTTCGAGGCTTTTCTCGCCGTAGGTTTCATAGACGAGCCAGACTCCGTCCGGCGACCAGGAGGGAGCGCCGTCGTAGGTCAGGGTGTCGGTCAGGCGCAGAATGCCGCCGTTTTGCAGGTTGAGCAGGTAGAGGTCCCAGTAGCCGTTCTGACGGGAGGCGAAGGCCAGCCATTCGCCGCCGGGGCCGAGGGCGGGGGTGATGTCGTCCCAGTTGCCGTTCGTCAGGCGGGTGAGGGGCAGGGAATCGGGCGCGTAGGCAAAGAGGTGATAATGGCCGCCGTCGGGAAGGGACAGGATGAAGGTCCCGCGCGGGGCGGGCGGGAGGGTTTCGGCGGCCTGCGGGGGGGCGGTGATAATCCAGGGTGTCTGGGTGGGGGCTTCGGTGGGCGTCTCGGTGACGGTGGGGGGCTGCGAGGCGGTGAGGGTGGGCGGCAGGGGCGTGGGCGAGGGGGCGCAGGAGGCGCAGGAGGCGGTGATGAGTAAAAAAGAGAAACTGAGAAGTAAGAAGGGCAGGGGAATGGAAAGTGAGAAGTGAGAAGTAGGTGGTGAACAGCGAACGGTGTTCGGTGTTCGGTGGACAGTGTTCAATCTTTGGCGGAGGGAGCGAGGGGAGGGGAGCGTCATTCGGCAGGCGGGATTTCGAAGGTAATCTGGCGGCGGTCGGTTTCGCCGAGGTCGGGGTAGAGGAGGATGGCGGTGAGGGTAAGGGGGGAGCGTACAGCGTTCTGCGTGTTGCGTATATGCATGGTAAGTTCGAGCGTCCAGCCCATCGGTTCGACGAGCGTGGCGGCGCCGCAGGGGGTGTTTTCGGCGTCGGTCAGTTCGAGTTCGAGGCTGGGGCGCTGGAGGAAGGGGGTAAGTTCGATGGCGACGCGCACGCGGCGGCTGTCGGGGTAGGGGTCGGCGCGCAGGTCAACGAGGCGCACCGCTTCAGGTGGGAAGCGCTCAAGGTTGGGGTCGAGGAAGAAGGCGTCCATAGGGGGAATTATAGCAGGGTTGGGGGCGATGGGCGAGAAGGGAAAAGGGAGAAAGAAATCCCGGCGGGTCTCGAAGGCCTGCCGGGGAATTTCTGTTCGGATGCCGTCGCAAACTATCCGTTCTTCTGCTGGAATTCTTTCATGAATTCGACCAGTTTCTCGACCGATTCAATCGAGACGGCGTTGTAGAGCGAGGCGCGCATGCCGCCCACCGAGCGGTGTCCCTTCAGGCCGATGAGGTCGCGCTTCTTGGCCTCGGCAGCGAAGAGGTCTTCTAGTTCGGGGGTGGGCAGGCGGAAGGTCACGTTCATGAGCGAGCGGTCTGATTTGGCGTGGCCGCGGTAGAAGCCGCCGGATTCGTCAATCGCCTTGTAAACCATGCCGGCTTTGGTCTGGTTGCGCCGGTAGATGGCTTCCAGGCCGCCGAGCCCCTTGGCCCACTTGAGCACCAAGCCGACGATGTAGATGCTCCAGCAGGGCGGCGTGTTGAGCAAGGAGTTTTCCTCGGCCAGCGTCTTGTAATCGAGCAGGTTGGGCAGGTTGGCCGGGACGCGTTCCAGCAGGTCTTCGCGGACGATGCAGACGACGACCCCCGCCGGGCCGGCGTTCTTCTGTGCGCCGGCGTAAATCATGGCGTATTTGGAGACGTCAATCGGGCGGCTGATGAAGTCGGACGAGGCGTCGCAGATGAGCGGGACGCCGGCCGGGGGCTCCGGCTCGGTGAAGTATTCGACTCCATGAATGGTCTCGTTCGAGGTAAAGTGCAGGTAGGCCGCCTGCGGGTCCAGTTTGAGTTCGGATTGCGCCGGCAGACGGCTGAAGTTTTCGGCTTCCAGGTTGGCGGCGGCTTTGACCGTCCCGATTTTCTGGGCTTCCTTGAAGGCCTTTTTGCTCCATGTTCCGGTGACAATATAATCGGCCGATGCGCCTTTTGGCAGGAAGTTCATCGGAACCATGGCAAAGTGCAGACTTGCGCCGCCTTGCAGGAAGAGAATCTTGTAGTTTGCAGGGATTTTGAGCAGGTCGCGCAGGTCGTTCTGGGCTTCGGCCACGATGGCCTCGAAATCTTTCGATCGGTGGCTGATTTCCATCACCGACATGCCCGTGCCTTTGTAGTCGAGCAGTTCGGCCTGCGCCTGCTGGAGGACTTCCAGCGGCAGCGCGGCCGGCCCGGGATTGAAGTTGTGAACGCGTTTGGTCATTTTCATCTCCTGTGAGTGAATGCAAAAAGGGAATTGGCTCTGCCGATTGTATTATAGCCCAGCGCCTTGCTTTCGCACACTAACAATCGGCACAGCCCGCATAGGATGGAAATCAGTTGACAGGCATTGCGGGCATGTTACAATCAAATTGTGAAACGAACTGCGTTCATCAGGCCGGAAGAGGCGGGCGCGTGACCCGGCGCTTCCGGCCATTAAATTTCAAGAGAGGAGTGACACATGAAAATCCTGGTTTGCGACAAAATGGAATCGGATGCCATCGAAAAGATGCGCGCCGCGGGGCTGACGGTGGATACCAACTTCGAAATCACCCCCGAAGAGTTGATGAATATCCTGCCGAACTATGACGGCTGTGTCGTGCGTTCGCGGACCAAAATCCGCCAGCCGCTGATTGACGTTTGCCCCAACCTGAAGGTTATCGTGCGCGGCGGCGTGGGCCTCGACACCATTGACGCCGACTATGCCCGCTCGAAGGGCATCACCGTTATGAATACCCCCAAGGCCTCCTCTGCCTCGGTGGCCGAACTGGCCATTGGCTTCATGTTCATGCTGGCGCGCAATCTCTACAAGGCGACCCAGACCATGAAGGAAGAAAAATGGGAAAAGAAGGCCTTCGAGGGCGATGAAATCGGCGGCAAGACGCTCGGTCTCATCGGCATTGGCAACATCGGCAAGGAAGTCGCCAAACGCGCCGCCGCGCTCGGCATGACGGTCATCGCTTACGACCCCTACGTCAAGGAAGCCGAGGGCGTGAAACTGGTTGGGCTGGATGAACTCCTGGCGCAGTCCGACTACATCAGCCTGCACCTGCCAAAGACGAAAGAATCGGCGGGCATGATTGGCGCGGAGCAGTTTGCCAAGATGAAGACCGGCGTGCGCATCGTCAACTGCGCCCGCGGCGGCATCATTGACGAACAGGCGCTCTACGACGCCCTGACCAGCGGCAAGGTGGCCGGCGCGGCGTTGGATGTCTTCGCCGAGGAGCCGCCCACCGACTGGAAACTGCTCCATCTCGAAAACGTCATCGCCTCGCCGCACATCGGCGCCGCCACGAAAGAAGCCCAGGGCCGCGTCGGCGCGGAAGTGGCCGAGAAGTTGATTGAGTTTGCGAAAAGTCATTAACCACAAACGATGCACGAAGGAACCCCAGCAAATCTTCGTGTCATTTGTGCTATTCGATGCAGGAAAACATGAAAACCTACGAAGATATTGGTATTCAAATCCCCCAGGTCTATTTGCCCAAAAAGGGCATTGACCTGACCAAATGGGCGGTCATCGCCTGCGACCAGTTCACCTCCCAGCCCGAGTACTGGGAGAAGGCCGCCGAAATCGTCGGCAATGCCCCCTCGACCCTCAACCTGATTTTCCCCGAGGCGTATCTCGAACAACCGGGCGAGGCCGAGCGCATCGCTTCCATCCAGGCGACCATGCGCCGCTACCTCGACGAGGGCATCCTCGAGCCGCGCGAAGGTTTCATCTACGTCGAGCGCAGTGTGGACGGCAAGACCCGCCGCGGTCTGATGCTCTGCCTCGACCTGGAGCATTACGACTACACCAAAGGCTCCACCAGCCTGATTCGCGCCACCGAGGGGACTATCATCGAGCGCCTGCCCCCGCGCATGAAGATTCGCACCGGCGCGCCGCTCGAATTGCCGCATATCCTCGTCCTGATTGACGACCCCCATCGGACGGTCATCGAGCCGGTCGGCGAGGCCAAAGCCAAACTGGAAAAACTCTACGACTTCGACCTGATGCTCGGCTCCGGCCATCTGACCGGCTACGCCGTCAGCCAGGCGCTCGAAGACCAGGTGGTGGCCGCCCTGCGCGATCTGGCAAAGCCGGAAGTCTTCGCCGCCAAGTATGGCATTAGCAAAGACAGCCCCGTCCTGCTTTTCGCTATGGGCGACGGCAACCACTCCCTCGCCACGGCCAAAGCCGTTTGGGAGCGGATGAAGCCTGAAGTCGGCCTCAACCATCCGGCGCGCTACGCCCTGGTGGAGATCGAAAACGTCCACGACGAAGGATTGGAGTTCGAGCCTATCCACCGCGTGCTGTTTGGGCTGAAGAAGAACATCTTTGCCTCGCTTCAGCACTACTTTGGCCACAACTTCAGCCTGACCCCGGTGGACAGCGCCGAGGAGATGATCGCCCGCGTCGACCGGGCGCACGGCCCAAAGCACGTCATCGGCGTCGTCAGCGATGGCGGCTGGGTCCACTACGGCGTCATCGAGATTGACCATCCCGCCTCCAACCTGCCGGTCGGCACTCTGCAAGCCTTCCTAGATGTCTTCATGAAAGAATCCGGCGCCGACAGGATTGACTACGTCCACGGCGGCGACGTGGTCGTCAACCTCGGCCGCCAGCATGGCAACGTCGGTTTCTACGTCCCCGGCATGGACAAGTCCGACCTCTTCAAGACGGTCATCCTCGACGGCGCTCTGCCGCGCAAGACCTTCTCGATGGGCGAGGCGCACGAAAAACGCTTCTACATGGAAGCGCGAAAAATCGTCTAATTTTTGGCGGGTTTACGAGTTGGCATGTTTGCACGTTGGCGGACGCGTCAACGTGCAAACTTTTTATAATCTGTCACCGATTACACGGGTTTTCATAGGGATTATTCTGTTCAATCCGGCTAATCTGTGGAGTTTGTGGCCGAAAAGATTTTTGGAAGATATCCAACATTCAAACTCGCCAATGCGTTTTCAAAGTCATCGGGGTAGGGGGCGGTGAAAGAATACGATTTCCCCTCGAACTCGAAAGTCAGAGAATGCGCGTGCAGGGCCGGGCGTTGTATGTGGTGCAAGATGTCATCTTGTGCTCCTGGCGCGCCGTAGAGGACATCCCCCAGGATGGGAAAGCCCAGCGCCGCGGCGTGGGCGCGGACCTGGTGCGTGCGTCCGCTTTCGGGCATGGCCTCGGCCAGGACGTGCGCGGCGTACCGTTCGCGCACCCGGAAGCGGGTCGCGGACGGGCGGCCGCGCGCCTCATCCACCACCGTGCGGTGACTGTGTCCCACATTCGGGCGCAGGGGGTGGCGGGCAGTCGTCTCCTCCCAGGACGGCAGGCCGCAGAGCAAGGCATGATAGGTCTTGCTTACCGCGCGGGTCTCGAAGAGCAGGCTCAGGGTCCGGTGGGCGGCGGCAGTGCGGGCAAACAGGAGGACTCCGCTGGTGACTTTATCCAGCCGGTGGACAATCCACAGTTTGCCGTATTCGGCCTGCAATTGTTCGTAGAGGCTGGGCTCGCCTGCCTCCCATCCGCCGGGGACAGAGGCGATGCCGGCCGGTTTGTTGACAACCAGCAGGGAAGCGCCCAGGTAAAGAATGTCCATGCGGCGATTTTACTCTCTTCCGGCGTCGCCTGGCGCCTGTTTCGGCGGGATTTTGCTCATCGCATACTCGGCCAGCGCGGTGATGGTCAGGCTGGGGTTGACGCCGGGGTTGGCGGGCATGACCGAGCCGTCCACGATGTAGAGGCCGGGGTAGTTGTGGACTCGAAAATTTTCGTCCACTACGCCCTCGGCGGCGGTCTTGCCGATGGGCGCGCCGCCCAGGATGTGCGCGGTAGTCGGCAGGCCGAGCAGATTTTCGCCCAGCGATCCCATCGGGACGCCGTCGGTGCGGCGGGCGAAGTCGCGGGTTAACTCGTGCGAGCCGCGCACTTCGGCGTGGATGCGGTGGGCATCTTCCTGTTCCGGCTCGGCGGTTGGGCCGCGGCGGAAAAGGGTGAAGAGACTGCGCCCGATGCGGATGCGCATGCGGTTGTCGGTGTGTTGCATGACCAGCAGGATGGTCACCCGCCGCGCCCAGCCGGGCAGGATTTGGGCGCGCAGGAAGTCGAGCGGGTGACGCAGAACCCAGGCCAGCGAGTTCAGCATTCGGAGCGGGATGCCATTGTGCAGGTTAATCAGCGGGGCGGCCAGCAGACGCATGAGCGAGGAACCGTCCGGGTAACGCACCGGCTCGACGCGCGTTTCTTCGTCGAGGTTGAAAATCGAGGAGATGGCGACGCCCTCGGAGTAGTTGACCGTCGAACGGCGCGCCACCGAGCCGAGCAGGGCCTCGCTTTGGTGCGGACGCGTTCCCCCAGGCGCGGCGAGAGATGCGGCAGAGAACCGCTCACCTCGCGCAGACGCAGGAGCAGGCCGAGGATCCCCATCACGCCCGCCGAAAAGATGACGTTGCGCGCCAGGACGGAGCGTTGACGCTTGACGAGGGAGGTTGATTTTCGGTAAAACACCTGGTAACGCGCACCGTCGGACCTCGCCCCCGTCTCCTCTCCTTCCAGGAGAGGGGAGAGCAGCCGAACGTCTGTCGCTTCCGCCTCGGCGATGACCTGCGCGCCGTTCTTTTCGGCGAAGTAGAGATAGTTCTTGGGCAGGGTGTTCTTGGCGTTGTGACGGCAGCCGACCATGCATGCGCCGCAGTGACGGCATCCGGCGCGTTCCGGGCCTGCGCCGCCGAAATAAGGGTCGGGGACAGTCTGCTCCGGCTCGCCGAAGTAGGCGCCCACTTCGGTGGCGCGGAAAGTGGCTCCCATGCCGCGTTCCTCGGCTATCTGTTTCAGGATTTTATCCGCCTGCCAGAGGCGCGGGTTGCGCGCTGCGCCGAGCATCCGCTGGGCGGTTTCGTAGTGCGGGCGGAGAATTTCACCCCAGGGGAGCGGCTCGTTCCAGGCCGGGGTGGCAAAAGTCGCCTCGGAGGGGACTTCCAGCACGTTGGCGTAGCCGAGACTGCCGCCGCCGACCCCCGTGCCGTGTAGCACCATCACGCCTTTCAGGATGCTGATTTGCAGGATGCCGAAGGAGCGCAGGGCCGGCGCCCACAGGTATTTCCAGAACTGCAGGTTGGTGCGGGCAAAGTCCTGGTCGCGGTAGCGTTTGCCCTTTTCGAGGACGAGGACGGAGTAGCCTTTCTCGGTCAGCCGCATGGCCGAGACCGATCCGCCAAAGCCGGAGCCGATGATGACGAAGTCGTAAACGTTTTGTGCCACGATGTTTTCTCTTGTGCATGGAATATTGAGAGTAGAAGTAACTGCCTACCCAATGAGGCCGAACTTGTTAATTGCAGCAAAAGGCGCTCACTTTATCCACAGATTGCGCAGATTTCCCCTGTGGGTACGATGTCGCCGATTTTCTCCCAATCTGCGTAATCTGCTGAACACTGACAACTGACCGCTTACTGCTCAAGACCCCACGCCTCGCGCACCCTCCTCCAGGTCTCCTCCAGCGTTTCGGGCAGGACTTTCGTCTCGCCCAGGGTGAGGGTGAAACTGGCGTCGCCGATCCAACGCGGCAGGATGTGCAGATGGACGTGACCGGGAATCCCCGCTCCGGCGGCCTCGCCGATGTTCGCTCCGACGTTGAATCCGTGCGGATGATAAACGCCGCGCAGGACGCTCATCGCCCGCGCGGTCAGTTCCATCATCTCGGCCCGGCAGGCCGGCTCCAGGTCTTCGAGCGAGGCAAGATGGGAATTGGCAATCACCAGCAGATGGCCGCTGTTGTAGGGATAGCGGTTGAGCATCACGTAGGCTCTTTCCCCCCGCCAGATGATGAGGTCTTTTTTGTCTTCCTGGCGGGTCAGCACTTCGCAGAAGGCGCAGCCGCTTGGAGGGGAGTTCAGGAATTTCATGCGCCAGGGCGCCCAGAGACGTTTCATGGCCGTATTGTAGCAAAGAAACGCCGTTTTGTGCCACAGATTGCACGAATGTTGAGGCGATTTATTCGCCACAGGTTATACAGATTTCCCCAATCGGACGAATAAACCGTTGACATCCCTCCGCAAAGCGGGTATTCTCTGGATATGCAGCCTGCCCTGTTCGACGCTTCGCCGCGTTACACTGTCAGCGACCTGACCCGCCGCCTGCGTTTCCTGCTCGAATCCACGCCCGATCTGCAGGGCGTATGGGTGGAAGGCGAGATTTCCAACTTCTCGCGGCCTTCCTCGGGCCACGTCTACTTCACGCTCAAGGACGCCGGCGCGCAACTGCGCTGTGTGATGTGGCGCAACGACGCTGCCCGCCTGACCTTTGCCCCCGCCGACGGGATGCGTGTCGAAGCGCACGGCAATATCAGCCTCTACGAGGCTGGCGGACAGTACCAACTCTACGCGGATGTCCTCCGTCCGCTGGGCGAGGGCGCACTCTACGCCGAGTTTCTGCGCCTGAAAGCCCTGCTCGAAGCCGAAGGGCTGTTTGACCCGGCGCGCAAGCGTCCCCTGCCGGAACTGCCCAAACGCATCGGCATCGTCACCTCGCCCACTGGCGCAGCCCTGCGCGATATGCTCAACACCCTGCGCCGACGCTATCCGCTGGCGGAAGTGATACTTGCTCCGACTCCCGTCCAGGGCGAGGAAGCCCCGCCTGCCATCGCCGCTGCCCTGCGGACCCTGAACCTGTCCGCCGCGCCGGATGTGATTCTCCTCGCCCGCGGCGGCGGCTCCATCGAAGACCTGTGGGCGTTCAACGATGAGCGCGTCGTGCGGGCGGTGGCCGAATCCCGCGCCCCGGTCATCACCGGAGTCGGCCACGAGACGGATTTTACGCTGGTGGATTTCGCCGCCGACCTGCGCGCCCCCACGCCCACCGCCGCCGCCGAACTGGCGACCCCTGTCACGCTCACCGACTTGCAGTCGGGCCTGTTTCAGATGGAACAATATATGCTGGCGGGCGTGCAGTCGTTGATTGACGGGCGGCGGCAGTCTCTCGGCTGGATGGAGAGCCGTCTGCGCCTGCTTTCTCCGGCGCGGCGCTTGCAGGGCGACCGTCAGCGGCTGGACGACCTGACCCGCCGCCTCGACGCGGCGCAGGCTTACGGTCTGGCGCTCGCCGCGGAACGGCTGAAGAGGCTGGAAAACCGTCTGCTGGCGCTCGACCCCCTGGCAGTGCTGGCGCGCGGGTACGCTATCGTCACCCGCAAGGCGGATGGACGCGTGGTCATGCAGGCCTCCGACGTTTCGCCGGGCGATGACCTGCGCGTGCGCGTCCGGGAAGGCGAATTCGATGCCCGCGTGACGGGCAGTTAGGAGATTTATGTCTGAGCAGAAACCTATCGAAGCGCTGACCTACGAGGAAGCCTTTGCCGAACTGGAGCAGATTGTCGCCGTGCTGGAAGACGGCGACCGCCCCCTCGAGGAGGCGACGGCCCTCTTTGCGCGCGGCCAGGCGCTGGTGAAACACTGCGCCGGTCTTCTGGAGAAAGCCGAGTTGAAAATCCGCCGCCTGAACGGCAGCGTGTTGGAGGACGAGCCGCCGCTATGAATTTCGCCGCTATTTTGGAAAACCGCGTCCTGTGGAGCGGACTGACGGCCTGGTTCCTGGCGCAGGCGCTCAAGATTCCGATGGATTACTTCCGCACGCGCGAGTGGAACTGGGCCATGTTCTTCGCCGCCGGTCACATGCCGAGTTCGCACTCCGCGCTGATGACGGCTACCGTGCTGGCGATTGGACTGCATTACGGCTTTGACCACCCTGCCTTTGCCCTCGGACTGGCGATTGCCATGATTGTCGTCTATGACGCCACCGGCGTCCGACGCCAGGCCGGCATGCAGGCGCAAAAAATCAACGTTCTCGTGGAAGAACTTCTACGCGGCCATCCCATCTCGCAGCAACAACTGCGCGAGGTCATCGGCCACACGCCGCTGGAGGCGCTGGGCGGCGTCCTGCTGGGGCTGGCGGTGGCACAGGGGGTGTGGTTCTTATGGCGCTGAAAGGAGTGCATCACCCATGACCGACAAAGACAATCCCTCTTCTCTTCCCGGCCTGGAAGCAGACCTGGCGCGTCAGAAGCGTCTGGTGGAAAAAATGCTCTTGACCAGCCCCACCCCGGTTTACCTTTTTGACTTTCAGAAAGAACAGTTGCAAATTTTGAACCGGCTTCCGCTTTTGTTCCTGGGCTACACAACGGAACAAATCCTGGCCATGCCCCTCGATGCTCTGAAAAGTCTCCTGCATCTGGAGGAGAAACAGCGTCTTCTCAATCATTATGAAGACTGCATCTCCGCGCGTGATGGCGATGTGCTGGAAGTAGAGTTCCGCGTCCGGCACGCTTACGGCGACTGGCATTGGGTGGCGGTGCGTGAAACGCCCTTCGAATGCGCGCCCGATGGACGGGTTCTCAGCGTCCTGGGCGTGGCCGAGGATATTACCGCCGGCCGCATGGCGCAGGAGAAGCTCGCCTACCTGAGCAGTCACGATAGCCTGACCGGCCTGTACAACCGTTCCTACTTTCAGGAGGAGGTGACCCGCCTGGAGCGCGGCCGCCGCTTCCCGGTCACGGTGCTGATGGCCGATATTGACAACCTGAAGAAATTCAACGACGAGCGCGGCTTCATGGCGGGCGACCAGTTGATTCGCAGCGCGGCCGAAGTGCTGGCTTCCTGCTTCCGCGTCGAGGACGTGGTAGCGCGCATCGGCGGCGACGAGTTCGGCATTCTCCTGCCGGAAATTGCCCCCATCTCCGTCGAGGCCCTTCACATCCGCGTCAACCGCCGCGTCGAGGCCTTCAACGTTTCTCACCCCAATACGCCGCTCAATCTCTCGATAGGCATTGCTTCGGCAATGGACAAGGATGGTCTGCGCGAAGCGGTGGCCGAGGCCGAGCGGCGCATGCTGGCGCAGAAGGCGTCGAAGAGTGCTTTTCCTCCTCCGTCTGCCTAGAATTCCCGAAACGAACCAAAAACGCCCCGCATCAGCGGGACGTTTTCTTTCGCGGGAGGCGGCGTTCAACAGCCGTATACAGACGCTGAACTTCCGGGACGCGCAGCAGCCAAAGCGTCAGACCGTAGACTGCCCCGCCGAGCGCCACCCCGCCCAGGGCGGTCAGCGCGGCGGGCGCGGACCGGAGGGCCTGCTCCCAGACGAGGAGCGCCGCGGCCATCCCGACGGTCCCGGCGGAGGCGGCCGCAAAACCGCGCCCGATTTCCGCTCCCCGGATTCCGTTCAAGCGTTTACGCATCAGCAGGAACAGCGTCGTCACTTCCAGCGCGGTGGCGACCGAAACCGCCAGCGCCAGCCCGCCGTGCGGCATCCAGCCGAGACGCTCAAAGGCCGAGGAGAAGAGCAGGCTGAAGCCAATCGAAAGCATCATCGCTGCCGCGCCGACCAGCACCGGCGTCTTGGTGTCGTGCATGGCGTAGTAGGCGCGCACCAACACTTCCAGCACCGCGTGAAAGAGCAAACCCGCCGAGTACCAGACCAGCGCCCAGGCCACCATGCGCGTTGTCTCGGCGGTGAACGCGTTGCGCTGGTAAAGGAACTGGATGATGGGGGTGGCCAGGAGAATCAACCCGGCGGAGGCGGGGAGCGAAAGCAGGATTTCGGCGCGGATGACCGAGGCCAGCATCCGGCGCAGTTCATCCAGTTTTCCCTGGGCGTATTGCGCCGAAAAGGTCGGCATGACGGCCGTCGCCGCCGACTGGGCAATGGCCGCCTGCGCCATGTACATCATCATGAAGCCGAGCGTCAGGGCATAGACCGCGCCGTCATAGCGCGAGGCGAGCAGCGTGTTGACCCACAGCATGGCCTGTACCGCCGCCGCCCCAAACATGCGCGGGGCCATCAGCAGGAACACTTCCCCAACGGCCGGATTGCGCAGGCCAAGCGACAGGCTGTACTGTCCGCCCAGCCGCAGCAGGAAAGGGAATTGAATGAGCAGGGCCAGCGCCGAGCCGATGACCACGCCCCACGCCAGGCCGCGAATCCCCATGACGGGGGCCAGGACGAGCGCCCCGAAGATTTGTCCCACCTGATACATGGCGGGCGAGAGCGCCGGGATAAGAAATTTGTGATGCGAGTTGAGAATGCCGACCGCAATGCCGCTCAGGCTGAAGAAGACCACCGAGGGCAGTTGAATGCGCAGCAGTTCGATGGTCAGCGCCTGTTCGCCGGGCGGGAAGTCGCGGCCGAGAATCTGGCGGACGATGGGCCCGGCCAGCAGACCGGTGACCAGCGCCAGCGCGGCCGTAATGATCAGAATGAGATTGAAAGTGGACGAGGCCAGTTTCCAGGCGGAGGGCCGGTCTTCTCCGACCAGGAAGTTGACGAAGACCGGAATGAACGAGGAAACCAGAATGCCGCCTGCCAGAATGGTGACGAGCGTTTCGGAGGGGCGGTTGGCGGCATAGAAGGCGTCCAATTCCGTCCCGGCGTCGAAGGTCGCGCCGATGATGATTTTGGCGGCCAGGCCGACGAGTTGTCCGAACAGATAGGCCAGCATCACGGTCCCGGCGGCGCGGGCCACGTTGGGGGCGGGAGAAACGTTTTCTGCGGTCATGAGGCTGGATTATACCCTCGGGCGGAGTCATTCCCCATCCCAGACATCCTGGCCGAGGCAATAGATTTGCCGCGGCGCAGTCTGTTCCTCCACCCGATAGCAGAGGAGAAATCGGCCGATGCTTGGTTTCCGCATAGGATAACTATACCATACCGGCAGGCAATCTGCTGTGCCGGGAGGGGGTATAATGCCGCCAGACCTGCATCCAGGAAGGACCGCCATGCAATTTCGTCAAACTGCGCGTAGTCAAAATATTCTCCTTGCCCTCCTGCTGGCGATTCTGACGACGGCTTGCTTGCCTGCCGCCACAAAACCTTCCGCGCCGGAAGTCCCGCCGCAGGGGCCGACCGTCCAGCCGGTGGGGGACTGGCTCGAAATCTATTTCACCGACCCCGATGCGCCCAACGCCTCGGACTTCGAGGACGGTCCAGACGAAGCCCTGGCCGCGGCCATAGATGCTGCCCGCCTGACCGTGGACATGGCGATCTACAACCTGAACCTGTGGTCTATCCGCGACGCATTGCTGAACGCCCACGCCCGCGGGGTGGTGGTGCGCGTGGTTGTGGAAAGCGACAACATGGAGGGCGACGAGATCCAGGATTTGGTGGATGCAGGCATTCCGGTCATCGGCGACCGGCAGGAAGGGTTGATGCACAACAAGTTTGTGGTCATTGACCGCTACGAGGTCTGGACCGGTTCGATGAACTTCACCCTCAACGGCGCTTACGAAGATAACAACAACCTGATACATTTCCGCTCCCGCGAAATTGCCGAAGATTACCTGACCGAGTTCAACGAAATGTTCGAACAGGATATGTTCGGCCCCTATACTGTGCCTGAAACGCCCAATCCGCTTGTGACGATTGGGGACACGGTGGTGGAGGTCTATTTCTCGCCTGATGACGGCGTCCGGGCGCGGCTGGTGGAACTGTTGAACGCCGCCCAGCGCAGCATCTACTTCCTGGCTTATTCCTTCACTTCCGACCCGCTGGGGGAAGCGATTCGCGCCAAAGCCGCATCAGGGCTGACCGTGGCGGGGGTGATGGAAGCCGACCAGGTTGCCACCAATACCGGCACGGAGTATGACCCCTTCTTGCAGGCCGGGCTGAACGTTCTTTTGGACGCCAACGATGACTTGATGCATCACAAGGTGTTTATCATTGACGAAAGCATTGTGGTCACCGGCTCCTACAATTTCTCCTCCGGCGCCGAACAACGCAATGACGAAAACGTGATCGTCATCCACAACGCAGATGTGGCGGCGGCTTTCATGGAGGAATTCTGGCGCGTTTACAATCGGGCGCGGCCTTGACGCAGCGTTTTTGTAACTGCCTACCCTGGTCTCAGAAATCATCCGCAGAGGTCGCAGATTGGGAGAAAATCGGCGACATCGTCCCCACAGGGTAAGTCTTGCATTCTGCGGATAAAGTGAGCGTCTTTTGCTGCGATTAACAATTTCGGCCTCATGGGGTAGGCGGTTACGCGTTTTTGCCGTAAATTTGCCCTTTTCACCGTTGCATTTTTGGGCGCTTTCGGGTAAATTCAATGCGACAAATGTTCTAGTTGACCGGCGTTTCGCGCCGACCGAAACAGCCTGGTACCCCTCATCCTGGCAGGAGATTCCCATGACCGATAAATTCTATCTTGGCAGACTCTACGACGCCGCGGCGGGCAAAGCCCTCGCACAGCCTCTGCTCTACGACCCCGATGATCTGACCACGCACGGCGTGGTGGTCGGCATGACCGGCTCTGGCAAGACCGGTCTGTGCATTGCCCTGATGGAAGAAGCCGCGTTGCAGGGCATTCCCGCCATCCTGATAGACCCGAAGGGCGACCTGACCAACCTGCTGCTGCACTTCCCCGACCTCGCTCCGCAGGACTTTCAGCCCTGGCTCGACCCCGAACAGGCGCGCCGCGCCGGCAAGTCGCTGGAACAGGCTGCGACGGAAACGGCTCTTACCTGGCGCAACGGACTGGCCGAGTGGGGCATTGACCGCGAGCGGCTGATGGCGCTCCAGAACGCGGCGCAGTTTGCCGTCTACACCCCCGGCTCAGACGCCGGCCTCCCGATCAGCGTGCTGTCCTCCCTGGCCGCGCCCGGCCTCGACTGGAACGGCAACCGCGAACTCCTCACCGAACGCATCTCCAGCACGGTGACCGCCCTGCTTGGGCTGGTCGGCCTCGACGATGTGGACCCCCTCCGCTCGCGTGAACATATCCTGCTTGCCAACGTCTTCCAGGCGGCCTGGAGCCAGAACCGTTCGCTCGACCTGACCGAACTCATCCTCCAAATCCAGGCCCCGCCCTTCGATAAACTGGGGGCATTCCCGGTGGACGCCTTCTTCCCGGCCAAGGAGCGCATGATGCTGGCGTTGCAACTGAACAACATCCTCGCCGCGCCCTCCTTCGAACTCTGGCGCATTGGCCAGCCGCTCGACATCCCGGCCCTGCTCTACGCCCCCGACGGCCGCCCGCGGCATTCGGTCTTTTACCTTGCCCATTTGTCGGACGCCGAGCGCATGTTCTTCGTCACGCTCCTGCTGACCGCCGTCGAGACCTGGATGCGCACCCAAGCCGGGGCGACCAGTCTGCGCGCCCTGCTCTACATGGACGAAATCTACGGCTACCTGCCGCCTTCGCGCAATCCCTCCTCCAAACAACCGCTCCTGCGGATGCTGAAACAGGCGCGCGCCTTTGGCCTCGGTCTCCTGCTTGCCACCCAGAACCCGGTGGACGTGGATTACAAAGCCCTTTCCAACGCCGGGACGTGGTTCATCGGCAAACTTCAGACCGACCAGGACAAACAGCGTCTGCTGGATGGCCTCGACAGCGCCGCTGCCGGGACCCTCGACCGGTCAACCCTCGACCGGCTCATCTCCGGCCTCGGCAAGCGCGTCTTTATCATGAACAACGTCCACGAGAAACAGCCCGTCCTGTTCCAGACGCGCTGGGCGATGAGTTTCCTCGCCGGCCCGTTGACCCGCGCCCAGATTCCGGCTTTGAATAAACTGGCGGGAGCAAGCGCTCAGTCAACAGTCAGCACGCAACAGGTATCCGTGGATAGTGGCCAGTTGTCGGTGAACAGCGAGTTGCCGTCGGTGGGCGGCAGACAGGCGAGAGCGGCGGAGACGCCGGAGGGATTTGAGCCGATACCGGCGGCTGCGCCCATCCCCCCGCCGCAGACTGCGCCGTCTCCCGCAGTCGGCGGCCCGTCGGCAGGCGCCGCTTCGTCCTCGCAGACCAAGCCTCCGGTCCCGGCGGGGTTCGCCGAGTATTTCTTGCCGTTGAATATGTCCCTGCCCAAAGCCGCTGCCGCGGCCGGCAAGTCCCTGCCGCCGCAGGCCGTCCAGTCGGGCATTCTGTACCGTCCAACGTTGATTGCTTCGGCGCTGGTGCGCTTCCTCGACCGGAAGTACAGCCTCGATATGGAGCAGGTTAAATCGGTGCTGGTGACCCGCCTCGACCGGCGCGGCATCGTCCGCTGGGAGGAGTTCGACACTCCCGCGCCGGACGCCAAAGCGATGGACCCGGCTCCCGTTCCGCAGGCGCGTTTTGCCGCCCTCGAACCGCCCTTCTCGGACGCGAAAATGCTGACCGCGCTTCAGCGCGATTTTGCTGATTGGGTGTACCGCGTCAGCAAGGTGACCATCCGCGCCAATGAAGCGCTGGGCGTCTATGCCACGCCGGAGGTCAGTCAGGCCGAATTCATGAAGGCCTGCGCCGAGGCGGCGCGCCAGGCGCGGGATGAGGCGATTGCCAAAGCGGTTGCTCCTTTCGACCGGCAAATCAAGACGCTCAAGGATAAGATTGCCCGCGAGGAACGGGAATTGAAAATGGATGAGGCTGAACTCAGCCAGCGCAAGGCCGAAGAATTGGCTACGCACGCTGAGAATATTCTCGGCGTCTTGGGCAAGTCGCGCTCTGCGCGCAGGCTTTCTTCCTCGCTGACAAAGCGCCGCCTGACCGAACAGGCAAAAGAGGATGTGCAAGAATCGATTGATGCCATTGCCCAATACCAGAAGGAACTGCGTCAACTGGAAGAAGCCCGCCAGAAGGCGCTGGAGGAAGCCAGCGCAAAATGGGGCGAGGTGGTCAACCGAAGCATCGAGATTCCGGTGGCCGCGAAGAAGACGGATATTTACCTCGACTTGTTTGGAATTGCCTGGATGCCCTACTACCAGGTCGAGGTCAACGGCGAGATGGTAGAGATGCCGGCTTTCGGCGCATGAGCGGTATGTACTGGCTGTCGGGCGCTCTTTTTCTTTGGGCTTTCCTGCATTCGCTCCTGGCCTCTTCGGCGGTGAAGGAGGCTTTTTGCCGCCGTTTTGGCGGGCGGGCGGCGCGTTTCTACCGCCTAGGCTATAATCTCTTTGCCGCGGCAAGTTTTCTGTCGGTTTTAGCGCTCGTTTTCCTGACCCCCGACCGCGTGGTGTACCGCGTTCCCTTCCCCTGGGCGGGGCTGATGTTGGGCGGGATGCTCCTTGCCGCCGCAGCGCTTGCGGCAGGCCTTTTGCAGAGTGACCTTTGGCAATTCCTCGGCCTCAGGCAAATTTTCTCGCCGCAGGAGGCGCAGCCGGTTAAATTGACCACCGGCGGGCTGTATCGTTACGTCCGCCATCCCCTCTACACTGCCGGCCTCGCTTTTATTTGGCTGACCCCGTGGATGACGCTCAACCGGCTGGTTGTCAACGTGGCTCTGACGATATATATCCTTGTTGGCGCGCGCTTCGAGGAGCAGAAATTGCGCCGTGAGTTGGGTCAGGACTATGAAGAGTACGCCGCTGTGACGCCGATGCTCATCCCCTTCACGAAACGGAACAAAACGCGGCGCAGGTCGTCTCTGTAGAAGATGTTCTTTTGCGTATAATCCGGCCATGACGTACGTTGTTCTTCCTCCCCGGCGGCGTTCTCCGCTGCCTTATCAAATCCTGGCGGCGTTTCTGCTGGGCGGCGTGCTGTTTTTGCTTGCTGTGCGCTTGCTGAATGCCGGGCTGGGCATTGTCTACGCGGGACGTATCCTGGCGGGGGTTTCGGTGGCCGGGATGGATCTCTCGAATCAAACGCCCCAGCAGGCAGCGCAATTGTTGAGCGAGCGACTCACCTATCCCCATAGCGGGCAGATTGTCTTCCGTTACGGCGACGAGGTCTGGATTGCGCGGCCGGAGGAACTCGGCCTGGTCTTCGACGCCGGCGCGACGGTCGAGCACGCCTACCGGCTGGGCCGCGGCGGGATGTTTTCCGGGCTGGCCGGGCAGTTCAACGCTCTGTGGGGCGGGGTGGACCTGCCGCCGGTGGTGGTTTTCGATGAACGCGTGGCGCACGGCTACCTGCAAAACCTGGCTCTGCAGATCAACCGTCCGATGGCCGAGGCGGAATTATCGCTCAACGGCATCGAGGTCCGCTATACGCCCGGCCAAACCGGACGCGCCCTGAACGTGGATGCCACGCTCGAATTCCTGTTGGCGAAAATGAGCACCTTTGCCGATGGTGAAGTCCCGCTGGTCATCGAGGAGCAGACTCCGCAGATACTGGACGCCTCCGTGCAGGCTGAAGCCCTGCGGCAGGCTGTGAGCGCTCCGCTGACTCTGACCCTGCCCGATTCCCAGCCCGGCGACCCCGGCCCCTGGAGCCTTGAGCCGGCGCTCGTGGCTGGGATTTTGTCGGTGGAGCGCGCCCAGACCGACGGCGGCTGGCAGTACCAGATTTCTGTGGATACGCGCGCCATCGAACAGTTGCTGAAGCAGATTGCCGAGCAGGTCAACCGCTCGCCCGAAAACGCCCGTTTCTATTTCGATGACTATACCCGTCAACTGGTGCTGGTCGCTCCGGCGCGGGTGGGCCGCACGCTTGACATTTCCGCCACACAGGAAGCCATCGCGCAAGGGTTGATGGCCGGTCAGCACGAGATTTCGCTCGCGCTGGATACCGAACCGCCGGAAGTGAACAGCGACGCCACGGCGCAGTCGCTGGGCATCACCGAACTGGTCGCGTCTGAGACGACCTACTTCCGCGGCTCCAGCCTGGCGCGCCTGCAAAACATCGAAAAGGCGGCCGCCGAGTTCTACGGTTTGCTGGTGCCGCCCTATGCCACCTTCTCGATGGCAGATGTCCTGCGCGACATTTCCCTCGAAAACGGCTACGCCGAAGCGCTCATCATTTACAACGGGCAGACGATTACCGGCGTGGGCGGCGGCGTCTGTCAGGTCAGCACCACGCTGTTCCGCACGGCCTTCTTTGGCGGGTATCCGATTGTGGAGCGCCACGCGCACGCCTTCCGGGTCCTGTATTACGAACAGCGTCCCGGCCGCGGCACCGACCCGGCCCTGGCGGGGTTGGACGCGACCGTCTATTTCCCGCTGGTGGACTTGAAGTTCACCAACGACCGCCCCTACTGGCTGCTGATGGAGACGTACTTCAACAGCGAGCAGAGCAGTCTGACGTGGAAATTCTATTCGACGAGCGATGGCCGCCGGGTAGAGTGGCACAATCTCGGCCTGCGAAATGTCGTCCCGGCCCCCGACCCGCTCTATCAGGAGAGCGCCGACCTGGCGCCGGGCGTCTGCAAGCAGGTGGACTACGCCGCGGACGGCGCGGATGTGACTGTGACGCGGGTGGTCTACGATTTGAACGGCAACGTTTTGTTCAACGACAGCATTCAGACCCATTATCAGGCCTGGCAGGCGGTCTATCAATACGGCGCAGGTACGCAGAACCCTGCTGCAGTCTGCGGCCCGTAACAGTGGTAAAATAGCCGTCTGTTGCTCCCGGAATGGAGAAAAACATGGTTGATCAGAAGTTATTGGAAATCTTACGCTGCCCTGCCTGTGTCCGCGAAAAGGACGTCTCCCTGACCTTGTTTAAGGATACATGGCTCATTTGTCCGCTTTGCGGGCGGAAATACCCCATTGTCAATGACATTCCTGTCATGCTTGTCGAACAAGGCGACAAGTGGCAGAAGACGGCGGAGGCCGATTTGCCCGTCCCGCCGCCTGCGGTGAAGTGATATGCCCCTGAAACTCAGCAAGAATCCACAAACAAAAAAAATCTCGATTGGACGGCTCACGACCATGCAGTTTATTCTGCTGGGAGCGGCTGCGCTTCTGTCCGTCGCACTGGCCCTTTTCCTGCGCAACTTTGTGGCCTGCTGGCGGCTGACCGCCCTGCCCGGCGAAGCGCCCGCTTATTGTTCGACGGGCGGGGGCGGGGTGTTGACCAACCCGGATGGAACGCCCTTGACCACGACCCAGACTGCCGGCCCCGGCGCGCCGGCGGTGGAATTGCCGCCGCCCTGGGATGGCGCCAGCCGAGTCACCGTTCTGTTGATTGGCCTCGATTACCGCGATTGGGAGGCAGGCGTCGGCGCGCCGCGCTCGGATACGATGATGCTCCTGACGCTCGACCCGCAGACGATGACGGCGGGCGTCCTCTCGGTGCCGCGCGACCTGTGGGTCAACATTCCCGGCTACGGCTACAGCAAGATCAATAACGCCTATTCCTACGGCGAGGGCGACAAATTGCCCGGCGGCGGCCCCGGCTTGGCGATGAAGACGGTGGAATCGTTTTTGGGTGTCAAGATTGACTATTATGCCCAGGTGGATTTCACTACCTTCGAGAAGATGATTGATACCATCGGCGGCGTCTGCCTGAATGTGCCGGAGGAAATCCGCGTGGGGCGGACGTACGAAAACTCGCAACTGCTCAAACCCGGCTACCAATGCCTGGACGGCAAGGCCACGCTTGGCTATGCTCGCGCCCGCTACACCGAAGGCGGCGATGTGGACCGCGCCAAGCGTCAACAGCAGGTCATTCAGGCCATCATGGACAAGGTCTTCAACCCGGCCAATTTTCCCAGCCTGGTAGCCAGCGCTCCCAACTTGTATAACCAACTCTCTGCCGGTATCAATACCAATATGTCTCTCAATGATGCCCTGCGCCTGGCCGTGCTGGTCAAGGATTTGCCGCGCGAGAACATCAAATGGGGGACGATTGATTACACCATGGCCGACCTCGGTTCGGTGGTCGTCAATGGACAGACATTGAGCATCCTGCGTCCTTATCCCGATGCCATCCGCAATCTGGTGGATTCGATTTTCGACAGCGGCGCGCAGGTTCCGCTGGCGCAGGGCGACCTGACCCAGAAGATGCAGGCCGAAGCGGCGCGCGTGGCAATTGTCAACGGCGCGGGAGTGGAGGGTCTGGCCTCGCGCACGGCCGAGTATCTCAAGGGGCAGGGAATGAATGTGGTCGGTTTCGGCAATACGGGCGACTATCCCGGCCCATACGGCTCTCCGTTCCCCGCCCGCACGATTTTGATTGTGCGCGGCGAGAGCTTGTACGCCATGCAGTACATCCAGACGGTGATGGCTTTCGACTCTCCCTCTCAAATTGTCTTCGATTACGACCCCAACTCTCCGGTGGACCTGATTATCGCCCTCGGAAGAGATTACACCCGCCTGACGCCGTAATTCGATTTCTGGAATGCAGAACGCCCGGTCGCAAGGCCGGGCGTTTTTGTCCTTGTTGGAATGATGGACTTGGGCTATATTCCAGCGTATGACCACACCAACCGCATGGCGCAAGACGGCTCTTTTCCTGCTGCTGACAACGCTCTTTGCCCTGGCGTATGCTCAATCTCCTCTCTACACGTCCAATCAATACCAGTATTTTCTCCACGGGCTGGCGCGTTGCGGGGTGGGGACTCTGGCCGAGGACTGGCTGGCGAACACCGCCGACCCAACACCGGTCTTCAGTTGGCTGGTTGAACTCACCTGCCGCCTGAACGCGTTGCCGCTGATTTATCTCTATTACGGCTTGCTGATGGGGATTTATTTATTTGCGCTCATCGGCATTGCCGAGACAGTTTTCCCCCAGCGCCCCTCGCGTCCATTGTTCGTGACTTTTCTGGCGCTCATCCTTCTCCTGCATTCTGCCGCTCTGCGTTTCCTTCTCACGCGTTTGCTCGGCGCCAACTGGGCCTATTTGTTCGACGGCGGTCTGGCTGGTCAGCGTCTGCTGGGGGCGGTCTTCCAGCCCAGCGTATTCGGCGTTTTTCTGTTGCTCTCGCTCTACCTGTACCTGCGCGGCCGGCCCGTGCTGGCTGCCCTGAGCGCCGTCCTGGCCGCAACCGTTCACCCCACGTACCTGCTCAGCGCCGCCGCTTTGACGCTGACTTATCTGGTCGAGATGTTTTTCGTCCAGCGCCACCGAAAGCAGGCCATCCTGACCGGCGCGGCGGCGCTCGTTGCCGTGACCCCCATCCTGCTCTATACGTGGACGCTTTTCGGCGGCAGCGACCCGGCGACTGCGGCGCGCGCCCGTGAGATTCTGGTTACCATCCGCATTCCCCACCATGCCATCCTCGCAGAGTGGTTCGATGTGACCTCGCTGATAAAAATCTCGCTGATTCTCGCCGCGCTGTGGACGCTCCGCCGCGAACGCCTGTTTCTCCTCCTCGGCCTGCCGTTTGGGATTGCCGCGCTGCTTACCCTCGTTCAAATTGCAACGGGCAGCCATGCGCTGGCCCTGCTCTTTCCCTGGCGTTTTTCGGCCTGGCTCGTGCCTGCCTCGGTGGGCGTCCTTGTCGGCCAGATGAGCCGCTGGCTTGTCGGCATCCTTCCAATCCAAGGCTCCCGCTTGTTGGAAAGGGCCGCGTTGGCCGTGATTGTCCTGGCCGCGCTGACCGGTGGGACGCGCTTCTGGTTGGAGATGCAGGAACAAGCCGCCACTCCCTCCCGTCCGCTCGAAGCCTATGTGGCCGAACACCGCCGGCCGGGGGATGTGTATCTGATTCCGCCGAAAATGAACGATTTCCGCCTGATGGCCGCCGCGCCGGTGTACGGGGATTTTTTCTCCATCCCGTACCGCGATGCGGACGTTATCGAGTGGTACAGCCGCTTCCTGAACGCCAAACACTTTTATGAATCGGCAAATTGCGCTCTGCTGGAAGAACTGGCCGCCCAGGGCGTCACGCATGTTGTCCTGTCGGCTGATTTTCCGGCGGCTTGCCCGACCCTGCGGCCGCTCTACAGAGACCCGGTATATCGGTTGTTCGAATTGAAAATCGAGTAAGGCGGGGTGTCATCCCGCCCTACTTTTTCTCGAAGATGAGCAAATAGCCGCCCCAATATGCCCCGCCTGTCTGCTCGTCGGTGCAAAGGGGTAAACTCAACCCCTCGACTGCTTCGCTGGAAGGGGGGATCTGTACGCTGTATACGACGCCCGCAGACATGACGAAATCTGCATACCCGGCGCCCAGTTCCGGTTTCAGGCCGGTGTAGAGACGCTGTTGACCGGCTTCGGAAGCGACCACCACCGCTACGCCGGGCATGGGCTGTTTGGCGGCGTCCCGCACTTCGATTTGCGCCAGCCCAGCGGGCAGGTTGGCCCGGCAGACGACTTGTTGAACTACCAGACGGAAGGAGGACGGCGCGGCGGTTGGGCCGGGAGGGGGCAGACTGCTCTCGGCCGTCCCGGCCTGGGTCGGCGCGGAGGCGGACTGGCGGACGGCCTCGGCCAGTGTGGAGAGCAGGAACACCGTTTTTGGGGAAGCGCCTGCTGCCAGCGCCCACCGGGATTGTTCGAGCAGGGCCGCGGCGGGGTCGGGGTCGTCCAGCAGGGCGAGGCGGACGCGGGCGCGGTTCAGGTCGCCTGTGGCGGCGTAGGCAGAGGCAATCAGCAGGCGGTATTCGTCTTTGTAATCGGCGCGCAGGGCGGCGGGGGAGGTGTCCACCCGGGCGCGAGGGACCGGCCCCCAGGCAATCCACAGGCCGAACGCCAGTCCCAATAAGAGGGCGAGGAACGGCTCCAGGCGCCGGGCAGCGATGCGTTCGCGGCTGTCGAATGTGGAAAAGGGGCGTCTGCGTCGCGCCGGTCTCATGGGGCGGCTCCGGCGTAGGTCTGCATGGCGGTCAGCAGGGTTTGCAGACGCGTCAGGTCAGCGGGGTCGTAACCGGCGGCGCGGGCGTAGTCCAGGGCGGCGGCGACGATAACGGAGGGCGCTTCGGGGGAGAGTAGGCTCAGAAAACGCGCCGCAGGCTCAGGGTCGCGCGCCGAGGCGTAGATTTCGGCAACCATGAGAACGTAGTCGGCGCGATAGTCGGCGCTCAGGTGGGATAGGCCGGTATCCACATATTTCAACGGGCTGACTACCCAGCCGTAGAATAGTCCGGCGGCCAGTCCGAGCAG
This sequence comes from Anaerolineales bacterium, assembly GCA_034436335.1. Lineage (GTDB taxonomy): Bacteria > Chloroflexota > Anaerolineae > Anaerolineales > Villigracilaceae > UBA877. Next base: position 48,887 of record DAOTVO010000007.1, on the reverse strand, counting down.
GAGGAAGAGGGTGAAACGCAGCCAGCGCGGCATGTTTGTATTTTGCCACAGGCAGGGGAGAAAAACAATATCCGGGCAGGCAACCCGGCGGCGCCCAAAGACACTTCCTTACCGCTGCTTCCTCTCGGACCTGACGGGGTTCGCAAGGCTTCGCCGCGCCGGACCCACCCGGACGGCGCAAGGATACCCGATATGGGCGCGGCTGTCAACGAGGTTTGATCTGATTCTTTACGAGTGGGGAGGGCGCATCAGAAAATCTTGAACGCTGATAGGGGGGGCTCCATCCGCTGGATGTTTGCGCTCGTAGGTGCCGTCTGGAAGCATACGGCGCGCATTGACGTTGTCTTTTAGGTAAGTTTCGAGGACGTGGTCGCGTATGTAACGAATGTGCGCGGGGTCTTCTAAGGGGAAAACCGTTTCAACGCGGTACTCGAGGTTGCGCGTCATCAAATCGGCGCTGCCCAGGAAGACTTTTTCGTTGCCATCGTTTTGGAAGTAGAAAATGCGGCTGTGTTCGAGGAAGCGTCCTACGATGCTGATGACGCGGATGTTTTCGCTGATGTTTTCGAGGCCCGGTATCAGAGAACACATACCGCGCACCAGGAGGTCAATTCTGACTCTGACCTGGGAGGCTTGATAGAGCAGTTGAATCATTTCGGGGTCAACAAGCGAGTTGACTTTGATGATGATATAGGCGTCTTTGCCTTTTTTGGCGAGTTCGATTTCGTCGAGAATGAGTTGGCGAAGTTTTTGGCGCAGGTTGACCGGGGCGACGAACAATTTGCGGTAATCCTGAAGGGTGGAATAGCCGGTGAGATAGTTGAAAAGGTTGGTGACATCGAAGGCGAGGGATTCGTCGCAAGTAAACAGGCCGATGTCTTCGTAGGAAAAGGCGGTAATCGGGTTGTAATTGCCTGTTGCCAGGTGCAGGTAGCGGCGGATGCCTTCGCCTTCTTTCCGCACGACCATACCTACTTTGGTGTGCGTTTTCAGTCCCATCAGCCCATAGACCACATGAACGCCGGCCTGTTCAAGGGTACGTGCCCAGCCGATGTTGCTTTCTTCGTCGAATCGCGCTTTGAGTTCGACCAGGACGGATACCTGTTTGCCGCGTTCTGCGGCTTCCAGCAAAGCGTCAACAATTGGGGAATTCTGTCCGACGCGGTAAAGGATTTGTTTGATGGCCAGGACGTGGGGGTCGCGCGCGGCGGCTGTCATGAAGTCAATTACGGGCGTAAACGAGTCGTAGGGGTGATGAACAAGAATGTTTTCCTGACGGATGACATCAAACAATTCGGCGCCGAAGCGAATTGAACGCAGCGGTTTGGGAAGCGCCGGTTTGTAGGGCGGGTATTTGAGGTCGTGTCGTTCGATGCTGTTGTAGATTTGGGAAAGACTTGCCAGCGCAAGCGGCTCTTTGAGCACATAGACATCGGTGCTTTTGATTTCAAGGTTTTCGACCAGCAGATTGCGGATGGATCTGGGCATGTTCTTGTAAATAGATACCATCACTACAGAGCCGAATTTGCGCCGGCGGATGCTCTGTTCAACAATTTTGAGCAAGTCATCGGCCTCTAGTTCCTGGATTTCGATGTCGGCGTCGCGAATTACCCGAAAGGGGTAACTGCTGACGACTTCCATGCCGGGGAACAGTGTTTCCAGATTGGCGGTGATGACCTGGTCCAGCCAGACGAAGTAATGCTGGTGGGCGGGGGCGCCGTCTTTGCGCAAGCCTCCTGAGGAGCGTTTGAGCGGTAAGAGAAGGGGCAGGGTATTCGGCACTTTCAGGCGGGCAAATTTTTCTCTGCCTTTTTTGTCGCGAATGACAATCGCCAGGTTGAGGCTCAGGTTCGAAATATGGGGAAAGGGGTGACCGGGGTCGAGGCCGAGTGGGGTGAGGACGGGGAAGACGATATTGTGAAAGTAGTCGTCCGCTTTGGCGCGCTGACTGCGATTGAGTTCGTTGTAATTCAGGATGTGGATGCCGGCTTTTTTGAGTTCCGGAAGGAGTTGCTGATGGTAGCACCGATGAGCATTTGCGAACAATTCGAGCGCTCGCTTGCGAATTTTGACCAACTGTTCGCGCGGGCTTAAGCCGTCAGGCGAGAGTTCGGTCACATATGAGTCGATTTGCTTACGAATTCCGGAAACTCGAATCATGAAAAATTCGTCCATGTTCGAGCCGAAAATGGACAGGAATTTGACTCGTTCCAGCAGGGGGTTGCGTTCGTCAAAGGCTTCTTCTAATACGCGTTCCTGGAAGGCGAGCAGGCTCAGTTCACGGTTCAAGTAGGGGTAGGAGGAAGAAGATGCAGGGGAATCCATCGCCTATTCCTTCAAAGGGGTTTGGTGTATAAATCGGCCTTTTGAAGATGCGATCCTAAATTCAATCTCATTCTCGGCCATTTCAACCGTTCTTGTAGGAGAGACCGGTCAAAATTTCGCCGAAAATTGGCTTGAGCGGGGAGAAAATTATTTATGCACCCAAGTACCTTCAATTTCTAAAAACCGGGGTGCCACAGCCATTCAAGCGTAGCGCATTTTTCTGGGAGCAGATTATCCACAGACAGGCAGCACAGACTGGCTTTTTTCATCCGGCAGCTGAAGAGATAGGGGTCGCCTGTCACCAACAAAGAAATCAGCAGACTGAGGTCTGGTTCATGGTAAACCAGCAGGATGTTTTGCAAGGACTGTCTGGCCTTGATTTCTGTTATCAGTTCCTGCCGGTTTCCTAAAGGAGCAAGGTTTTCAGAGACGATTAATTTGTCTTTTTTGAGTTCCAGCGATTTTCGAATGAATTGGGCGGTTTCAAGTGTTCGCAAGAAGGGACTGGAAAAGATGAGGTCAACAGTCAGTCGTTGCCTGGACAGGAAACGACTGACCTGCTCCAATTGTTTATAGCCTTTTTCGGTCAATGGTCGCAGACTATCATCTGGATAGCGTTTGGGGTTACGGGCAGCGGCTTCGGCGTGACGAAGTAAATATAGTTTCATTGTTCCTGCTCCTGGGAAGCATTCTGGGTTGCAGTTGTTTGCTCTTCTTGGATAAAAGAATGGGGGGATGTGTTGGCGGCGGTGCGGCGTTTGGATGTCCAGGGGAAGGGCGTCCTGCGAGTAGAACGCCAAAAACGATAGATGTTTTCCTTGTGGGCATGGAAATCAAGGACTGCCTGGGCGCATGCTTCGCGGTAATACGCAAGCAAAGAAGCGCCCTCAAAGCGCTTATGACTTTTGGCGTATTTTTCGAGATAATTTAATAGCGTCTCCACGTCTTGAATATTTCCCATTTTGCGCTGGTACTCACGCATGATGCCTAAAGTTTCTATTCGGTAGCCGCGCAAGGCCGGGTGGACTATCTCGACCATGTAGCGGAATTTTCTGAATGCAATACGTAGCCGGTGGATGGTTGTTGTGCGCTCTGGGACGATGGCGCGATAACGCTCTAAAGCAGCGCTAAAAGCGGCATCGAGGGCTTTAATCAGCGCAGTGTGTAGATTTTTGCGGACGGGAATCTCGCTTTCCTGGAGTTTTTGAATCAGGCGCGCTTGTTTGTTCAATCTCTGTTCATCCAGGGATTTCAGGTATTTGGCGGCTTTGGTCAGAAGGCGCTTTTCGCGCCTTTGCAGGTGACGCAGAAAAGGCAAGGCCTCCGGCTGTTGCTGGACAACCTCCTCAATTTTCGCCATCATCATTTGGACATCGGATATTTTGTCCAGGTCGTTGAGTTGATTGCGCAGTTCCCGCTGCATATTTTGCAGGTCACGTCCCGGGCAGATTGCGCGTATCAGTTCGACAATCGAGAAAAGCCGCCGCGTCGCCACGCGAAATTCGTGGATCGACTCGCTTCCCATCTCCTCCATGCACGCTTTCAAACGCGTCTGATAGTTCTGCCACCGTTCTCTCAGCGCAGTAGAGAGGAGTTTGACGTCAAACGCGCTCATCGAGTATCTTCTCGTTTCAATAAAATCATTCGACTTCCAGGGACATACCGAACACTTCCCGGAATAGTGTCTGTCGTTTGAGGAGCGCCCATTTTTCCAACGTCAGGTCGTCGTTCCCAATCAGGTGGATTTTCCAGCCGGATTTCTCTTCTGTCAGTTTGATGTCGAGCACCTTTTGCATCCGACTGGCGTCCAACGCGTCGGCCAGGCGCATGAAAGCGCATAACTTGGTGACAATCAACTTGTCTTCGGGTGATAGTTCATGGTGTTCCATTTCGTCTTCAAAAGGCAGCGACTTCCGATGGTATAGCACCATGCAGGCTACCATTTCCTGTAAACGAGGACTGAAGCCGATGATGTGATTGGCGCGAAGCAGGTAGTAGCCGTGTCTGTCGTGGTCAACCGTGTTGATGAAATGCCCGATATCATGTAAGAGCGTGCCAATTTCCAGGATGATTCGTTCTTCACTGCCCATGTGATGGCACTTTTGCATCCGCTCGTAGAGACGCCCTGCCAGGTTTGAGACATACGAAGCATGCTTGAAATCGAATTGATACTTTTGCCCAATCCGGATAGCCGACTCCCATACCTGATCGCGGCGCGGCACGTATCCTTTCCTCTCCATCTGTTCGGCCATATCCAACAAAACGCCGTTCTTTAACCCAATGTTTGGAACGAGAATGGCGTTTACCCTTGCTGCTTGAGCGATTGTATGAAGCACCACCACTGCCGGAAAGATAACATCTGCCCGGTCGGGGCGCAAATCCCATTTGCGCATGCGTTCCTGTACGCTCATTTGGCCTAGCAAGTCAATCAATTTTGCCAAATCGTTCGTTGTAATAATTTGATCGCTCTCCTCCTGGAATAATCGCTGGCGCAGTTTGCCTATTTCTTCAACATTTCCTCCTGTTCCAATCCCAATCTCCACTTTATCGCCGGCAATCTGCCGCTCGAGACGTGAACGATGTGCCTCGATGAACTCGCGCACCAAAAGACTGAAGGTATGCGGAGATTCAGATTGCGCGCCTCCGTTTAACTTTTGCAACAGCCTGACCGTCCCAATCGGATAACTTGCCAGCGAAAGGATATTCCTTCCCTTCGATAAAATTACCTCCACACTCCCGCCGCCTATATCTATCAGCAAAGCCCGCTCGTTCTTTAAGTTGAGCGCATCTACCGCTGCTAGGTGAATAAGCCGTGCTTCTTCTTCCCCGCTGATGACCTCTAGTTGAATGTTGCTTGTCTGAAAGACGCGCTCAATGAGAACGTAGCGATTTTGCGCCTCGCGCATTGCCGAAGTGCCCACAGCCCGAATTTTAGTAACGCCAAAGTCATCCGCGATGCGGCGAAACTGAAGGAAGGCGTCAACTACTTGTTCGATGGTGCTTTCGCTCAGGCGCTGTGTGTTGAAAACGTCATATCCCAGGCGGATTGGGAAGCGAATGCTTTCCAGGAGGCGCACCCGCCAATTGTCGTCAAGTTCGGCCACTGCCAGGCGGATGGCATTTGAGCCGGTGTCAATGGCTGCTATTCTTTGCATTGTTTATCGTCCAGAAATAGGATGGTTGCTCGCCAAACTGAAAGCGCGCTTTGACTTTATTGTATTACCAAAACGGGATTAACGGCTCCGGAAAAATTGTTAACGCTGTGTAAAACAATTCTATTTGAAGACTCTCGTGGACAGCGCTTGGCAGATTCCCTGTTCAGTTCCCGTCCTGTGCTATCGGTTCGTTGACGACCCTCCGCGCTAACGGCCGGTGCGACGCGATTGCGCGCCTGGAAACGATGGCAATGATGGCCGGGCTGGATATGCCCCTGCTTGCCATCCGTAAGCAGATTGCCGCGGCTATCAATTTGATTGTCCATTGGTGCGGCTCTCGGACGGGACGCGCAGGATAACTGATATCACTGAGGTCGCTGGCATGGAAGGAGATGGGGTCACGCTGACCGACATCTTCAAGTTCGAGCAGTCGGGCGTTTCGCCGCAAGGAAAGATTTTGGGGCAGGTGCGCCCGACGGGCATCCGTCCGCTCTTTTCGCCGCCTCTGGAAGTGGTAGGCTACAAACTCGGCGGCGAAATTTTCGGCGCCGGGCTGTAATCCTGCTCGAACGGCTATGATATAATCCTCTCAACTTCATGATTCATTCGGAGGCGAAATGGAAATCAAGGTTCAGCAGTATAAGCATTGCGATTTGCTCACCGTGAAGGGCAAGGTAGATAGTTTCACGGCGCCCGAGTTGAGCAGCGCCATCGAAAAGATTAACAGCGAAGGGCGTTTCAAAATCGTTCTGGACTTCAACGAACTCGATTACATGTCCAGCGCCGGATTTCGTGCCCTGCTGGTGGCCCAGCGCAATTGCAAGCGTTACAATCGCGGCGAGGTCGTCCTGGCGCGCGTGCCGAAGAAAATCATGGAGGCGCTTGAACTGACCGGCTTTACGCCGCTGTTCAAGATTTTCGATGACGTAACGAGCGCAGTGGGCTACTTCTAGACGGCTGCTGCCTTTTGAAAATTAGATCGCGGCCGTCTCTGTTGTGGATGAAGAGACGGCCATCCTGTTTCTTATGCGTACTCTGATTGTCCCCGCCCGCTTCGACCAGCTCGATACCCTGCGCCGTTTCGCCGTTCAGGCGGCGGCGGATGCAGGTCTCAAAGAACCGGCGCTCTCTGCGGTGGAGATGGCCGTGGATGAAGCCTGCTCCAACATCGTCGAGCATGCTTATGCGGGGATTCGGGATGGTCAAATCGAATGCACCTGCGGGAGCACTCAGGATGCTTTTATCGTGATTTTGCGCGACCGCGGCCGCTCGTTTGACATTCTCAATGTCCCGCCGCCCGACCTGACATCCGACTTGGAAGAGCGTCATGTGGGCGGATTGGGCATCTTTTTGATGCGCCATCTCATGGATGAAGTCCGTTACGAACATTTGGGCGAAGCGGGCAACGTCCTTACCCTCGTCAAGCGCCTCAAGCAGTCAAAATGACCCCTGCGCGCTTTTCCACTTCCTCTGCCTGGTCCCAGATTGCCGCCTTGGGCGAAAAACTGCTTGCTGTCCGTCAACTGGATGAACAGCGCACTTTGATTCTGGAAGCCGCCTCGTTGCTTCTGGATGCCGAGGCTTCCCTGTGGCTGGATGAAAGTCTCTTCCGACTGCCGGGATTAAATCAGACCCGCATCTTCCCGCCGCAGCCCGAGGATGAACTCATGCGCCGCGTCCTCGAGACTGCCGAGGGATGCTGCCAACAGGCATCAGCGACGGCAATTGCGCTCCCGCTGCGTTCTCAACAGACCCTGCTGGGGGTGCTGGCGGTCAGGAGACCAACTGCAAAGCCCTTCACTCGCGCCGAGAACGAACTCTTGCAGGGCTTTGCCGCCCACACCGCCCTGGCCTTGCTCTCCTCGCACCGTTTTGCCGTCGAGCAGTGGCGCTTGGAGCAATTGACGCTTGTCCGCATGGTCAGCGCCCAACTTGTCAATGTCCTCGACCTGACAACCCTCACGCGCCGCGTCACCCGTCTGATTCGCGAGACCTTCAAGTATTACTACGTAGCCGTCTTTACGCTCGAAGAGGGCGAACCTTACCTATGCTTTCAATCCAGCGCCGGAGCGCCGGGTCGGCGGCGGCCGCGCCTGACCCGAATCAAGCCCGGCGAAGGGCTGATTGGCACAGTCGCCGAGAGCGGCGAGGAAATCATCTCGAACGACGTCGGGGACGAGCCGCGCTTCCGTTACATTGACCGCCTTCCGGGGACGCGCTCCGAGGCCGTTCTGCCGCTCAAAATTGAGTCTCACCTGCTGGGTGTTCTCGACATTCAAAGCGACCAGCCGGATGCTTTCCATCCCAATGACCTGCTGGTACTGCGCGCCCTGGCCGATGCCATCGCCGCCGCAGTCAATCGCGCCCGCCTCTACAGCGACCTCCAGCGCCGCATTGAACAGTTATCCATGATTGCCACGGTGAGCGAAAGCATCACCTCCGTTCTCGACCTGGACGAACTGCTCCAGAAGGTAGCCGCGCTCATCCATGAGCGGCTGGGGTACTCCTATGTTCACCTTTTCACCGTTCACCCCAACCGGCGGCAAATCATCTACGAGGCCGGCAGCGGCGAGAAAAGCGCCTCGCTCAAGGGCTATGCCATCAGCCTCGACAGCGCCGAAGGGCTGATTCCCTGGGCAGCACGGACCGGCGAGACGGTTCTGGCTAATGATGTCCAGCAAGACCCGCGTTACCGCCCCTCGCCCTTCCCGCCCGATGATACCCGCTCCGAATTGACCATCCCCTTGCTCTATGATAACAAACCGGTCGGCATCCTCGACTTGCAAAGCACCCGCCGGGGCGCATTCAGTGAAGAAGACCGTTTCGTGCTTGAGGCGTTGGCCGCAAATATCGCCGTTGCCATTCACAACGCCGACCTGTTCCGCACCGAACGCTGGCGGCGTCAGGTGGCCGACAGTCTGCGGGAGGTGGCCGGGCGTCTCTCCGCCGATGTCAGCGTGGAGGATGTCCTCGACAGCGTCCTGCGCGAACTGGAGCGTAACTTGCCCTGCGATGCCTCCGGCGTCTGGCTGCTGGACGGCGAAACGCTCTATCCGGCGCACATTCACGGGGCAGACATCCTGGACGTTCAGGCTGCCATGATGCGCTGGCCCGAAACGGTGAACACCTTGTTGGATGTCCTCGCCGCGGAGGGGCCGCTCATCCGTAAACCTACTGACCTCTTTTGCCCGCTGGGGCTGGCGCGCGGCTTCTCGGCCGATTACTCCTCCATCGGCGTCGCCCTTCGCTCTGGTGACCGTCCGCTTGGAGTGCTGATGCTTTCCCATCACACCCCGGGGCGCTACGGTCACGAGGCGCAGGCCATCACGGCCACGTTTGCCAGTTACGCCGCCGTCTCCATCGAAAACGCCCGCCTCTACGATGCCGCTCAGGAACAGGCTTATGCTTCGGCGGCCCTGTTGCAGGTGGCGCAGACCGTCTCCAATGCAGACAGTCTCGATGAAGCCATTGATTCGATTGTGCGCGTCACGCCCATCCTGGTTGGCGTCAAAGCCTGCGCCATTTACCTGTGGCAGGAGGGCGTCTTCTTGCCGGCTGGCGATTATGGTTTCTCGGATGCGATACGCCCGCTTTTGCACGAAGGGAATTTTTCCGAGACCGATTTTCCTTTGCTGGATGCTGTCATGCAGACGGGTCGCATGGCGGTCGGGGTTCTGACCCAGGATGTTCCTGAAGACTGGCTGGACCCTGTTCTGGCTCGCAACGAGCAGGAGGAATATTACGCCATTCAAACCGCCGACCACCTTCTGCTTGGCTTCCCCCTGGTTATCAAGAACGATTTCTACGGCGTGATGCTGGTGGAGGAAACGGATACCGCCCGCAGATTCCGTCAAAAGCGCATCGAAATCGTCAACAGCATAGCCCAGCAGGTGGCCTTGAGCATCCAAAACGAACAACTCCAGCGTGAAATGCTCGTCCGCGAGCGCCTGGAGCATGAAGTGCAACTGGCGCGGCAAATTCAGAAGACGTTTCTACCGCAAAGTCTGCCGCAATTCCCGAATTGGGAATTGGCGGCGGTATGGCGCACGGCGCGTCAGGTGGGGGGCGACTTCTACGATGTGTTCGAGTTGCCGAACCGCAGGCTTGGTTTGTTCATTGCCGATGTTTCCGACAAGGGTATCCCCGCGGCGCTCTTCATGGCCCTGACCCGCACCCTGGTTCGCGCCGCCGTGGTGGACAATCCCTCTCCGGCGGCAGTCATGCGCCGCGTCAACGAGTTAATCATCCCCGATAACCACGAAGGGATGTTTGTGACCGCCGTCTACGCCCTGCTTTCTCTCGACACCGGCGAATTGACGTTTGCCAACGCTGGCCATAATCCCCCCATGTGGCTGAGCCGCTCTGCCGGCAAACTGGAACTCCTCCGCCGCACCAGCGCTGCGCTGGGGATTATCGAAGGCCTTCAAGTAGATGAACGCACCATCACACTCCAAAACGGCGACATTTTGCTGCTTTATACCGATGGTCTCACAGAGGCGTTTTCTCCGACAGATGAACTCTTTGGAGATGCAAGAGTTTTCGAGACCATGCGTTCCGCCAATGTTTCAGGTGTGAATGACTTGTTGCGCTTGTTGGAGGAAAAAGTAGATGAATTCATGGGGACCTTACAACCTTCCGATGACTTGACCATGCTGGCCTTAAAAAGAACCGAATAGGCAAAAAAGAGCCTCATGGTATAATTATTTTCAATACACCGCAAAGGAGCATCGCGCTTTGGCTTTCAATCCCCTCAATTGGCTGCTGGGACTGTTTTCCCTGGATATTGGCATTGATCTGGGTACAGCCAACACCCTCGTTCATGTTCGGGGAAAGGGCATTGTGATCAACGAACCTTCCTGGGTGGCCGTGGATAAGCGGACTCGCCAGCCTTTGGCGATTGGGTTGCAGGCGAAAGAGATGGTAGGACGTACCTCCGGTTCGATTAACGTGGTGCGTCCGCTTCGTGATGGCGTGATTGCGGAATTTGACATCACCGAGGCGATGCTCGAATATTTCATCGGCAAAGTGCATGAACAAAGCGTTGTGCCTCTGCCGCGCCCGCGCGTCGTCATCGGCATTCCCTGCGGTGTGACCGAAGTGGAAAAACGCGCCGTCTTCGACGCTGCCATCGCCGCCGGTGCGCGCGAAGCCCATCTCATCGAAGAGCCGACCGCCGCGGCCCTGGGAGCGGGCCTGCCCATCGGCGAAACACGCGGCTCGATGGTGGTGGACATCGGCGGCGGGACGACCGAAGTGGCGATTCTCTCGATGGGCGGCGTGGTGGTTTCCCGTTCTCTGCGTGTGGCGGGCGACGAAATGGACCAGGACATCGTCCAATACATCCGCAACAAATACAACGTTTTGATTGGCGAGCGGATTGCCGAGCAGGTCAAGTGGCAGATCGGTTCTGCTTTTCCCTTGCCGGTCGAAAAAACGATGGAAGTGCGCGGCCGCAATCTGGTCACCGGCTTGCCCGAATCGATAGAGATTTCTTCTGTAGAAGTCCGCGAAGCCTTGTCGCAGTCTGTACGGGTCATTGTCGAAACCATCAAAGATGCTCTCGATGAAGCTCCTCCCGAAATCATCGCCGACCTGATGGATGTTGGTATTTGCCTCGCTGGCGGCGGCGCCCTTTTGCAGGGACTGGCAGACCGTCTCTCGGACGAGTTAAATCTGCGCGTCTGGGCGGCTGAAGACCCCCTGACCTGTGTCTGCCGGGGAGCAGGAATGGTGCTAGACGATTTCTCCCACTTGAGCCGCTATCTTGTCGGGCTGGAGCGCGGCAGCACGCGTCATTCGTAACCGCGTGACCGCGCCGGACGCGCGGGAACCTATGAAACTTGGCTTTTCCCGTTCCCTGCAAAGAGTCATTATTGGCTTGATAGTCGTCGGCCTGATTGCGCTGGCGTTGGGCGGCTATTTCCAGCCTGTGAATTCATTCTTTCAGAGGCTTGTCGTGGATGTGCAAACCTGGTTTTCCACCCGTTATCTTGCTCTGGTGGATTTCCTGACCGTGCCGCGTGATGTCATCTCGCTCCGTCAACGTAACGCCCAGTTGGAGGCCGAAGTGGCTCGCCTCCAGACCGAGGTGATCTCTCTCCAACAGCAGGTAGCAGACGTGGAAATTCTCTCTGCGCTTCTGGAGTTCGCGCGTGCCAACCCTCAATATTCCTACACCGGCGCAACGGTCATTGGCCGCGACCCAAGCCCGTTCTACAGTTATGTGATTATAGATGCCGGCTCGAATAACGGCATTCTGCCCGGCATGCCGGTGGTCACAAATAATGGACTTGTTGGCCGTGTAGATGCGGTCATCGCTGAGGCGGCGCGCGTTCAGTTGATTACCGATTCGGCTTCGGCAATCAACGTCCGTCTGCAAGCCTCGGATACGGAAGCCATGCTCGTCGGTTCGGTGACCGGCGACTTGTCGCTCGATATGATTCCGCAGGACGCAGTCGTTCAATCGGGAGACATCATCCTTACTTCGGGACTTGGTGGAGGCTACCCTCCCAACCTGCTGGTGGGTCAGGTGGTCAGCGTGCGCAGACTGGAATACGAGTTGTTTCAGCAGGCTTCGGTTCAGCCCAATGTGGATTTCTCGCGCCTGCAATTTGTGCTTGTCATCACCAACTTCAAGCCTGTAGATATTACGCCGCTGATTCCCACCCCAGGGCCGTAAGAGATGCGCGTTTTCCTGACCGTCCTGACGGCCGCTTTGCTGGCTGTTTTCCTGCAGACGACAGTAGTGAGCCGCGTCCACCTTCTTGGCGGAAGCGCCGACCTGGTGCTGGTATTTCTGGCGGCCATGAGCCTGAATGAACGCGCCCGCCACATGGCCCTCTGGGCAGCGGGTCTCGGTTTGCTTGTCGGCGGCATTTCGGCGGCTCCCTGGTACCTTTACCTGGCCGCTTACCTGGTAGTCGTGGGGCTGGCTCGTCTGCTGGCCCGCCGCATCTGGCAAGCGCCGCTCCTGGCGCTCTTTCTGGTAACGCTTGCTGGAACGCTGTTCCTGCAAGGCGCGGTATTTGTCTACCGCACATTGTTCGAGACCCCCCTCGTTTTGTCGAACGTTTTTCCGCAAGTCATTTTGCCCTGTTTATTTCTCAACCTTTTTATTGCCATCATCATTCATCCCCTGGCGCGCGATTTGACTGCCGGGCTCTATCCTTTAGAGGTTTGAAATGACCCTTGCCCCCCGCGCAAACCAATTTACGCAATGGCGCTTCCTGGTGGTGTACGCCGTCGGCCTTTTGATAGGCCTGGTTTTTGTTGCCCGTTTGTTTTCTCTGCAAATCATCAACGGCAGCGACTACCTGGCCCAGACCGAAGAAAACCGCACCAAGATGATCAGCGACCCGCCGGCGCGCGGCCTCATTTACGACCGCAACGGCATTGTTCTGGCGCGCAATGTTCCCTCCTATACAATTGTGGTTACCCCTGCCGCTTTGCCCGACGACGCCGGAAACATTCAACAAATCTACCGCGAACTCTCTGCGCTGACCGGCGTGCCGGTGGGCGGCCCGGTAACCGAGCAAACGCTCAACGCCGCCAAACTGTTTGCCCCCTGCGTCCCCGGTCCAAGCATTTCTGACCTGGTGGCGTTAGGTGAATCAAATGCCCCCTACGAGCCGGTCAAAATTCAATGCAACGTGGACGAGAAAATTGCCCGCATCGTGGCCGAGCATGCCTCCGACTGGCCGGGGGTGGACATCCTCGTCGAACCGATACGCGACTACCCGACCGGCTCGTTGACGGCCAACATCATCGGCTTTCTCGGTCCCATCCCTGCCGCCCTGGAGCAGGAGTACCGCGCCCAGGGATTCTTGCCCAACCGCGATAAAGTTGGCTATGCCGGGATTGAACTTGCTCTCAATGATTTGCTGATTGGAACGCCCGGCACGCGCGTTGTCGAAGTGGATGTGGCCGGTCAGGTGTTGCGCAACCTCGAACCACCCGTCGCGCCGACGGCAGGCAGCAATGTTGTCCTGACGATAGACACCCGCCTTCAGCAAGCCACTGAAGCCGCGCTGACAACGGCGATTGACTACTGGAACAACGTCTATTACGGCTATTATCGAATTTCCAGCGGCGTCGCCATCGCCATGAATCCTCAAACGGGCGAAATTCTGGCGATGGCGCAGACTCCCACCTACGAAAACAACCGTATGGCGCGTTTCATCCCGGCCTATTACTACCGCCAGTTGGAACAAGACCCGGCCCACCCCCTGCTGAACTACGCCATCACCGCCGAATTTCCGCCTGGCTCGACCTTCAAGTTGACTACTGCCCTCGGCGCGCTCAACGAGGGAGTGGTGACGCCCGCCTCGGTCATTGACGCCCCGGCCATCATCCGCGTCCTCAACACCTATTCACCGACCGAAGAAGGCAAGTACGAGGAATACTACGACTGGACATTTACCTTCTATGGCGAGACCAGCGGCCTGGGACAGTTGCCTTTCCTCAAGTGCATTGCCCTTTCGAGCGACTCGTGCTTCTACAAAGTCGGCGGCGGCTACCTGCCCGAAATCACCGGCGGCGGATTGGGCATCTGGCGCTTGCAGGAATACGCCCGCGCCTTGGGCTACGACCAACAGACGGGCATCGAACTGCCGGCCGAATACACCGGCCTCATTCCTGACCCAACCTGGAAGCGTATCTACAAGGGAGAAAACTGGTCCACCGGCGACACCTACCTCGCCAGCGTGGGCCAGGGATATGTCCTGGCTACTCCCTTGCAGGTGCTTGTCTCGGCGGCTGTCATCGCCAATGACGGCAAATACATGCAGCCAACCCTCATCCACGAAATTCGGGACAACCTCGGTCATGTCATTCAACCCTTCACCCCGCGCCTGCGCTGGGACATCACTCAAGACCCGCTCATCCGCGATTTCGCCTGCAACGAGAGCGGCTACTGCGAATTTACCGGCAAAATGAAAACGGTCTCTCTCACGGCTGTTCAACAGGTTCAGCAGGGAATGCGCATGGCCGTCACCGATTCGCGCGGCACGCTCAATCGTCCCTTTTCCTTTGGCAATTACCCTATCGCCGTCGCTGGCAAAACAGGCACCGCCGAGTATTGTGACGATGTGGCGCGCATCAAGAACCTCTGCCAGCGCGGTGAGTGGCCCTCTCATGGCTGGACGGTGGCCTACGCTCCCTTCGACAACCCGGAAATTGCCGTGGTCGTCTTCCTCTATAACGCCGGCGAAGGCGGACGTGTCGCCGCCCCGATTGTGCGGAACATTATGAATGCCTACTTCGCGCTCAAGGCGATTGACACGGCTCAGGCAGTGGGCGGCAATCCCTAATCGGAGGAAAGGCAGTATAATTTTGCAAAATTATGGAGAACACGCCGCTCGTCCAGATTAAAGGGATTCGCGATGGCCTGCTGGTAACCCTCGGTCAGGCGCCGTGGCCGGACCTGTTGGCGGCTCTTGCCGAGCAGATTGAGCGTCAGCCGGCTTTCTTTCAGGGGGCGCGTCTGGCTCTGGATGTGGGTACCTGCGCTTTGCGTGTAGCGGAACTGGCGGCCCTGCGCGACCAACTTTCCGAGCGCGGGATTAACCTGTGGGCAGTGTTAAGTGAATCGCCGCTGACGGAGACCACCGCCCAGAACCTTGGGCTGGCAACCCGTCTCTCGAAGCCGCGCCCGCCGCAGGTCCCCGAATCTGTGGAGGGCATTCCTGCCGAGGCGGCCAAATGGGTCAAGGGGCCGCTTCGCTCCGGGACGAAAATCGTCCACGAGGGGTCGGTCGTTGTCCTGGGAGATGTCAACCCCGGCGCGGAAATCGTGGCCGGCGGCAGCGTCATCATCTGGGGCAGGCTGCGCGGCGTCGTCCATGCCGGGGCGGGCGGCGATGAAACAGCCGTCGTCTGCGCCCTGGAATTATCTCCTACCCAATTGCGTATAGCAAGCGAGATTGCGATTTCGCCGCATAAGCACGGAAAAAACCAGCCAGAGGTGGCCCGGCTTGTGGATGGACGGCTGATCGCCGAACCCTGGCAGGCATGACAGGAAGGTGACATGGCAGCAAAAGTAGTGACAATCAGTTCGGGAAAGGGCGGGGTGGGAAAAACCACCTCGGTAGCCAATATCGCCGTGGCCCTGGCGGCACGCGGTCAGCGTGTGGCGTGCGTGGATGGCGATATTGGCCTGCGTAATCTGGATGTGGTGATGGGTCTGGAGAACCGCATCGTCTATGACCTGGTGGATGTCATCGAGGGTCGCTGCCGCCTGCGGCAAGCCATGATTCGTGACAAGCGTTTGCCGGAACTCTATCTCATCCCTGCCGCGCAAACGCGCGATAAGACCGCCGTCTCGCCGAGTGATATGGTGCGGTTGTGCGACGAATTGCGCCCCGAGGTGGACTGGATTTTGATCGATTCGCCTGCCGGCATCGAGCGCGGCTTCAAGAACGCCATCGCTGCCGCCGACCAGATTTTGGTGGTCACCAATCCCGATGTCTCGGCGGTGCGCGACGCCGACCGGGTGGTGGGCATCCTCGATGCCGAGGAAAAAGGCCCGGTTTCGCTGGTCATCAACCGCGTCAATCCCAGCATGGTCAAGCGCGGCGACATGCTCTCGGTGGATGATATCCTTGATTTGCTGGCGATTGACCTGATTGGTGTCGTGCCGGAAGATGAAAATGTGATTGTTGCCTCGAACAAAGGTCAGCCGCTGGCGCTCGACCCCAAGAGCCGCGCCGGTCAGGCTTTTCAGAACATTGCCCGCCGCCTGATAGGTGAGCAGGTTGAATTTCTGGAACTCGAAACCCCGGGACTGTGGCAGCGTCTGCTGGGGAGGAAATGATGGACTTCTTTCGCCGGAAAAAGAGCGCCAACAGCGCCAAAGAACGCCTGCAACTGGTCTTGATTCACGACCGCACCGACCTCAATCCTGCCGAACTCGAGGCGTTGAAGGATGACCTGATTCAGACGATTTCCCGCCATGTGGAAATAGACCCGCAGGGCGTGATGATTAACGTGGCGCAGGACGGGCGCGCCCAGCGTCTGGTGGCCGATATTCCCCTGCGCAGCGCCAACCGCAGGCGAAGATGATGTTTCCTTCGGTTATCCTCTATTTGTTGAATGCAAACATTCGCCGCCGGGGACTAGCCCGGCGGAGCGTGTGAAAAAAACCTCTTATGTTTAGAAGTGGTTTTTGGCGTCATTTCGACTTCTGGCTGTTGGGGGCGGTTACCATCGCTCTGGTCTTCGGCGTGACGATGATTCGATCGGCCATTGCAGGCAACGAAGCGCTGGCAGATGTGGTCAACCGCCAGATGATTTTTGGCGGCATTGGCTTGTTCGTCATCCTTCTCGTTTGCATCATTGACTACCGCTTTTGGTCCGGGGCCATCCTGCCCATGTATGTGGTCATCGTGATTGCGCTCGGACTGCTGAGCCTCATCGGCGGCACCCGTTTTGGCGCAACGCGCTGGATCGAGACCGGCCTGATTTCCATCCAGCCGACCGAACTGGCGAAGATTGTCGTCATCCTGGCGCTGGCGAACTATTTTGCCAAAACAGTAGACCAACCGCGCGATTGGATGTGGACGATTAAAAGCCTGCTCATCGCACTTGGAATTGCCGGCCTCATCTACATCCAGCCTAACCTGAGCAACGTCATCGTGACAATGGTGCTGTGGGCGGCAATGGTCTGGACGGCCGGCATGCCGATCAATCAACTGTTGGTGATTGGGGCGATGCTGATGGCGGCCCCGGTGGCTATCTTCCCTTTCTTGAAAGACTATCAACAACAGCGCATCATCAACTTTATTGCTCCGGACCCAAATGCCAGTTACGGCGCGACGTATAACGTTCTGCAGGCGCTCGCCGCGCTTGCCTCGGGCGGCTGGGCCGGCAAGGGCTACGGACTTGGCACGCAGACCCAACTGCGTTTTATGAAAGTGCGACATACCGATTTCATCTTCTCGGTTATCGGCGAAGAATTTGGCTTCGTGGGCAACGTCTTTGTGCTGATTTTGTTGGGCTTCATCGTTTATCGCTGTTTGCGGGCGGCGCGTCTGGCGCGCGATGCCTTTGGAGCGATGATTGCCTACGGCGTCGCTATTCTCATTCTTTTCCAGGGCGCGGTCAACATCGCTGTCAACCTGAACCTGATTCCGGTTACGGGCGTGCCGCTGCCTTTTATCAGTTATGGAGGCAGCGGTTTGGTCTCGCTCATGCTTGGCGTGGGACTGGTAGAATCGGTTGCCATGCGCCAAAAACCACTGGATTTCTAACGGAGGCATTTTTGGATATCCCCTTTTCCCCCAACGCGGACCGGAAACCTGTCCGCACCCGCTTCGCTCCCTCACCGACCGGACGGATGCACCTTGGCTCGGCGCGCTCGGCACTCTATCCTTTCCTGCTTGCCCGCAGCACCGGCGGGACCTTTATCCTGCGCATCGAAGACACCGACCGTAAGCGCTTTGTCCCCGGCGCAGAACAGGAACTGATTGACGGTCTGCGCTGGCTTGGGATTGAGTATGACGAAGGGCCGGATATCGGCGGCCCCTGCGGCCCCTACCGTCAGAGCGAGCGGCGTGACATCTATCGCGAATACGCCTGGAAACTGGTCGAACTTGGCCACGCCTATCCCTGCTTCTGCACTCCCGACCGGCTGGAAAAAGTCCGCCGGGAGCAGATGGCGAACAAGCAAAACCCGCGCTATGATGGGACCTGCCGTATGCTCGACCCGGATGAAGCCCGCCGGCGTGCTGCGGCCGGTGAGAAATACGTTATCCGCTTCAAAATGCCGAAAGAGGGCAGCATCGAAACCACCGACCTGCTGCGCGGCACGATTGTGACCGAAAACGCATCTCTCGACGACAGCGTCTTGCTCAAATCGGATGGAATGCCCACTTACCATCTCGCCGCAATGACCGACGACCATCTGATGGGCATTACCCATGTCATTCGCGGCTCAGAGTGGCTGCCCTCCCAACCTTTGCATGCGCATATCATCCGCGCCTTTGGCTGGGAGGAACCGGTCTTTGTCCATCTTTCGGTGTTCCTGAAGCCTTCAGGCAAGGGCAAAATGTCCAAGCGCGAGGCCGCCGATGCTCTCAAGGACGGTCACTCCATTTATGTCGGCGACCTGAAAGACCTGGGCTACATTCCCGAAGGCGTCCTGAACTGGATTGTGCTGATGGGCTGGGGCGTCTCTGAAGATGACGTGATGACGCTTGATGAGATGATTGCTCGCTTCGACATCAACAAACTGACTCCCTCGCCGGCAGCCATCAACTTTGCCAAACTCGACCACTTCAACGGCGTTCACATCCGCCGCCTGCCGTCGGAAGACCTGGCCGCCCGCCTCAAGCCCTACTTCGTCAATGCCGGGCTGAAGGTGGACGACGCCAAACTGCTCAAGGTAGTTCCGCTCATTCGAGAGCGCCTCGTCACCCTCGATGACTGTCTGCCCTTTGGCGGCTGGTTCTTCCGCGAGACGGTCGAACCGAAACCGGAGGAATTGATAGGCAAAAATCTAACTGCCGCTCAATCTGCAGAGGTAGCCCGCAAGGCGCTGGAGATTCTGTCAGGGCTGCCAGAAATCACCCCGGCCCTTGCCGAGCCTCCCATGCGCGCTTACGTGGAACAATCCGGCTTGAGCGCCGGGCAGGTCTTCGGCATCCTGCGCGTCGCCGTGACGGGGCAAACGGTCAGCCCGCCGCTCTTTGAGAGTATGGAGGTTGTCGGAAAAGAGAAAGTGTTGGAAAGGCTACGCAAGGCTATTGACATTTTGGATAAGATGGTTTCCGCAGAAGCAGGCCCTGCTCCTGCTTGTTGATGGAAACTGCGAGTTTCTGAAGTCGGGTCTTCTCACAAATAGGGCGGAATGCTGCTCTGCCGCCACATACGGTCAAAACAAAGGCAGAGAGTGCCATACCTCGGCGCTCTCTGCCGATTTGTGTTGCCGGTTGGGACAATTCCTCTGTGCGTTTTCGCTATCTTGGATAGCCATTCTTCCCAAAGGGAGAAGCCGCCCTTGCTTGACAATTTAGATAATTTTTGTTATATTCTGTATCCCCCCCAGGGGGGTGGGGTAGAAAGGAGACACTATGAAAAACGAAGAAGTTGCCAAGCGCCTGCGTATCATCGAAGGCCACCTGCGCGGCATCCTGCGCATGGTGGAAGAGGACGCCTATTGCATTGACATCATCCGCCAGATTCAGGCCGTGCAGGCGGCCTTGAACAAGGTTAGCGGTCAAATTCTCGAAAATCACCTCAATTCGTGCGTCATCGCTGCTATTGAGGGAGAAAACCCCGCCGAGCGGGAGCGCGTCTTGAAAGAGATCGGCGAGGTGTTTGAGATGGCGAATAAAGTTTGAACGTTTGAAGGTTAGAAAGTTGGGTTGTTTTCCTGATGCCTGTTCCTTATTCTTTGGTACCCAATTACAAAAGGAGTTTCTCATGCAAATCGTTACCTATTCCGTTCCCAATATTTCCTGCATGCACTGCGTGCATACCATTCAGTCCGAGTTGTCGGAACTGGCGGGGGTGAAGTCGGTCAAGGCCGACGCGGCCAGCAAAAAAGTCGAGGTGGTCTTCGACGCTCCGGCCGACGAGGCCCAAATCAGGGCGCTGCTGGCCGAAATCAATTATCCGGCTGAGTAGTCTGATAGTCTCATAGTCTCATAGTCGAATGGTCTCTCAGACGAACGACTATCAGACTGTTGGACTGACGACTATTAGACTTCAACCATGCCCAAAACGATCACATTACCGGTCACCGGCATGACCTGCGCCAACTGCGTGGCGACGGTCGAGCGCGGATTGAAGAAATTGCCCGGCGTGGAAGCCGCGGCGGTCAATCTCTCCTCCGAGCGCGCCGCCGTGACCTTCGACCCGTCCGCCGTTTCGCTGACGGACCTCATCGCCCGCATCCGGAAATCCGGCTATGGGGTGGCCACCGGCGAGGCCGACTTGCTCATCCGCCGCCTTGCGGACGATAACGATGCCCGGCGGCTGGAGCGGGCGCTGCTCAAAGCCGAGGGCGTGCTGGAGGCGCAGGTTTCGCTCGTGACTGGCCGAGCGCGGGTGCGCTATGTGCCGACGGTGGCGACTCAGGCCGAGATACGCGCGGCCGTCTCCCGGTCTGGTTTCGAGGCGGTCGAGGCGGGCGGCGAGGTTGAGGATGCCGAGGCAAAGGCGCGGCAGGCGGAGATTCGCCAGCAGCGTCATCTGCTGCTCGTCGGCTTGCTGTTCACCGTCCCCCTGTTCCTCTTCTCGATGGGGCGCGACCTGGGGCTGTTCGGTCACTGGGCGCACGCCGCCTGGACAAATTGGATCATGCTTCTCTTCGCCACGCCGGTGCAGTTTTATGTGGGCGGGCAGTATTACCGGGGGGCATGGAAGGCGCTGCGCAACGGTTCGGCCAACATGGACGTCCTGATCGCGATGGGCTCCTCAGCGGCCTACCTGTACTCGCTGCCGGTCGTCTTCGGCTGGCTGGAGGGACACGTCTATCTGGAGACGGCGGCGGTCATCATCACGCTCATCCGGCTGGGCAAGTTCCTGGAGGCGCGCGCTAAGGGGCGCACCTCGGACGCCATCCGCAAACTGATGAGCCTGCGGGCCAAGACGGCGCGGGTGATACGCGACGGGGTCGAGATGGAGGTCCCCACCGATGACGTGCGCCTAGGCGACCTGGTGCTGGTGCGCCCGGGCGAGAAAATCCCGGTGGACGGCGTGGTGGTGGAGGGCCGCTCGACGGTGGACGAATCCATGCTGACGGGCGAGTCGCTGCCGGTGGAGAAAGGGCCGGGCGAGGCGGTCATCGGGGCGACGCTCAACAAACTCGGCCTGCTCAAGGTCGAGGCGACCCGCGTCGGCCGCGAGACTGCCCTGACGCAGATCATCCGCCTGGTGGAGGAGGCGCAGGGCAGCAAGGCGCCCATCCAGAGACTGGCCGACCGCGTCTCGGCGGTTTTCGTGCCGGTGGTGATCGGCGTGGCGCTGCTCACCTTTGCCGGCTGGTACTTCTTCGGCGCGCCGGGCGATTTTACCCGCGCCCTCATCAACCTGGTGGCGGTGCTGGTCATCGCCTGTCCGTGCGCCATGGGCCTGGCCACGCCGACGGCCGTGATGGTCGGCACAGGCCGGGGCGCCGAATTGGGCGTCCTCTTCCGCAGCGGCGAGGCGCTCGAGCGCGCCGGGCGCGTGAACGTGGTCGTGCTGGACAAGACCGGCACGATTACGAAGGGACAGCCGGCGGTGACGGACATTGTGGTTAATAGTTCATGGTTAATGGACGAATCGGTTAACCATGCCTCCATTAACCATGCCTCCATTAACCACCTCCCATTAACCGACAACAAATTACTGCGTCTAGCCGCCAGTGTTGAAAAGGGAAGCGAACACCCTCTGGGTGAAGCCATCTGGGCGGAAGCCACTACCCGCGGCCTGTCGCTAGCCGAACCGGCCGGCTTCCGCGCCGAGGCCGGGGCCGGGGTGGAGGCCGAGGTAGAAGGTCACCGCGTGACGGTGGGCAATCTGCGCCTGATGACCGGGCGCGGCTATCCGCTCAACGGTCTGGAAGCGGAGGTCGAGCGCCTGCAGGCCGAGGCCAAGACGGCCATGCTGGTGGCGGTGGACGGTCGGGTCTGCGGCGTGATCGCCGTGGCCGATACTCTCAAGGAGGGTTCGGTCGAGGCCGTCGCAGAGTTGCACCGCATGGGCCTTCGGGTGGCGATGATCACCGGCGACAATCGCAAGACCGCCGAGGCGATTGCGCGGCAGGTCGGCATTGATATTGTGCTGGCGGAGGTGCTGCCGCAGGGCAAGGCGGAGGAGATAAAACGTTTGCAGGGCGGAGCGGTGGAACGTTCAAACGCGGAGACGCGGAAACGAGAAAACGTGGTTGCCATGGTGGGGGATGGAATCAACGACGCGCCGGCGCTGGCTCAGGCCGACGTGGGCGTCGCCATCGGCACGGGGACGGACGTGGCCATGGCCGCCGCCCCGCTGACGCTCATCAGCGGCGATTTGCGCGGCGTGGCGCGGGCGATTCGTCTCTCGCGGCGGACGCTGCGCACCATCAAGCAAAATCTCTTCTGGGCGTTCTTTTACAACGTGATTCTCATTCCGGCCGCGGCGCTCGGCTTGCTCAACCCCATGCTGGCAGCGGGCGCGATGGCCTTCAGCAGCGTGTTTGTGGTCAGCAACAGTTTGCGGCTCAGGCGGGCGAGGATTTGATGCGGCTCGGCAAAAACTGACTTTCCTTTCTCTTGCCGAAAAGCCCCGGCAAAGTTTGCTGCGAACCATTTTGTGAAATCCATGCAATTGGTGACAAAAAAACAAGACCCTTGCTGAGTCTTGTTTTTTTGTGGGCGCGGAGGGGCTCGAACCCCCGACCTCATCAATGTGAGTGATGCGCTCTAACCGACTGAGCTACGCGCCCTTTTTTGGAAGCAGCGGGATTATAGCCGAGGTTATCTGCTTTTGCAATGGTTTAGGGCGGCGGCAGGAAGTTTCTCGCGTCTACCTTGCCATAGACTTTGTTTATCAGTTCCAGGTGCAGGTGCGGGCCGGTGGAGTTGCCCGTGCTGCCCAATAAACCGATCAACTCTCCCTGACCGACATTCTGACCGCAAACCACGTTTACCGAACTGAGATGAGCGTAGAGTGACTGCCACGAGCCGGTGGGAGTGTCGCCGTGGTCTATTACGACCAGGTTGCCGTAGCCCCAGTCGTTCCAGCCGGCATAGACAACCACCCCTGCATCCATGGCAACCACCGCGTCGCCCAGCGCTCCGCCGATGTCAATCGCCGGGTGGTTGATGTCGGGGCGGAAAGGCGTGCCGGAAAGGTAATGTTTGGGTGTGGGCCAGATGAAATAGCCGAATCCAATTTGTCCGCCGCTGACCGCGCCGCATGCCCCCGGCCCCAGGACGCGGGTGGTGGCCGGGCTGGTGCGGGTCATGCCGATGGGCGCGCTCCAGGAGGTAAATTCGCGCGTCCCGCCGGGGATAATCAGCCAGGTGCCGGCCGCAATGTTCGGGTTTTCATAGTCGCCAATCGTATCCGGGTTGATGTGATTGCCGGGAAAATTGACGATGTCCTCGGCCTGCACGCCGAAGAATTTGGCGACGCCGGTCAACGTTTCGGCTCCGCCGCCAACCCATTGGTAGTATGCGCCGTCTACAGGCAGGATGTTGAGTTCTTGCCCGGGGCGCAGACTGTGCGGCGTGTCTTTCAACGTGGCGTAATTGGCAAAAAGAATCGTGCTGGGTTTGAGGCCAAATTTTTCGGCAATGCCAAAGACGGTATCGCCAGGCTGGACAGTGTAAGTGATAACTTCCATGCGCGGGCGGCTGGGAATGGTTGTATGCGGCTCAGCCTGACGGGGAATGCCGCCCAGGGAAGCGGCCAGCGGTTCGACGGGGAGCAGGGAAAGGTCGGGCAGGGGGGCTGTCTCAGCGTCCGCGGACGGGTTTGTCGTTTGCGCCTCGGACGTCCCGCGGTAGAGAGATTGCATCAATCCAACGACACCCAAAGTGACCAACACAGCCAGTATATTCGTCCCGGTGCGCAGGGCAATTTCACCGAGGCCAAAGCGCGCCAGTCCGGCAGCGATGCGCCGGAGCAGGCCTGGCTTGGGTTCGTGTCCCTGCCCGGGAGCGGGGAATTCTTCCAAAGGGCGGTTGTCCATGACGTTCATCATAACATGCTCAAAAATGACCGTCAAGCAGGGGATTAAGGTCTGATTAGACGATTTTCTGGCGCACGAGCGGGTATTTCAGGTGAATAGCAAGGGCCGCCAGCAGACAGATTCCTCCGGCTGCCAGCGCCGCGCGCGGCACCCCCTGCTGTTGCGCCAGCCACCCAATGAAGAGACTCCCAAATGGAGCCACACCCTGCACTGCCCACAGATAGACGCTAAAAACGCGGCCGCGCAGAGAATCGGGCACCTCGACCTGGATGAGCGTGTTCATCGTTGCCAGTTGTGAAACCAGTCCCCACCCCAGGATAACGATGATGGGCAGGGCGGCGGTCAGCGTGCGCACCAGGGATGCCGCCATTAGCGCTGTGGCAAAGAGAAATTGCCCAATTGTCAGGAACAATCCCCTGTGGCGCATCTGGCTGAAACTCGAAAGGAACAAGGCCGCTGCCAGCGCGCCCACTCCCTGGGCTAGATACAGGCTGCTGGTGCGCGCCTTGACCAATGCCTCTGTATCTCCGGGAACTGTCAATACGTCGCGCGCCAGGGCGGGGATTTGTTGCACGAAGGGGAAACCAAAGAAACCGATGAGCGCAGCGAGCAGGATAACCGCCATTACCAGCGCATTGCCGCGGATGTAACGCAAACCTTCCTTGAATTCTTCGCTTAAATCCTGTTTTTTGCCGAGGGGATGCATGACCCGATAGGGCGTGCGTACGAAAAACAATCCGACGATAACGAACAGGAAACTCATCCCGTTGATGAAAAAGGCCCACCCCTCGCCCTGATTTTCCACCAGCAGGAGTACAGCGGCGGTGAGCGATGGCCCCAGAACCCGCGCCAGGTTGAAAACGGCGGCCTGAAGGGCGATGGCGTTGGGCAGGGCTTGTTTGCCGACCATTTCCACCAGCATAGATTGACGGGCGGTGATTTCGATGGCGTTGGCGCTGCCGAGCACGAAGGCCAGCGCCACAATGTGCCAGATTTCGATAACGCCGGAGAAAGTCAACGCGGCCAGGGCGAAGGCTTGCAGCATCATCACTGCTTGCAAAGCAATAACGATTTTTCGTTTATCGAGCCGCTCTACCAGCACACCCCCCGGCAGGGCCAGGATGAGCGTGGGCAGGGTGGATGAGAAGCCAATCAGACCGAGGTCGAGCGGCCGCCCGCTCAACCGGTAGGCTAAGTAGGGGAGGGTGGTGTTTTGCATCCATGTGCCGATGAGTGAGAAAAACAAACCAATCCAAAAGATGAAAAAATCTCGCGAAGCGAGAGCGGGGAAACGTCGGGGGATGTTCAGTTTGGGGAGCATAGAAGAATGAAATCGTGAGCCAGGGCGTGGATATGTGCCGTGCAGTGTGTAAGATGGATTCAATTCGGGAGAATGCATTCCGGGAGGCCGTTGGCAGGATTGCTGACCAGCGTCGAGACCGGATGCGCTTCCATTTCGGCGGCAGGGTAGGGGAGGAGCAGCCGGCGCAGGTCGAGCGAGGCGCGCGGCGCAGGGTTGAGCCATTGCGTGGAAGCGTTTTGGGGCAGAATGACCGGCATGCGATTATAGAGACTGCGCATCAATTCGTTTGGATCGGTGGTGAGGATGGCTGCCGAGGGATGGGTCTTTGGCCCAGGAGGGGATCAGTTCCCAGAAATAGAAGTCGGCTCTTCCCCTCCCATCGTTGGGCAGGACAAGAATGGGTTGCGAAGGGGCGATGTTGTAGCGCGGGGTCAGATTGTCTGGAATTGTAAATTCAGGAAAGGCTTCCTGCAGCGCGGCAGGATCGAGGGCGAGCGCGAAAGTCTGCACATGGTTACTTCAACTTTCTGGTCTCTCCCACGCGCACCGTCACTCCTATCGCGTCCAGGTGTTCCAGCAGTGCCTGGGCGTATTTGCGGCTGGTGCCGAACAGGTCACGTACTTCGGCCAGCGTTGTCTCTCCCTTCTGCTGGATGGCGGTGCGGATGCCTTCCAGCATGGTCTGATAATCCTGGAAGCGGAAAACCACTTCTGGTGAGACCTGTACCAGCAGGCCTTCGTCCACCAGTGCGGCAAAGATATCCTCACCAACCATAGCCTGACATTCTTTCACGGAGGGAGGGCCAAATGGCGCGGCAGCGAATTTTGCCAGCAGGCTGTCCACCTGTTTTTGCTGTCCGGGTGAGAAGCGGACAGCGTGTCCTGGCAGGGCAAGCCACTTGACTGCCGAGCGCTGTCCCCCGGCGGGCGCTGTGTTTTCTGTCAGAGTTCCCTGTGCAATCAGGCGGGTGATGAGCAAGCCGAAGGCCGAGGCCGAAAGTTTGAGTTTGCTCTTGAGTTCTTCGCGCAGCATGCCACGCCGCAGAGGATACGTCCGATGATAGTCGCTCAGGATGGCAAGGACGTTTTGCTCCAACGCCGAGTAGTGCGAGGCCGCAATCAAAATTTCTCCTAGTTGAACTATTTGACTTGTTTGCAGCAGTTCCTGCAGGGCGGCTTCGGCAGCGGGTTTGTCGAGCCGGGAGCGGGCAATCACGTCCCGAAGCGGAGCGGGGCCGAGGGCCAGGGCGGCCTCCAGCAGGACTTCGGGAGGCGAGCCGCGCCCTAGCGCTTCCAGCGAACGCAAAACTGCTTCGTCGAAGCGTTTGTGGCGCGCTTTGGGATGCGGGTCCACCACAATGCCGCCGCCGATGGTTTCGCCGGGGGAGGGGCGGCGCAGGATGAATCGGTCGCCGCGCACGGCCACAACTGGTTGATGCAGTTCGATTTGGAGCCAGCCCTCCGCGCCGGGGGGCAGGCTTTCCGCTCCCAGCAGGCGGACGGTTGCCAGCGTCTTGCCGGAGCCGAGGAAGAATTTGACCTCGCTGTTGTGACGAAGGGGGGCAGAGGCTTCTGCCAGATGACGAAAGCGCAAGTCGAGGCGGCGCGTGGCCTGGTATTGTCCGGAGCGCGTCAGCACGTCGCCGCGCTGAATCTGCTCCACCTCCACGCCCGAGAGGTTGACCGCTGTGCGGGAGCCGGGGACGGCGACTTCTATCTTCTTGTGGTGGGTCTGCAGGCCGCGGATGCGGGCGCGCAGGCCGGCGGGCAGAATCTCCACCTCATCGCCGACAGAGAAATGCCCGTCGCTGAGCGTGCCGGTGACCACCGTCCCGAAGCCGGGCATGGTGAACACGCGGTCTATCGGCAAGCGCGGGCGTCCCAGGTCGGGACGCGGCGGCTGATTTTGTAGGAGCAGGCTGAGGGTCCGGGTAAGTTCGGATAGGCCGGCGCGCGTACGGGCAGAGACGCGTACGATGGGCGCATCCTGCAGAACGGTCCCGCGCAGGACGGCGCGAATGTCGGTTTCCACCAGATCGAGCCAGTCGGGGTCTTCGATGAGGTCAATTTTGGTCAGGGCAATCAGGCCGGTGGGGATTTGCAGCAGGTCGAGGATGGCGAGGTGTTCGCGCGTTTGGGGCATGACGCCTTCATCGGCGGCGATGACGAGCAGCGCCGCGTCGATGCCGCCAACTCCGGCCAGCATGTTGCCGATGAAATCGCGGTGGCCGGGGACATCCACAATGCCAATTTCCTCGCCGTTGGGAAGCGTGAACCACCCGAAGCCGAGTTCGATGGTCATCTCGCGTTCCTGCTCTTCTTTGAGCCGGTCGGGGTGGATGCCGGTGAGAGCGGCTATCAGGGTGGACTTGCCGTGGTCCACATGGCCGGCGGTGCCGATGACGTGCATGGGGACTCCGTTGCAGGGCAAGTCTGTAGCCTTGTCCTACTTACTGCTCGTGATGCGTTCGTAAGAGGCGAGCAGTTCATGAATCTGCGCCAGCATGCCCTGGAAGAGTTGCTCGTTGGCGTCCTTGGTTTGCTGGAGGACGTCTTCCTGGGTCTGGAGGCGGTCTTCAATGGCGGCGAGTTGGGAGCGGATGGATTCGAGTGCGGCCTGCAAATCTTTGCGGGCTTCGTCCTGGGTGAGGCTGTAGGAGGTCCAGCGTTTCTGGTTGTCGGCTTTGAAGGTGACCCACTCCTGACGGAAGCGGTCTTCGGCCAGACGCTGCATTTCGGAAATTTCGTTGATGCGCCGCTCGGATTTTTGCACCATCTCTTCGTAGGCTTCCTGGGCGCGTTTGACGGCGCGCTGGGCGACTTCCCATTCCTGGATGGCGCGTTCGATGGTCTCGACCTGCTTGCGGCTGTTTTGCAGGTTCTCTTCCCACAGTTTCCATTGCCGGTCGCGCTCGACCTGGACGCGGGACTGGGCTTCGATGAAGTTCATCTGCGCCTGACGGCGCTCTGCTTCGCTGGCGAGCAGTTCGTTGATGCGCGTCTCGACGCGGCGCAAACCGTCGGTGAAGAGTTCGTTTTTTTCGCGCACTTCGTCGAGGCGTTTGCGGGCGGCGGTTAGGTCGCCCTGCAGGTCGGCCAGGCGGCGGGATTCTTTCAGGCGGGCTTCCTCTGCGACTTTGACGGTGCGCTCGACATTTTCTGCCAGGCTGAGTACGCTCTGCATGCGGGCTTCCCATTCGGCCATTTGTTTGTTGCGGCGCGCTTCCTCATCGGCGCGGGCTTTGAGTTCGCGCTTGAGTTCGGCAATGTTGTTTTTGTAGCGGCGTGTTTCGGCGATGGCGGCAGTCAGGGCGGAAAATTGTTCCTGATAGCGTTTGTCGGCTTCTTGAACCAATTGGGGAGCCAAAGCCTCGAGGCGTTCAATCTGGCGGGTCAGTTCGGTGCGTTGCTGGGCAAGGGCAGCATCGAACTGGTCGAGGCGGGCCGGGGCCGCGTTGACTTTTACTTTATCCAATTCTGCCTGCAGTTCCTTGATTCTCTTATCGGCGGCTTTCAAGTCGCCTTCCAATCCCTTGATTCTTTCTTCCAGCGTGGCAACGGTAGTTTTATCTTTGCGGCGTTCTTCATCCAGCCAGTCCAATCGTTTGATGAGTTGTTCGAAGTCCATCGGGGAGCCTCCGGGATATTTTCACGTTCGCCGGGACGCAAAGCGGCCAGCGGTAATGAATTATAGCATGGGCAAGGGGGTTACTGTCCCAGATGTTGGAACAGAGAGGGCAGGCCCGTCCACAGAGCCGCGGCCCACTGGGGGAACACTCCCAGCAGGAACAGGACCACGCTTCCCAGGAGCAGATAGGTTTTTTGCGGCCAGGTTTCGCGGCTTTGCCAGCCCGTTCCTTCTTCACCGGAGAGCAGGCTGAAGAGCGCGCGCAGGGCGGCAAAGGTCAGACCAAGACTGCCCAACAAAATCCAAATGGCGGCCGGCAGCGATTGACGCGCCACGCCTGCCCAGATGGCCTGGTGGGAGGGAAAGGAGGCCAGGATGGGCAGGCCAGAAAGAGACAGCAGCGCCAGGGTCAGGGCGGCGGCGACGAGCGGCCAGGCGCGTCCAGCCGATTTGAGCGTATCCATATCGAGAGATGAATAATGCTGTCTCAGGATTGCCAGGGCATAGGCCCACAGGCCCAGGGCAAAGCCGCGTGGAATCAGGAGCATCAAAAAGGTCGTGAGTCCATAGACACCCCCCAGCCCAACGGCCAACAGCGAAAAGCCGGTTTCGATGATGACCGCGTAGCCAAACACTCGCCCAAGATGACGCTGAAATGCGGCCAGCAGGCCGCCGCTGGCAATCATCAGGACGCCGACAGTCTCCAGTGCGGTAAGAAATTGGGGTGATTCGCGCAGCCAGGTGTATCGGTCGAAGAAGCCGAGGCCGAAGAAAGTAATCGCGTTGAGAAGCGCCCAGAGGACGAATCCGGCCAGGTAGGGATGGGCTTCTTCCATCAGGAGCGGAATCCAGGTGTGGAAGGGGAATACGGCCAGCAGGAGAGCAAAGCCTATGCCCAGCAGGATGATGGCGCGGGCAACCGCGCTTACATCTCCGGGGTTTGCTTCCAGACCGGTCAACAGCCAGCCGGCAAAAAGGATGAATGGCATGGCAAGGGTCTGAAAGATGAGGAAGCGCAAGATTCCCTTGCCCGGCTTCTGTCTTGGTTCGACGATGATGATGGCGATGAACAGGGCAGCGACTTCGATGAGGAGGGCGGCGTAAATGAACGGTTGAACTGCCAGCGCGGCAACCAGCAAGGCATCCAGGATCAGCCCTGAATACACACTTCGTGTTGCCATTCCCACCGAAGCGGCGGCCAGGAACCAAAAAGCAGATATCCCATAAATTAGCACAAGTAGGGCGCGATCGGAATTATCCAGCACAAGGCGGCGTCCAAGCAATTCCACAGAGGATGTTATTTTGAAATCCAGACCGCCGATACTCAAGATGGCATTTGCCGGAAGCAGGAAAGCAGCGATTGCCAGGAAAAGGCAGAACAAGCCCCCTAGCAAGGCGTTCAGATTTTTTAGACGCAGGATGAATAAAAGCACGCCCAGGGCAGCGGGCAGGAAAATCCATAACAGGGGAGCGTTCATGATGTTTCCTCCTGAAGAGGAAGGTTGATGTAGTAGGCTCCCACCAGTGCCAGTCCCAGATTGATGGCTGCCAGCAAACCCGCTACCAATACTGAGTTTTCAACTGCGGCATAGATAGTTTCGAATCCTGCCAGGATGGTAAGTAACCCCATGATTGCTCTGAAGGGTTGCGAGGTGATTCCCACAATGAGTATTCCCCCGCTAATCAGAAACACGGCTCCCCATGCCAGGGGCAGGGGTAAGCCCATCCAGGCGCGCAGTTCACCACCGGCAGCCAGCGAGAAGATAACCGCGATCCCCAGCGTTGCCAGGCGAAAGAGTCGTCCCTGCGGCCAGGATGTTTCTCCTTCTGTTGTCTGTTCAATGTTGTTATGGGCTAATCCCAGTGCGGCGCAAATCATCCAGCCGGTAATCAATTTCACGGCCGCCAGAGCCAGCCCCCATTCGTTCTGCACGAACCAGAAAACAGCGGCGTATTGTCCGGCAAGGGCCAGGATGTTCCAGCGCCAGTTGCGGGCAACGAAGAGGCTGGCAGACGCGACCAGGAGGAGGAGCAGGGCAATCCAATGTATGTTGAACATCAGCGGCCTCCGGCGGCGATGAGAGAGATGAGCAGCACCAACAACAGGAGAGACCACAGGATGCCCCCCTCGCCTTCGAGCGTGTCGCTGACCAGCCGGCTCAGGCTTTCGAGGAAGCGGGAGAAGGCAGACATACTGCGGTAGAACCAGCCCAGCGGCGCTACATCGCCCCATTGAGAGATGACCGGGGAGGTGCGCGTCAGGATACGCCGCACCAGCAGGAAGAACCCGGTCATCAGACCCCAGGCGGGAAGCGCCAATTCCCACCGGCCGACAAGCCGCGCGCCGTCCCAGCCCCACAACCCTAACAGGATGGTGATGGCAGCGAGGGAGAATAATCCGAACGGGTAGATGAATCTGCTCCACCGTTCTTGCGACTCGAAACTGGTTTCCCCGGGGTGCAGGGTGTGACGGAGAAATCCGGCCATCATCAGCGCCTGAGCGGCCAGAAATGGCAGAGCAAAAAGCCAGGAGGAAGCGGTGCTTATCCAGGCAGAGGAGGAGACCGAAAACGGCAACGCGGACAGCGCCCACAGGCCGGGGACCAGTAGCCAGAGTAAACTGCGCTGGCGCGCTGAGTACAGGAAAAGAAGTCCCCCGCCCGCAACGGCCGCAACTCCCCAGCCAACACTGCCTGCCGGACTGCCGCGCAGGGCTGAGGCCACGGCCAGGGCGGCCATGCCCAGCACCCAGAAGGGACGGCCAACCAGTTCGTCTGAGGCGCGCAGCCACATCCAGGCGGCGTAAAGCGCCGGCAGGGCGGTGAGAAGCAGCAGGTAGGGCGTCAGCGGAGAGGCGAAAGTGGCCGGGGGAATTCGCCCGAGCAGAGATAGACTGACGGCGGCTGAGACCAGGCGCAAAGTCGTCCCAAAGCCTCGCCGCAGGATGGTTTCGCCGCGGTACGGCAGGCGCAGCGGCAGGAGGCCAAGACGCAGTCCCGCCCCGATAAGCAGAAGCAGAGCGGCGCTGCCAGACGATGAAGCAAATTCGAGAGGCAGGCGGGCGGCGCTATCCACAACCATTGCAAAAATAACGAATCCCATACCGGCCACACGCATGGCGTAGGCCAAGATGATGTTGCGGGTAGACCTTTCGCCGCTCGCCGAGCCGAGCATGATGATGAGTTCGGCCAGGTCGAAGAAAGCCCAGATAAGCGTCAAAGTCACGAGGTCTCCGGCAGAAACGGCCAAAATGCCGATGGCTGCCAGCAGAAGCGTACCGGCCCACAGGAACGGCTGATTCTCATTACGCACGACCGAGGTCAAAATCACCGCCGCGGCGAGCGCAGAAAACGCCAGCGCATAAGGCCAGGAGACTGAATCGGCCAGCCAGATGGGGCGGTAGTCGAAGACCGAAAACGGCTGCCAGGGGAGCAGTGCGGCCGTCCCAGGGAAACGCAATTGCCAGAGAAAGGTTGCTGCCAGCGCCAGCATTGCCCCCAGCGCGGCAATCATCCAGGAATACTTGAATTTCGAGCGCGCGAACTGGAGAAACAGCAAAATCAGCGCAGCCAGGCTCAATATTACAACAGGCAGGAAAATCAACATGGCGGCGGTAATTTTATCAGAAACCCCCTGTTTTTCCCGCTGTTCTCATGTACAATTGCGGCTACCGTAAACCCCGCTGTTTTCGGAATCACGCTCTTCGTGGAGATACTCGATGCCTTCCATGTTGTTGATTCTCAATCCCATTTCCGGGCGCGGCTACGCGGCGCGCGCTCTCCCCGAACTCGAACAGAAACTCAAAGACTACAAGATTGACTACCGCCTCGTCCTGACCGAGCGCCCCTGGCACGCCGCCGACCTGGCCGAACAGGCCGCGCGGGAGGGGTATGACGCCGTCGTTGTTGCCAGCGGCGATGGGACGGCCAATGAAGTGTTGAATGGCCTGATGCGCGCCCGCAAAGCCGGCTTCGACAAGACTGCCATGGGCATCATCGCTGTTGGAACGGGCAATGATTTTGCCTATGGCATGGGCATCCGCGGGGGAATCGAAGCGGGCTGCAAACTCCTGGCCGAAAACTACCGCCGCCGCATGGATGTGGGTCTGGTGATAGGCGGCGATTACCCCCAGGGACGCTACTTCGGCAACGGCGTGGGCGTCGGCTTCGACGCCGCCACCGGTTTCGTGGCCGCTAAAATCCGCTGGACGCGCGGCCTGCTTCTCTATCTCATCGCCGCCATCGAGACCGTTTTCATCTACTACAAAGCCCCCAAGGTGAAACTGCTTCTCGACGATGAAGAAATGCTTGTCTCGCCGCTGATGGTCTCCATCATGAACGGGCGGCGTATGGGCGGCGGCTTCTTCTTTGCCCCCAACGGCGACCCCGGCGACGGCGTCCTCGACATTTGCCTGGCGCGTTCGGCCAGCCGCATGCGCATCTTTGGCTTGATTCCCTACTTCATGAAAGGCACGCAAGCCACGCAAAAGGAAGTCAGCATGCACCGGGCGCGGCGCGTCCACGTCCTTGCCGAAGAGGGGACGCTCCCCGTCCACTGCGACGGCGAGACGGTGTGCTACGCAGGCCGCGAAATCACGATCGAGATTCTTCCCGCTCAGATTGACTTCATCACCAGCAAAGCGCTATGAAATCCTTCTGGCGTTGGTTCATGAACGGCATCATCTGGTTGGGGACGAGCCTGATCTGCCGGATTGACAAGACAGATTTCCCCAAAGTCCCGCCGCGCGGACCGTTGATTCTGGTCACCAACCATATCAACTCGCTCGAAGTTCCGCTCCTGTTCGTCCACCTCCAGCCGCGCAAATTGACCGGCCTGGCAAAGATAGAGACCTGGGACAACAAATTCATGGGCTGGCTCTTCAACCTGTGGGAGGCCATCCCCGTGCGGCGCGGCGAAGCCGACCTGACGGCCATCCGCCGCTGTCTCGACGCGCTGGCGGCCGGGGACATCCTGGCGATTGCCCCCGAAGGGACGCGCTCCTATCATGGCCGCCTCCTGCGCGGCCAGCCGGGCGTGGTCACGATTGCGCTGCGTTCCGGCGCACCCATCCTGCCGATGGCGCACTGGGGCGGCGAGAATTTTTCAGATAACCTGAAACGCCTCCAACGGACGGATTTTTACGTCCGCGTTGGCCGCCCCTTCCGCCTGAATCCGAACGGACAAAAAGTCACCCCCCAACTGCGTCAGGCCATGACTGACGAAATCATGGGCCAGATTGCCGCCCTCCTGCCGGAGGAATATCGCGGCGAATACGCCGGTCAGACCGGTCAGCCGCGCTACCTGGAATGGGTGTGATGGCAGGAGGGCGGGATTCTATCCCGCCTGCCAGTTCGCCCGGTTTGCGACCTTCGCGTTGAAAAGGGCAGGATTCCATCCTCGCCCAGGCTCCCCGGCGGCGCAGACTTGCCGGAGGGCGCAAGAGTAGGTTACAATCGCTCTAAATTCATTTGAGGAACAAAGTGGCCGCGAGCCCCATCTCTCTCCCAGAGGGTCTGGCGCTCCCTTTGTTCCAGGAGGCTTTCATGCACCTGGTTCCTGATGGGGATGCGGAAGAATCCCCTGCCGCTTTCATTCAAAGGCTGGGACTCCCTTTCAAAGACAAACTGATTTTGGCGCGGGCGCTGACGCACCGCTCTTACGTCAACGAACACCCGGAAGCCCTCGAAGACAATGAGCGGCTCGAATTTCTCGGCGACGCCGTACTGGACTTTCTGAGCGGTGCGTGGCTCTACAATCATTTTCCTGAAATGGACGAGGGGAACCTGACGCGTATGCGTTCAGCGCTCGTCCGCACCGAACAACTGGCCGAGTTCGCCCGTCAGATTGACCTCGGCCGCGCCCTGCGCCTCGGACGCGGCGAAGCCGCCGCCGGCGCGCGCGACCGCGACGTGATTCTGTGCGCCGCTTTCGAAGCGCTGGTCGGCGCCCTGTATCTTCAGAGCGGCATCGAAGCCGTCAGCCGGTTCGTCTTCCCCTTCCTCGAAAAGGCAGCCGAACGTCTGGTCGTTGACCCGGCCATCTTCGACCCTAAAAGCCGCCTGCAGGAGTGGTCGCAGGCGCAGCACTATGGCCTGCCGCACTATGTCACCGTCCAGTCGAGCGGCCCCGACCATCAGCGTCAGTTCGAGGTGGAAGTGCATATCAACGGCCGTCTCTATGGCCGTGGCAGCGGCCCCAGCAAACAGGTCGCGGCACGCAACGCTGCCCAGAACGCCCTCGAAAATATCGCCGCGCAATCCTAAATCTTCATCAATCTCCAATCTTCGATTCTGAATCCTCATGCCTCTTCGTATAAAATCCCTCGAACTCCACGGCTACAAAACCTTCGCCGCCCGCATCAACTTCGAATTCGCTGAAGGCATCACTGCCATCGTTGGGCCGAACGGCTCCGGCAAATCTAACATCGCCGACGCCCTGCGCTGGGTGTTGGGCGAACAATCCTACAGCATCCTGCGCGCCAAAAAGACCGAAGACATGATTTTTTCCGGCTCCGAACAGCGCCCGCGCGCCGGCATGGCCTCGGCCACCGTCGTCTTCGACAACAGCAACGGCTGGCTGCCGGTGGACTTTTCTGAAGTGGCGCTTTCCCGCCGCGCCTACCGCGACGGGCGCAACGAATACCTGCTCAACGGTCAACACGTGCGCCTGCGCGACATCAACGAATTGCTGGCTCAATCCGGCCTCGCCGAACGCACCTACACCATCCTCGGTCAGGGACTGGTGGACGCCTCCCTGGCCCTCAAAGCCGACGAGCGCCGCCGTCTCTTTGAAGAAGCCGCCGGCATCGGCCTCTACCGCGCCCGCCGCGAAGAAGCCCTGCGCCGTCTCGAAACCACCCACCGCAACCTCGACCGCGTCCTCGACATCCTCGCCGAACTCGAACCGCGCCTGCGCAGTCTGGAACGTCAGGCCGCCCGCGCCCAGGAATACGCCCAGGTGCAGGCCGACCTGCGCGCCTCCCTGCGCGAATGGTACGGCTACCACTGGCACCGCGCCCAGCGCGAACTCACCGAAGCCCTCGAAGCCGCCCGCCAGCAGGAAGCCCGCCTGCTCGAAGCCCGCGAAGCCTATCAGGGCGTGCGCCAGCAATACGCCTCCTTCCGCGACCGGCTCAACGGTCTGCGCGCCCGGCTCAACTCCTGGCACCGCCAGTCGGCGCAACTGCACGCCGGGCGCGAATCCACCTCCAGCGATCTGGCCGTGCTGGAGGAACGTCAGCGCTCCCTGCTCGACCGGCGTCAGGCGTTGGAGAGCGAGCGCGGCCGTCTCGAAGAAGAAATCCGCCTCGCCGGAGAACGCCGCGCCCAGGCCGAAGCAGAACGGGCGCGCTGTGAAACCGAACTCGAAGAAGCGCAGGCGCAATTGAAATCGGCCCAGCAGGCGCTCGGCGCGGCGCAGAGCCAGCGCGCCCGCCTCGAGGCGGACCTCGAGGCTGCCCGCCGTCAAATGGACCAACTCTCTGCCCGGCGCGCCGGTCTGCAAGCGCGGCTGACGGAAATCGCTGCCCGCGCCGAGGCTCAGCGTCAGAAACTGGCCTCCGCCGATGACGCCATCGCCTCCGCTGCCGCCGAAGTGGAAAAACTGGCCGCCGAAACCCGCCGTCTGGCCGAAAAACGCCTCCAGGCCGAAGCCGCCCTGCAAAAGGCCCAGCAGGAGGCCGAATCGGCCCGCCGCCGCCTGGCCGACCTCGAAGCGCAGGTCAAAGAAAAAGAACGCCAGCGCAGCGCCAAACAGGCCGAGCAGGCGCGCCTGCAGGCCCAACTCGAAGTGCTGGAACAGGCCGAACAATCTGCCTCCGGCCTGGCCGAGGGCGCAAAACTTCTGCTGGAAGCCGCGCGTCAATCCCGGCTGGGCGGCGCAAAAGGCGCGCTGGCCCAGGCTCTCGATGTCCCTGCCGAACTGGAACTGGCCGTCGCCGCCGCGCTGGGTGACTACACCGATGCCGTCCTGCTCCAATCCGGCGCGGACGCCGACCAGGCGCTCGACCTGCTGGACGCCGACGCCTCCGGCCGCGCCTTCCTCCTCCCGCTCGACTGGCTGCGCCCTGCCGAAGCGTTGCATATCGTCCCGGACGGCGGCGTATTGGGCGTCGCCGCCGACCTCGTCCGCGCCCCGGTTGAACTGCGCCCGGCGGTGGACCTGCTCCTCGGACAGGTCATCCTCGTCCGCGACCGCAAAGCAGCGCGGCGCGTCCTGGCTGGTCAGCCGCCCTCGGCGAGGGCCGTGACGCTGAAAGGCGAAGTCTTCCACGCCAGCGGGCCGGTGCTGGCGGGCAAACCGGCCAAGTCGGGACTGCTCAGCCGGCCGCGTCAGCGGCGCGAGTTGCAGGAGGCGCTGGCCGAATCTCATCGTCAAATTGAATCGCTCGAAAGCGGCCTGACGAAACTCGCCGGCCGGATGGAAACGGCGCGTCAGGAAGTCGAAGACGCCCTCAGTGCGGAAGCCGAAGCGCGCCGCAGCCTTGAAGCGGCCCGCTCGGCCGAACAGCAGGCGCGGGGTCGAGAGGAAACGGCGCGGCGGCAGTGGGAGTGGCAGAAAAGTCAAAAGACGGCCCTGCAGTCCGAAATCGAGCAGGCCGAAAAGGAGCGCGCCGAATCGTCCGTTGCGCTGGCTCGCGGCGAAGAAGCGATTGCCGCCGCGCAGGAGAATTTACGCAAACAAAGCGCCGCGCTGGCGGCCATCGTCCTCGATGACTTGCAGGAGCAGGTGACGCATTGGACGGGGCGGTTGGCGGCGGCCCAGCAGGCGGCCTCAAACGCCCGCGCGCGTCTGACGGAGCGGTCGCAGGCGCTGGAAGCGTTGCGGCGTCAGCAATCTGATCTGCAAGCGCGGCTCGTGGAAATCGAGCGCGGCCTGACCGGCGTGGAGAGCGAGCGCGCTAGCCTGCATCAAAAGACGGCCGCGTTCAATGCCCAGTTGGAAGAACTGACGGCGCTCATCGCCCCGGCTGAAAAGGAATTGGAAACCGCCGAGCGGCAAGAAGCAGAATTGCAGGCGCAGGAGGCCGAAACTCAGGCGGTGCTGAACCGCGTCGAGCGTCTGCATAATCAGTTGCAGTTGGACCTGGGACGCAAGCAGGAGGCACTGGAGAGTCTGCGCACCAAAATCGAGGACGATTTCGGCCTGGTGATGTTCGAGTATGCCGCCGATGTCTCCGGGCCGGTGCCTTTGCCGTTGGACGGCATGGTGGAGCAGTTGCCGGTGGTGACCGAACTGGCCCCCGACCTGGAGGAAACGCTCGCCCGCCAACGGGCGCTCCTGCGGCGCATGGGCGCGGTCAATCCCGAAGCCCAGCAGGAATATCAGTCCGTCAAGGAGCGCCATGCCTTTCTGACCGAGCAGTTGGCCGACCTGCACAAGGCCGAGGAGGACCTGAAGCAAGTCATCGCTGAACTGGACGAAGTGACGCGGCGGGAATTTCAGAAAACTTTTGACCAGGTGGCCGAACAGTTCCACACCATCTTCCACCGCTTGTTTGGCGGCGGCTCGGCGCGGCTGGCCCTAACCGACCCGGACAACCTGACCGAGACGGGCATCGAAATCGAAGCCCGTCTGCCGGGACGGCGCGAGCAGGGACTCTCGCTCCTTTCCGGCGGCGAGCGCAGTTTGACGGCCATTGCCCTCGTCTTTGCCTTGCTGAAGGTTTCGCCCACCCCCGTCTGCGTGATGGATGAAGTGGACGCCATGCTGGACGAGGCCAATGTGGGGCGTTTTCGCGATTTGCTGACCGAGTTGAGCAAGGACACGCAATTCGTCATCATCACCCACAACCGCAACACTGTCCAGGCAGCAGATGTCATCTACGGCGTGACGATGGGCCGCGACTCTGCCAGCCAGGTCATCAGCCTGCGGCTGGACGAAGTCTCGGACGAGTATTTGAAGTAGAGCCGTTCATCGTAACTGCCTACCCCATGAGGCCGAACTTGCTAATCGCAGCAAAAGACGCTCACTTTATCCGCAGATTGCGCAGATTTCCCCTGTGGGTACGATGTCGCCGATTTTCTCCCAATTTGCGACCTCTGCGGATGATTTCCGAGACCAGGGTGGGCAGTTACCGTTAATCTACAAAATAAAAACTCCCAGGCAATCCGGGAGTTTTTGTTTTATCTCAGCGTCTCTCTGTTTTTTACAGAGGACTCGTTTATTTCTCAGGGGTATTGGTGGGAAGCGGCGTAGCAGAGGGGGTCAGAGCAAATTGCGCTTCAAGCGTCTTCTGCTCAGCCTCGTAGGTGGGCGCTTCGGCGGTCTGGGTAGCAAACACGTCATTGAAAGCCTGCTGGAGAGTCGGTTCGGCTGGAACATACTCTGCCCAGTTGGAAACTTCTTCGATGGCGGCCGCGGCGCGCTGTTCTTTGAGCCAGGTATTGAAGGCGGTATCCACGGCATTCTTGTACTCGTCAGCGGTCAGAGGCCGGTTTTCGTGTCCGATGACCTGAATGATGTGGTAGCCGTAGGGGCTGGCGATCGGTTCGCTGATCGCGCCGATTTCGAGACTGAAAGCGGCGGTTTCGAATTCCTCTCCCCAGGAAGTCTCTCCCCGGGCAAACCAGCCCAGGTCACCGTTATTTGTGGCGACGTTCGGCTCGATTGAGTAGGCGCTTGCCAGCGTGGCGAAGTCGCCGCCTGCCAGCAGCAGCGTGTGTACGGTGTTGGCTGTGGCTTCGTCGGCGACGAGAATATGACGTGCCCAGACTTTTTCCACTTCATGGGGCACGTTGGCGGTGACAGCGGCCATGACGCGTTCGTTATACAGTCCCTGCTCGAAGAAGACACGCCGGAACATTTCTTCGTTGACGCCTAGTTTGGCATAGTAAGCCAGGCCGTCTTGATAGAGTTTATCGAAGCCTTCCTGAGTGAGCGGCGTGGCGGTGGGGGCCGGCACGGAAGTCGGCGCGCTGGTGGCGGTAGGGCCGGGCGTCCGGGTGACGGTGGGCGTCAGGGTCGGGGTGGCAGTGACCAGGTCGAGCTGCGCCGCGGAGAGAGTGGAGAAAACGACCGGCGTGGCCGTGACCGTAGGGGTGGGCGTCCCTTCCGGGTAGAAACGGAAGACGCGCTGGATGGCCTGCTCCACCTCCTCAGGGCTGACGGTGATTCCGTTTGCCTGGGCATATTGCCGAATGAGCAAATCATCTTCGATTTGCTGGAGAACCTGATACCCGAGGCCGGTGGTGTCGTTCAACTGGTTATTGATGTTCAGCAGGGTGGTATCCTGACTTGGGTCCTGGCCGAACATCGAGAGCAGTTGATAATACTGCATGAACTGGTCAATCAGTTGCTGGCGGGCAACCTTGACGCGCACCTGGAATTCGCGAACCGTTATCTTTTCGCCGTTGACCGTTGCAACGGGTTTGTAGTTGAGCAGAACGGTTTCGTTCAGGATGCCATAAATAATGCCCGCGAAAATCAGAGCCAGAATCACGGCGGCGGTAATGCTGATGATGCGCGCCTGACGTCTCTCGCGTTCGAGGCGCGCCAGGTGTTTCTTGCTCATGACTTTGGGAGTCTTGCGATTTGCCATAGATGCCTCTATGGAACGGAAGAGCAGGCCAAGGACCGCACTGGGGGCGCGCCAAACTCGGGACCTGCCTGCCGTTCAGGGAATTCTGGTCGGCAGGGCGTGAAACATAGCGTCCTCGCCCTGCCTGAGGGATTATTTATCTTCGCCTGTGTATTGGAAGGGCAAGAGCGCAATGTGGCGGGCGCGTTTGACTGCTAGAGCCAGTTGGCGCTGATGCTTGGCGCAGGTGCCGGTCTGGCGGCGGGGACGTATCTTGCCTTCCTCGGTGACGAAGCGGCGCAGGATGTCCACCTGCTTGTAGTCAATCGCCAGATGTTTGTCGGCGCAGAACTGGCAGATTTTGGGACGCGCAAAGTAATGGCGTTCCTGTCCCTGCTCCATTTCTTTTTCGTTCGTTTGTTCCATAATTTCCATCTCCACAGGGGCGGCCTCCGGGGAGGCTTCCCTGGTTTAGATTGAAGGTTTCCAGACTAGAAGGGGAATTCGTCCTCTCCCTCAGTCTGGTCTTGGGGTTCGAGCATTGGTTCTTCGGCTGCGGCGTGGTTGCCGGGCTGGCGGCGGTCGCCAATCATCATCATTTCGGAGGCAACCACCTCGACGGCGGTGTGCTTGACGCCTTCTTTATCATCCCATCGGCGGGTTTGCAGGCGGCCTTCGATGTAGACCTGCTGGCCTTTGGTGAGATATTGTTTGCAGATTTCGGCCAGGTTGCCCCAGGTGACAATGTTGAACCATTCGGTTTCTGTGTGGCGCTCGCCGTCTGCGCTGTTCCAAGAGCGGCTGGTGGCGACGGTGAAGGTGGTCACCGGCCGACCCGAAGGGGTGTAGCGCATTTCGGGGTCGCGTCCAACATGGCCAATCAGCATCACCTTGTTTAATCCTCGACTCATAGGACACTCCTTTTAGAATTCAGAACCACCTAAATGCTTGTTCAGTCAACTACGATAATCATGTAGCGGATGACCGACTCCAGATAGCGCAGGTTCTGGTCGAGTATGCCTGCGGCTTTGGCCGGAAGAGACGCGTTGAACAGCACGTATTGGCCTTCCTTCTGCTTGTGGATTTTGTAAGCCAGGGGTTTGCGGCCCCATACTTCCACCTTATCCACTGTGCCGCCGGTCTCAACTACCCAGCCCTTGATTTTTTCGACGACGCTGTTAAACCCAGCCTCGTCCTGGTCAGGGTGGACGATGCAGACCAACTCATATTTACGCATAGGGATTAACCTCCTTTCCTCGGGATATGCTCCCGGTCACTCACCGTAGGCGAAGCCGGGGGCGGAAGGACGCCGCGCGCTTGGGCGCGGCGTGAACGGGCGCTATTGTACGCTAAAAGGCAGGTTTTGTGCAGGGGCAATTTCGTAAGCGGGATACTGCTTTACCCTAGCGGAGGTAAATGGGGTTGCTAAAAATCCACCCGCGGCGGCGGCCCAGGAAATGACGGTACGCTTCCACCCGATACACCCCCGGCTCATCGGTGACATGCGTCAGCGCCTGACCGCGTGCCTGCCGGATGACTTTGCCGTCTTTCAGCAGGCGGATTTCTGCCGGAGAGGGAAGGGCCGCCTGCAAGGTGACCGAGTCGGCGGCTTTGATT
The DNA here is from genome assembly GCA_034436335.1 of Anaerolineales bacterium. Classification (GTDB taxonomy): domain Bacteria; phylum Chloroflexota; class Anaerolineae; order Anaerolineales; family Villigracilaceae; genus UBA877. The sequence continues at coordinate 6,683 of DAOTVO010000007.1, read as the reverse complement.
TCGTCGCCCATGAGAGCGCTTCCTTCCCGTCCTTGCGCCGTAAAACGGAAACCGCGCGTGGAGGCGGGCAAATCGTAGCCTACGAAACAGTGACCGGCGCCAAGCGCCTCGTAGAGCATCTTGCTGTCCGTTTCGATGTCGCCGAGAAGCGGCGCGGGGACAAGCGCATGCGTATTGACGGCAGAGAAATGGTACTCGTAGGGAAAGATAACGCGCCGCAGCGGGCCGAGAGACATGCGCCGGGCATGAGCATCAGAGCCGCCGACGGCAACCACTTTTTGCCCGTTTGCAAGCAGACGATCCCATAAGGCGAGAGTCTCGGGCAGCGGGCCGCGGGCAATGGCTTCCGGGAAATAGGCGTAGAACAGGCCGTCGGCTTTGCCTTTCACAATGCTTTTGAGTTCGCTGAAGCCATTCCAGAGTTCGATGCCGGTAAAGCCGCTTACTTCCCAATTGACCCAGGAAATATCCTCCTCGCCGAAGGCCGGCAGAGCTGGGTCAACCGGATGCGCGAGGAAACAGATGCCGCCCGCCGCGTTGACGGCGCTGATGAGTGCCTGGGGAGAATCGGCCAGCGGAGCAAGTTCGCGGCGGGCGCCGAAAACCAGCAAATGGTTCTTCTGCGGGTCGCGGTCCTGGTCGTGGATTTCCTCGCCGCACAGCAGCAACAACCGCCGCTGTCCTTCGCGGTAGTAACGGTTCATTCCCTGTACCCAAACGTTGTGGTCTGTAACGAGCAGCACATCCACGCCCGATTTGAGGCCGGCGCGCGCCAGGTCCGCGTGCGTCCCGGAGCCGTCCGAGTAGATGGTGTGCATGTGCAGGTTGACAATCAGTTCTTTCATGACGGTTCTTTTTCCTCTTTGGGAATAACAGTTACATTTCGAGCAACTTTAGGCCGTCAACAGCAAATACAGCGCCCCTAAAATCAAAAAAGGCGCGTAGGGAATGGCGATGAACGCGCGGTATCGTTTTGCCAGCACCATTCCGAGAATGATGAGCATACTGACAAGCCCGCCTGCCAGAATGGCAAAGAACAAACCGCTCAAAATGGCCGGCCAGCCCAGCAGAAAACCAAGGATGCCTGCCAGGTTGACATCGCCGAAACCAAGCGCCACTTCATCCTCGGGAAGCCCCTTCTTTTTCGCTATTCGCCGGACGTATGCTGCACCGAGCCAGTAAAAGGCAAGCATGATGATAAAACCCATAGCGCCGCCGATGAGCGTGGCGAGAATTCCTCGCAGCAAATTCTCCCCGCCGCGCAGATAAATCCCCGCGCCGAGCGTCAAGACAGCACCAAACAAACTGACCGGGTGCAAAATAGCGCGGTATTCTATGTCAATGATGGCCACCACACTAAAGTAAAGTATCAGCGTCAGGGCGAGCGGATAGGGAAGATAAGGCCGGGGAAAGAGCCACAGCAGCAGCGAGATGACCGGGATGAGAATCTGCGTCAACCACGCCCGGAGCGGACGCGGCGCGCCGCACTGGTTACATCTCCGCAGCAGGAGATAATCCAGCGCTGTAGGCCTCGTCTCACAATGCGGGCAAACCGGCCGGCTGAAACTGCGCGTGACGGGAAGCACATCGGCAAGATAGTTGACCAGACAGCCCCCCAGCCAGCCAAACAGGAGCGGAAGAATCAACAGGAAGATGTTCATGTTCTGATTATAGTCCGAAATTGCCGCGCTCTCCTGGCGAAATTGTTTATTTTCGCGTAGCCAAGATGTAATTATCCCCCGTTGTTCGATTGCCCGCTTGTTAGAAACCCAAAACTATCTTACAATCTTGTTTCAAACAGCACAGGAGGCTCTATGGAAAAATTCATCATTGAAGGCGGCGTGCCGCTGAAAGGCGAAATCACCCCCGCCGGCAACAAAAACGCCGCCCTCCCCATGCTGGCGGCTGCGCTTCTGACCAGCGAACCGGTCATTCTGCACAACGTCCCCGATATCCGCGACGTGCGCGACATGCGGCAGTTAATTTCCCGGCTGGGCGTGGATGTGGAAGACCTGGGCGGCAATTCCTGGCGCATTACCGCTCGCGCTGTTCGCCCCGCCGACCTCGACCCGGACCTGTGTGCCCGTATCCGCGCTTCTATCCTGCTCGCCGGGCCGATGATCGCCCGCGCTGGCGAGATTCATCTTCCGCCCCCCGGCGGCGACGTGATTGGACGTCGCCGATTAGATACCCACATCCTGGCGCTTAAAGCCCTCGGCGCGGATGTGTATTATCGCCGCTCATTCGATTTTCAGACGCGCAAACGCTTGAAAGGCGCAGACATTCTTTTGGATGAAGCCTCGGTCACCGGCACGGAAAACGCCGTCATGGCGGCGGTGACGGCCAAAGGGACGACCATCCTGCGCAACGCGGCCTCCGAGCCGCATGTGCAGGAACTCTGCCAGATGTTGAACGGCATGGGGGCGCGCATCTCCGGCATCGGGTCCAACACGCTCGTCATCGAAGGCGTGGACGAACTGCACGGCGTTGAGGCAACCGTCGGCCCCGATTACCTCGAGGTGGTCAGTTATATCGGCGCGGCGGCAATCACGCACGGCGAACTGCGAATCCGCAACGCCGGCTCGCAGTACCTGGACATGATTCGCATGGCCTTCCGCCGCCTTGGCGTGGAGTGGAAGGTGGAAGGGGAGGACATCCTCGTCCCGCCGCGCCAGCGTCTCAAAATCGAACCCGACCTGGGCGGCGCGGTGCCGGAAATCAAGACCAACATCTGGCCGGCCTTCCCCACCGACCTGATGAGCATCGCCATCGTCGTTGCCACCCAATCGCGCGGCAGTGTCCTCTTCCACAACTGGATGTTCGAGGGGCGCATGTACTTTACCGATAAACTCAAGAGCATGGGCGCGCAAATCATTCTCTGTGACCCGCACCGCTGTATCGTCAACGGCCCGACCAAACTCTACGGCGAAAAAGTGGAAAGCCCCGACATTCGCGCCGGCATGGCGCTCGTCCTGGCCGCCCTGGCCGCCGAAGGGCAGACCACCATCCGCAACGCCGGCCAGATAGACCGAGGCTACGAGCGGGTGGATGAAAAACTGCGCTCCTTGGGCGCGAAAATCGAACGAGCGACCGAAAAATAGCAAAACAAAAGGCCCTCGCAGGAGGGCCTTGATTTTTGTCCAAATCCAACCGTTTACTGCGGCTTCGCCACTTCCAGGAATTGGGTCACAGCCTCGCGCAACATCCGCTCCGGCAGCGCTCCCACCTGACGGTGGACTACTTTGCCACCATAGATAAACAGCAAGGTCGGGATGCCTTGCACACCGTATTGCATGGCATATTTCGGATTCTCGTCGGTATTGACTTTTGCCACTACCAATTTGCCAGCGTACTCTTTAGCAATCTTTTCCAGCATCGGCGCAATCATCTTGCATGGGCCGCACCACGGCGCCCAAAAATCCACAATGACCGGCAGCGGGTTTTGCAAGACAGTCTTTTCAAAAGCAGCATCCGTAACATGAAAGGGTTCGTCCATAGAGTTCTCCTTTGAAAAAATTCTGAAATTGCTCGCCAAACATGATTTGACGTAAAAGCCTAGGCCTGTTCGCCAGGCTTGAGAATGCGGTATTCAGATGTGATGCGGGCCGTCTTCCCCAGCATAATACCCACCGAGCAATACTTTTCCTCAGACAACTGGATCGCTTGCTCTACATCTTTGGAGCGGATGTTTTCGCCCCACAGCAAATAGGTAACGCGGATATCTGTCCACACCATCGGGTAATCGCTGGCGCGCTTGCCGCTCACCTTTACTTGCATATCTGTCAGATTGACGCGTTTCTTTTGCAAGATGCCGACAATATCCATGCCCGTACATCCTGCTAAACCGGCCAACATCAATTGCATTGGGCCAATGCCAGGCTTGCCGTCCAGCGTTCCCATCTGCACACTGCCGCCGGCTTGGTTTTCAGCGATGAAAGTCATTTCGCCTTTCCAGAAAGCGTTGATTTCAGTCCAACCGTTCTCCATGAAGACCTCTACTTTGGGCGAGTATAACATAACTTTGGATGCGCCTCACAGAAAGAAGTTGCATTCGGGTATAATCTGCCCGTTATGGCCGACCTGTTTACCCGCTGGAAAGAAGGACTCGCCCGCAGCAGCAAAACCGCCTTTGGCCGGCTGGCGGCTGTCTTTGGCGCGACCGAAATCACCGCCGAAACCTGGGACGACCTGGAAGCCCTGCTCATCCAGGCGGACATTGGAATCGAAACCACTCGTTCCATACTCGATTCGCTCCGCCTCGGCGTCCGGACCCGCGGCCTGACGCGCGCCTCCGAACTTTCCTTCCTGCTGGAGGCGGAACTGCGCGCCCGCCTCGACGCGCCGCCCGCGCTGGATTTCCCCGCCCGTCCCTCCGTCATCCTGCTGGTGGGCGTCAACGGCTCCGGCAAGACGACCACGATTGCCAAACTCGGCCGCCGCTTCGCCGACGAGGGGAAGCGCGTCCTGCTGGTTGGGGCGGATACCTTCCGCGCCGCTGCGGTGGACCAGTTGCAGGTCTGGGCCGAACGGCTCAGTCTGCCGATTATCGCCGGTCAGATGGGTTCTGACCCCGGCGCGGTGGTCTATGACGGCGTCCAGTCGGCAGTCTCGAAAAACTACGACCTCGTTCTGGTGGATACCGCCGGACGCCTGCACACGCGTTACAACCTCATGGAGGAACTCAAGAAAGTCCGCCGCGTGGCCGGCAAGGCGCTGAGCGGCGCGCCGCACGCCGTCTGGCTGGTGCTGGACGCCACGACCGGTCAGAATGCCCTCGTCCAGGCACGGGCGTTCAAGGAAGCCGTCGGCGTGACCGGTGTGATTCTGGCAAAACTGGATTCTTCGGCGCGCGGCGGGATGGCTTTTGCCATCCAGCGCGAACTCGGCCTGCCGATTTTGTTTGCCGGCCTGGGCGAAAAGCCCGAAGACCTGACGCCCTTCGACCCGGACGCCTTTGTGAAGGGAATCCTGGGGGAACGGTAAAGGACGAAAGATAAAGAATTTGGAGGAAGCATGCAAGACCTTTTGGAACGATTGAAGACCGCAGGGGACATTTTGCGCCAGTTAATGGTGCGTCTTTGACTTGGCGAAAAAGGAATCTGAACTCGCCGAACTCGAAAAAGAAATCAACGCTCCCGATTTTTGGGACGACCCCTCACACGCCCAGCAGGTGAGCAAGGCGGCGGCCAATCTGCGCGCCGAAGTGGACGACTGGCGCGGCTTCGAGCGCCGTCTGCACGACGCCGCTGAGCTGGCCGTGCTGGAAGACGAATCCCTGCGCCCCGACCTGGAGGCTGAAGTCGCCGCCATCGAATCTGAACTGGACAAGCGCTCCTTCACCGCAATGTTTTCCGGGCCGTATGATGCAGATGATGCCATCCTTGCCATTCATGCCGGGGCAGGCGGCACCGACTCGCAGGACTGGGCGGCGATGCTGATGCGCATGTACCTGCGCTGGGCTGAACGGCGCGGCTTCGAGGCCGAAATCATGGATATGACCGAAGGCGAGGAGGCCGGCATCAAGTCTGTCACCATTGCCGTGGATGGGAAGTACGCCTACGGCTATCTGCGCTCCGAGAAGGGCGTCCACCGGCTGGTGCGCCTCTCGCCCTTCGACGCCGCCCACCGCCGGCACACCTCGTTTGCCCTTGTGGAAGTACTGCCTCAGGTCGCGTTCGACAGTTCCGAGGTCCAGATTGCGCCGGAAGACATCAAAATTGACGTGTTCAAGTCCTCCGGGGCGGGCGGTCAGAATGTCCAAAAGAATGCCACCGCCATCCGTCTAACCCACCTGCCGACTGGCATCGTCGTCACCTGCCAGAATGAACGCTCGCAGACGCAAAACCGCGAGTTCGCCATGCGCATCCTGCGGGCGCGTTTGCTGGAGTTGAAAAAGGCCCAGCGGGACGAGGAGATTGCCGTCCTGCGCGGCGAATATACCAAGGCCGAGTGGGGCAGTCAGATTCGCTCGTATGTCCTGCATCCTTACCAGATGGTCAAAGACCACCGCACGGAGTACGAGACGGGCAACACGCAGGCGGTGTTGGACGGCGACCTGGATGCATTCATGGAAGCCTATCTGCGCGCCGCCACTCCCGAGGCTTGACGCTGTCAGACTTCGTGCTATAATCAGCCCGCTTAACCGCAAGAAACCGAACGATTTGCAGGAGTAACCATGCCCCCACATCCAAAGCGTAAACACTCGCAGGGACGCCGCGACCGCCGCCGCGCCCACGATGCCCTCGAAGCCGCCAACCTGGTGGCTTGCCCCAACTGCGGGACGATGATTTTGCCCCATGTAGTCTGCCCCAACTGCGGTCAGTATAAGGGCCGCGAGGTCATCGAAATCAAGAAGAAAGACAAGAAGAAATCGTAATTCCTATGCCCAGAGCCGTGTTCGCACGGCTTTTGTGTTTATTCGGTAGGTCGGATTGCCAATCCGACCTGCCTTGCTTTAATGTGATTTGCTTTCAGGAAAATCAGGATACCTTTCACTGAAACATGGAGGTCGCTAAAGTATAATCAGTAGATCACGAAAGCGCATAACAGGGTTGATGTTGGATGACCTCGGTCGTACCCCATAGGCGTTCAATCGCACGACTGAGCAAGAAAGCAACCCGCCGCAAAGAAAGCCAGAAGCGTTGGGAAGATTTTAACGGCGTTTTGAGGGCCGAAGTCAGGTT
>DAOTVO010000006.1:0-38308 GCA_034436335.1 Anaerolineales bacterium | reverse complement strand
GGTATGCAAACTCTTGACGATTTCCTGATCCGTCTTGCCTTCGTCCGCCAGTAATAGAATGTGAGCCCGCATGACCTTGCGCGAGGACTGCTTACCATTTTGAATCAATTTCAGCAACGCAGCCCGTTCATTGTCCGTCAAATCAACAATGTAAATTTTGTTTACCATCGCTCTCTCCTGAATTGCCTGTTTGCCCACAGTGTACCAGAGGCGATGAACTTATCAGCATTATTTTGGAAAGGTACTAGCAAGAGTGTTAGGAGAACGGCGAGGGCGTAGCCGATTTTTTGCTTCTTCGTCAGCGGGCGTTTTTCCTTGCGGCCGGTCTGCTCGGCGACCCACTGCGCCAGTTGCGGCTGGAAGTTCGGCAGGCTTGCCGGGTCGCCGTCAAAGTCGCGCAGGGCGCTGTTATGACGCAGGTGCAGGTCCGAGACGAGTTCGGTCAGCGCGGCGCGAAAGCCCTGAGGTTCAACCCCGGAGACAACCGCCGCCAGGTAGGCGTGCGCGCCGTTTTGGATGACGATGCGGTCTTCTGCAAATTGGACCTCGTCGAGTTCGTCGTCGCCTTGAAAAGCATCATTGACAAAACTGCGAATGGCGGTCAACATGCTGCCGATCAGGTCGGCGTCATCGGCTTGTAAATCTTTCGGATGGCTGTGAGCAATGAGCATGCCCGAAGAACGATGGATGAGAAACAGTTCCTTGATGTCAAAGGGCAGGGCATCGCGCAGGGCTAATTCGGCTGCCGAGACGCCGCGCAGGCGCGCCCACAGACGGCGCAACATGCCCTCGGGGCCGAAGGTGGAGCGCAGGCGGGCATCTATGTTGCGCTGCAGTTCGCGGGTGAACTGGCTGAGAGCTTTCTGGATGGTCGAACCGATGATGGGGTAGAGCGTGTCCACCATCTCGTCGCGCGAGTCGCGGATTTGGACGCGAATGGCTTCGCCCATGATGGGGCCGAGCGTCTCGGCCATTTCGCCGCCCGATTCGCGGATGGCGCGGCGCACCATGCCGGTCATGGCCGGGGTGATGCGGTTGATGAGAGCCTCAGTATCGGCGTGCTGGCGGCGCAGTTCCTCCAGCGAGGCGCGAATCTGCTCGTCACTCAGTCCGGTCTGTTCCTGGAGTTCTTTCAGGCTTTGCTCCAGGCGTGCCAGGCGCTCACGCTCGTTGGCGAGCAGAATGGAGCGCAACGTTTCGAGGGGGGCTTCGTCTGTAGACGATTTACTCATGGTCAAGCGTTTGCCCCAACTGAATCAACGCTTTTCCCAATTCGCTGCGCGCCACCTTAGCGGAATCCAGCCGGGTAAACAGGGATTGCAATTCCTTGCGGATGGCTTCATCCTGTTCTTGGGCTGCTTTGGCGTTCGCCTCGACGAGTTTGCGGAGGGCATCTATCTGACCGGCCAGGCCCTGGCTTTGCGCTTTGAGTTTTGCTTCTTGTTCGGCGGCCAGGCGGCTGACCTCGTCCGCTTGTTTGGAGAGTTTTTTCTGGCTCTCCGCGCTGATAGCGGTCAGTTTGCCGTTGATTTGCTCATCCAGGCTTTGCAGCCTGGTTTCCAGCGCGGCGAGACGTTCATCAAGTTTTCGCATTTGCTCGCCATACAGGATGTCGCGCAGTTTTTCAAGTTCGTTTGCAGTTTGTGTCATGTTGACCTCGCAGATTGTAGCGCAAGTCTCAGACTTGCGTTACAGGGTTTCCAGCCGATAGAGAGGGACGGCTTGCGTTTGCCCTCCCCATGGCAAATTGCGCTGAAAGGTTAGCATAAACGAAGTTGCAAGAGAACGGGCAACCGTCTCGGAAATTAACACCTCGCCGCCGACGGCAGTTTCTTCGATGCGTTTGGCAAGGTTGACTGCATCTCCCAGGGCGGTGTAGTTCATGGCCTGCGCCGCGCCGACGTAGCCAGCCATGACCAAGCCGCTGTGGAGGCCAATGCCAAAGCGCAGGTCTTCGCCCGGAAGAGCCAGGCGGCTCAATTCCAGGGCGCAGCGCGCGGCGCGTTGGATGTGGTCGGGCTGGTCATGCGGGGCGTTGAAGAGGACCATGATGCCGTCGCCCATGAATTTGTCGAGCGTGCCGTCCCAGGCCAGGACGACGCGCACCGTCTCGTCTAACAGGCGATTTAAATTGTGGAAGACGGTCTCCGGTGATTTGCCTTGCGACCAGGCGGTGAAACCGCGCAGGTCGGCGAAGAGGACGGTCACTTCGCGGCACTCGCCTCCAATTGTGGGAGATCGCTTGTTATCGAGCAGGGAAGCGACCACTTGTCCAGGCAGAAAGCGAGTGGTAATGTCCAACAGATGGGCTTGTGTGCGTTCCAGTTTGGAGGTCAGCAGGGCCAGTTCGTTGCGCTGCTGGGTGAGGCGCTGTTCCAGCCCGCCAATTAAAGAGGTGTCTTTCACCAGCGCCAAAATGCCGCCTTGCCAGGGGAGAAACTGCAGGCTCATGTAGCCGCTGCCGCCGTTCCAATCCGGGCGGGCAATATGAGTCACTTGAAATTGTTCTCCGCGCGCCAGGGTCTGCTGCACGTCCGGGAACATGTCGGTCAGTTCGGGGAAGATTTCTTCGATGAAATCGCCGGGCGAAACGCGGCGGGCCAGTTTTTCTTCCAGGCCAGAACTGGCAAATTCAAACAGCCCCTTGCCATCAAAGACGGCATAATCCATGTTTTCGGCGCGAAGGATGACCTCCAGAAAATTCTCGGTGGCTGAAGAAGTGGACATGCTACTCGAGATTGATTTCGGTTACGCGGTTTCCGCCGCTGCGCTTGGACAGGTACATGGCGCGGTCGGCTGCCTCCAGGATTTTTCCCAGCGAGGCGTTTTTCAGCGCATGGGCGGGAACATGGCATACGCCGATGCTGACGTGAATCATTTCCTGGACACCGTTGGGGAAGGCACATGGGATATTTGCCAACCTGTCGAGCAGGGCATGGGCAATGCGGTGCGCGCCCCGCCCTTCGCTGTTCAACAGGATGACGAATTCATCTCCGCCCCAGCGCGCCGGGGCGTCATCGAAACGTACAACGCTGCGTAGTGTGCTTGCGAGGAATTGCAAAGCCCGATCTCCGCTTTCGTGTCCGTGCTGGTCGTTGATTTGCTTGAGGTTATCCATGTCCAAGAAAATCAGGCTCAAAGGCTGCCGGAATTTTTTGGCGTTGGCGAGGCGGTGTTGAAAAATATGGTTAGCCGCGTTGCGGTTGAAAACTTGCGTCAGTTCGTCAATCCCGCTCAGGTTGCCCAAAATGCGGTAGGATTTTTCCAGTTCGCGGTTCAAGAGCGCCATCTCGTTGCGCTGTTGAGCGAGTTTCTGTTCCAGCGCGCCATAAGAAGTGCTATCTTCAAAAATGACCAGTAGCCGTTCGCCGAGCGGCGTCAGGTGCAGGTCTACATAGCGCGTTTCTTCATTACGAGGACGGTTGAGGCGCGGGATGACGATTTCTTCCCCCTCATGCAGGGAGGCGCGGATGGACTCTTCCATGCCCGCCAGTTCGGGAATGACATCCAGCAAGCCAGACTTGGGCGGGAAACGTTTCTCCAGAGCGCGGCTGGCCATCTGCAACATGAGCGCCTGGTCGAAGACGGCGAACTCGATTCCCCGCTGCTTCAGGATGGTCTCATAGAGTAAAATGGTGTCTTCGATTTTCTTCATGGTAATTGCGTTATTTGCTATTATAATCTTTCAATATGAATAAAACCATTGTCCAGAAGAAAGTTTGCATTTTAGGAGATTTCAGCGTAGGCAAGACCTCGCTGGTGCGCCGTTATGTGGAGGGGCGGTTTGACGAGAAATATCTCAGCACGATTGGTGTGCAGATTTCGCGCCACATTGTTGACCTGGGCGAGGATGAAAAGGTCAGCCTGGTGATTTGGGACGTGGCCGGGAGCGAGGAGTTCAACGGTAAGCAGAGCAGTTACCTGCAAGGGGCAACGGGGGCGCTTTTGGTCTGCGACCTGACGCGCAAGACGACGCTGGCTTCGCTGCGCAAGTATATGGCGGCAATGCGCGCCGTTTCGCCGCAGGCCAAGTTTGTTCTGCTTGCTAATAAGAATGACCTGATTGAACAGTTCGAATTGACACAAGAAGAAGTCGCCTTGCTGGCAGATGAGATTGAAACTCCCTGGTTTCTGACCAGCGCGAAGACAGGAGAGCATGTAGAAGAGGCTTTTACCCTCCTGGCCAAAGTTCTATTGCATTAAGAGAGCAATTTGCTCGGCGCTTTTTCTCTTGGCGCGCGAATGGGGATACACAAAGCGCCGAGTACAAAAGCACACCCCAGGGAGTATGGGCGCGATCATTTGTTTTTCTTTTTGAGAGCCGCCTCTTTGTCGAGAGGCTTTTTTGCTGTTGTTTTGCGGTTGCTGCTCTTTCTCTCCTTGTCTTGTTCTCCTTTTGCTTTTCTTTTCTCGCTTTTCTGCCCGTTTTTTTCTTTTCTCTCTCTCTTTTCTTCTATTGGGGCAAATATCTCGTCATACACGGTCTGCAGCGAGGGAACGCCGGCCCCCTTCAGGGAGTTGTTAACCATTTCCCAGTCGCTGCCGTGCACAAAGCGCCAATCCATGAATACGTGGCACTGGTAACCGCCTAATTCAGTGTAGAAGCCTTTTTCGATTAGTTCGCGGCAGGGACGGATGTACTCTAGTCCACTGACGTAATCGCGGAAGATGGCGTAGCCTTCGGCGGGTAAATCCAGCCCCTCGGCCAAAGTCTTCTGTGTCAGTTTGCCCGAGGCTTTGTCCATGAAGGCGCAGGAGGTCTTGATTTGGCCATGGGTGGATGCATAGCGGTTGTGATACAGCACCAGGCCTCGCTCCTCGCCGCGTCGGTTGGAGTAGGCAAAGACATCTTCGTTGACGTATCCTTCGGGGGTGGTGAAATCGTAGAGCAGGAAGTTTTCCACCTCGGCAAACAGCGCACGGCGGTGATTGAGCGGAAAGATGCGCCACTCGTGGCCGCGCACGAGGCCCTCGTCTACTTGCTCCTCCCATTTGGCGCGGCGGTATTCCATGCCGTATTTTTCGCGAAAGCCTTCGATCTGTCCGTGGCCGAACATCGGCAGGCCCGGCAAGGTAACCATCAAGGTGCAGACGCCGAAATATTTGTCGGTTGTGCCGAATTGTTCGGCGGCGGTCTTTTCATCGGGGTTGTTCATGAAGTTGACAAAACGCTTGAGAATTTGCGGGTCGAACTCCAATACATTTTTTATGACGGTACGATATTTGGCATTGTCTTCATCGCGCAGCATGTGCATAAAGGCCGAGTTGTACACGCGGTGCATGCCCAGCGTGCGGACGAAGTAACCTTCCATCAGCCAGAAGGCCTCGGCCAGGAGAAGCGTATCGGGCACCTCCGCAGCGACCCGGTCCACCACTTCGCGCCAGAACTCCTCCGGGATGGCGGCGTCGAACTCCGCCTGCGTCATGCCGTGTTCGGCGCGGGACGGGATGGCGCCGCCCTGTCCGGGCAGTGGAAACCATAGCCGCTGGATGTGTTTTTTGGCGAGCGTCATCGCCGCGTCGAAGCGGATGATGGGAAAATTGCGCGCCACGTGCAGGATGGTTTGAATGACCGCCTCGCGCACTTCCTTCTTTGAGTAATCCAGTTGGGCGGTGTCGTTCCAGGGCATGGAGGTGCCATCGTTGCCGTGGTAGATGTAGCGCGTCTCGCCGCTCTCACGGTCATAACGCTTGAAGACGACGGCGGCGTCACTGCGGTTGTAATAATGGTCTTCCAGGTAGATGCCGATACTTGGGTCGTTGGAGAGGTCGGGGCCGTTGAAGGTGTAGTTTGGGTAAGGCGAGTAGGGCAAGGAGAGAAACCATTCGGGGTGTTTGATGACCCAGCGCGAGTCAATGCCCATGTGATTGGGGACCATATCTGCCGAGAGGCGGATGCCGCGCTGCCAGGCGCGCCAGCGCAGGTTTTGCAGGGCTTCCCAGCCGCCCAGGTCGGCGGCGATGTGGTAATCCATCAGCGAGTAGGCTGAGGCAACGGCATCCGGTTGGCCTAACATCTGCTTGATGCGTTGGCTGGCAAGGCTACGTTCCCACAGGCCGATGAGCCACAGGCCGGTGATGCCGCGCTGCTGCAGGAGGTCGAGTTCTTCATCAGGGACATGATCGAGACGATAGATGGGGCGTTGGTATTTTTTGGATAACTGGTCGAGCCAGACGTAGGTATTTTTGGCAATCAGGATCAGGCGGGGCATCCAGTCGCGATCGGGGCTGAAGCGTTCGTACTCGGTGTCGTCGCGTCCGCCAAAGGTCAGCACCGGCGCTTCGCCGCCGAACCCGCCCGGACCGGCAGAGCGGATGGCCTCCTCGCGGATGAAGTCAATCCCGCGCAGAATTTTCAGCACGAAGGCATCGCCCAACAATCCGCCCCAGCGCTGGAGCAGGAATTCGAGTTGGGCGGTGAGCGAATGGGGGGCGACGCGCGCCGGAGCGAGCAGGACGTCAATCAGCGTTTCGCCCGGACGCGCTTTCTCGGCCGCGTCGTAGGCAGGCTGAGCGGCCAGGAACTGCTTCAGTCGTTGCACCGCCTGCTCGTAGGGAGCGGCCTGCTTGAGCGGTTCGTCATCGAAGAGTTCCTTGTAGGGGGCGGCAGCCGGGTTTAGATTGGTGATGTGCAGGATGAGCATCTCCTCCAGCGTGGACTGGCGGTGGGGGCGGCCGGCAGTTTCCAGGTCGAGGTAACGGCGCGGTTCGATTTCGCCGCGATAAACGGCCATCGGCGGAAATTCTTCGGTAAATTTCAACAGGGCGGCCTCCACCTCCGTGCCGCTCTGTTCGAAGGCGCGACGCATTACGCCGGGATTTTGTCTCTCATATTCGCGGAGGAGGAGGTGTAGGATTTCGTCAATCAGACCCAGGGCGTTGATATCGCTGGCCGGGACGACGTGGCCGCGCACACGAGTCATCTTTTCGGCCAGGTGACGGGCGGCGGCGAAGTCGGCAATCAGTGCCCGGCCGTCCAGGCCAAAGAGCGCTTCATCGAAATCGTACTTGCGGCGTGCAGCGCGCGAGATGTGGAACTCGAATTCGGCCATTCGTCTCTCCTGTAAGTGTTTTGACATGCCCCAATCATACTCGATTGTTCATTTTCGGATTATACTTCCTTCGCTATGACTGCGGCGTTGAAAACAATAGTGATTGTTTTGCTGATCGTCGAGGCGCTTGCCTACCTGGCCTGCGGCGTTATGGCGATGCGAAAGCGCGGCGGGCAAGAAAAGACAGCCGCCTTGATTTTCGTCTACGCGCTGGCAGGGATGCTCTTTGCGCTGTTGGACGCGGCCGCGCAGGTGGGCTGGCTGACGCTCTCAGCCCTGCAGGCCGACGCGCTGCACTGGCTGGAAGCCTTTGCCTTGGCCGGGCTGTTTCTTTTTCTGGCGCGCAGTTTTGTCAATGCCGGCAAAAGCCGTTTCTGGATGGGCGTGCTGGTTTTCTGGTTGATTCCGGCGGCCGTACTCTATAGCCCCTTCTTTTCGGGGACGGATATTCTTTGGGAGTCTGGCGATCTTTTTTTCATTCTAAACGATTTGCGTCTTCTGGTTCTCTTCATCGGCTGGTCCACGCTCATGCTGGGGGCGGCGGTCAGCGTTTATCCGGCCTATTCCCGCTCGCGTCAGCCGATGTACCGAAACCGGCTGGCGTTTCTCCTGCTGGTTCTTCTCCTGTTTGGCTTCAACGATTTTTTGCGTTTCTTTAGCGTGAATGCGCTGGGCGACTTCTTGCGCTTGGGCGGGCTGGCGACTCTGACGTACGTGGCGACCCGTGTCTTCCTGCCGGACGTGCGCCTGGTTCTGCGTCAGTTGCTGTTGGGCCTGGCGACGCTGGCGCTGATTGTGGGGGTCTATTTCAGCGGCGCGGCGCTCGTACCCTGGGCCGACGCGCTGTTTCCCCTGGCCAGCCCCTTGCTCCTGGGTCTGGGGACGACCGTTCTCTCTGCTGTCATCGGCCTGGCTTTGTATGTTTTTGTGTACAAATTGGTTGTCCGGCTGGTGCCTATTCAAAGTTACAACCCCAGCGTCACACTGCGCGATTACTCACTGGCGATCAGCAACATCATTGATGTGGAGCGGCTGGCGACGGTGGCAATCGGCCTGATTATCGAGGCGATGGACATCCGCCGCGGTTTTCTCTTCCTGGTGGACAAGGAAATCGCCCCGAACGGCGGTGCGTTCTACCGTTTGCGTCCCGTGCAGGGGGCCGGCGAAAAGCCCAGGCGCGCCGGTGCGTTGAATGCCACCAGCCCAATTGCTTTGTTTTTCCTCCAGAACCGCCGCCCTCTGCTTCAATACGAAGTGGATTTCGAGACGCTCTTCCGCCAGGCGCCGGCCAATGAGCGCGATTTTTTGAAAAGCCTGGATGTGGAAGTTTACGCACCTATCTATGCCAAGAACGAGTGGATTGGCATGCTCGCACTGGGGGCCAAATCTTCGGGACAGCGCTACACCGAAGACGACCTGAATGTGTTGACCACCATCGCCCATCAGACGGCGGTGGCGCTCGAAAACGCCCGCTTGGTGGACAACTTGATGCGCCTTAACCGCGAGATTCGCCAGGCATATCAGGCGCTCGATATGGCGAACCGCAACATGGAACACCTGGAACGGACAAAGGCCAATTTCATCAGCATTGCCTCCCATGAATTGCGTACCCCGCTGACCGTTTTGCGCGGCTATACCGAGATGTTGATGGAAGACCCCGGCATCCGCGCCAACCAGAATTACCTGCGGACGATAGAAGGTATCCACAAGGGCGCCATCCGCCTGCACGAAATCATCGACTCCATGTTCGATATTGCCCAGATAGACGCCCGCTCCATTGAACTGCACATGGAGACGGTGGACCTTTCGCTCCTGATTCAGTCGGTCTGCTCTGGCCTGGCGAAATCGGTGCAGGAGCGTCAGCAGACCTTGAACGTGGAACTGGAAACGATGCCGACCATCAAGGCTGACCCGAAGACTCTGCGCAAGGTCTTCTATCACCTGATTTCTAACGCTATCAAATTTACCCCCAACGGCGGCAGGATTACCGTGCTGGGGCGGCCTGTACTTCCCAACCAGCGCGACCTTCCGGAGGGCGGAGTGGAAATCATCGTCGCCGATACCGGTGTGGGCGTGGACCCGAATGCGCGCGAACTCATCTTCACCAAGTTCTACCAGCCGGAAGAAGACTTGAACAAGCACTCGACCGGCAAGTCGAAGTTCAAAGGCTCTGGCTCTGGGCTGGGATTGGCGCTCTCGCGCGGCATTGTGGAGGCGCACGGCGGCCGAATTTGGGTCGAGAGCCCCGGCTACGATGAAGTTACTTTTCCCGGCAGCGAATTTCACGTGGTTCTGCCTCTGCGCCGCCAGGGGGAAAGCGACACCGTCCGCATTACCAGCGCGGTGAAATTGAAATTGTAGGACAAGATATCACCTTGTCCTACAATTGTGCGGGGATAAATTGAGAATTTATCCTACTTTTTCCAGAGCCAGCCGATCAGCCCATACATCAGCGCGAAGACAATCAGCGCAAATTTGACGCTCGCCAGAGCGCCGACCAGGGCGGCCAGTTCCACACGTCCATTGAATAGTTCATGAAACTGACCGAGGTTTTCCAGCGCGTCGCAGAGGGCGGCCAGCAGCGCGCCCCAGCCGGCCCACGCGCCAAGTCTCGCGAAGCGGCCGGGGTGACGTCCTGCCGCCAGCAGAGTGCCCAGCGACAGCGCCAGCCCGTAGATAAGCATGAAGAGATAGTCGAAGCCCAGGCCAAAGGCGGCAAACAGACGGGCGTTCGCATCCCACGAAGCGAGCATGGACTGCGCTTTTTCGGGCGTCCAGGCCAGTTGCAGAGAGATGACGCCGGAAGGCGCGGCGGCGGTCATCAGCGGGCGGTTGAGCGGCTGGAAGAGCAGGAACAGGCCCAGGGTCCAGAGGAGGAACGCCCGGAACAAGGGCTTGCGGGGGGAGGAAGGTAGAAATTCCAGAGGATGATTCACCATGCCGGATACCCGTTTACCCAATCACCTTGCGGTAAACCCGATGATTCTTGTATTCCACGCCGTTCAGGTTCTTCAGGTCGGCGCGCATTTGTTTGGTCGTCTCGGCCACCTGGGTCATTTCCACATGTTCGAACTGATTGAAACTGAAGACGGTCTTGCCCATTTCGTAGTAGAGCAGGGCGTTGCCGCCGGTGCCCTGGAATTCA
Organism: Anaerolineales bacterium; assembly: GCA_034436335.1. Lineage (GTDB taxonomy): Bacteria > Chloroflexota > Anaerolineae > Anaerolineales > Villigracilaceae > UBA877. The sequence goes on along the minus strand of DAOTVO010000006.1, from coordinate 28,111 downwards.
GGCAGGACGCCCATGCCGTTGCCGGAGACGGTCTTGGTGCGCCGCATTTCGAGCAAAATGTCCAGGATGCCGAAGGGGAAGAGCCGGCCTTTGGCGCGCTGGAGGGCGGCGGACACGTCCGGGAAGGCGAAGAGGAAGCCGACGATGTCGTCGCCGTGCATGATGAGTTTGATGAGGCGGTGGTCGGCGACCATGAAGACGTTTTGCACGGCGTAGTCAATGTCGCCCTGCGTGAAGGGGTAGTATTCCCAGTTGTGGATGAAGGTGCGGTTATAGGTTTCGCCAATGCGCTGCGCCCAGGAGATGAGTTCTTTTTTGCTCTTGAAGTGCTTGACCCACAGATTGCCGCGTTTCAACGTCCATTGGGCGATTTTTTCGACCCGCTCCGGGATGCGGAAGGATTCGGCGGGCAGATAGCAGGAGACGAAGTCTACTTCTTTCTCGAAGCCGAGCGCCTCGACCAATCTGGGATAGTAGTCATAGTTGTAGTTGGTCATTGTCATCATCTGGCGATGTTCGTAGCCTTCGACCAGGATCCCGTAGCCGTCGAAGGGAGAGAGACCCTTGGGGCCGATGACCGTGTCGAGGCCGCGCGCACGCGCCCAGTCGAAGACCGTGTCGAAGAGCGCCTGCGCCGTGCCAAGGTCGTTTTCGGCGTCGAAGAAATAGAACTGGGCTTTCTTCGTTTTGTGGTACTGATTGAAAGGTTTGTTTTCGCCGGCGAAGATGCGTCCCACTACCTGACCGTCGCGCAGAGCCAGGAAGAAATCGCCCTCCGAATGTTCAAAAAACGGGTGTTTCTTGCGGTTGAGCGGCAGGTAGGCATCTACGAACAGCGGCGGGACCCACTGCGGGCAATCCTTGTACAGGTCGTAATAGAACTGAACGAAGCGCTTCACTTGCGCTTTGTTGCCAGTATCCACTTTTTCGATTTTGACCATGTATGCCTCCTCAGAGATTGATAAATGCTGTGCAAAGTATATAACACAAATCCGTTTTGTGGATACCAATTTTAGGGCAGGGTGGGATTTTGAATTTCTTCGTTGTGCTGCGATTTCTTGAATTTTTCGTAACTGTCTACCCTGGTCTGGAGAATTAACCGCAGATGTCGCAGATTAAGCAGATTGGGAGAAAATCGGCGACATCTGCGCAATCTGCCGATAAAGTTGGCGTCTTTTGCTGCGATTAACAATGCCGGCCTCATTGGGTAGATGGTTACAATTCTTCTTCCTCTGCTTGACTTATTAGAACATGTGTGCTAATATAATTTAGAACACACGTTCTAATAATTCTGCGAGATGTGAACATGTCCAGCACCGACCAGTTTTTGATTGCCCTGCGGGCGTATCAGGAAATCCGTCAGGAACTGCTTCAACAGGAAGCGGCTGAGACCGACGCGACTCCCCTGCCGGAGGCGGGGGGGGCGGACCTGCCGGAGGGGGCGCTCCTGCTCGGCCTGGGCGAGGACGGTCTGCCCCTGACCCTCGACCTGTATGACCCGACCCCCGGCCCGCTCCTTGTGGCCGGCGACGCCGGCAGCGGCAAGACGGCCCTGCTCCAGTCGCTGGCGGGCGTCTCGGATTCTTTGCCGGATGTGCAGTTTGGCGTGCTGACGCTATTCCCGGAAGAGTGGCGCGGCCACGAGGCGATGCCCAACAGCCTGGGTATCTGGCCGCTGTATCATCCGGCGGCGGGGAATTTCCTCGCCCAATTGGTCAACTGGGCCGAGATTTTGCCCGAAACGCGGCAGGTTGTCCTCCTGCTGGTGGACGGCCTCGACTTGATGCGCCTCCACGCGTCTGCTCGCTATTCTCTGCGCTGGCTGTTGGCTTATGGCCCGGAGCGTCAGGTTTGGCCGGTTGTCACCGTCAACCCGATGCGCGGGATGTCTCCGGCTTCGCTGCTCGATTATTTCCAGACGCGCCTCCTGGGTTTCATTCGTCGCCCGGCCGCGGCGCGTCTTCTTGTTGAAGAGCCGCCGTCCGATCTGGCCGACCTGATTCCCGGCGTGCAATTCTATTTCTTACAGCCGCAGGCTTGTCTGCGGTTCTGGTTACCCCCAATCGAAGGAGTTCGCCATGAACGTTGGAATGCTGTGGTTCGATAATGACGCCCGCACGCCGCTGACGGCCCGAGTGGAACGCGCCGCCGACTATTATCGCCGCAAATACGGCCAGATGCCTACCGTCTGCCTGGTTCATCCCTCTATGCTGACAGAGCAGCGCGCGGAGGCCGCCGAAGCCTGCGCCGGGACGCTGGTCCTGCGTGCCAGCCGCTCGATTTTGCCCGGTCATTTGTGGATTGGAGTCGAGGACAAGCACTAATGGTCGCCAAATGTTTCTGGGAGGAGAGTCCCATTTCCGCGCGGCGGCCGCGGAGACAAGAACCCCCGGCGTTTTTGAAGCGCTGGGGGTTTGTTTCACATTGCCACAACCACCGCAATGGCCATCTCCTGGCTGTGACTCAGGCTGACCGCCCACTGCGTCAGGCCGAGCGAACGGGCGATCTGTTCGGCGCGTCCGTGCAGGAGAAGGCAGGGTTCGCCGGAGGGGCGGTGACGCGTCTCGACCTCGCGCCAGGAGACCGGTCCGATGCCCGTGCCGAGGGCTTTGACTGCCGCCTCTTTGGCCGCAAAGCGGACGGCGAGCGCCTCCGCCCGGCCGCGGCATTCGGCCACTTCTTCGGGGGTGAAGACGCGCTGGAGAAACCGTTCGCCGTAACGTTCGAGGGCAGATTGCACGCGGGCGATTTCGATTAAGTCAATGCCGGTTTTGAGCATGGTTTTTGCTACAGATACACCGATTAGCACAGATTGGTTTCTACGGGCCGGCGACGGCGATGGCCAGTTTCTCCGGGTCAAGGTAGCGGCGGGCGGTTTCGCGGACGGTTTCGGGCGTGACGGCGCGCACCAGGGCGGGGTAGCGGCGGTAATAATCCAGGCCGAGGTCGAATCGTTCGATGTTGAGCAGGGCGTTCATGACGCCGGCGTTGGCCTCGAGGGAGAGCGGCAGGCGGCCGATGAAATTGGACTGGCTGTCGGCCAGTTCTTCGGCGCTGATGCCATCTTTCACAAAGCGGCGGATTTCATGGAGAATCAGTTCGATAGTTTTTTCAACGTTCCTGGGGTTGACGCCCGCCCCGACCGTCCAGGCGTTGGGGCCAATGTTGTTGTTGAGCGAGGAGTAGGCGTAATAGGCCAGCCCGGATTTCTCGCGCACCACCTCTCCAATGCGGCCGCCGAGGCCGAACTGGCCGAGCGCCGAATTGCCGAGAGAAGCGGCCAGGTATTCCGGCGCTTTGCGCATCGGGCCGACCGCGCCAAGCACGATGTCGCTCTGGGATTTGCCGGGAATATGAACCTTGCGGCGGGTCGTTTGGAGGAGCGGCCGGGGAGCCGGCAGTTCCGGCGCCGGAGGCTGCTCTGGATTCTTCCAGCCGCCGAGAACTTTCTCGGCCTGTTCGACGGCTTCCCTGGGTTCCACTGCTCCGACGATGGCGAGGACCAGTCCCCGCGGGCCGTAGTGGGCGGCGTGGAATTCTTTCAGGTCATCGCGCGCGATGGCCTGGATGGTTTCTGGCCAGCCTTCTTCGGGCAGGGCGTAAGGATGGCCCTCGTAGGCAATCTGGTAGAAGGTCAGGGAGGCCATTGCGGCGGTGTCCTGGGCGCGGATGGCGAGACTGGTCAGCAGTTGGGCGCGCAGGCGCTCGATTTCGTCGGGCGGGAAGACCGGGCGGATGAGGGCCTCGGCGGTCAGTTCGAGCAGGAGGGGCAGGTCTTCGGCCAGGGCGTGGCCGGAAAAGCCGGCGTTGTGCGTCCCGCCGGAGAAGCCCAAACTGGCGGCGTTGGATTCGAGCAGGTCAAAGAGTTGCCGGAAGGAGTATTTTTCCGTGCCGCGCATCAGCGCCAGGGCGGTGAAATCGGCCAGGCCGAGTTTTTCGGGCGGGTCGAAGAGCGAGCCGCTGGGCAGGTAGCCGCCGATGACCACCGAGGGACTGTTGAAATTGGCACGTGCCAGGACGACGATGCCGTTGGACAGCACGGCGCGGGTCACATCGTCGGGGCCGGGGAAGGAGTGCGTGGGGTTGTTGTTGGGCTTCATTTCCCATCTCCTTGCGGCAGGTAAATGCCGAGGACGCGGTTTTGCGGGCGCAGGTACTTCTGCGCGGCTTCCTGCAGGCGGGCCGGCGTGACCTTCGACAGATTGTCGAGATAGGTCAGGAACCACTCATAGGTGTCGAACATTTCGGCGTGGCCGAGCCAGAAGGCCTGGTTGGTGATGCTCTCCGAACCGTAGGCAAAGAGGGCGCGCGCCTGTTTGACGGCGCGGGCAATTTCCTCCTCTGAGACGCGTTCCTCCCGAATGCGGCGGATTTCGGCGTCCAGCGCTTCCAGCGTCTCCTCCGGCTTGCATTTGGGATGTACGATGACGGTGATGGTGTACAGGAAGGGGTCGAGCGTGCTAATCAGGCTTGCGCCCACCGAAACGGCCAGTTCGGTATCTACCAGGGCGCAGTAGAGGCGGGAGGTCTTGTTGGATGTGCCTCCGCCGCCGAACAGGTTCAAATTGCTAGGGCCGGCGAGCAGACTGTCGAGGACGGTCATGGCGAAGAAATCTGGGTCGCGGGCGGCCGGGGCGCGATAGGCGGCCTGAATGTAGGTTGTCTCGCCGGGGCCCTCGACCGTGAGGCGGTGTTCGCCGCGCGCTTCGGGTTCGGGACGGGCGAGGCGGGGCGGCGTTTCTCCGGCCGGGATGGGTTCGTAGAGTTCGCGTATCCGCGCCAGCATGCTGCGGGTCTCGAAATCGCCTGCCACAGAGAGGACGGCGTTGTTCGGGATGTAGTAGGCGCGGTAGTGGCGGTAGAGGTCGTCGCGGGTCATGGTCTTCAAATCTGCCAGGTCGCCGATGATCTCATGCTGATAGGGATGGACGCGGAACGCAGCCTGCTGGACAGCCTCGCCAAGCAGGAAGAGCGGTTCGTTTTCATTGCCCTCGCGCTCGGAGATGACGACCGTGCGCTCGGAGGCGACTTCCTGCTCGTCGAAGAGGGAAGCAGTCATCCGGTCCGCTTCGAGGCGCAGAGCCAGATCAATCTTGTCGGCGGGCATGGTCTCGAAGTAGGTTGTCCAGTCCAGGTAGGTAAAAGCGTTCCATGTGCCGCCGTCGCGGGAGATGGCCTTATCCAGCACGCCGGCGGGGAATTGCGGCGTGCCTTTGAACTGCATGTGTTCGACCCAGTGCGAGATGCCGGTGCGGCCGGTCGGTTCGTCCCGCGAGCCGACGCGGTACCACAGCCACAAACTGACGAGCGGGGCGGTATGAATTTCCTTGAGCAGGACTTTCAGCCCGTTGGAGAGCGTGACTTCGGTGTAGGCTTTTTTCATGGGGCGCTTTGCGGACGGTAGGTGTTCCCCTCGCAAACGAACGCGGCAGGAGAATCGGCGGGATGTTTGAAGAGACAGTAGAACGGCCCGACGGTATTCTGCAGGCCGAGAAAGGCTTCGTGCAGACTGGCTTGCCCGGCCGGCGGATTGACCTGGGCAAGTTTGATGTTGACCGGCACATCCAGGTCCACGGCCAGAGTGGTCTTTACGGGAACGTCCATGGCGAGCGAGACGGCCAGGGTGGTTCCGGCCGGCAGCGTGACGGTGGTAGGCAGGCTCAACACGCCGACGGTGGCGTTGCGGATGGTCGCAGGCCGCGTCAGGGTGACGTAGGTTTCCTCCTGCACCACCGGAAGGGTGAAGTCGAGCGGAATGGGGACATCTTCCAGATGGATGGTGGTGGAAATGACGGCGTTGTCCATCACGACGAAGTTCTCATAGAGGCCGCTCAGGACGTTGTTGAGGGTCTCGGTGACGTGTTTGAGTGAGATGGCCAGAATCAGCACCAGCAGGAGGAGAACGAGATTGATGACCACCGAAACGACCTGGTAAAACTTTACTGCGGCTTTGAGAACCTTGCGCATATCCAACAGGCGCAGTTTTCGCGTTGAGCGCTTTTGTGTGTCCTGAACGAGGACAGGTTCTTGGGGTTCAACAGTCGGCAAGGGCGGCGGAGGGACGTTTCTGTCGGATTGAGTCAGGGCGCGCAGGCGCTGGCCGGGGCCGGAAGCGGTCTGCTGGATGGGCGGGGTGGCGCTTTCTGGAGACTCGGCGGGCGCGCCGGCCGGAGAAGGCCTTTGAACGGGCGTTTGTGTCCCTGTTTTGGCGCGCAAACGGGCGTTGTGCACAGCGGCCGGATTACGCCGACTCTGGGGCTGAACGGGTTGTTTTTTGGAGAAGAGCGGCATGGTTAACCTCCTGGCAACTCGATAGGAGAGGGTCAAAAGAGTATACCGAATATAGCATAGAGTCTTGATTTTGTCCGCAAGAATTTATTTCGGGAGTGGTCTCAAAATAAGTGATAGCGGCTTCGAGACCTGGAAGGCTTTCATTCCAGGAGGCTTTTTGAACACGAGTTACGCAAATTTAGCGAATAACGCCAATTTTTTGATTTTCGCGTCATTCGCCCCATGCGCACAATTCGCGTTAAAAAACATCCTCTTTGTGATGCAATCTTCGGAACTTTGAGCCGCAGAAGAAACAAATTTTAAGATAATATTTATAACAAAAGTTGGTAACTGTCTACCTTGGTCTCGGAAATTATCCGTACATGTCGCAGATTACGCATTGAGAGAAAATCGGCGACATCTGCGCAATCTGCGGATAAAGTGAACGTCTTTTGCTGCGATTAACCATCCCGGCCTCATTGGGCAGGCAGTTACAAAATTTGCGTAATTTCTGGCAAAAGTGTCTTGTCCGCGCCTTGCCGGACGGCTATAATCAACCTGCATTGACTAGAGCAGGAGAAGGAATCTCTTTATGGAAAACGCAAAATATATGGCAGTGGTTGTCGGCGCGGGGCCGGCAGGGTTGTACGCCTCCCGCAAACTGGCCGACGCAGGCGTGCGCGTCGTTTTGCTGAACCGCGACATCAAACCGGGTGGCTTGGCTGAATACGGCATATATTATGAGAAGTACAAGATGAAAAACGGCTTGCGTGCCCAATTCAAACAAATCCTCGCCCATCCGGGGATTGATTATTTTGGCAACGTCACCGTCTGTAGCCCTGGCATTCTTTCACTTGAAGACATTCTCACTTCCGGCGTTCAGGCCGTCCTTGTAACCACCGGCGCGCAGGGGACAAAATGGCTGCGTCTTCCCGGCGAAAATCTGCCCGGCGTGTACCATGCCAAGAACATTGTCTTTCATTACAATCTTCTGCCGCCGTTCAGCCAGAAGAAGTTCTTGCTTGGCAAGCGCGTCGCCCTGGTGGGGGCTGGCAACGTCATGATGGACATCGCCCATTACCTCGTCCGCGAGCGCAAGGTGGAGGAAGTGGTTGTCGTCGTTCGGCGCGGGCCGCTGGAGGTCAAATTTACTTGCAAGGAACTGGAAAACGTCGCCGCCAATATAGACCTCGCTGCGCTGGACGCCGAACTGGAGCGCATCGCCCCGCACCTGCAGGCGGCCGGTCAGGACCCGCAGGCGGCGCGCGCCGCCTTTACCGATGCCCTCCCGAAGGCTCTGCCGCGCGTTTCTGATACCCGTTTGCGCTTCGAATTTCTCTCCAGCCCGGTGCGTGTGCTGGGCGACTGGGTCAACGGCGTCAGCGGGCTGAAAGTCGAAGAGAACAAACTTGTGGTTCAGGATGGGGTCATAAAGGCGCGCGGGACGGGTATCTCTCGCAACATCCCCGCCGATACGGTCATCTTCGCCATCGGCGATACGGTGGACAAGAATTTCTGCCTGCCCATCTTCAATGACGGCTATGTCACCTCCCCGTCGCCGCGCTTTCCGGTGGAAGGAATCTCCTTCGAGGCCTTCAACCCCGACACTAACCAGCCCATCGAGCGGGTCTTTCTTGCCGGCTGGGCGCGGCAGGCCAGCACAGGCCTGGTCGGCTACGCCCGCAAGGACGGCGAACGGGCGGCGACTGCTGTTCTGCAATACTTGGCAACCCAGCCGCCTTTGCCCAACCTAGAGCAGATGGTTGCGCGCTTCGAAAACCGGCTGATTGAGACGCATGAACGCATCGTCACCAAAGAGCATCTGGCAAGACTTGAAGAGGCCGAGAAAGCCGAGATGCTCAAACGCGGCCTCGAAGATTTCAAATTCGCTCGTAACGAAGAAATGTTTGCCGCCATGGGTATCTGAACACGCCTGTTATGAACGAATGCGCTCCCGCCGGGAGCGCATTTTTTGTTGGCCGGTTGTAAGCAACGTTTGGCAGGAAAACGGGTTTTATAGTTCAGAAAGCACAACCTGCCCGGCACTTATTCGTATGCGCTTTCAGAAAGGAACTGCCATGTCCTCAATCACTCTCTTCGTCATTCTTAACCTGGTCATCCTGTTTGGCGCGCTGACGTTCCTGCCGCTTTTTGCCAACCCCTCCGGGATGGACGAAAGCCGGTAATTTTTCTCTCTCATGGAGAACGGGCAGACTAGAACGTCTGCCCGTTCTTTTGTTTTTCTCGCTTTGGGTCGGTGCGGTTCACTTTCGGCCTTTTGTCAATTTTCCTTCGATAGCCTGCCGGATGGTTTTTGCCATCTCCCTGGCTTTCTCCGGCGCGTTGCCGACCCGCGCCCGGCTTGCCATTAAAGCGTGCAGTTTCTCCTCTGGCAAATACTCTGTGATCTCCACTTCGCGGCAAATCAAGTCTGTCAGTGGATTCGGCTCGCCGTGGCGAATAGCCTCCCAGGCCTGAAGCGAGAGACGGCGCAGACGCTCATGCATTTCCTGGCGGTCGGCGCCGGCGCGGGTCAAGGCCATCAGCACGGCCTCGGTGGCAGCAAATGGCCCGTAGAGGGCAAGGTTGCGGGCGAGAGCCTGCTCGTCCACGCGCAGTTTGGCCAAGATGCCGGCGGCCGTGCGCAGGAGTTCATCGGCGGCCAGGCAAGCCTCGGGCAGCAGGATGCGCCGGTTGGCCGAATCATCCAGGGTGCGCTCCAGCAGGGAATGGGCGGCGTTGTCCCAGGCCAGGCGCGGCAGGGAGGCCAGGTAGCGCGCCAGCGAGTTGATTTTTTCGGCGCGGATGGGGTTGCGCTTGAACGGCATGGCCGAGGAGCCGACCTGCTTCTCGCCGAAGGGCTCGCTCAACTCGCCGATGGGCGGCGATTGCAGCAGGCGCAGATCGAAGGCGAATTTATAGAGCGACATCCCCAGCCCGGCCAGCGCCGAAATGGCCTCGTAGTCCTGTTTGCGCGGGTACACCTGCGAAGCAACCGGGAAGAAGGCCAGATTCAGTTTCTCGGAGAGTTTTTGTTCGAACTCAGCCAATTTCTCCGCGCCGATTAAGTCCGCATAGGCCGCGCCGGTTCCCACTGCGCCCTTGAAACCCTTGCCCCTGATTCCAGATGCCTGCTCCCTGATTACCTGATAGTCATGCAGCAAATCCTGTCCGTAGAGCGCCAGCCGGTAGCCCAGGGTGGATGGTTCGGCGGGCTGAAGGTGGGTGAAGGCTATCAGCGGGGTGTCGGCCCATTTTTCGATCAGCAGGCTCAGGGTCTGCAAAAGACCAGCGAGGGACTCCAGCAGCAGGTCGAGGGCGGCGCGCAGGCGCAGGGCGTCGGCGTTGTCCTCGATGTCCATCGAGGTCGCGCCGAGATGGATGATCCCGCCGCCGAGGCGGCACTGGCCGGCAAAGACGCGCACCTCGGCCATCAGGTCGTGCTGGATCTCGGCTTCGATTTCGAGGGCGCGTGGCAGGTCAAGTTCGGTCATATGGGCGCGCAGGTCGGCGGCCTGTTCGGGCGTGACCAGGCCATATTCCGCCTGTGTCTCGGCCAGAGCGACCCAGATTTTCCGCCAGAGGAGACGTTTGTTGGCTTCGCTCCACAAGCGGCGCATGGCGGGCGTGCCGTAGCGCCAGGTGAAGGGGGAGAGGTAGGTGTCGAAATCAGGCATGGGATTGTCCTGCTTGCAATTGGCGTCTCGATTTTAACTCCTGCCAGAGCAGATTGCCAAACAGCGCCAGCGGCAAAATCCAGGCAAATTGCATTGCGTTTTCCTGAAGCCAAGGGTAGGCGAGCAGCCAAGCGAAGGAAAGCGGCGCGGCCCACCATGTCTTATCGAACAGGAGAAAGGTCACGTAGGAATAGACGCCGAAGAACGGCGTGGCAACGGACGAGACGAGCAGGCTGGCAAGGAGACGGCTGCGCCGGTCTTTGAAGAGCAAGGGGGCGGGGAGCAGAAGCAGGCCATATTTCCAGGCGCTGGCGCTGGCCAGCCGCCAGACGTGGAGCGGCAGGGCAATGTGGGCGTTCTGCAGCCATTCGAGTGGCCAGGCAAGACCATAGACGAACAGGCTGACAGCGACGACCAGCAGCGGCGCAGCCAGGACCCGCAGCAGGTCGCGGCGGTTTTCGAGCAGGAGCATCGTGAGGATGGGGAGGCCGGTCAATTGGGGCTTAACCAGGGCCAGGACAATCCCAACCCCGCGCAGGTACGGGTTGCGGGACAGAAGCAGGAGGAGCAATCCGGCGCAGATGATAACATCTACCTGCCCCAGCCAGACCTGTCCCAGCATGGAGAAGGAGATGAGCAGCAGAAAAGGGTTTGCCCCGCTGCGGCGCGCCAGCAGGAGAAAAAGGCCTGCCGAGAGAATCGTCCACAGCGGCCAGGCCAGAGGGTACTCCACCAGCGCCAGCGGCCACAGAAACCATTGCGCAAAATGGGGGACAAAGCCGCAGTCGAGGCAGCCTTGGGCAAAAGGCTGGTAATAGCGGTAGAGGTCGTCGCCTCCCGGCAGGAGGAACGCTGCGGCAATCATCCCGGCGGCAACGCCGAGAGCGGCTACCTGGGCGGCTTTTTCGCTCTGCAAGAAGGAAATTTTGTACACCATCCGGTTTGGATTAACTTTATTCGTAATAACCGCCAGGACACAAAGAACGCCAAGAATCTTCTTGAAATTCGCCAAGAAAGGCTCTTGGCGACTTCCCAGTGGGCTCGGCTCCATGGCGTCTTGGCGGTAAAGGTTATTGCAGATAAAGTCTATTATATCAAGGGGGCAGCGTTTTGGCTGGCGGCCATGAATTTCCCACATGAATATCAAGCATAATAATCAAAGAGAGGTCCAGGCGGCAGATTGAAAATACTTAAAGATAGCCCATTGGACGGATGGAAAGCAATGGGCGGACTTATAGTCCGCCCGATGGCCTCAATCATCACCGTCGCCGCCCCCACCGCCTCCTTCGTGTTCGCGGCCTGTCGGGTGGCAGGAAACGCAGTTGGTGAAGTTGGTAATTCCCTTTTCCAGGTGTTTCCGCTCGATCTTCGCCGGTTCGTGTTCGTGGCAGCCGTAGCAGGTGTAGGCGGTGAGCGAAGTAGGGTGGCAGGTGGCGCAGGTCGCTCCGCCGCCGTGATCGAGTGGGAAGGTGTGCGGAGCGCTGAATTGCGCCGGTCTCCAGGCGCTGGTGGTATGGCAGTCGCTACAAGCCATGCCCGCGAACAGCCCGGCATGGAAGGCCGGCTCGGCGTGACAGGAGACACAGGTTGTGGAGAGGCCGCGGAAGACCTTGTTCACATGGCAACTGGCGCACGGCAGGCCCACATGCGCCCCGGTGAGAGGAAAGTTGGTCAGATTGTGGTCGAAGGTGGCAGGGCTCCAGCCAGCGGGGGTGTGACAGGCGGCGCAGTCGCTGCCGAAGCGCCCTTCGTGCGGGTCATCCTGGGCGTGGCAGGAGAAGCAATCGGTGGGGGCAGCGCGCAGGTCGGCGAGGACGCGGGCGTTGGGATGACAGGCCGAGCAGGTCGCCTCGGCGTGCTTCCCGCTGAGCGGGAAAGCGAAGCGGTTGTGGTCGAAGTCGTTTCCATAGGTATCAATGCCATCGTGACAGGCCAGGCAGTCGCTGCCAAAGGCGAGCAGGTGCGCGTCGGCAAAGACGGGGTTCATTTGCCGGTGGCAGGTCTCGCAGGCGGCCTGGTCAAAGGGAGGAAAGCCCGCCGCGTGACAGTCCTGACAGGCAAAGGGCTGGCCGTCGAGGCGAGAAGCGTGTCCTTGCAACGAAAAGCCGACTTTCTCATGGGGGAAGCGCTCGAGGTTTAAATCGGTCAACGGCGCCTCCGCCCCGCGATGTTCGGGGTGACACTCGCGGCAGGTCAAAGCAGGCGATTGCTGAAAGAGCGCACCATGCAATGTATTAGGGTCGGCGCGTTGGGCGGTGATGTCGGTATGGCAGGCTTGACAGCGCCCGTCCAGGCCGGCTGCATCCCAAAAGGGGGCATGGCAAAGGCGGCATTGACCGCCGAACTCGGCGTGCGAGGTGTAACCGCCTAGCGGTTTGCCAGGTTGGGCGTTGAGCGCGCCGGGGTTGAAGAGCACGCCGCCGCGCAGCAGGGTGATGCTTGCCACGAGGATAAGGGTCAATCCGGCGGCCAAAAGACCGGCCGGGGTGATGCAACCCAGGCGGGAGTTATTCATCCTTACCTCCTAGCGCAGGAGCGTGGCGTAATACAGCGCCGCGCCGATGTGGATGAAGGCGGCTGTAAACAACGCCATGCCGATTGGAATGTGAATCGCATGCCAAATGGCCAGGGCGCGGCGGGCGCTGGTTAGGGCGGCAGCCTGGAATTGACCACCCGGGCTGGCAATCTCGACCCCATCCAGCGTGCGCGGAACGCGGGTATAAATGTATCGCCCGATGAAGCCGCTAAAGACGATGAGGATGGTCAGGACGGTGGTCGCCCCGGCCAGGCCGTTGAACTTCCAAGAAGTGTGCAGCAACACCATGTACGCGGCCCGACAATGCCGGTGAAGATGTGAAACCGCAGCCAGTCAGCCATGCGACCCCAGCGTGCCAGGCGGGCGCGTTTGCGCAGCGAGTAGAGCGTCTCGGTCATCAGCATTAGGATGAAGCCCAGCAAGCCAATCAGGTGACCGAACAGCCCGCCGGCGGCCGGGATGGCGCGCGTCTGCCAGACGACGAAGATGTAAACGCCCGTAATGGCCAGGATTGCCAGGAAAGCCAGCCAGAGTTCGACATTTTTGCGCATCTTTGCCTCGCTCAAGAGGATGGGAACGTGGATTGCCAGAAGTCCAGCAAGGTTTTACTCAAGGAGAGATCGGGGCGCAGGAGTTGCTCGCGAATGGGCGTGATGTCGGTCTGACGGGTGATCAGCTCTTGCAAAGGGATGGAGAGCAGTTGGTCGCCCATCAACAGCGCCCCAAGCAGGGTATTTTTGCCCACCACCAGCCGCAGGCGGTTCACGTCGGCGCTTTGATGAAGGGTAATGCCATCGGCTTCAAAGCGCCAGGCTTCGCTCTCCCCGCGGGCGATAGTGAGCAGGTCCTCATCCCGCCCGCCGCCGAGCGAGCCGATGATGGTGAGCGTCAACCCGGCCAGGCGGGTGACGTTAAGGGAGGGCGCATGGCGATAGGGGGTCTGTGCCCCGGCCATGTTCAAACCAGCAGTGCGGCCTTGCGCTCGGGCCGGATTCCAGAGCGTCTCCATGACCCACTGCCCGCGGAGGGGATTGAACACTTGGGCGCAATCCCCGGCGGCGAAGACATCCGCCGCGCTGGTTTGCAGGTACTCGTTCACCAGAATCCCCCGCTGCGTGTCCAGACCTGCTGACTGGGCCAGTTCGAGGCGCGGCCGCGTCCCGATGGCGACCGCCAGCAGGTCGGCGGCGAGCATCTCGCCCTTTTCGGTGCGGATGCCGCTCACCCGTCCACGCTGCCCTACGACTTCGACCAGTTCGGTCTGGAAGTGTAGGCGAACGCCCTCCTCGGCCAGGCGGCTTTCAATCAGGCGCGATTCGACTTCATCCAACACGGACGGCCAATAGCGCTCGCCGCGCAGCAGGTAGTGCACCTGGGTTTTGTGCGCCGCCAGCCCTTCGACGATCTCCAGGGAGGTGATTCCGCCCCCCACCACCACGGCGCGGCGGGCACGCCGCGCCCGCGCCGCCAGTTGCCGGGCGTCCTCAAAATTATCCAGGTACAGGACGCCGTCCAGGTTCGCGCCGGGGACGGGCAGCCGCACGGCGGTCGCCCCGACGGCCAGCAGGAGCCGGTCGTAGGTCAGCGCGCCGAGCGAACCGAGTTCCAGTCTGTGTTCCTGCGGCAGGAGACGGGTGGCGCGCGCCGGCACGAAGCGCACATTGAGCCTGCGCCAGTCTTCTTTCGAGTAGATGGACAGTTGTTTTTCGGGCAGTTCGCCGGTGAGATAATAGGCCAGGCCAGGGCGCGAGTAGAAACCGTGAGGATCCTCGCTGACCAGGGTAATCTCAGCCGCCCGGTCCGCGGCGCGGATGGCTTCGGCGGCGCTGATCCCGGCTACGCCCGTCCCGACGATGATGTGGCGGTTCATCCTGCACGCTCCTGGAATATTTTGAGTTGCTCGAAGTGCAACACGCCGCGCGGGCAGCGTCGCACGCATTCGCCGCAGGTCAGGCAATGGGAATCCACCACGTGTTTTCCTGTCCAGGCGTGGCGGCGTACGTCTATGCCGATGGGGCAGTTGAACGAACAGACGCCGCACTGGATACAGCGCCCCCCGGCCGGGACGATGTGACCGGCCGCCAGGACTTCCTGGCGGGATGTTTGCTGGAGGAATGGACTGCGTTTCGGCATTTTTCTCAGTCGTGCAGGGAGCAAAAAAAATATGCCTTTATCTTAAGCACAGCAGTCTTTTTGCGCAATAGGAAACAAGAAATCACGCTCCTGGCTGGGAGCCTGATTCTGTTCGATGCGAGTGGGTTTACAAAAGGATGACGTTGGCAGCCTGCAGGCCTTTAGGGCCTTGTTCGATGGAGAACTCCACTTTCTGGTTCTCGACCAGTTTCTTGTAACCGTCCATTTTGATGGCGGAGAAGTGGACGAAGACATCTTCGCCATCTTCACGGCCGATGAAGCCGTAGCCCTTGGTGGCGTTGAACCACTTGACGGTACCGACATAACGTTCTTCTGACATTTTTCTTTCTCCTGCAATTAAAATTTTTTGCGCCGTAAGCCCGCCATCTTTCCGGCAGACCCGGCGCGTGCAACGCGCAGGAGGTTATCATGGTTAGGAGAGGATGTCAAGGAAAATTTGGCTTTGCCAGATGCGTTTGTTTCAAAATTGCTTTCTTTGTCTCCGCAGCCGGTTCGACGACGCGGCTGTGGAGGATGTCTGGTTCGAAAGGGAGGGTTTCTGCGGAGGCCACACCATTCATATCCGGCCTGACCAAGGCCAGCGCCGAGCGGCGCGTGTTGGCCAGCCTGCCCTGGTCGAAGAGGGCGTTGCCGAGGCTGTAGAGGACGAGCGTCTTCCCGGCAGGTGAATCCAGCCATTCAGCGCGTTGCAGGACGTGCGGATGATGCCTCCAGAGGAGCGCCGCGCCGGCCGCGGCAAACTGACGCGCCAGCGCTTCCTCCCGCTCGGTGGCGCGGCCTGGTATGTCGCGCCCCAGTGGATTGAGACGATGGGAGAGCAGGTCGAGGCCCCAGTCGGCGAGATAGGCGGGCGGGTCGAGGGGGCGGTTGCAGGGGAGAGAATGGCCGGTTTGAGGGGGGCAGAGTCGAGGGTCCAGGCGCGGGGCGGGATGGGAGTGGTTTGCAGCAGACTTCCCAGCGCTCAAAAAATTGTCAACAAGCGCGCGGAACGTTGCCTCTTCTGGTCATTGTATAACGGGCAACAGGCAGACTCAAGTGTACGTTTTGGGGGATACGCCAGACGCGAAATTGGAATACGATGAATGTGGAACAAAACGAATCTCTCTATCGTCTTGAATTTGCGGGGCGTTTGTCCTGTTGGTTCTGTTTTGGAAGGAGTGTTCTCATGAAATCCACACGTACTGTTGTCACTTCGATTGTTCTGCTGACCGTGTTGATGCAGTTCTTGCCGTCAGGGGGCGCGCTGACAGCCGCAGCCGCCGCTTCCTGCGACGCGGCGCAGTTCATCGCCGATGTGACCGTGCCGGACGGGACGTCATTCGCTCCCGGCGCGGCGATTTCGAAGACCTGGCGGCTGAAGAACGTTGGCACCTGCACCTGGACGACCGCCTATGCCATCGTCTTCATCGCCGGGGCGCAGATGGGTGCGCCGGCGGTGGTCAACCTGCCCTCGACTGTGGCTCCCGGCGAGACGGTGGACGTGACCGTCAATATGACCGCGCCCAGCGCTCCCGGCATCTATCGCGGCTACTGGAAGTTGCGCAACGCGGGCGGCGTCCTGTTTGGGGTGGGAACGACTGGAACGAGCGCGTTTTTCATTGAAATCAACGTGACAGGCTCCTCTTCCAGCGCCTATGATTTCGTCGCCAATTACTGCTCGGCCTCCTGGACAAGCGGGGCGGGAGCGCTGGCCTGTCCGGGGACGGATGGTGACGCCAAAGGCTACGTTCTCAAAGTGGACGCGCCAAAACTGGAGACCGGTTTCAACGATACGGTTCCTGGACTGGTGGTTGGGCCGCAGAATGTGAACGATGGTTTCATCTCCGGCGTCTATCCGGCTTTCGCCGTCCAGAGCGGCGACCGTTTCCAGGCCACGCTTTCGTGCGCCTACGGCGTGGCTACTTGCTACGTGACCTTCCGGCTCGATTACCAAATCGGCGCCGGCCCGATCAAGACGCTGTGGTTCTTCCGCGAGAAGACCGAAGGCAGTATCTACCGCGCTAATGTGGCCCTTTCTTCTCTGGCCGGGCAGAACGTGAAATTCATCCTGACAGTCACCGCCAGCGGTTCCCCGACCGGCGACCGGGCCACCTGGGGCGGGGCGCGCATCGTCCGCACCGGGAGCGGCCCCATCCCGACGCTCACCAAAACCTCGACGCCGGGCGCTGTTTGCGATAGAGCTACGTTTCTGGCTGATGTGACCATCCCCGACGGCTCGACTCTGACGGCCGGGACGCCCTTCACCAAGACTTGGCGCATCCGCAACGACGGCTCCTGCACCTGGACAACCTCCTACGCCCTGGTCTTTGCTGCCGGCGACCTGCTCGGCGCGACGCCGATGGTGAACCTGACCTCGAATGTCGCTCCCGGTCAAACGGTCGAGGTCTCGGTCAACATGACTGCGCCCACTGCGCCCGGCCATTATCGCAGTTACTGGATGTTGCGCAATTCTTCAGGCAAGAGATTTGGCTTTGGCCCGACCGGAACTCTTGGCATCTTTGCCGATATCAATGTCTCCGGCGCGTATTCCACCGCTTATGATTTCTACGCCAACGCCTGCTCGGCGGTCTGGTCGAGCAGCGCGGGCGTGCTGCCCTGTCCTGGAACGAACGGCGATGCGAAAGGCTTTGTGCTGAAACTTGACGCGCCGAAACTGGAGGACGGCTCAACCGGCGCTTCCGGCCTGCTGACGTTCCCGCGAAATGTGACCGACGGTTACATTCAGGGGGTGTATCCCGCCTTCACCGTCCAGAGCGGCGACCGCTTCCAGTCGGTGGTCAACTGTGAGTATGGCGCAACCGGCTGCTCCGTCAGGTTCCGCTTGGATTACCAGATCGGTTCGGGGCCGGTGAAGACGCTGAAGACTTTCACCGAAAAACTGGACGGCATGTACTATCGCTTCGATGTGGATTTGTCTCCCCTGGCCGGGCAGAGCGTCAAGTTCATCCTGACCGTGCTGGCGAACGGCTCCCCGACCGGCGACCGGGCGGTGTGGTCGGGGCCACGCCTTGCCCGTCCGGGCACTTCGGCGACGACTACTCTGACGGTCTATTTCCTGGACTCGAATCGTTATGCGGTGGGGACTGAACCGTACGAAGTTGCTGTGTCGCGCGTCGTTCCTACGCCGGCTTCGCTGCCGCAGGCGGTGCTGACGCAGTTGTTTGCCGGGCCGAACGCTCCCGAACAGGCCGCCGGTCTGCGGCTGGTGGCGAGCGGCGCGACCGGCTTTTCGGAGTTCCGCATCGAGGGCGGGGTGGCGCACGTCCGCCTGACGGGAGAATGCGACTCCGGCGGCGCGACCTACACCATCGCCAACCTCATCGTCAAGAATCTCAAGCAATTCGCGGAGATTCAGCACGTCAAAATTTACGATGAGAATGGGGAAACCGAGGTTCCGGATGGCTTGAGCGATTCCATCCCCTTCTGCCTGGAGCCGTAACCGCCTACCCAATGAGGTCGGGATAGTCAATCGCAGCAAAAGACGTTCACTTTATCCGCAGATGCGCAGATTTACCCTGTGGGTACGATGTCGCCGATTTTCTCCCCCTCTGCGTCCTCTGCGACATCTGCGGATAATTTCCGAGACCGGGGAATCCGACCTACTCGTCTTTCTCGTTGCGTCCGCGGGCGATGAGTTTGATGGGTGTGCCGAGAAAGCCGTAGGCTTCGCGGAATTTGTTTTCCAGGTAGCGCTTGTAAGAGAAGTGAAACAATTCCGGGTCGTTGACGTGCAGGATGAAGGTGGGCGGGTCAACACGCACCTGCGCGCCGTAGTAGATTTTCAACTGCCGTCCGGCGTGCGAGGGGGCGGGGTGGGCGTCTTGGGCTTCGCGCAAGACTTTGTTTAGCATGGAGGTGCTGATGCGCGCCAGCCGCTCCTCCTGGACGCGCAGCGCCAGGGGCAGCACCTGGTCCACGCGCTGACCGGTCTTGGCCGAAATGAAGAGCAGGGGGACGTAATCCATGAAGTTGAGTTCCCGGCGCACCGTCTGCGTGTATTCTTGCATGGTGTAGGTGTCTTTGGGGATGGCGTCCCACTTGTTGACCAGCACCACGCAGGATTTCCAGGCTTCGAGGATAAAACCGGCGATGTGTGTATCCTGGGCGGTGATGCCGGCCTGGGCGTCTATCAAGAGCAGGACAACGTCGGCGCGCTCGATGGCCTTGAAGGAACGCAGGACGCTGTATTTTTCCACGCCGGGCTCGATTTTGCCGCGCCGGCGAATGCCGGCGGTGTCAATCAGGGTGACGGGTAGGCCGTCCACTTGGATGCGGGTATCTACGGCATCGCGGGTCGTGCCCGGGATGGGGCTGACGATGGCGCGCTCCTCGCCGACCAGCCGGTTGAGCAGGCTGGATTTTCCGGCATTGGGCTTGCCGACGATGGCAATCTTGACCGACTCGTCTTCTTCGTCCTCCTCCGGGGCGAGGGGGAAAGATTCGGTCAACGCGTCCAACAGGTCGCCGGTGCCGGTGCCGTGCAGGGCCGAAATGGGGAAGGGCTCGCCCAGGCCGAGTTCGTAGAATTCGGCGGCCGCGTTGCGCAGGGCGGCGGTTTCGCATTTGTTGACCACCAGAAAAATCGGCGGCCAGGGCTGACCGTTGACCACTTTTTGATGGCGGCGCAGGATTTCGGCTACCTCGCGGTCGGGCGGGGTGACGCCCGCCGTGCCGTCGGTCAGAAAGAGGATGGCGTCGGCGTCCTGGACGGCGGTCAGCGCCTGGGAGCGGATTTCGGCGATGAAGTCCGCCGAAGCGAGCGAGAGGGGAGATTTCCCGCCGTGGGTGGGGTCAATGCCGCCGGTATCCACCACGTCGAAGGCGCGGCCGAGCCATTCGGCCTCGGCAAAGATACGGTCGCGCGTCGTGCCGGGGGTATCGTCCACAATGGCGAGGCGTTCGCCGGCCAGGCGGTTGAAGAGGGTAGATTTGCCCACATTGGGGCGGCCAACCAGAGCAACAACAGGTTTCATGGCAGTTTCATGGTTTGGGTGTGCCGGCGGCGCTGATGACGACCTGCACCGTCCCGGGCAGGATCGATTCGACGCTTAGGCCTTGGACGAGTATCGTCACGTTTGGCGTCAACTGGTAGGAGCCGGCGCCGCGTCCGTTCAGATCAATGCTGACTCGGATGTCGGTGGCGCGCAGGGTTTCGAGCAGCGGCAGGGGACCGGAAAGGATGACATCCACGAGGGCAGGCGAGATTTGCGCTTTCAGGCCTGGGCCGAGGCCGGTCACTTCTACCGGCCGGTTTGAGATGGTGGAACTGCCCTCGATGGGGGCGATGCCCACCTGTACCAGAACGCTGGTTTCGCCCAATAGGGTGACATCCGGCGGAAGGACAAGTTCAAGGTAGGTTTCAATATCCTGGCTGGCGCTGTTCAGGCTGAGCGGCAGGGTTTCCACGTAGCCGGGCAGGGACTCAATCAGCGCTGTGTTGCCGGAATAGATGGTTACGATAGGCGGGAAGACATCCACGCTGGTCAAACGGTAACCGCTCGCCGGACGGCCCACCGTCACCACTTTGACGGCCAGGTCACGGTAGCCGCCCAGGTGGATGACCGGCACGCTGACTCCGACCGTCTTTGGGGAGATGGTGAGGCCGTTCAGGGGATTGCCGTTGGAGTCCAACGCAACCAGCGGCAGGCTGGTTTCCAGGTTTTCGCGGGTATTGGTCAGGTCTAGGTCGGCTCGCAGGGAGGTGACCTGCGCGACGAGCGATGCCGGCCCGGAGACGGCGGCCTCGGCAGGCGTGAGAACTGGTTCGCCGGCCTGGTAGCCCAGAGCCGGTTCGCCGCTTACGACCAGATTGACCGGCAGGGTGCGCGAAGCCAGGGGTTCGAGGATTAGGTCAACAGTCCGCGGCGAGACGGAAAGGACGCGCACCGGACGGGCGTTGACCTGGATGGCAACTTCCAGTGTATGCATCCCCGCGGTAAGACCGGTCATGTCCACAATGGCGCGGATGGAGGCCGGGTCGTCGAGAATTTGTCCCCAGACCGATTTGGGGGCGCGCAGGGTGACTTCCACGCTGGTTGGGAGGGTAGCGGTTTGAACGAGACCCGCCTCCTGACCGATGAATTCAATGGGGATGGGCGCAGGCAGGGTGTTGGTTTCGTCGGGGTTGGAACTGGTGACGGCCGTGACCCAAACGGCCACGGCGAGGGCAAAGGCCAGCAGGCAGGTGCGCAAGTTTCGGGTCATCCAGCGGAGCATGTCAATCGTCCTTCTTGGGGAAGAGATAGGGGAAGTGCCGCTGGAAGAAGTTTTCTTTGCGGGCCTGGGCGGGACTGTAGAAAGCGGTGAGGATGTTCTCGAGGCGTTCGGGGTCGAGGCGGCGGATGATGCGTCCGGCGTGGGCAATCGAGATGCCGCCGGTCTCTTCGGAGACGACCACGGCAATGGCGTCGCTGGCCTCGGAGATACCCAGAGCGGCGCGATGGCGGAGACCCATTTTGCGTTCGGGGGAACGCGCTAGGATGCCACTGGCGGAGAGCGGCATGACGCAGGCGGCGGCGGCGATTTTGTTGTTGACGATGATGACTGCTCCGTCATGCAGGGGGGTGTTGGGGTAGAAGATTTGCATCAGTAATTCAGGCGTTACAGCGGCTTGCATGAGGACCCCCGTGCGCAAGTATTCATCCAAGGGGTCAAAGCGCTGGAGGATAATCAGCGCGCCGTGCTGGCGGGCGGAAAGGCGGGCAGCCGCGGTGACGACAGCGCGCAGGGTTTGTTGAATATCTTCGCTGATATTTTTGGTCGAGGCGCGCATGAAGGTGCCGGCGCGGCCGATTCGCTCGAGGGCGCGGCGGATTTCAGGGGCGAAGATGACCGGAATGGCAAAGACCAGCGCTGGCAGGGCGGTTCGCAGCAGCCAGGAGAAGGCCGGCAAATCCACTAGGCTGGTGAGCAAGGCGACCAGGATGATAATCAGGATGATGCCGCGCAGGAGAATCATGGCCTGGGTATCTCGGACAAGGTACAGCAGGCTAAAGAAAATCAGCGTGACCAGCAGGATGTCTACCACCCCCAGCCAGTCAAGGCGCTGAAAAATGAACAGGAGGTCGCTGAGAAGTTCGTTCATAAAAATAAATCAAGGCAATCAGGGGCTCAGTATCGGGGAGCAGGAAGCCCGTCTATCCCTTTGGTCGGCGGCCTGATTACCTTGTTGCCGTGGCTTGCCTGTTCGTTAAATCGGGCGCAGAACGCGGTCCTGGCGCAGTTGTTTGAAGAGCATGATGGTATTCGGCGGCTGCGATTCGAGAGCAGCTTCCTGCCAGGCCTGAACGTTCAAGGATTGGGGCGTGCGGCGCGTATAGCCGAGTTCTTTCCAGAGCGCTTCCTGGCTGGCCATTTGCGGCGGCAGGAAGATGAGAGAGGCCTCGCATTGCAGTTCCTGTGAGGCGCGTTCCACTTCGTTGACCAGCGTTTTGAGGGCTTGCAGAGGAGGAACAGACGGGTCGAGGTAGAGGTCCACCGTGCGGGCGACGAGGTTTTCCACCTGCCAGCCTGCTAGCCCGACCATTTTCTTGTCGGCCATGAGCAGGAGGAATGCCTTTTCGCCAAAAGCGGCCATGATGTCGGCTTCGGTCATCGGTTTGGCGCCCCCGCTCAGACGGGTAATCAGGGCGGCGATATTTGCCGAGTCACGCGGCCGGCCGCGCTGGACGGTCAACTCACCCGGCTCTACTTTTTTCATTACCGGCATGGTATCGGTGATTGGCGAGATGGTCTTCCAGGCGGCGACGACCTGCTTCCAAGTGTCCTCGAAAGAGCCGATGTTGTGGATGATGACGCTCGCAGCGGCAGTTTTTAATTCCTGCGGCGGCTGGGCGTGGATGCGCTGCAGCGCTTCTGCCTCGCTCATGCCGCGTTTTTGCATCAGGCGTTCTTTCTGGAGCGTTTCGGGAGCGTAGGTTACCCAAATGGTGTCGCAGGCGCTGACGAGTTTGCCTTCCAGCAATTTGATGGCTTCGATCACAATTACGCGCTGGCTGGCGCGCTGTATCATCAGGTCAATGGCGTGTTCGACCAGGGGATGAACGATTTTTTCGAGTTGAGCCAGCGCTTCGGGGTCGCTGAAGACGATGCGCCCCAGTTCGGCGCGGTCAATTTCGCCCTGCGGGTCGAGAATGAATTTGCCAAACGCTTCCACTACAGGCGCATAGCCGGGCGCCCCTTTAGCAATGGCGCGGTGTCCAAGTACATCTGCATCAATCGTGTAAGCGCCCAGGTGTTCGAGCATGCGGCGCACAACGCTTTTGCCGGTGGCAATATTGCCAGTCAGACCAATGACGTATTTTCCAGGCCAATTGCTCACAGTTCCCTCGACAAAAGTGAGAATATTAACTTTCATTTTAGCCGCATGGTGTCAGAATGTCAAAGGAAATCGAAACAAAAATCCCGGCTTCCTGAGAAACCGGGATGGGGTAAGGCTGCTGATTTTCAGGGGGTTGGCGTAGCCGTGGGAGTAGCGGTCGGGACGGGTGTAACGACGTTGACAGGTACCAGAAGCGTCCAGCCGGGGTAGATGACCGAATTTTCACCGTTCTTCAACAGCGTGGGGTTGGCCTGGACAATAGCGGCGACTGTGCTGTTGAATTTGGCGGCAATCGCGCCCAGGCTGTCTCCCGGCATCACGAAGTAGGAGATGCGCGCTCCCTTGGCCAAACCGGTGGGGAGGGGGGTGGCGGTGGGGAAGGGGAAGTTCGGCGGCGGCAGGAGGATGGTCTGACCGACGAAAATGTTCCCGGTCAGCGGGTCAATATTTGGATTGAGCAGGTAAATCAGCACCAATCCATTGTCGCCAAGCCCTTGTTTTTGAACGATGGTAAACAGACTATCGCCTTCCTGAACCACGTAGGGGTAGGGAGCCGAGGCCGTCGCCGTGGGGGTAATGGTGGGTGTCTCGGTGATGGTCGGCGTGTAGGTGGGAGTCGCCGTGTTGGTCGGCGATGGTGTGATGGTTGGAGTGGGCGTCTTGGTGGCAAAGAGAGTGATTTTGCTGCCGCTGCTTAGCGAGACCACCAGAATAATGATGCCTACCAACACCAGCAGAACGGCGATGGCGCCGATGATGACGGGCATCATCTGTTTGCGGCGCTTGCGGTAGGAGTCAATGGTGTCTTTGATTGTCATAGTCCTCTTTCCCGGCAGGCGAAGGGGAAACATCCTGCCGCTTTTCTATCATTCTACCTGAATTCTAATGATTTTGCGAGTACTGAAAAGATGGGAAGTGATCAACATTGTGGGCCAGCCCCACAGTTTTACCACGGAGCGCACAGAGAACACGGAATTTTTTCTGCTTTTTTCATAACCGCCTACCCAATGAGACCGGGAGGGTTAATCGCAGCAAAAGACGCTCACTTGATCCGCAGGTTGCGCAGATTTCCCCTGTGGGTACGATCTCGCTGATTTTTCCTAATCTGCGTCATCTGCGGATGATTTTCGAGACCAGGGTAGGCAGTTACTTTTTTTTTCTCTGTGAACTCCGTGTTCTCTGCGGTGAAACGATTATGGCCCACAAAAATAACCACTCCCAACGTTCTAACGTTCCAACGCGCCTTCGAGATTAGAGTATAATCGCGCCCATGTCTGAAAACGAACTTCATGATACACAACCTACCTCTGTCGAAGAGACCCATCCCTCGGCCGCGAAACGGGATACCCATCCCCGCCCGGCCGAAGGAAAGTTCCCGCGCTGGATGATGTTTCTGGCTGTTGCGCTGGTGCTTCTTATCGGGGCGCTGGCAGGCTACGGGTTCGGGCTGGGACAGCGCTATGACGCTCAGTCTACCCATGTGGCGGTCCACTTGCAGGAACAACTCGAACTCGGCATCCAAAAAATGAATGCGGGTCAATACGACCTTGCCCGCCAGCATTTCGAGTACATTATCCAGAAAGACCCGGCTTTCCCCGGCGTGATGGAAGCCTACACCGAACTCCTCCTTCGGATGCAACTTTCGCCCACCCCGAAGGCTTCGGATACGCCCGCCCTCACTGCCACGCCCGACCTGCGCGGGGCAGAAGCCATCTACGAAAGCGTCCGCACGGCGCTGATGAACCGTGACTGGGACGCCGCCCTGGCGAACCTGGACAATTTGCGCAAAATTGCTCCCGACTATAAAACGGCTGAAGTGGACGGTCTCTATTACCTGACCCTGCGCATGCGCGGCGTGTACAAGATTGTGCTGACCAACGGCAAAAGTTGCCGGGATATCAATCTCGAAGGCGGCATTTACGACATGACCCGCGCCGAGCGCTTTGGCACGCTGGATGTACTTGCCCAGAGCCTGCGCACCTACGCCCGCCTGTATCTCATCGGCGCCAGTTACTGGGACCAGGACTGGGTCAAAGCGCAGGAGTTCTTTGCCCAGGTGATGGCCGGTTACCCCGACCTGATGGACTCCTCCTGCATGACGGCGACCGAGCGCTGGCGCTTTGCCACCATCAAATACGCCGAACAACTTCTGGCCGCCGGGGATAATTGCGGTGCAGAAGAGCAATTCAACCTGGCCTTCACCGTTCCAAGCCAGAAAAACGAGGCATACTATCCTACGGCGACGGAAATAGCCGTTCAATGTGATGGCGGTGGTGATGACGGGGGCGGAAGTGAAGCCCCTACGCCGGAAGGCGCGCCGACCGAGACGCCTACCCCGACCGACACGCCTACGCCATGACATATCCTCCCGGTTCCGCCGGGAGACTTTTTATTGGGAGGCTCGTGAACACTTATCTTGACCTTGCCCATCTTGGCAAAAACCAGTGGTGGCGTTATCTGCTGGCGGTGCTGGTCATTCTCTTCTCCTGGCAAATTGTAGGCGTCATTCCCACCGTCCTGCTGCTTTTCTGGGTGGAGTTCGACGGCGATCCCTCTACCTTCCTGACGCCGAACGCTGCTTTCGAGAATGTCCCTGCCATTGTTACCTTTGCTGCTTTGATGCTCGCCTCGTGGACGTTCCTGCTTGGCATTTTCCTCGCCGTGCGTTTCATCCATGGACGGCGCTTCCTGACCCTCATTACCCCCGCCGCATCTCTGGATTGGAAACGTCTCTGGCAGGGATTTGGCCTCTGGTTCGTTCTGGTGACCCTGATTGGAGTCGTGGAGGCGCTGCTCTACCCCGGCCGCTACGTCTGGACCCTCGACCTGCGCACCTTTCTCCCGTTCCTTTTCCTGGCCCTGGTCATGATCCCCATCCAGGCCTCCGCCGAAGAATTGTTTTTCCGTGCCTATCTTTTGCAAGGCTTTGGTTTGCGTATCCGCAATATCTGGATTCTAACGTTTCTCTCCGGCTTTCTTTTCATGCTGCCCCACCTGCTCAACCCGGAAGCCAAATTAAACTACTGGATGATGGGGTTGAATTACTTTGCCATGGGGGCGATGCTGGCCTATATCACCCTGCGCGACGGGCGGCTGGAACTGGCCCTCGGCGTCCATGCCGCCAACAACCTGTTCACCGCTCTATTTGCCAATACAGTCATCACGGTGATGCCGACTCCCTCCATGTTCACTGTCATGGAACTGGATGTCGAGTATTCCACGCTGGCTTTGCTGGCGGGCATTCTCCTCTTCGTCCTCGCCTTTTGGCGCTCCTTCCGCGCCGAACAGATTGTGCCCCCAACAGAAACCCTCCTTGTAGAAGAAACACAGGACGGCAGTTGAGCCGTCCTGTGTTTTTTCTGGAAAATCGGCGTAACCGCCTACCCAATGAGACCGAACTCGTTAATCGCAGCAAAAGACGCTCACTTTATCCGCAGATTGCGCAGAGTTACCCTGTGGGGACGATGTCGCCGATTTTCTCCCCATCTGCGACCTCTGCGGATGATTTCCGAGCCCAGGGGAGGCAGTTACAAATCGGCAAAGATTTATCTTGCCGGGACGCCGGTCAGGTCGTAAGCCATTGCACCGGTAATGTGCACCGGTGTGATTTGTCCCACTTCGGCGCGCCCCTCGATGAATACCCAGCCATCAATTTCGGGCGCATCGCGGTAGGAGCGTCCTATTAGGAAGTTCCTGTCGCGGCCTTCGACCAGCACATCCATTGTCTTGCCGACGAAAGACTGGTTGATTTGCAGCGAGATGCTCTGCTGGAGTTCCATCAGCCGCTGATAACGCTCCTCTTTCACCTCGGCTGGCACTGGGTCGCCAAGCGGGGCAGAAGGGGTGCCCTCCTCGTAGGAAAACGGGAACGTCCCCACGCGGTCGAAGCGCATCTCCTCCACGAAATCGAGCAGCGTTTGAAATTCTGCCTCTGTCTCGCCGGGGTAGCCGACGATGAAGGTTGTGCGGATAGCCAAATTGGGGAGAAGACTGCGCATTTTGGCGATGGTCTTGTACACCCAATCCACATTGGACGGGCGCTGCATACGCCGTAGGGTATCGGGATGGGCGTGCTGAAGGGGAATATCCAGGTAGGGGAGAATTTGCGGGCGGGAAGCCATCAATTCGATGAGCCGGTCGGTGACATAGCCGGGGTAGGCATACAGAATGCGAATCCAATCGAGGCCGGCCTCAGGCGGGATTTCCTCCGTCAGACGTTTCAGGAGATCAACAAGGCCGTCTTTCATGCCCAGGTCATGGCCGTAATCGGTGGTATCCTGGGCAATCAGATTTAATTCGCGCACTCCAGATTGGACGAGGGCATGGGCGTCGGCCAGAACGCTCTCCGGCGGGCGGCTGACCAGCGTCCCCTTGATGAGCGGGATGGCGCAGAAGGTGCAGGGACGGCGGCAGCCGTCGGCAATCTTCAGATACGCGCTGGCGACCCCGCCGCGCGCCGCGCGCAGGGTCCCGCGCTCGTCAGTGCCGATGGTGGGCGTTTCCGGCAGATGGTAGAGCGGCTGGGGATGCGGACTTTGCCGCAGAGAGTGGACAAGTTCGACAATATCCATCCAGCGGCGGGTGCCGAGGATGCCATCCACGCCGGGGACGCGGCGGGCGACTTCCTCGCCGTAACGCTGCGTCAGACAGCCTGCCGCAATCAGAATCTGTCCGGGGCGTTTGGCTTCGGCCAGTGAACGCAGGACGGCGTAGGATTCCTGCCGCGCCGGGCCAATGAAACCGCATGTGTTGACGATGAGTACGTCTGCCTTGTACGCCGACCTGACGGGGCGGTAACCGTCGCGTTCCAACAGTTGCGCCATCGAGTCGGAATCAACGCTGTTTTTTGCACAGCCGAGAGGAGTTAGGTGATAAGTGAGTTTGGACATAGCAACGGTAAAAAATTAGAGTGGCTGGCATTGTAACATAACTGCGGCGGACTTTTGGAAGTGACATGGCCGAGAAAGATGCTCATCCTCTTCTTCACATGCCTAGGGCAATCGCATTTGGAAAGATGTGAGAGAATCGCTGCACAGAAGAAAGGAGAGCAGCGATGGAGACACCCCGCCTGGTCAAAATAGAAGCACATTTTGGCAAGATGCGCGATCCCCGGACTGGGAACGCCAAACGGCACAAGTTACTGGACATTTTGGT
>DAOTVO010000005.1:0-5590 GCA_034436335.1 Anaerolineales bacterium | reverse complement strand
TACGCAATGGTTCACAATATCGGCAAAATCTACGCCTTTGGGGGGCGGAATTAGCCATCCACAAGGGGAAAGGGCGGGGATATAATTTTGATATAGCGAAAAAGGACCGTCCCGCCCAATGGCGCGGTTTTGAAAAAGGACTTTTTCGACAGTCTCGTTGGGCGGGATTCCAATCCCGCCTTTTTCATTCCCGGCATCATTGCATTTGTTTTGGCTCCTCGCGGCTGGCCAGCCAGATGCCTGCCAGGAGCAACGCTGCCCCGCCGATTTTCAGCCCGCCGGGGAGTTCGCCAAACAAGAAAATTGCCAGAATTGTCGAACCAATCGGCTCGCCCAGCAATGTAACCGAGACGAAAGACGCCGGCGCATACTTCAGCGCCCAGTTGAAGAGGGTGTGTCCTACCAATTGCGGCACAAGCGCCAGGAGCAGGAACCACACGCAGGTCATCGGGGAATAACCGAGCGGCGATTTCCCCATCTCCAGCATGATGAATATCAACACAACCGCCGCCATGCTGTACACCACGAACACATACGGCGTCAGCGGCAGTTTGGCGCGCAGTTTGCGCCCCACCAGCAGATAACCGGCGGCCATCCACGCCCCGAATACGGATAGGAAATTGCCAAACATCGCCCGCCCGCTGAAAAACGTCTCCATCGGCGGGCAGACGAGACCTGCACCCTGAAACGCGCAGACATCGCTGACAGCAATGACGATTCCGCCCGCCAGCGCCAGCCCCATGCCCAGCGCGGCTGTGCGGTGGATGCGCTCCCGCACCACCAGCGGGGCCGCCAGCGCCACCCACAGCGGCGTGGTCGTCACCAGAATCACCGAACTGGCGACCGAGGTGTATTCCAGCGAGGTAATCCACGCAGCAAAGTGCAGCGCCAGGAAGACGCCCGCCAGCAGCGCCAGCAGCCATTCGCGGCGCGTCAGGCGGCGCAGGTCGGACCGGCCGCCGGTTAGCGCAAAGGGGGCGAGCGCCAAGGCCGAAAGCGTCAGCCGCGCTGCGGCGATGACGATGGACGGCGCGCCCTCGGCCTGCGCGAAGCGGATGAAAATCGCGGCCGTAGAAACGGCCAAAATACCGGCCAACAGGCCCAGGGTCAGAACCGAACGGCGGGGGGAGGGAGGGAATGTCATGCGGCCAAGTATAAACGATTTGTTAAACCCGCCCGCCTTCCCTTGACTTTGCAGAGATGAATAGTACAATATAGATGATATTTATCATAAAAATTGCTTTTGCAAGGAGATACAAAAATGGCTTTCCAACTTCCTCCCCTTCCCTACGCCTATGACGCCCTCGAACCGTTCATTGATACGCTGACGATGCAGGTCCACCACGACAAGCATCACGCCACCTACCTCAACAACCTGAACGCGGCGCTGGAAAAACACCCCGAACTGTCCTCCTGGTCGCTTGAAAAACTGCTCTCGGACCTGAACGCCGTCCCCGAAGACATCCGCACAGTGGTGCGCAATCACGGCGGCGGGACGTGGAATCACAACCTGTTCTGGGAAATCATGGCCCCCCAGGCGGGCGGCGCGCCGACCGGTGAGCTGGCCGCGGCTATCGAGGCCGCCTTTGGCTCGTTCGACGCTTTCAAGGCCGAATTCGAGAAAGCCGCCAACGGGCGCTTCGGCTCCGGCTGGGCATGGCTGGTGAAGAAAGCCGGCGGACTGGCGATTGTTTCCACGCCCAATCAGGACAACCCGCTGACCGATGGTCTGACCCCCATCCTGGGCCTAGATGTGTGGGAACATGCTTACTACCTGAAGTATCAGAACCGCCGCGCCGAATACGTCTCGAACTGGTGGAATGTGGTCAACTGGGACGAGGTGGCGCGCCGATATGCCGGGCGGTAATCGAACGGTTCTTTCTTTGCTTTACATTTCCTACGAGCCGGATATATAATATATCCCGGCTCGTTCTTTTCTAGCGCCTGATGATTTCCCTGGCCGGGCTGCCGTTGGATTTATCTGTGTGTGTTGATGGTAGCGCGGCTCCTCGGTGAAAGAGTCGGGCGAGCAGATTATTTCCAAAAGGAGGAATACATGTCTCATATCATTACCAGTCTTTGTGTGCGCGACCGCGGCTGCATCGAAGTTTGTCCGGTAGAGTGCATTGTGCCCGGTCAGCCGGTTGATGAGTGGCCGATGGTCTACATTGACCCCGATACCTGCATTGACTGCGGCGCTTGTGTTCCCGAATGCCCGTATGGGGCCATCTTTCCCGAAGACGAAGTGCCGGCTGCGTATGTAGCCAAGGGGGGCGAATACATCAACCGTCTTGGTCTCACCGGTCATTATGAAGGAGTCAATCATCACGGCGTCAAAGTGGTGCTGGATACGGTGAGGCAACTCGAAGCCGGCGAGCAAGTCAACTTGCGCGAGGATATTCAACTGAACTACGACTTCTTCAAGTCCGGTCCCGGCTACGCAGCCAAAGACCAGGACAACGGCGCGTAGGGCGTCCGGTTTCCCTTTTGCTCCCGTTTGCCCCGGCGCTGTGTCGGGGCATTTTTCTCGCCCTTCCGCCGCTGCATGGTAGCGTTTATACTTCAACACAACTTCCCTGACGAGACACCCCCATGAATTCCTTCCCCCGCCGCCGCGCCCGCTGGAGCATTGCCCCGCCGCTCTCTTCGCAGGCCGCCGAAAATCTGGCCGCTTACCCTCGCGTCCTTCAGCAGATTCTCTTCAATCGCGGCTACGCCGCCGACGCCGAAGCGCGCGCCTACCTGAAGGCCGAAGCGCCCTTCGACACCTCGCCTTTCCAGATGAAAGGCATGCGGATCGCCGTCGAGCGCATCCGCGCCGCCATCGAACGCGGCGAGCAGATTGCCATCTATGGCGATTACGACGTGGATGGCGTTACCGCCGCGGCGCTTCTTGTTCAGGCGTTGAAAACGCTGGGCGCGCAGGCGCAGGTGTACATTCCTAACCGCTTCGATGAGGGCTACGGCCTGAACAACGAGGCGCTGGAATCGCTCGCCGCGCAGGGCGTGAAACTCGTCATCAGCGTGGATTGCGGCATCCGTTCCCCCGAAGAAGCCCGCCGCGCTCGCGCCCTCGGCCTGGACCTCATCATCACCGACCACCACGAACCCGCCGGCGAACTGCCCGATGCGTTGGCGGTCATCAATCCCAAACAAGAAGGCGACCCCTACCCGGAGAAATACCTGGCCGGGGTGGGCATCGCCTACAAGATTGTCGAGGCCCTGATTGGCGAATTACAACCGTCCAATTTGCAATTGGAAGAGTATCTCGACCTGGTGGCCCTGGGCACGGTGGCCGACCTGGCGCCGCTGACCGGCGAAAACCGCGTCCTCGTGCGCCGCGGCCTGCGGCAGATGGCGCAGACCCGCCGCCAGGGGCTTTTCTCGCTGGCGAATGTGGCCGGGGTTTCACTCCCCTCGGTCAATGCCGCCCACATCGGCTTCATGCTGGGGCCGCGGCTGAACGCCGCCGGGCGGCTCGAATCGGCGCTGGATGCCTACAACCTGCTGACCACCGAGGATGTCTTCGTTGCCGGTCAATTGGCCCAAAAACTGGATGTGCAGAATCGCGAACGCCAGTTGCTGACGCGCAAGATTCAGGCCGAAGCCGAGACTATTGCCTTGGGCGAGGAAGCCGACGCCCCGTTGCTCTTTGCCGTCCATCCGCAGTTTAATTCTGGCGTGGTTGGCTTAGCGGCGGCGCGGCTGGTGGAAATCTATTACCGCCCGGCGATTGTCGGTCAGCAGGGGGAGGAGATGACGCGCTGTTCCTGCCGCTCTATCCCGGAGTTTCACATCACCGCTGCCCTCGACCGTTGCGCCGACCTGCTCGTCCGTCACGGCGGACATGCCGCCGCGGCCGGGCTGACGGTGCGCAATGAAAACCTGGAGGCGCTCAAGGCGCGGCTGAAGGAAATCGCCAGGGAGCAGTTTGCCGGTCTCGACCTGCGCCCGACCCTGTTCGCCGATATGGAACTGCCTCTCGCTGAGTTGCGCCCCGAACTGCTCAAGCATTTGAGTTATCTCCAGCCCACGGGGTACGGAAATCCCGAAGCGGTCTTTGTCACGCGCAATCTGCAGGTCAAGTATGCTCGCAGTGTGGGAGCAGACGGAAGCCATCTCAAACTGACTCTCACCGACGGACGGCTGACCTATGACGCGATTGGTTTCCGTTTGGGTCATCTTGCCAAAGAACTGCCGCCACGCGTGGATGTTCTCTACAATTTCGAGAGCAATGAGTACAATGGACGTTCCTCCCTGCAATTGAACCTGAAGGATGTTAAGCCGGCCGGCACGCCGGATTGAATCCCAAGTCGGAGAACTCCTGACCTGACTATCAACCTAGCCGGCTGTTGGACTGTAGTTTTTTTTTTTGGAGTCCGCCATGAAACCCCTCCTCCTCCCCCTCCTCCTGACCACCCTCCTGCTCTCCGCCTGCCTGGCCCCGTCAGGGAGCGCCCCCCAGACCGCGGACGGCGGAACGCCGACTCCCGCCTCTCCGACTCCCGCCCCCACCTCCACCCCTACCCCTACCCCCACGCTCACCCCCACCCCGACCCCGGCAGCCGTGGCGGATTTTTTTGACGCCGGGACGTTTCCGCCAGAGATGCGGCGCTATGTGGAGACTTTGCCTGCCCGCAACAACCTTGACCCAAGCGAAGCGGAGCAGAAAGCCTACATTGAGCAAGATCAGGCTTTTCATCAGTTTTACATGGAGCAGATGGTTTTGTATTTGCAGCAAAATGGGGTAGATATATCGGAATTTGAAGGGCTGGAGGCACAAGGCTGGCTGGCGTATGAAAACAGCATCAAGGTGTATGAGGCTTTGTGGCGGCTGCTTTATCAAAAGTATCAGGAGACAGGCGAGTATCGGACAGATTGGCTGCTGACGCCCTGGCTTTTGCGGGGAGATGGAAATGAGAATTTGGGGATGTATGATACGAGGAATTTTGTGCGGTCTCTCAACGGAGGATTAGGATATGGTATTAATTTTTATAAATCAGAAGAACAATTTGTAAATGAGCGTTCAGCAAGCAATCTTCAAGAAGCAATGCAGATGTGGCGAGAAAAAATCAGAGAATATGGCTTTGTTGTACCAATCTTTGGCGTGCCAACAAATATTGAGAGACAAGCTGCTGTAAATCCATCTTACGGCGTTCTCACAGCGATTGCGGATATGCCTGGCAGAGATGGAGTAAAGATTTTGGTTTTAGGGTTTTTGGATGAGAATGAAAAATGGGTGTATCAGCCGTTTGCAGTGAACTTGAGCGCAGATACCCGCACGCAGGCAGGGGATTTTATGTTTGATGCGCCCAATATTGTCAAGCCTGCGCCGGAGGGGTTTAATGTTTGGAAATCTGGTGAAGGGCCACTTGATCAAGAAGGATATAACGACGAAAAATTATTTGCACTTTTAGGTCATGAGATTAGTACCTTTCCAAAATAATGCTGATAAGTTCATCGCCTCTGGTACACTGTGGGCAAACAGGCAATTCAGGAGAGAGCGATGGCAAACAAAATTTACATTGTTGATTTGACGGACAATGAACGGGCTGCGTTGCTGAAATTGATTCAAAATGGTAAGCAGTCC
>DAOTVO010000004.1:0-56280 GCA_034436335.1 Anaerolineales bacterium | reverse complement strand
ACCAAAATGTCCAGTAACTTGTGCCGTTTGGCGTTCCCAGTCCGGGGATCGCGCATCTTGCCAAAATGTGCTTCTATTTTGACCAGGCGGGGTGTCTCCATCGCTGCTCTCCTTTCTTCTGTGCAGCGATTCTCTCACATCTTTCCAAATGCGATTGCCCTATGGGGGCGAGGGTGCCATCGGCGAATTTTCTGTCCCAGGCGATGTTTGTGCGGAAGGTATCGTCCTCCGCAGTGGGACCGGCGCGGTCTTCGGCGCAGCACATCCGGCTTCTCCGCCCGCACATTTCCCAACTGTCTCACCCATCAAGGTGATGCTGCAGGGAAAATCCGCTCCGCTTTTGCGACGCATACGAAACTGCCTAAAAATTTAGGCGTGATTTTACGGGGAGGGGGAAATTTGTCAAGAGGGGAAGGATTGCAATTTTGCCTAAAAACGAGAGCGCTAAAATCCTGATTGTGTGTTACAATTAAAAAACTTGCAGCAGGATTTGTGTGAGCACGCGCCGCCAGACCTGAACCAGGCTGGCGGTTTTCGTTGCGACGCCCTCTGCCCCATTTTTTCAAGGAGAAAAGAAAGAAATGCAAACCAAATTGTATGTAGGCAATCTGGCCTACGAAACCACCGAAGATGAACTGCGTACTTTGTTCGCTCAGGCGGGAACTGTCACCTCGGTAGCGTTGATTAAAGACCGCGATACGGGGCGGTCGAAGGGCTTCGCATTTGTCGAAATGAGCAACCAGGCCGAGGCGCAAAAAGCCGTCCAGATGTTCAACGGCCAATCGCTTGCCAACCGGGCGCTCAAGGTCAACCCGGCCCGCCCGCCCGAAGAACGTTCATTCGGCGGCGGATACGGCAACCGGCGCGGCAGCGGATATGGCAACCGCGACGGCGGACGCAACAACAACCGCCGGGGCGGATTTGGCGGCAGCCGCAGGTACTAAAATCAACACTTCCCGTAGGACTACCTGCGGGAAGTTCGTTTCCCGGGGATAAACTACCGGTGACAAACGGAGAGAAACAAGGATTTTCGCCGGGCAGCGATTTCCGGCATCAGAAGAGCCAAACAAGTCTGTTCCTCTCTGTTTATTTCCGGTGAAGCACAACTTTCACACCTTTGCTAACGAGTCAAAATCGCCCGCGCCGGCGCGCCATCTGAACCGACCAGTTTGAGCGGCAGGCAATACAAATCGTAGGCCCCCGGCTCGACGACGCTCAAGTCCACACCTTCGAGGATGACAACACCCGCGCGTAGCAGGATGTGATGCGTGGGGTCGCTGTCCTGAAAAGGGGCGACGGAGAGATAGTCCACGCCAATCAAGCGAATGCCATGGGCCAACAACCATTCCGCCCCATCGGGCGAGACGGCCACGAAATCCTCCTGGAAGTGCATCTCGCCGCGCCGCCAGATTTCGGAGTTGCGCGTCTTTAGCAGGAGACGCGTCGTCCCGGCGGGGATGGAAGCGGCCTCCAAAACGGGAGCAGTCACCAGGTCCGCGTCGAGCGGGAGGGCGGCCACCCAGGCCGGGCCGGTCAGGACGTCCAGCGGCAGGGATTCGACCGTCCGGCCATCGTTCAGGAAATGATGCGGCGCGTCCACGTGCGTGCCGGTGTGGACACTGCAAGCCAGCCGCGAGACGTTGACTTGCGCGCCGTCGTCCATCGACTCGACCCGTTCCAGCACCAGGGCGGGGTCACCCGGCCAGATGGGCATGCCGGGAAAAATGGGAAGGGTAATGTCATAAATTTTCATGGCAACAGGCCTCCTGCCTGAAAGATATCGGTCAGAAATTGCATCCGCTCTCCCTCCAGCATCGGGCGCGGACGGGCGTAATCTTCGAGCATGAACGTGAGTAGTTCAACGCTGAGATAACGGCCATCGTAGAAGACGTGCCGGTCGGCAAATTCGCGCCGCGTGCCTTCAGCGGGATAATCCATCTGGTCGAAAAAGAGGTTTCCCAACCCATAGTGGATATACGAAGTATTGTAAAATTCCATGTACTGCGGGAAATGCGACTGGCTGCCGCTGACAATCACCGCTCCGGCGTCGGCCATGCCGCGAAAGTCAAGCATCTGAGAGGCGGGCGGCGACAGGCGGTAATACTCCCAATGCTGGAAGGTGGCAATCGGCAAGTAGCCTTCGGCGCGCAGGCGGCTGATTTCGCTATGCATGAAGTCGAAGTCGCACGCCGCCGAGCCAGGACGCGTGTCGGTCGCCCAGGAATGCGCCGGTCCGACCGGATTGCAGCCGATGAAGGCCAGCCGGTTGCCGTTATGTTCCACCAGGGCGGCTTTCTGCGCGTCGGCGCGGTCGCGCCCGCCGCCAAAATAGACCCAGCCACGCTCGTCGTACATGTCAATCGTCAGCAGGGTCGCTTCCGAGCCGTGGTCCTGAAAATGGTTGCCGGTCAGTTCCACGATGTCCGTACCGATATCTTCCAGCAGGGCAATGTAGCGCACATCGCTGCAAAAGTTCAACGTGGTCTGAATCGGGTAGGGATAGGGGCAGTTTTCGGCAAAAGGCACCTCATTGCTAATGTGGAGCAGGTCGGCGGCGCGGAAAATGCGGCGCACATCCTGGCCGGGGTAGGTCAGGCCTTTGGTCTCCATGCGGTAGGCCGTGGAGCGCACCAGCGCCGTGACGCCGGTCATGATGAGGACGGTGAGTTTGTTCGGGTCGCGGTTCGAGGCGGGCAAGTCGAAGTAGTGCGGCTGAAGACGAAACGAAACCTTGAGCGGGTAGGCGGCGGCGTCGAAGTCATTGTGGATGGGAGATTGGCCGTCCACGCTGAGAACTTTCCAGCGGGGTTCGAGTTGCTCGAAGGGGATGATGCCCCAGGAGGGACGCTCGGCCCAGGCGAGGTCAATGAGGGAAGAGGTTGCCGCCACGCGCACGGACCCGGAAGCGGGCGCGCCCCAAAGCGCGGTGAACGCGGCGAGGGTGGATTCGTCCATCCATAACGGGCGGCCGGCAAAGGGTCCCGCTCCCGCCCCGCTCCAGCAGGCGCGCAGGTCGGTCAAACTGACTTCATCTGCAATCGTCGGGAAGGGAGCGACAAGGGCGTAAATCCATTCTGTGCCGCCGTCTTCGCTCTGTTCGAGAACTGCGCCTGCCGAGGCCGGCTGCGCGGCAATCGGCAGGCCGCTGGTGCGGGCATACTCGGCCAGTTGTGCCGGGACGGCTGGCGAGATGTAGAGCGAAGGGACTTCGGGGGTCGGGCCGGGGGTATCGGTCGGCAGGGCGCGCGTGACGACAGGCAGAGGGTATCCTTCCGGCAAGAAGGGCGTGTTGGTCGCCGGGCCGTTGAAGGGGGGGAGGGTCTCGGAGGGAGGCCCCTCCCAGGCAGGGAGACATCCGCCGAGGAAGAGAAGAAGGCAAGTCTGCACGAGCCGGGATGTCCGCATGGTTTTTAGAAGCGCAGCAGGAGGGTCACCAAAATCTGGGCAAGGAGAATTTTGAAGATGAGCGCCGCCGGGTAAACGCTGGCGTAGGAGAGGGTCGCCAGGTCGGTGGTGGTTTGGTTATTGGCGGCGGCGAGGCCGGGCGGGTTGGTCATGCCGGCGGTCAGCGCGCCGAGGGCGGCAAGGGCCTGGAGGCGAAAGACTTTGAGCATCAGCAGGAGACCGGCCGCCACCGAGAGGATGGTCACGGCCGCGCCAACCAGCAGGAGAATCCAGCCCTGCTGCTGGAGGACGGAAACGAAATGCGCCCCGGCATTGGTACCCGCGCCGGCGAGAAAGAGCATCAGGCCGAGTTCGCGGGTCAGATTCTTGGCGGCGGCCGGGACGTAGAGGCGCAGGCGCCCGATGCGGCCAAAGTGGCCGATAAGCAAACTGACGAGGAACGCGCCGCCGCCAATGCCGAGTTTGACTTCCACGCCTCCCGCCAGTTGGAAGGGAATGACTCCCAATCCGATGCCAAGCACCAGGCCGAGAAGATAGGAAAGCATGCTGGTCTCCTGGACGCGGCGCGTGTCGCCGCCGACGCGCTTGATGAACTCATCCACATCGAGGCGTTCGCCGACAATGTGCAGGCCGTCGCCGATTTCGAGGGTCATACTGCCAACCGGGCTGATTTCCATGCCTTGGCGGCGGATGCGGGTGATGACCACGCCAAAGTTTTCCCAAACGCGCATCTCAGCGAGGGTGCGTCCGGCGACTTCGGAGGAGGTGACTTCGAGGTCGGCGGTGGCAATGTTGGTATTCATATCCATCGGCATCTGAGTCTCTTCGCCGAGCAGGAGTTTGATTTTCTCCATCTCAGCCTGTGGACCGACGGCCATCACTACATCTTCTTGCCGAAAAGCGAAGTCCGGGCGGACCATGAAGACCTGGTCGCCGCGGCGGACGCGGGTGATGTTGACGTGCGCCAGACGGTGCGGGTCGAGTTCGCGCAGGGTGTGGCCGTCCATGTTGGAGTTGGTAATTCGAAACTGTCTGACGACCAGCATAGGGAGTTCCTTCTGGCGTTCTTCGAGCCAGGCGCGTTCTTCGGCGCGCAAGTCCTTCTTGAAAAGTCTGGGGAAGAATTGCACTAGCAGGACGACGCCAATCATGCTGAACGGGTAGGCAATGCCGTATCCGACCGAGACGGTCGCCTCGAGACCGGGGGCGGCGCGGGAGAAGACATCCAGCGCGGCGGCCAGGGCCGGAGTGCAGGTCAACGCGCCGGCGTAAAGGCCGGCGGCGATGTCGTCGGAGAGATGAAGCAGGGAGGCAAGGGCAAACGTGGTCACGGCGCCGGTCAGCGCGATGACAACGCCAATGAGCGCAAAGCGCAGTCCCTGACGGCGAAAGGTGCGGAAGAAGCGCGGCCCGGCTTGCAATCCCACCGCGTAGACGAAGAGCAGAAGACCGAGGTCCATGACGGCCTTGGGGACCGAAAAGCCAAAGTGGCCGAAAAGCAGGGCGGCAAAGAGGACGCCCGCCGTCCCCAGCGAAATGCCGCGCCAAGAGATGCTGCCCAGCAGAGAGCCAAGCGCCAGAATGAGAAAAAGGATGAACATCTGCTCGGAGAGGAGTTCTGTTGTCATTCAGCAACCAGCCTATTATTTTTGGGGTCAAAAAAGCGAGGCTATTATAAGCCAAGACAAAAGGCTATTTGCCATCAAAAGGCGTCTGCCGGAGAAACAGAATGTGCTATAATCACTTTGACTATGGACGAGACTCAATCTGTAGAAACCCCTTCGGTCAACGAAGAAGAACTGACCCGCCTGCAACTCCGCCGCCGGCGCTGGGTGATGGTGGGCATAATTGCGGCTGTTGTAGTGATTATCGCCGCCCTTGCGGCCGCCATCTACGGCCTGACGCGTGATGCTAAAACGACCTCGAATATCCGCGACATTTTCATCATCTTCATGGCCTTCGAGTCGCTCATCATCGGCGCGGCGCTGGTGGTGCTCGTTATTCAGGTAGCCAGCCTGATTAATCTTCTGCAAAACGAAATCAAGCCCATCCTGAAAGCCACCACCGACACTGTCAATACTCTGCGCGGGACAACAGAGTTTTTGAGCGAGAATCTTGTCGAGCCGGTCATCAAACTCAATTCCTACTTGGCCGGCTTGCGAAAGATTTTCGACCTGTTCAAGTTCAAATAATTTCATGTCCAAAGGAAAGGAGCAATAAAATGTCTGACCGTGATGAATTTGGTGCGTTCCTGATTGGTTTTGTCGTCGGCGGCCTGACCGGCGCGGTGGTGTCGCTGCTCTTTGCCCCACAATCCGGCGAGGAGACTCGCACCTACCTCAAAGAGAAGAGCATCGAACTGCGCGATAAGGCGGCTGAGCAGGCCGAAATGGTCGTCTCCAAGGCCGAAAAACTGGCCGAAGAAGCAAAGACGCGCGGCAAGGAAGCTATCGAGGGCGTCAAGAAGGCAGTCACCAAGAAACCTGCCGAACCCGCTGCGTAACGTTTCCTCGCCCCCTGCAAGGGTTTGACTGTGTTGACCAGTCGAACCCTTGTTTTGTTTAAAGAACTCTACTCTGTCAATTCCTCGTCGGCGCAGCGCAGAATGTCATCCAGTTTTGCGAGGACGGAATCCGGCAGGGGGTCGGCAAGCGGAGCGGCGAGAATCTCCTGCACCTTCTCGCGAGCAGATAAATACATGGACGGCCGGCCAAGCGAGAGCCAGGTTTCATAAGACTGGCGGTTGACATATTTCGCTTTGTAGAATTCATCCGAGCGGGCCGCGAGACGGGTACTCTTGAGGGCCAGAAAATGACCGCCCGGCCCCACTTTGGCAATCTCCTCGAACAAATCCTTTTCTGGTACAGTATCCACCCCCCGATACAAGCGCTCGCAAAAGTGGGCAATCTCATTGTCCACCAGAATCTGCTCCAGGTAGAGCGCCTGGTCACTTTCCACTTCGCCGAAACCGACGATGATATCCGACCCCACCAATACCCCCGGAATGGTCGAAAGCATCTTCTCGATGACCGCCTCCGCGCCGGGCTCTTTGGCGTCCGAAGCCATGCCCGCCGAAGTGGCAGGGAGGCTGTAGAAGCGTCCCATCTGAACGAGGGCGGCGGACTGCAAGCCCATCTCCGCCGTCCCGGCCAGATACGCTCCGGTGCGGAAGTCCACGCTGCCGGTGGCGCTGCTGTAGATGAGCGGACGCCCTGGATGGGCTAACTGGAAGATGACAAAAGCGGAAAGCGTCTCGGCGTTGGCAAGGGCTATATTGGAGAACAGACTGGCCGGGCCGGTCGTGCCGTTGACCGGCATGGGCATCACCATGACCGGCAAGCCGGCTTGCCCCAGTTCGAGGTAGGCATCCAGCATCGGCCCATCATGGGTGAGCGGCGCAACCGGGCAGTAGATGAGCGAGTACAAATTGCGCTCCCGCAGCGCCTGCGCGGAGCCGGCAATGGCCTCCAGGCCCTCGACGAGGTAGGGAACCTGAGCGACGGTGTGCAGTTCGTGCTGTCCGTGCTTGGAGGTGTATTTTGCCATCGTGAAGAACTCGTGCAGGGGCCGCGAGGGGGCTGGGGCGTCCGAGGCGCAGACGGGCGGCCAGGCCATCACGCCCATATCTGCCTGCTGAAAGACGCGCATCGAATCGGCAATGTCGCGCT
This sequence comes from Anaerolineales bacterium, assembly GCA_034436335.1. Classification (GTDB taxonomy): domain Bacteria; phylum Chloroflexota; class Anaerolineae; order Anaerolineales; family Villigracilaceae; genus UBA877. The sequence goes on along the minus strand of DAOTVO010000004.1, from coordinate 49,207 downwards.
GTTCTCCGTAGCGGCGCTCGCCGGTCACGAAGTCCACCATGAAGGCGCCGGTGCCGTCCATAGCGTAGCGGGTGAGCGGAGAAGGCAGAGGGTAGTCGAAGGCCGGGTTACGCGCGCCCAGCAGGACGGTCCGCGGCGCAGCGGCCAGGGCATGTTCGACCATTTCGGGCGGGATGCGGGCTATCCCCGTCTCCGGGTCAATGTGCGCTCCGTTGGCGGCCAGCAGGGGCAGTCCCTTTTCCCCATGCACACGCACGCCGACTTCGTTCAAGATGCGCAAACTCTGACGGTGGATGAGATGTTTTTCTTCTTCGCTGAGCAGGTGGGCGGTGAGTTTCACGATTTCTCCAGTAGCAAAGGAGGAAGCCGGATTGGAAATCCGACCTACAAAAGTACGATTTCGATTAAACCACAGGATGCGGTAAAATGGGGACATGGAAGTACAGATTGCGGTTGCCAAGACCAACAAATACGCCGTCAGCGAAAGCGGCGACACGCTGGAAGTGGTCGAACGCCCCAACGGTGGGCTTTCGGTGGTGCTGGCCGACGGTCAGACCTCCGGACGGGGCGCGAAAGCCATCTCGATGCTGGTGGTGCGAAAGGTGATTTCCCTGCTGGCCGAAGGCGTGCGGGACGGGGCGGCGGCGCGCGCCGCTTCGGACCTGCTCTACACCGAGAAGCAAGGCAAGGTCATTTCCACCCTGAACATCGTCTCGGTGGACCTGGAAACCGGCACGGTCGTCCTGACCCGCAACAATCCGGCGCCGTTCTTTATCGCCCGCAACGAGCAGGTGGATTGCATCGGTGTAGATTCTTCGCCGATTGGCGTCTCGCACTCGGTGCGGCCGGCGATTACAGAAGTCCCGCTCGAAGCCGGGCTGACTATTGTCGTCTATACCGACGGGCTGGTGCATGCCGGGGAACGCAGCGGCCGCCCAATGGACGTTTGCACGTCGCTCAAAGCCATGCTCGAGGAACAGGACCCCAGCCCGCAAGAAATTGCCGACACATTGCTGAAAGAGGCCGTCCACCTGGACAACAACCGTCCCAGCGACGACATCAGCGTGCTGGTGCTGAAGGTGTTGGCGCGGCAGGGAGATGATGTGCGCCGCATGACCGTCCGCCTGCCCATTTGATTGTTTTGTTATGGATATGAACGTCCGCCTGCGGCGCTGGAAAGCATCATGGCGGGATACCCGCCTTTTGTTTCGGCAGTTCCGCAACCCTCTGCTGGTCTTCGTGGGCGCGCTGGTCGCGGCCGGGTCGCTCTATCAATTCATCGCCCAGCAGGTGAACGAGCCGGTAGATGGCTGGCTGGCGGCCGTCTATCTGGCGCTGACGATGGTTTTTCTTCAGCCATCGGGGGAATTTCCGCATCACATTCTGTTACAACTCTTTTATTTCATCATGCCGGTCATCGGCATTAGTGCGCTGGCGCAAGGGCTGGCCGATTTTGGCATTCTGCTCTTCAACCGCCGGGCGCGCAGCAAGGAATGGGAAATGGCCGTTGCTTCCACGTTCTCCAACCACACAATTCTCATCGGGCTGGGCCATCTGGGCTACCGCGTGGTCAATCAACTGTATGCCATGGACGAGCCGGTAGTTGTTATCGAACTCAATCCCTCCGCCGACCAGGTGAGCGCGGTTCAGAAGATGGGCATACCGGTCATCCAGGATGACGCTTCGCGGCCAGCAACGCTGGAGGCCGCCGGGGTGGAGCACGCCCGTGCCATCGTCCTTTGCACACAGAATGACGCTCTGAATCTGCAAATTGCCGTCAAGGCGCGCAGCATGAACCCGCGCATTCACGTCGTCATCCGCATCTTCGACGAGGACTTTGCCCGCTCGCTTCAGGAGCAATTTGGCTTCACCGCTTTGAGCGCCACTGCGATGGCCGCCCCGGCTTTTGCCGCCTCGGCCGCAGGGGTGGATATGACCGCGCCAATCACCATCGAAGGAAAGAGTTTGAGCCTGGTGCGCATCAGAGTTGAGGAAAACTCCTCCCTGAAAGGGAAAACTGTTGGCGTAATCGAACAGCAGTACGATGTGAGCATCGTTCTTCTGAAACACGACGGCCAACAAGACATGCATCCGGCGGCATCTCGAGTTGTTGCGCCAGGAACAATTCTGGCCGTGCTGGGCGAACCGGAGCACTTGAACCATCTGGTACATGACAACCAATGAACAATTCCTAATTGGCATCGTCGGGCCCTGCGGAGCGGGGAAAACAACACTGGCAAATGGCCTGGCGGCGCACGGCTGGAAAGCCCGCGCCATCGCCCAGGAACACTCTTTCGTGCCGGACATGTGGCAGCGGCTGACGCGCCCCGCCTTGCTCATTTTCCTGCAAGCCTCGCATCCGGTGGGCGCGCAACGGCGCCGGATGAACTGGAGCGAGGCCGAATGGCAGGAACAGCAGCGCCGTCTGGCCCACGCCCGTCAGCACGCAGATTTCTATCTGGATACCGATTCGCTCAGCATCGAAGAGGTGCTGCAAAGGACGCTGGATTTTCTGAAAAAGCGGTTATGAATTCCCGTCGGCAGGCGGGACTGGAATCCCGCCCTACTCTTCCCCTCAATCAGTAGTATAATCGCCCCGCCGCCGCATTCTGGCGGGCATTTTTTGTGACGGAGACTCTGACAACATGAAGAAAACCACGACTCGTCTCATCATCATTTTGCTCATTTTAGCCCTGGCTATCTGGGTGGATGTCAGCAGCGTTTTACGCGTGGCCAATCCTATTAACGGCTCGGTCGTGTTCGAGCGCAACGTGGAAACCGTCCTTGGCCTCGACCTGCGCGGCGGTTTGCAAGTGATTCTCAACGCCGTCCCAGAACCGGGGCAAACTGTCACCGCCGAGCAGATGGAAGTCGCCCGCTCGGTCATCGAAAACCGAACCAACGCCCTGGGCGCGTCCGAAAACCTGGTGCAGGTAGCCGGAGAGTCGCGCATTGTAGCCGAGTTCCCCGGGCTGAACGAAGAAAACGCCCAGAGCATTCTTTCCATCATCCAGCAGACCGGCTTGCTGGAATTCGTCGAAATGGGCTATAACCCTCTGCCGGAGGGGACGCGCATCGAACCCTACACCGGGAATACCCCCCCCGAAGGCGTCGAGAATGCTTACCACACCATCATGACCGGCGCAGACCTGCAAGCCGTTGGGGTGGGGAATCATCCGGTCACCGGCCAGCCCATCATCACCTTTACCCTGACCGACAACGGAACGCGTATCTTTGCAGATTACACCTCCTCCCACGTTGACCAATACCTGGCGATTGTCCTCGACAAGCAAATCATCTCCTCGCCCAAGATTGGCACCGCCATCACCACCGGCAACGGCATGATTGAGGGCAATTTCACCGTCGAAAGCGCCAACGCGCTGGCGGTGCAGTTGCGCTACGGCTCTCTGCCCGTGCCGCTCGAAGTGGTGGATTCGCGTTACATCGGCCCGACGCTTGGCGAAGACTCGCTTCAGAAAAGCATCATTGCCGGGGCCATCGGCATGGTCGTGGTTGTCCTGTTCATGGCGATTTACTACCGCATGCCCGGCATCGTGGCCGACCTGTCCATTTTCATCTACGCGGCGCTTGCTTTCGCCATCTTCAAGTATTTCCACTTCACACTCACCCTGCCCGGCATTGCCGGCTTCCTGCTAAGCACCGGCTCGGCGTTGGATGCAAACATCCTGATTTTCGAGCGCATCAAAGAGGAATTACGCAGCGGCCTGACCCTCTCTGTGGCCGTCGAAAAAGGCTGGAAGCGCGCCTGGTCTTCCATCCGCGACTCGAATATCGCCACCATCATCACCTCCGCCATTCTGTTTTGGTTCGGCTCCAGTTTCGGCGCGACCATCGTCAAGGGGTTCTCCCTGACGTTGTTTTTGGGCGTCGCCATCAGCCTCTTCACTGCCCTCTTCGTCAGCCGCACTTTGCTGACTCTGGCCATTGACTGGTTCAAGCCCACCAACCTGCCGCGCTGGTTTGGCATCTAGGAGAACGCCATGAATATCCTGAACAAACGCTATTTCTTCTTCGCCCTCTCCATGCTCATCATCGTTCCCGGCCTGGTTATTCTCATCGGCCAAATCATTCGGCATGAATTGCCGCTTTCGATTGACTTCACGGGTGGTAGTCTGCTCGAAGTGCGCTTCGATACCGCCTCCCCTTCCACGTCCGAAATCATCGCGCTCTACAATGGCCTTGGCATCCAGGATACGCAGGTGCAAACGACCGATAAAGGCACCATCATCATCCGTTCCTCTTACATCAGCAACGACCAGCACGACCAGGTGCTCGCTGCCCTGGAAAACGAATTCAATTCCAATGTCGAGGTCGTGCAGTTCGACAGCGTCGGCCCGTCTATCGGCAAGCAGGTCACCTCGCGAGCGTCTATCGCCGCCGGATTCGCCGCGCTGGCAGTGGTCATTTACATCACTGCGGCCTTTCGCGGCATGGAACATTCCTTCCGCTACGGCGTCTGCGCCATCATCGCCATGATACATGACGTTGCCATCGTCTTCAGCATCACCGCCATCGGCTCAATTTTCTTCGGCTGGGAAATGGACGCCCTCTTCCTAACCGCTCTGCTGACCGTCATCGGCTTCTCGGTGCAAGACAAAATTGTGGTCTTCGACCGCATCCGCGAAAACGCCGGTATCCTGCGCCGCCTCGACTTCGAGACGCTTGTCAACCATTCCATCGTCCAGACCCTCCAGCGTTCCATCAACACCCAATTGATGACGGTCGAATTTCTCCTGCTCGCCCTGGCGCTGATGGGCGGCATTACACTGCGCGAGTTTGCCGTCATCCTGTTGGTTGGCCTGTTGAGCGGCACGTACTCCTCGATCTTCATCGCCGCGCCCATCCTCGTCTTGTGGGAAAACAAAGAATGGCGCACCTGGTTCCGCCGCAAGCCTGCCGCCGCCTGAGATTCGATAAAACAAAGCGTGTTTTCCTGTGGGTCGGATTGCCAATCCGACCTACATTTTTTGTCAGGTTTACAATTTTGATAAACGCTCTCTGCCCCAGCGCTTCTCTTGTAAAATAGACCCGAACTGCCATGACAAGCCCCGGCGACTTCAACATCCGCATTACGCGCAGCGTGGACACCTGCCAAGGATTTGATGATGAATTGTGCACAACTGCCGTAGACTGGATACTTAAAACGCAAAATGCTGATGGCTCATGGGGTTTTAGAACGCCAACAGCAGAAGAAACAGCTTATTGCCTTATAGCGCTGTCAAAATGGCAAGAACAGGGCAAAAAAATTCCGCAGGGACGTATCAAACAAGGAGCCTTGTGGCTTTCCAAAAACTTACTTCCTCCTTACCCTTGGCAATGGATTGGTAAATCTCTCTACCACCCTGATTTGCTGATAAAGTCTGCTATCTTAACGGCTCTCTTGCTTGTAGAAAGGTAAAATATGTCTACAAGATTGTCTACCACAATCAACAAACTACTCGCCAGCAAATCCTCAGATTTGGATGATGCACGCCGCAGAAAATCATTGAATATAATCCTGTTTGGAATCTTCATGCTTTCTGTCTTGACAGTTGTTATTGCTTATTTTCTTCTAGAGTTTGGAATTGGATTACGAACACAAGACGCAAAATTTCTTCTCTTATCCGGAGGAGTCCTGATAAGCGGTACACTCCTCTTTTATGCCTTAAATCGCTCGCCCAAAGTACCCGGCTGGATTGCCAGTTCTCTTTTCCTGATTTTCTTAATGCTGTTAATCGCATTCACAGACACACCACAAGAATTATCAAATGGCCGGAGCCTATTTATTTTTGTATTACCTATCGTCATGGCAAGCATGCTTCTTCGGCCCGCGTTAAGTTTTATTTTTGCAATTTTATCAGTGCTTGAAATCACAATCTTAGCAACGATTGCCGGTGTAGATGCTAACTTCGTAGCCATCGCGTTTTTTGTCCTGTTGGCTTTATTGGCATGGATGTCCTCCCAAAGCCTCGAAAACGCTCTCAAGGAAGTCCGCGCCACTAACGCCAACCTCGACCGTCTCGTCCAGGAGCGGACGCGGGAACTGGCCGACGCCCTCTCGCGCGAACACATCGAATCCGGCCGCAACAAAGCCATTCTGGAAAGCATTGCCGATGGCGTCATCGTCTTTGATAGGAGAGGAAACGCGATTATCGCCAATCCTGCCTCAGAACGACTGCTGGGACTGGATGTCCAAAAAATTATCGGTCTCAGTTGGAACGAACTGGCCGCCAACAAAGCCTTGGATGCCAAAAACCGGGGCATTTTCATCAGCCTGCTGACCAATCCCGGCCAGCAAATGACCAATTACCGCATCCAGTGGGGCAAGAAGACCATCTCCATCACCGCCGCCCAAGTCTATGAAACGGCGGGCAAACACATCGGTACGGTGGCCGTGTTGCGCGACTACACCCGCGAAGCCGAAGTCGAGAGGATGAAATCCACCTTCCTCGCCATCGTCTCCCATGAACTGCGGACGCCGCTCAACGCCATCCTGGGCTATGCCGAGATGATTAAAGAGCAAATTTACGGCCCGACAACCGAAAAACAACGCAACGCCGCCGAACGCATCATGAACAATTCCCAGCGTCTGCTGGACATCGTCTCTGACCTGCTCGACCAGGCGCAAATCGAAGCCGGGAAAATGACCATCCAGTTGCACCCTTTCCGCCCGGCCGAACTACTTGACACCGTGCGCGGGCTGATGGAAAAAAACGCCGTTGAAAAGGGTCTGAAACTGACCACCGAACTCGACCCGGATCTGCCAGAAGTGCTGAATGGTGATGCCGTCCGCTTACAGCAAGTCCTGGTCAACCTTATCAACAACGCCATCAAATACACTGAAAGCGGCTCCATCCAGGCCAAAATCTTCCGCGTCGACAGTAAGCACTGGGCCATGGAAGTGCTCGACACCGGCGAGGGCATTCCCGAAGAGATCTTACCTTACATTTTCGAAGCCTTCCGCCAAGGCGACAGTTCCGCCAGCCGCAAACACGGCGGCTTTGGCCTGGGCCTCTCCATTGTCAAACAACTGGTAGAATTGATGAACGGCGAAGTCAATGTGACCAGCAAAGTCGGCGTGGGAAGCATATTCACCGTGACATTGCCCATTCTGCCCGCCAGGAGGTAAATAATGGACATCCCAAAGGAACGCGCTCTCGTCATCGAAGACGACTTCGACCTTTCCACAATTTTCGTCGCCGCGCTGGAACAGGCCGGTTATGAAGCCGAAGCCATCCGCGACGGTCTCGAAGCCCAGGAACGTCTCAAGGCGGAAACCCCCGACCTGGTCATCCTCGATATGCACCTGCCGCGCGTATCGGGCGTAGAACTGTTCTCGCAAATACGCGCTGATGAGCGTCTGAAAAAGACTCTGGTTGTCATCGCCACTGCCGACGCCCGTCTGGGTGAAAGTTATGTTGATATAGCCGACTTTGTGCTTATCAAACCAATCACCTTCATCCAAATGCGCGACCTGACCGCCCGTTTGCACAAATCATCATCCCAAACGGAATAAAACGCATCATCCGTCTCAACTACATTCCCGCGCCCATCGCGGGAATGTTTGTCTGCGGGTATAATCCTGCCATTATCCTTTTCAACGAGGTGCCATCATGGACTACAATCCCATCCTTTCGATCGCCACCGCCGCCCTGGAGATCGGCGCCGGGACCTGGGCGCTGCGCGGGCCGGGACGCAAACCGATCATCCACGCTACCGCAGCCATTCTCTTCCTCCTGGCCGGCTATCAAATCGTCGAGGCCGTCTTCTGCACCGGCCTGCTGCCCCTCGGCGGCTCGTTCCTGCCCCGCCTGGCGTTCATCGTGGTCGCCTGGCTGCCGCCCACCGGCCTGCTGCTGGCAGCGCGGCTCTACCCCGGCCAAAAGCACGCCCTCTACGGCTACGCCTACGGCATGTACCTGTTTTGCGCCGCCCTCGTGCTGGGAATCGCCACCGACCCGCACTTCGTCACCACCTCCGTCTGCCTGATCGTCTTTGCCCGCTACACCAACCCGACGCCGCTCTACCAAACCTACGGCCTGTTCTACCAGACCGGCCTGATGGGCCTGCTGGCCATCTCCGCCTGGGGCGTCACCATCACCGACGACCGCCGCCAGCGCCTGCTGCTGGGACAGTTGATGCTTGGCTCGATCGCCTTCATTTTCCCCTCGCTGGTAACCGTGGCCGTCCTCCCTGTGGCCGACAATGCCTTGCCGTCCATCATGTGCCACTTCGCCCTGCTGCTGGCGCTCTTCCTCATCCGGCTGGTCGCCATCGAACGCCGCAGCGCCCTTGAACCGGCCGCCGAGACCCCGCTGCCGGTCGAGACGATGACCAGCAGCGCGGCAGGCTAAACGCTCATGTTTGAATTCACCGTCACCGCCCGCGCCGGGCGCGCCCGCAGTGGGCTCTTCCGCACCCCGCACGGCGACCTCGTCACGCCGGTCTTCGCCCCGGTCGGCACGCAGGCCGCCGTCAAGACCCTCACCCCGGCCCAGGTCGCCGACCTCGGCGCCACGCTCGTCCTGGCCAACACCTACCATCTCTACCTGCGCCCCGGTGACGAACTGGTGCGCGAAATGGGCGGCCTGCACGAGTTCATGCAGTGGCCGGGGCCGATTCTGACCGATTCGGGCGGCTTCCAGGTCTTTTCGCTGGCCGACAGCCGCAAGATAGACGATGACGGCGTGACCTTCAAATCCCACGTTGACGGCTCCACCCACCGCTTCACGCCCGAAAAATCCATCCAGATTCAAGAAAACCTGGGCGCCGACATCATCATGACCTTCGACGAGTGCTCCGACCCCAACGACCACGACTATACGAAAATCGCCATGGAACGCACCCACCGCTGGGCGGAGCGCTGTCTGGCCGCCAAAACCCGCCCCGACCAGGCCCTCTTCGGCATCGTCCAGGGCGGCGTCCGCGCGGACCTGCGCGCCGAATCCGCCCGCTTCATCGCCTCGCTCGACACCCCCGGCATCGCCATCGGCGGGCTCTCGGTCGGCGAGACGAAGGCCGAAATGCACGCCATGCTCGATCTGGTCCTCCCCCTCCTGCCCGAGGACAAGCCGCGCTACCTGATGGGCGTCGGCACGCCCGAAGACCTGATCAACGGCGTCGCCCGCGGCGTGGACCTCTTCGACTGCGTCCTGCCAACGCGGCTGGCGCGTCACCACGCCGCCTTCTCGCCCGAGGGCCGTCTCAACCTGATGAACGCCGTCTACGCCGGCGACAAACGCCCGATTGACGAGACCTGCGACTGCTACACCTGCCGCACCTTCACGCGCGCCTACCTGCGGCATCTCATCGCGGCCAAAGAATCGCTCGCCGGGACGCTGCTCTCCATCCACAACCTGCGCGCCCTCATCCGCCTGATGGAAACCATGCGCGCCGCCATTCAAGACGGCTCATTCGAGTCACGCGTGCCAGAATGGCTGAAGCAATGGCAGGGGAATGCGGAAAGAGGCGCAAATACAAAATAAACAAAGGTTCACGATTTTTCTTTGTGTGCCTTGTGTTCCCCTTGGTGTTGAATCAAACTACATTTCAGGAATCCCATGACCCTCCTCCACTCCTTCCTCCTCGGCCTCCTGCAGGGCTTGACCGAATTCATCCCCGTCTCCTCCACCGCCCACCTGCTGATTGGACAGCACCTGCTCGGCCTGCCTGCCAACGATGCCATGTTCTCGTTCCTGGTCATCGTTCAACTCGGCACGCTGGTTTCGCTCTTTGCCTTCTACTGGAAAGATCTGCTCGCCATCGCCAAAGCGACCTTCGACTTTCGACATTCGACCCCTGAAAGGAATCTCGGTCTCTACATCCTCCTCGCCACGATTCCCGCCCTGCTGGCCGGATACCTGCTCAAGGACGCGGTGGAGGCCCTCTTCCGGCAGCCCCTGCTCGAAGCCGCCATCCGTCTCTTCGCCGCCGCCCTCCTGCTGACCCTGGCCGAGTGGCTGACAAAGAAATCCCGCCGCCTGGACTCGATGACCTGGCTCGACGCCCTCATCATCGGCCTCTTTCAGGTCATCTCGGTCTTTCCGGGCGCCTCGCGCTCCGGCACGACCATCTCGGCCGGCATGTTGCGCGGCTTCGACCGGCCCTCCGCCGCCCGCTTCGCCTTTCTGATGTCGGTGCCGGTCATGCTGGCCGCCGGGGGCTACGAAATGCTGGACGTGCTCAAAATGCCCAACCTGGGCAGTTTCCTCCTGCCGCTGACGGTCGGCTTCGTCACCGCCGCTATCGTCGGCTGGCTGGCCATCCGATGGCTGCTCGCCTATCTCGGCAAACACTCCCTCTACGTCTTCGCCGCCTACTGCGCTGCCCTCGGCCTGATTGTCCTGGTTATCCATCTGGTCTAGGCCTTCCCATGTCCACCCCCTCCCCTCTCACTTCTTTCCTCCGCCCTTTTCCCTTTTCCCTTCCCCCTTTTTCCCTTTTCCTTCTCACTTCTTTCTTCCTCCTCACCTCCTGCACCCCCGCCTCCCCCACCCCGCCGGCGATTCTACGCGTCCAATATACCTTCGCCACCCGTCCCTGGCTGAGCAAACTGAACGACTGCGCCGGGGAAAGCGCTCTTGCCCTGGAACAACGCCCGGTCGGTCTGCTTGACCCGCAAAGCGCCGACCTGACCCTGCGCCTGGGAGACCGCGACCTAAGCGGCCTCGCCTACCAGATTGACAGCGAAGAAATCGTGGTCATCGTCAATCCGCAAAATCCCGTCCGCAGTTTGAGCGCCGGGGACGTGCTGGCCCTGTTCACGGGAGCAGTCTCGAACTGGCAGGCAGTCGGCGGGAAAGACGCGCCCGTTCAGGTGTGGGTATTCGCGAGGGGGGAAGACCTCCAGCAGATTTTCGAGGCAACAGCCCTGGGCGGCGCGCCGGTCGTCTCGACCGCGCGGCTGGCCGCGGGTCCCGAAGCGATGGCGCAGGCTGTCGCCGGGGATGTCCAGGCGGTCGGCCTGCTGACCCGCAGCCTGCTTGCCGCAGATGTCGAAGCCGTCTATTCGGCAGCGAATGTCCCGGTGCTGGTCAGCCTGCCCGCCGCACCAGAGGGGGAACTCGCCAATCTGGTGGCCTGTCTGCAGAAATAGCCATCTCGAGGGCATGCCCCGCCCGCAGCAACTTCGCTTCACCCCAGTGCCGCGTGACTAACTGGACGCCAAAGGGCAGGCCGTCTGCCAGGCCACAAGGGAGGGAAAGCGCGGGAAGACCGGCCAGGTTGAAGGGAGCGGTGAAGCGCGTCAGGCGGCGGGCAGCCTCGAGTGCCTGCGTCCCCTCAATGGGGGGAGCGGGGATGGGGGTGGTCGGAAGGACGAGCAAATCGTACTTGGTGAAGAACATCTCGAAGCGGCGGCGACCTTCGGCCTGCGTCCGCCTCGCCAGCGCGTACTCGGTGGATGAGAGCGCCGCGCCCGTCTCCAGCCGCTGACGGACATCCGTGCCGAACCAGTCGGGATGCTCGACCAGCCGCTGACGATGAAAGGCAGCCGCGTCGGCCTGGGTCATGCGCGTGTTCGCCTGCGCCAACTCGGTCAGCCAAGAGAGGTCCACCTTTTCCACCTGCGCGCCCAGGTCTTTGAGACGCTGCGCCGCATCCTGAACGCCCTGCCAAATCGCCGGTTCGCAGGCTTCGACGTACTCTCCCGCGGCCAGCGCCACGCGCCAGCCGCCGACGCCATCTTCCAAGTGGGTGAGATAATCGTCCACAGGGAGGTCCGCCGAGGCGGGGTCGTGCGGGTCGAAACCGGCCAACACCTGAAGCAGGAGCGCCGCGTCGCGGACCGTGTGCGTGAGCGGCCCGACGTGGTCGAGATTCCAGGAGAGGGGCAGCACCCCGCGCAAACTGACGCGTCCGTAGGTGGGCTTCAGCCCGACGACGCCGCACAGCGAGGCCGGGATGCGGATGCTACCGCCCGTGTCGGTGCCCAAGGCGGCCAAGCACATGCCCGTTGCGACGGCGGCTGCCGAGCCGGAAGAGGAGCCGCCGGTGACGCGCGTCGCGTCCCAGGGGTTCTTCACCGCCCCGTAGTGCGGGTTGACGCCGGTCACGCCGAGGGCAATCTCGTGGGTGTTGGTCTTGCCCAAAAGCACGGCCCCGGCCAGTTTGAGCCGCAGCACCGCATCGGCGTCTTCTGCTGGGACGTTTTGGGCGAAGAATTTCGAGCCGCCGGTGGTGCGAATCTCGGCCGTGTCGAAGAGGTCTTTGACGGCCAGCGGAACGCCAAGCAGGGGCAGGTCGAGCAAATTGGACGGACGGCGGGCATAGAGTGAGTCGGCCTGCAACGCTGCCTGGACGGCCAGTTCGGGCGCGGGGGTGAGGAAGGCGTTGATCTGGGGGTCGAAGCGGCCAATTTGACGGAGGCAGGCTTCGGTCAGTCCCGCAGCGGTGAACTCTCCGGCGCGGAGCGAGGCCAGGGCGGAGGAAACGGTCAGTGCGGCGGGGTCGAGGTCCATCGGTCAATCCTTCCACACAAAAAGGCAGGTTGGACTGTAATCCAACCTGAAAAAGAAGTAGGTCGGATTGGCAATCCGACCTACTGGCAGGGAAACAATCAAAACAGGCCGACGACTTTGCCGGTCGCCAGGTCGAGGTCGACGTCGTAGAAGACCGGGCGGGTAGGCAGGCCGGGCATGGTGCGCATGGTGCCGAGCAGCGGATAGAGGAAGCCGGCGCCTACGCTGGCGCGGATGTCGCTGACGGTGACGCGGAAGCCGCGCGGCGCGCCCTTGATTTCGGCCTTGTCGGTGAAGGAAAGGTGCGTCTTGGCCATGCAAATCGGCAGTTTGTCGAAGTTCATGCGGGTAAACTGTTCGATTTTGGCTTCGGCTTCGGGGGTGTAATCCACGCCGTCGGCGCGATAGATTTCGCGAGCGATGATCTCGATTTTTTCTTTGATGGAGCGTTCGAGCGGGTAGAGGAAGCGGAAATTGCTGGGTTCTTCACAGGCACGGACGACGGCCTCAGCAAGTTGGAGCGCGCCCTTACCACCTTCCATCCAGTGGGTGCAGACGACGGCGTCCATGGCGCCGGCCTCCAAGGCAGCCTGACGAACGATTTCGACCTCGGCAGGCGTATCGGTGGCGAAGGAATTGATGGCCACGACCACGTTGACGCCGAATTTGAGGGCGTTTTCGATGTGCTGAACCATGTTGGGCAAGCCCTTGCGCAGCAGGTCGAGGTTTTCCTCGGTGTACTCGTGGGCAAGGGGTTTGCCCGCCACCACTTTCGGGCCGCCGCCGTGCATTTTGAGGGCGCGCACGGTCGCCACCAGGACGACAACGTGCGGAATGAGGCCCGAATAGCGGCACTTGATGTTCATGAATTTTTCCATGCCGATATCCGCGCCGAAGCCCGACTCGGTGACAACGTAATCGGCGAGTTTGAGGGCAATCTTGTCGGCGATGATAGAACTGTTGCCATGGGCAATGTTGGCAAACGGCCCGGCATGGACGAGGGCGGGAGTCCCCTCGAGGGTTTGCATCAGGTTGGGCTTGATGGCATCCTTCATGAGGACGGTCATGGCGCCGGCGACGCCGAGGTCTTCGGCGGTGATCGGCTCGCCCTGGCGGTTGACGGCGACGACCATGCGGCCAAGGCGCTCGCGCATATCTTCGAGGCCGGTGGTCAGCGCCAGGATGGCCATGATTTCGGAAGCGACGGTGATGTCGTAGCCGGATTTATGCTCGAAGCCGGCCTCGTCCGGCCCCTGGCCGACGGTGATTTCGCGCAACATGCGGTCGTTGACGTCAATGACGCGCCGCCATTGGACGCCGCTGAAGTCAATATCCAGGCGGGCAAAGCGACGGCGTTCTTCGGGGGTCAGATCGTTGGGGTCGGTCTTCTCGATGCCGAGTTTTTTCAGGCGGCGCAGCATAGTGGGCGAGAATTTGCGCTTGCCCTGCTTGTCTGCCGGGCAGAGGGCATTGAAAAGTTTGTCGTCATCGGGCGTATTGGCCTCGTGGTAAATGCGCGCGTCCAGGGCGGCGGCGCACAGGTTGTGGGCAGCCGTGATAGCGTGGATGTCGCCGGTCAGGTGCAGGTTGAAATCCTCCATCGGGATGATCTGCGAGTACCCGCCGCCGGCCGCGCCGCCTTTGATGCCGAAGGTCGGCCCCTGCGATGGCTGGCGGATGACGGTCATCACGCTCTTGCCCAGGTGCGCTCCCAGCGCCTGCGAAAGGCCGACCGTGGTGGTTGTCTTGCCTTCGCCGAGCGGCGTGGGGGTGATGGCGGTCACGTCAATGTATTTGCCGTCCGGTCGGTCTTTCAGGCGTTCCAGGATTTCGAGTTTGATCTTGGCCTTGTAGGGGCCGAAGAGTTCGAGTTCATCCATCTCGATGCCGAGTTCTTCGGCAATCTGGGTGATGGGCTTGAGGGTCGCCGCCTGAGCGATTTCAATGTCGGGCGGGACGGGGGTGCGGAGCGTAAGGGGGGTGGGAGAGAATTTTCTCGGCATGGCGTATCCTTTCCGTGAAGACAAAGGCGTTGATTAGATTATACCCTTCCCCCCTATGGACATTTTTCCTGTTTCCGGCGCAAGGTGTCACAAAAGAAAAACGCCGCGGCTGCGGCGCCTGAGTAGGGCGGGTGGGGGTCGAACCCACAAGGAGTATCACCTCCGGAGGATTTTAAGTCCCCTGCGTCTGCCAGTTCCGCCACCGCCCCGTGGGGGCAATTATACAACTGTTTTGCGGATGCGGGCAAACCGCGACGAAAAATGGACCCAGAACGGCGACAGCCGCCCCTGGATTTTCCCTAACCGGACGATCGCCCGCAGCCCCTCCGGACCCTCGAACGGCGGCAGGACCAGACAGGCCGCTCCGATCTCGAAGGCGGCGTGCGCGTCCGAGCCGGCCGTGCCGGGCAGGCCGTGCTGACGGGCAAATTCCTGTGCTTTGAGGTTGTCGCGGCTCAGCATACAGCGGGCGTTGAAGATTTCAATGGCATCCACGAGCGGGACAATTTCGAGCAAATCTTCCGGCTTCCACGCGCCGCTGCGCCAACTATCGAAGGGATGAGAAACGCTGATGAACGCGCCCTGGTCACGGAGCCTGCGGATGGTCTCCTGCGGGGAAAGGCCAGGCGGCACTTCCTCGGTCACAAAAGCGGCCAGGATTTCGCCATGTGTGGTCATAATCTCCTCGCCGACGATGACCAGTTGCGGGTCGAGGGCCTGCGCGACCCGCGCCCCGGCGATGGTATTGTGGTCGGTGACCACCAACCGGTCCAGTCCGCGCCGCCGCGCCGCCCGGACGAGGGATTCGGGCGAGGTGAGCGAGTCTTTGGAGGCGGAGGTGTGGGTGTGAAAGTCTATGCGAATCATGGCGTTTCGCTTGACAAGTATAACGGCGAAAGTATATACTGATTTTATCCATCGTCAAGCAAGTTTATTGAAACTGCAGGGAGGCAGTTTCTCATGACACTCTTCGACGCCATCAATCACGGTATCGGCATTGTGCTGACCCTTCTTGCCATTGTGGGCCTGTTTTCTGCCTGGAGCGTGTATGTCATCAGGAATATCCAGAAATATCAACAGGCGATCCAAGAAAGGAAAACGCCTAAATTAACGCGCAGTGAGATATTTTTTCAAGCAACCATATACTTGCTCTTCATTCTTGGGTTAATACTGGTTTTCTGGGGACTGCCGATCATCCTTGAAGCGATCTTTTTCGGGACAAAGTTTTTGACAATCCTAACACGAGGGGCAGGATGGCTCTTCTGGGCTGTCCAATGGATTGAAGCCGGTCTAATTGCGTTAGGAATTCTTGCAATCTTTGCAAAAAAACATGGCGAGAAACGCTGGATAACGTCTTTATTCTTGCATTTAGCCGTACTCTTATTCGGCTGGCTTGTACAAAAATGGATCGGCATTTTCTTCGTCTCGCTGCCGCTGCTGTTTTCCTATTATGTCCTGCTCTATCATTTATCAGATGTCCTTTTGCCTTGCTCGTATCCGGAAAGCGCTGAGCAGACGGTGGAAGAAAAAGCCCAAAGCCGTAGCGAGAAGTGGAAGCGTTTCAAGATTTTGGCCGCCTTCACGTGGGGGCTACAACTTCCTATCTTGGTTGTAGGCAAGCATGCCTGGGAAACGCCCGAAACGCGCATCTCAGGCGATTTCACGTGGGATTATCCGGTGCCTGGTCTGCTCTATACCAAGTCACATCAAGTTGCGGCAATTACAGCCGGCCATGAATTCCGACGCGTGGACGGGCCGGGAGTCGTGTTCACCGGCAAACTGGAGCGGCCTTTCCAAATCATAGATTTGCGTTTGCAGTTACGCACCAGCGAGATTGACGTTGTCAGCAAAGACGGCATCAGTTTCAAAGCCGTGGTCTTTTGCGCCTTTCGCATTGACAACGAAAATTGGGACGACAAGACATACGAAGACTTGCGCAGACGCAATCCTCTTTTGCGCGGCGCAGATAAACTAGATTACACAGCCGGCAGTTTTTGGTTCTCACGAGCACGCATACGTGCCACAATTAGCACAACGAGCAGTCTGGCAGACGATCCAAAATTTATCATTCCGTGGGACCGATGGGCACTCAAAGTCATCGAGGGCGAGGCGCGTCAAATCATTTCCAAGAAAAATCTGGACGAACTCTGGCGGCCGAGCAACGATGAGAAATATGCCAGCGCTTTGAATGCGATTGCAGATGAACTCAAGACGAATACAACGCCCCTGCTCAGAGCGGCCGGTATTTTGCTGTATGCAGCCAGAATTGTCAATTTTTCCTTTATCACTCAAGAAGGGAAAATTTCTCCAATTTCAGAGCAACAAATTGCCGGCTGGAAATCTCTTTGGCAGCAAAAGCGCTTGTCTATTCTGGCGAATGCGGCAGCCGAAGCCGAGAAAATGCAGCAAGAAGCACGCGTATATGCCCACAAAATTCTCCTGGAGGCTATTGCAGATGGGTTGCAAAAAACGAAAGAGATACATCCACAATTGCCTCGTTATGTTATTGAGTCACGTTTCTTGAGCGCTTTGCAAGACTTCATTCGACAAACGCCAACCGATTCTCAAAATCCTGAAATGGAAAAGAGAATCTCCGAAATGCAAAACTACTTGCGAAATTGGCAAACCACTTTCTTCCCCGAGAAAAAGGAGAGGCAATGACTTTCAGAGCGCCCAAAACAGTGGCCGAGTGGCAAACCGCTTATACACGAGATGAGGCATATCGGGACTCCGAACGACGCAGAGCCTCCTTGGCTATCGGCGACAGTGGCTTGATAGCCACCATGCTTTACATTCTCGTCCTGTCGTTATACTTTTTAAGCCATTGGATTCTGTGGAAATTCATCGGAATACTGCTTGTCGTAGTTATTTTCTTGCTTATACTTCTCTACCTTCAGAGAACCGCTTTTCGCTTTGCCGCTGACTTCTTCCGGAAATTCTATCAACCGCCTGAGTATATCAACGCACAAAAAATCCTGAAGTACCGCCTGAATGGAAAAATCCGTTTGCCCGGCCCGTTGGCCAATTTTTCTCAGTTTAAGTATATTTTGGCAAAAGATGGCGAATTGGAAAAAAAAGATGACTGGCCAGGCTGGATGGCGCAAAATATGGGAGGTCCGATCTTGCTGATTGTGTTTGATGGCTGGGCACTTTATCTCGAACGCGGCAATCGCTTTTCGCGCGTAGTTGGCCCAGGAGCAAATACGCCATTTCTAGATTGGCACGAAACCATCAAATACATTGTCGACCTGCGCCCAAAAGTAAAAGAAAGCAAATTTTCAGTTTGGACAAAGGACGGTATTCAGGTCACGCTTACCGCTCGTCTGGAATGCCGCATCGGCTCTCCCGATAAACTCGATCCCCAGGCAGGTCTCATTTTTCCTTACGACCCAGAGGCAGTAAAAAAGGCTATTGAAAGAATTGCCCTACGCTGGCCAGACCCCCAGAAAGACCCTGTTGAATTCAATTGGGTAGATGCTGCTTGGGGACAAGTAACGGGCATCCTACCCGAGCACATCGGCCAACGCACTTTAGACGACCTACTCTTAGCCGAACACGAAAGCGGTCAAATTCTAGCCCCAGAGACTCTCAACCAAGTCAGCGAAAAATTGAACAAAGCAACCCAAGCCTTTGGCGTCTATGTGCTAGATTTCCAAATTACCAAAGTGGAAATCCCGGAAGAAATTCGCGCTCTCCAAGAAGAGTATTGGAAAGCGCAAGGCGAGCGTATCGCCACCCTACGTGCCGGAGAAAGCAAGGCTCAAGAAATCCGCTTACAAGAAAAAGCACGCGCCGAGGCCCAAAGAGACATGATTTTGGCAATTGCCGATGGATTAGAGAAAAACAAGAGCAAACAATATAACGAACCCTTGCTCCTTTCGCTTGCTAGCATCCTTTCAGAAGCCTTAAACGATCCTCTCTTAAGAGCCTATCTTGCTAAAGAAACGCTCGAAACTCTAGAAAAAATCCAGGCCATGTTAGATAAACCCAACTTATAAATTGTTCGCCCTTGATTTCTGGAGGGAAATATGCTGGCTCAAATACTAAGAAGGTTTCGATTTTCAGAAGATGATGTCCGAGAAAATCTCGATACTCTGCTGAATTCGCTCCATAATCCGGCAGAATTGCATAAACTCCTTAGTCAAATGGAACAAGACACAAAAAATTGCTATCTTTGTAACAACGAAGGGGCTTGTCTGGTTCTTTTTGCCGCTATTCATTTTGCCATCAAAGACTTCTCAAAATCCATCAGAATAATCGAAGATGCTAATCTGCGATTCTCGGTAGATAATGATGTCTGGAATCTTATTCATAGTTTAGAACTGACAGGATACATACAAGATCAAAACGGGAATCCCCATCAAGCCCGCATGTATTACAAAGAGGCACAGCGCCTTCTCGAGGAACGATATAAACCAACTCACTCCCTAGATTACGACCCGGCTATCCAAAAAGTACAAGAGGAACTTAAAATGCTCCTTCTTCCAAAGCATTCCTTCGGTTACAAGCCATTTACTCTTCAAATAGATGCTTTGCCTATCTACGAGAGCATTGAAGCCGGCCCCACAGGGCCAATATGGCAAACTTACCCGAGCCCGGTCTATGCAGAATTGGGAACTTTGCTTTTTGATAAAAAACCTTATCAAATCTTTTCTGTGCTTCCCAACACCTTATCGCTCCACTTTCAGCCGATTAAGAAATACGCTTTGGTAGAAGTAAAAGGGGACAGCATGAATAACGCCACGCCGACTCCAATCTGTGAGCGTGACTATGTACTATTCTATGAGGCTAGAGCCGCCAATCACCACGACATTGTTATCGTTGCTAAAGCGGACAGCGCGAAAAGCGGCTATCAATATCTGGTAAAAAGGTTTGACGAAACAAATAAGCAGTTAATCTCAGAAACAAAATCAGCAAAAAAGTATCCGCCGATTCCCTTAACTCCAGAAGACTATATTCTCGGCATTGTCATTGCCGTCGCCAAGCCGGTATAATCGGCGCATGACCGTTTCCATACACAAATTTTCCCCCATTGTTGCCCTCGAATCGACCGTCATCACCCACGGCCTGCCCCGCCCGCAGAACCTGCAACTCGCCCGCGAGATGGAGCGCGTCGTGCGCGAGAACGGCGCTCAACCGGCCACCATCGCCATCCTGGACGGAGAAATCCGCCTCGGCCTGAGCGACGCCGAACTGGAACGCCTGGCCGGCGAGACAAACGTCCGCAAAATCAGCCGCCGCGACTTTGCCACCGCCATCCTGAAGCGGGAATGCGGCGGCACCACCGTTGCCGGGACGATGTTCGCCGCCTACCGCGCCGGCATCCGCCTCTTCGCCACCGGCGGAATCGGCGGAGTCCACGAAGTCGAGACGCTCGACATCTCCACCGACTTGCAGGCGCTGGCAGATACCCCGATGATCGTCGTCTGCGCCGGGGCCAAAGCCATCCTCGACTTGCCCGCCACGCTGGAATACCTGGAAACGATGGCCGTGCCGGTCATCGGCTACGGGACAGACGAATTTCCCGCCTTCTACTCGCGCCGCAGCGGACTGCCCGTCAGCGCCCGGCTCGACTCGCCCGAAGAAGTTGTCCGCTTTGCGCACACCCACTGGGGGCTGGGATTGAAATCTGCCGTGTTGGTCTGTCAGCCGCTCCCCTTCGAAGACGAAATCCCCGCCGAAAAAATCACCCCCATCATCGAACAAGCACGCCGCGAAGCCGCCGAACAGGGCATTCATGGCCAGCCGCTGACGCCCTTCCTGCTCGCCCGCCTCGCCGAACTGACCGGCGGCGAGTCCCTGCGGGCTAATCTGGCCCTCCTGCTCAACAACGCCCGCCTGGCCGCTCAAATTGCCTGCGCGTTTTCCCTCGCGGAAAAACAAAAAAGCATCTGATGCATCGGCCACGATTCCCTTGAAAATCGTAACTGCCTGCCCTGGTCTCAAAAATCATCCGCAGAGGTCGCAGATCGGGAGAAAATCGGCGACATCGTACCCACAGGGGAAATCTGCGCAATCTGCGGATAAAGTGAGCGTCTTTTGCTGCGATTAACAAGTTCGGCCTCATTGGGTGGGCAGTGATTGAAAATCTGTGTAATCTGTAGCAAAAAAATCAATCTCACTTCGTCGCCGTCGCCAACAGCGTCCGGGTCGCCGTGGGCGTGCGCGACGGTGTGGCCGTCTGCGAAGGGGTGACAGTTCTCGACGGAGTCACGGTCGCAGTGGGAGTCCGCGTGGGGGTCGGAGAAATGGTCGCGGTCGGGGTCGGCGGGTCGCCCACGACGTGGAATTCTCCAATCACCTTCCACTCCAGGCCAACGAAAATAATCACCCGGTACGTTCCCGGCAGCCACTCCTCCTGCGGCGGCGACCAGAGCGAATAGGCATAGCCGCCCGTCCCCCCTTTCCAAATCTCGGTCTCGTAATAGACCAGCGTCTCGCCCCGATACCAGAGCGCCGTCCACTGCACACCGTCGGTCATTTTGTCGTAAGTGAACGTGGCAAAAATCCGCCGAATGGGATTCTCGAACACCGTCTGCGGGTCCACAGCCACGAAATTGGCAATCGTGCGCGAGAACTTAATCGGGCTAAAGACCGCCTCGGGATTAGGCGTCACACTGCTGGTAAATTGCAGCGCCACCGCCTCCGGCATGAACGGCGTCGGCGCCTCGGTCGGCGTGTAACTAAAAAGCGGAGTGAGAGTCTCTGTGGGAGTCAACGTGATAGTCGGCGTCAGGCTGATGGTGGGAGTCAACGTAATGGTCGGCGTGAGACTCGACGTAGGGCTTGGAGAGAAGAAGCGGTACACCGTCGGCTCGCCAAACCGCCCCACTACCCAGGCCGCGCCCAGCAGAAGAATGGCCGTAAACAGAGTCCGCCAGCCGGCGCCGACCTCTCTCTGCCGCAAGCGATAATACGCCACCCTGCGCCCCTTACGGATGCGCCGGACGCCCAGCCACAGGCTCAACCCCGCCCCCAACACGGCCAGGAGGACCGTCATCACCACCGCAGCGTGAATATCGAGATTCATCACCCCGATTATACCGTCTTGACGCCCTGCCTGGAACGTGCTACATTTTTCCCATGATCACCTTCCTCAAACTCGGCGGCTCGCTCATCACCGACAAGACCCGCCCCTACACCCCCCGCCCCGACCGCATAGACGCCCTGGCCGGGGAAATTGCTTCTGCTTTGCAGGAACAGCCCGGCCTGCATCTCGTCTTAGGACACGGCTCCGGCTCCTTCGGTCACCAGGCCGCCAGCCGGTTCGGCACCCGCAATGGCGTGGCCGGACCCGAAGCCTGGCGCGGCTTTGCCGAAGTTTGGTACCAGGCCTCGGCATTGAACCGGCTCGTCGTCGAAGCCCTGCGCCGCGCCGGCCTGCCCGCCGTGACCATCTCCCCCCTCTCGACCGTTACCGCCCACGAGGGCCGCGTGCTCATCTGGGACCTCTACCCGCTCCAGATGGCGCTCGGCCACCGCCTGCTCCCAGTGGTGCATGGAGATGTCGTCTTCGACGAGGCGCGCGGCGGCACGATTCTCTCGACCGAAGACCTGTTTGCCCATCTAGCGCGTGAACTGCGCCCCAACCGCATCCTGCTCGCCGGGCTGGAGGAAGGCGTCTGGGAAGACTTCCCGGCGCGCACGAAACTCGTCCCGCAGATAACGCCCGACGGATTGGCGCGGCAGGCTCCGGGCGCCGCTGCGAACCTTTCGAACAGTCTGGGCGCGGCCGCCGGCGCGGACGTGACCGGCGGAATGCAGGCGAAAGTCCAGCAGATGCTGGAACTTGTAAAGGAAATCCCCGGCCTGGAAGTCGTCATCTTCTCCGGCGAAAGGGGTGGCAACCTGCGCCGGGCGCTGGCCGGAGAATCAATCGGGACGCGTCTGCATTGTTGACAAGTCGTGCCGAGTCGATTAAACTTTCCGCCCGTTCAAAGGCAGACAACATGTACACTCGTCAGCAGTTAGAAGAAATTGAAGACCGCAGTCTCGCCCCTTACGCCGTACGCAGCAGGGACAGCAAAGGGCGCGTCTATCTGGATAACGAGCCAGATTACCGCACCTCCTTCCAGCGCGACCGAGACCGGATTTTGCACACCACCGCTTTCCGCCGCCTGGAGTACAAGACGCAGGTGTTCATCAATTTCGAGGGCGACTATTTCCGCACCCGGCTGACGCACACGCTGGAAGTGGCGCAAATTGGCCGTACGATTGCTCGCGCGTTGGGCGCCAACGAAGACCTGGTAGAGGCCATCTGCCTGGCGCATGATTTGGGCCATTCGCCCTTCGGGCACGCCGGGGAATACACCCTGCGCCGCCTGATGGCCGATTTCGGCGGCTTTGACCACAACCGGCAATCTTTGCGCATCGTCACCGAACTGGAACAGCGTTACCCGGAATTTCCCGGCCTGAACCTGACCTGGGAGGTGCGAGAGGGGATGGTCAAACACGAGTCGGAGTACGACGTCTCAGACGCCGCCGACTACAACCCCGACCTGCGCGGCAATCTCGAGACGCAAATCTGCAATGTGGCCGATGAACTGGCCTACACCACCCACGACCTGGACGACGGTCTGCGCTCCGGCATGATTACACCCCACTCGTTGGAAGGGGTGGCCCTGTGGGAAATTCTGGTCGAGACGTTTAACTGGCGCGGGCCGGTTCTGCAGGATATGGAACGTCACCGCATGATTCGCCATCTGGTGGGGCTGATGGTTACCGATATGGTCACTGCCACCGATGCGCGGCTCAAGGAAAGCGGCGCAAAATCGGCGCTGGACATTCAAAAACTGCCCTATAACGTCATCGGATATAGCGATGAGATGCAGCGCCGCAACCGTGAGTTGAAGGATTTCCTCTACGCCAATCTCTACCGGCATTACCGCGTGGTGCGGATGCAAGTCAAGGCCGAGCATATCATCGAAGACCTGTTCCATGCTTACCGCGCCCAGCCCGCCATCCTGCCCAACCATGTCCAGCAATGGATTCCCGCGCGCGGGCTGGAACGCACCATTTGCGATTACATCGCCGGCATGACCGACCGCTATGCCGTGGACGAGCATGCCCGCCTGCATGACCCCTATTTAAGACCCTAACGTTTGGAGAAAACATGCCCGAGCAACAATACATCACTGCCGAAGGCGCGAAGAAACTCAAAGCCGAACTGGAGCAGTTGAAAGGCCCGGAACGCGAGGCGCTGGCGAAACGTCTGCGCGAAGCGATTCAAATGGGCGACCTTTCGGAAAACGCCGATTACCACAAAGCCAAAGAAGACCAGGCTTTCCTCGAGGGCCGCATCCAGGAACTTGAATACGTGCTGCGCACGGCCATCATCGTTGAAGATACCGGCCAGGCGCGGGAAGTCGTCGGGGTCGGCGCGCGCGTCACCGTCCAGGAAGAGGATTTCGAGCCGGAAGTTTTTCTGGTCGTAGGCGCGAAGGAAGCCGACCCGCGTAACGGCAAAATTTCGAATGAATCCCCCATCGGCTTGGCGCTGATGGGCCGCCGCGTCGGCGAGACGGTCGAAGCCGAGACGCCGGGCGGAAAGATTAAACTCAAAATTCTGAAGGTGGAATGAACACAAACAAAAACGGGCGGCCTGTGCGCCGCCCGTTTTGATTCTCGCTGCTTTGCTACGAAGGTTCGACCACCTTCGGCCAAATTGCCAGTTCGACGGTAATGCGCTCAAAATGGCTCTTGTCGGGCAGGGAACTGCTGCCATATTCCATGTCGGTCACAACGGCCACCAGTTGCAGGGCTTTCGTTTCAAGCACAATTTGCTTGCCCGGTTCCACCAGCACCGGCTCTCCCTTGGCCGCCAGCCGCTGACGGATAGCCGGATCATTATAAGCATGCGCCGACATCAGCACTTTCGTCACGGTCTGGATGTCGCTCTTGTCGAAGAGCCACAACTCAAAAGCCGTCACCCGCTTCGGTTCGCCGACGCCGATGGAATCGGAAATGCCAATGCCGCACTCTCCCAGGAACTCGCCCGCTTGGGTCTCTATGCTGAAGGAGTCGTCGAAGAGGTCATCGCCCAAAACATAGGTGGTGATGAATTGCGAAATCGGCGGCTCTTCGCCCATCGCCTCGTAATCCGTCATAGGAGTCTCGTTGGACAATTGCTGCGCCCGTCGGGCCGCCGACCCCTCCCCGATCGAGAAACCACGGAAGAGAGGGAAAACGTACTTAAACAGCAGGAAACCGATCAGGCCCAACGCCGCCACGGCGCCAAGGATGATCACAATCATCATTCCGTTCGCCGATTTGTCTTCTGTAGGAAGAGGAACGACAATCACTGCGCCGCCGGGCTGGACAACTTCGCGAAAGGCCAAAATGGCTCGAACGTCCGAAGAGCCTGGGTTGTTCAAAATAGAATCCATAGCCGCCGGGCCAAGGGGGCCAAGCGCCTCATAACGGTACACTGCAAGCGACTTATCATGATTGACAGAGTACGAGTCGATCGCCATGCGCAAGTAGTCGGCGGCATAATCGGCATTCAAGTAAGCAGGAGAAGCGTCTTTCCACTCCACCGGCCAAAGCCACCACCCAAGAACAACCAGGCCGATAAACAACCCCAGCAAGAAGCCCAACAGGCCGAAAACAAGTGGATTTTTCAGTAATTTATTCTTCATAGCAATTCTCCTCCGTTCCAGTCATCTTGATTATACAGCAAGATGAGCGCGAAACATAAGGTTTTTCGGTCGTCACGCCCCGTCCAATACAGTGTGCAATCGCTTGGGCAAACCCGGCCAAGCGAAGCAATTTCCCTGCAACATGGCAAGAAACGATTGCCAACGTTGACATGAGGCCAGCAGGCTCTCCTATCGCCGCGGGAACAGGATAAATACCCTACACTCTTTTCATCAAGTACAAGAAGCGTTGCGACTCTTGAATTGGACGACTTTCAAGGATGGTAAAAAAGCGCCCAAAGGCCGCTTCGAACCCTTCGCGGTGATATGTTGGGAAAATATCCGCTCGGCTGCGCAACAACTTTTGTACCTGCGTATCGCTCTTGGGCACGAACTCAATTATCAACCATTCTCCCCAGCCTGCCAGAGATTCGGCAATGCGCTCCAGGGGGAGGTTGTTGGAAATCGCCAAGTGATGAATAAGCGCCAAAGCCAGCACCAAATCAGCCGGCCCGCGTTGGGAAAAAGACTCGCGCTCGCGGTTATCCCAGCCGATGGCCGGACTGGGGTTGGTCAGGTCGAGAATAAGGGGCAGGATATTCTGCTCCTTCTCCTGCCGGACGCGCCGCCAGTTTTGCTCCACCGCCGCCGGATCGATATCCCAGGCTACCGCATACGCTTCCAGACCCGCCGCCTGCCGCGCGAAAACGCCGGTATTGGCCCCCAAGTCCCAAACCAGGCGCGGGTTTACCCGCCTCGCCCATTCCGCCACCAGACTTTTCTTATGCTCAAACGCCGCCTCCGTATAGTTGGTATGGTCGTAATATTCGCCCCACTCCGTCTTAGGAGGTTTCCATTCTAACTTGCGGATCATGCTTTGCAAGTTTTCAATGAGCCCTAAAAGCGCTTGCTGACTCATCTCTCGGCCTCGTCGCGCTTCAGCAATCGAGGCGTCAGCATATTTCTTTTGAGCCGCAGCATGGAGATGAATATGCGCATACCAGCCCAGATTCCAACGCGTGCGAGCGGGCAGCAAACGAGCGGCCAAATCGAGCGGAATGCCGTCAATATAGATGCGCAGCAACTGCCCCAGGCGCACATCACGGGTGGCCATCAAGGCCAAAGGAGCAAGGAAATGTTGACAAAATTGACGATAGGCTACCCATGGTTCGCGCGGCTTGTAGGTTTCAAAAGAGAGGCTGTCTATCAGCGTGGCTTTGCCCTTGTAGAACTGGATGTTGTAAGCGCTGGCATCTTTGAGCGACATGCCAAAGTTCAAGGCGCGCTTTTGGATGGAGAGAGTCGCCAGGGCAGCGTCTTTCAACTGTCCAAACGACCACTCGTAGGGGTAGGAGATGAAGGGGACGCGTTCCGGGCGCAGAATCTTGTACGCGCCGGGCGCGGCAGGCTCCAGGTCCGTTTCCGTGTGCGGGATGAGCCGCCCGGCCTCAACCAGTTTGTCGTACAGGCCGGAGGTCATCAGCCGCTCGTAGTCAGCGGAATAAATCTGGTTCACCTGCCGGTAGAGGACGCCCTCGCGTGTGAAAAGAAATCCGCTTGGGTCACGAAAAGAAGCCGACAAAGGGTTATTCTTCGTCTTCATCTTCGGGCTTTGCCTCCTCCTTTTTCTTGAAGAGGCGCTTGAGCCTGGCCCAGCGTGACCCCAAGAAAAGGCCCAAACCGGCCAGGCTGGCAATCAGCAACTGGACGAGAAAACTTCCAGAACCGGGGTCGAGATAGAGAAACATGACTTACTCCTCCATAGTTTCGGGAATGATATCCTCCAGCATGAACGTTTCCTGGCAAGCCGTGCATTGTGCTTCACGCTTGTTGGCAACGACCAGCAGGCCGCCGCACTTGGGACAGGGCTGAGTCAGGGGGCGCTTCCAGGAAGTGAAGTCGCAGTCGGGATAGTTAACGCAGCCGTAGAAAACGCGTCCCTTGCGGGTTTTGCGCTCAACAATATCGCCGCCGCACTTGGGGCAGGCCACGCCGATTTTCTCCAGCCACGGCTCGGTGTGACGGCACTCCGGGAAGCCGGAGCAGGCGATGAACTTGCCATAGCGTCCATAACGCAAGACGAGTTCCTTGCCGCATTTCGGGCAGGCGCGGCCAATCGGCTCCGGGCCGCTCTTGCTAACGGGCATCTCGGCCTGGGCTTTGGCAACGCTGGCGGCAAAGGGGGTGTAAAACTCACGCATCACCTTTTCCCACTTGGCCTTGCCCTCGGCAATCCGGTCGAGGTCTTCCTCCATGCGAGCGGTGAACTGGTAATCCACAATCTCCGGGAAGTATTGCACCATCAGGTCATTGACCAGAATGCCGGTCTCGGTGGGAACGAGGCGGCGGTCAATGCGCTCCACATAGCCGCGCTGTTGGATGATGGAAATGGTCGGGGCATAGGTGGAGGGACGGCCAATTCCGTACTCTTCCAGAGTTTGCACCAGGCTGGCTTCCGAGTAACGCGGCGGCGGCTGGGTGAAATGCTGTTCGGGAATGAGCCGCACCAGTTCCTGCTTCTGCCCTTCGGCCACCGAAGCGGGAATGCGGACATTCATCTCGTCCTCTTCCTCCGACTTCGTGTCTTCATCTTTGGCTTCTTCGTAGACGAGCAGGAAGCCGGGGAACTTGACCGCCGAGCCGGAGGCGCGGAACAGGTATTCGTGCGCGGACCCGCGGCCGGTCACCTCGACCGAAAGCGTGTCGTACACGGCGGCCTCCATCTGACAGGCCACGAAGCGCTGCCAGATGAGTTGATAGAGTTTGAACATCGCCGGTTCGAGATAAGGCTTGACCTTCTCCGGGTCGCGCAGGACGGAGGTCGGGCGGATGGCTTCGTGGGCTTCCTGCGCGCCTTTGGCCTTGGTCTTGTACTCGATGGGCTTTTCGGGCAGGAAATCGCCGCCGTAGCGCTGGGCAATATAGCCGCGCACCTCGTTGACGGCCACTTCAGCGATGTTGGTCGAGTCGGTGCGCATGTAGGTGATGAGGCCGGTCGTGCCGCCCTCGCCCACATCCTGGCCTTCATAAAGACCCTGCGCCAGGCCCATCGTGCGCTTGGCGGTGAAGCCCAGTTTGCGGGAGGCCTCCTGCTGAAGCGTGGAGGTGGTAAACGGGGCCGAGGGTCTGCGCCGCCGCTCGCCGCGCTTGACCCTAGTCACCACATAGGGAGCGGATTCCATGTCGGCCAGCAGGGGCCGGACAACTTCCTCGCTGCCCAATTCGGGGTCTTTGTCGTCAATCTTTGCCAATTTGGCAAGGAAAGTAGCCTTCTTCTCGCTTTCGGGTTTGAACTCCGCGCCGACCGTCCAGTATTCGACCGGCACGAAGGCCTCGATTTCGCGCTCGCGCTCGACAATCATGCGCAGCGCCACCGACTGCACGCGTCCAGCCGAAAGCCGCGAGCGGACTTTTTCCCACAAAATCGGGCTGATGCTGTAGCCCACCAACCGGTCGAGGACGCGCCGCGCCTGCTGGGCGTTGACCAGGTCCATGTTGATTTCGCGCGGGTTGGCAAAGGCCTCGTTGATGGCATGTTCGGTGATTTCATGGAAGACGACGCGCCGCGCCAGTTTTGGGTCAATCGCCGCCGCTTCCATCAGATGCCACGAAATCGCCTCTCCCTCGCGGTCAGGGTCGGTCGCCAGGTAGATTTCGGCATGTTCCTTGGCCAGTTGCTTGAGTTCCCTGACCACTTCCTTCTTTTCGTTGGGGACGCGGTACTTGGGCTTGAAATTGTTCTCTACGTCCACCGAAAGTTGCGAGCGCAGAAGGTCGCGGATATGGCCGACCGAGGCACGCACAGTGTATCCTTTGCCAAGAAAGCGTCCCACCGTCTTGGCCTTTGCCGGCGACTCGACAATCACCAGTTTGCCGGAGCGGTGAGCGTATTTATCTGGCTTGACCATGCCCTCGTGCGCCTCCGTCTTGCCGATGCGGAATAGATTCGTGCCGCACACGCTGCACGTCCCGCGCGTGATGGGCGAACCAGCCTTGTTGAAGTCCGGCACAGGGTCTTTGATTTCGCGCTTTGTTCTGCACTTCATGCAATAGGCTTCCATGAAACTCCTCCTAGAGATAACGCTCTCGTTTTGTCGCTTTTAAGGTCTCGATGACGCGGCGCACCTGCTGGGCCTGGTCGCGATGACATACCAACAGGGCGTCGCCGGAATCGACCACAATCAGGTCATCCACACCGATGGTTACAATCAATTTCTTTCCAGCCGAATAGACCAGCGAATCGTGCGTTTCGAAGGCGAGATGATCGCCGCTGACGGCCACGTTCCCGTCCGCGTCGGGCAGGAGGACATCAAACAACGAATCCCATGAACCGACATCGCTCCACTCCAGACCGCCCGCCGGCAGAACGGCTACATTTGCGGCGTGCTCCATCACGCCGTAGTCTATCGTCTGCGGAACAAGGCGCGGCCACTCGGAGCCAAGGACGGCCTCCCGCTGGGGAGAGTTCCACGCCGCCCCGATGCGAGTCAGCGCTGCCGACAGGTCCGGCATGAGCCGCCCCATCTCCGCGAGGATGCGGTCGGCGCGCCAGATGAACATGCCGGAGTTCCAGTAATAGCCGCCCTCAGCAATCATCTGACGCGCTCTTGGCTCGTCTGGTTTCTCGATGAAGCGCAGGACGCAGTAGACCGGATACTCAAAATGTTCCGTCAAGGCAACATCGCGTTGAATATATCCATAACCGGTGGACGGGAAGGTCGGCGTAATGCCCAGCGTGACCAGATAATTCTGCCGCGCGGCCTGCACGGCGGTTTTCATGAGAAGGCGGAAAACATCCTCGTTGCGGATAAAATGATCGGAAGGCAGGACCATCATCACCGCTTGCGGGTCGCGCCCGGCCAAGACGACCGCCGCCAGCCCGACCACAGCGGCGGTGCCGCGCGGTTCTGGCTCAATGAGGAAGTTCTCGGTCGGGATTTCCGGCGCCTGGGATTTGAGCGCTGCCTGCTGTTCGGCCGTCGTCACCACCAGGATACGCTCCGGCGGAATCAGCCCGTGCAGCCGCGTCACGGTGGAACAAAAGAGTGTCTCTTCACCCAGAAGAGGCAGAAGGTGTTTGGGCCGCTTGCGGCGGGAAATCGGCCACAGGCGGGTTCCTCCGCCTCCAGCCATGATGACAGCGTAGGTGTGATTCATGCGTCAGACATTGCTCTTTCTGTTTTCAACAGTATAAGCCGCCTGCTCCTCGCGCACGGCGACGAAATTCATGACGCCCACCTGCCGCACCAGACCTTTGAGTTCCATCATGGTCAGGGTGGCCGAAACGCGCTCGATAGGCAGGCCGGTCTGATTGCGAATTTCGTCCACATGCAGCGGCTCCTGGGTCAGGACGCCAAGCAGACGAGACTCGATTTCATCGGCAGGCAAAACTCGGCGCACCTCGCGTTGCTGGCTGAGGCGCGTCAGGTTGAGGACATCCAGCAGGTCGCGCCATGCAAGGAGGGGACGCGCCCCTTCGGCAATCAGGCGGTTGGTCCCCTTCGACTGCGGCGCGAAGATGTTGCCCGGTACGGCAAAGACCTCGCGTCCCTGGTCAACGGCAAACTGGGCGGTGATGAGCGCCCCGCTCGTTTCGCCCGCTTCTACCACCACCGTCGCCATCGAAAGGCCGGAGATGATGCGGTTGCGCGGCGGGAAGTTGGAGGCATCTGGCGGCGTGCCGGGAGCGTAATCGGAGAGCAGCGCGCCGCTGGTGATGATTTTAACCGCCAGTTGGTTGTGCTCCGGCGGATAGACTCGGTCCACACCCGAGCCAAGGACAGCCAGCGTGCGTCCCCCGGCCTTGAGCGCCGCCTGGTGGGCAATCGCGTCCACCCCGCGCGCCAGGCCAGAAACAACCGTCACGCCGTTGGCGGCCAGGAAGGAAGCCAACTCCTCGGTCACCTGACGCCCGTAAGCCGTAACGCGCCGCGTGCCCACCACGGCAACCGCCCAGAAATCTTCAGGGGTCAATTCACCGCGCACATACAGGACGGGCGGCGGCTGGTCAATCTCTTTCAGGCGCGGCGGGTAGAGTTCGTCCTCCCAGGTCAGGATGTGGACGCCCTGCGCGGCGATCTGCGCCAGGTATTGATCAAGGTCCACGCCGGCGCGCGCCTGCGCCACACGCTCGGCCAGTTTCGGGCTGAGACCGGCCGCCTGGAGTGCGTCGAGCGGCGCCTGCCAGGCCAATTCCAGCGAACCGAAATAGTCGCGCAGTCCCTGCAGGCGCACCGCACCGATGCCCTTGACCAGATTGAAGCCGACCCAGTAACGCTTGTCCATTACAATTGACGATTGCAGATTGACAGCAGAGTGGCCTGTTACTCGTCCTTTGTCGCTTCGAGCAGACCGGGCAGGAGGTGAACGCTCATCGTGCGCGCCTCCAAATCAACGCTCAGGATAACGTCCGGGATGGCCGGGAGCAGAATCTCGGTCCCGGAGGAAGCGGTCACCACGTATACGTCATTGGCGCCGGTTTCGAGAATCTCGGTCAATTCGCCCAGCAAACGGCCATCTTCGTCGAAAACGTTCAAGCCAAGAAGTTCGTGGAAATAATACTCTCCCTCGGGCAGCGCCGGGCTGTCGGCGGCAGAAACGTATAGCATCTGATTGCGAAAACGTCCGACCGCTTCAGGGGTGTCGTAGGTCTCAAACGCCAGCAATAGGCCTTCGTTGTGCGGCCTGCGGCTGCGAATCACCAGACGTTCATGCTTCTCGCCCACAAACAGGATTTTCTTCGGCTGGAGACGTTCGGGAAAATCGGTGTAGAGTTCCACCACCACATCGCCGCGCACCCCATGCGGGCGGCGGATTTTGCCAACTGCTAGAAAGACAGGCTCGCCAGACTTCAGCGAGCCTGCCGGACGTTCCTTTTCTGGAGACATCG
Organism: Anaerolineales bacterium; assembly: GCA_034436335.1. Lineage (GTDB taxonomy): Bacteria > Chloroflexota > Anaerolineae > Anaerolineales > Villigracilaceae > UBA877. Next base: position 17,223 of record DAOTVO010000004.1, on the reverse strand, counting down.
CTCAGGGGTCAACCACATCCAGAGTCACCTGACAGCCCTCCCGTTCGGCCGCCACGCGCAGGAGGGTGCGGATGGCATTCGCCACACGCCCGCCGCGCCCGATAACGCGGCCCATATCTTCCTTGGCGACATGCAATTCCAGGAGGACGCGTTCCCCGCGGCGGGTTTCGTCAACGACAACCTCTTCGGGGTGGTCCACCAACGACCGAGCGATATGTTCGATGAGTGCTTTCATCGCGCCTCAAAAAGCCAGGCTGGCTTGGGCAAAACCAGGCCAGCCGGGCAGGTTATTTTCTGGTCTTGGGGTTGACGACACGCGCGGCACGGGCTTTTTCGGCCTCGGCCAGCAGGGTTTCGAGAGATTCGCCCTTCTTCAGGCGCTCGAAGCGCTCGGCGGTTCCGGACATTTTGAACAACTGCGCCACCGAATCAGAAGGCTGGGCGCCCTTGTTCATCCAATCGAAGACGCGGTCTTCCTTGATGTCGAGCGTCGGCGGCTCGGTGCGCGGGTTGTAGAAACCAACGATTTCCAGGAAGCGGCCGTCGCGCGGGCTTTCCTTGTCCGCAACCACGAGGCGGTAAGAAGGCTGGCCTTTCAAGCCAATACGGCGAAGACGAATACGAACCATCAGAAAGTTACTCCTTCATGTTTTATTTTTAGCAGGTTGCTTCAGCAAACTTCCGGCGGGAGGGGGCAGAAAGGAATGCGCACCGGGGCGCTGAAGGCAAAGAATAAGCAGGATTCTGTGAATCCGCAACTTTGCAGTAAATGAAGCGAAGGCTTATTATATCCTACCCAAACAGCCTCGACAATCCACGCGGGCCGGTCTTTTGCAAGGTCTTCATCAGCCGCTGCATCTCGCGAAACTGTTTCATCAGGCGGTTCACGTCCTGGACCTCCAGCCCGCAGCCGCGGGCGATGCGCCGCCGGCGGCTGGCATTGAGGAGGTCGGGGTTGCGGCGCTCCTCGGGGGTCATCGAGTTGATGATGGCCTCGGTGCGCTTCATGGAGCGTTCCACCTCTTGCGGGTCCACGTTGCGGGCCGCGCGCCCCATTTCGCCGGGGAGCATATCCAGCATCTGGCTGATGGAACCCATCTTTTTGGTAGATTTCATCATCTCGGCCCAATCTTCGAGGGTGAACTCACCCTTGGAGAGACGTTCGGCCTGTTTGCGCGCCTGCTGTTCGTCGTAGGCCGCCTCGGCCTTCTCGATGAGACCCAGCACGTCGCCCATGCCCAGGATGCGCGAGGCAAGGCGCTCCGGCTGGAAAGCCTCCAACGCGTCCAGTTTCTCGCCCGTGCCGATGAACTTGATGGGAACGCCGGTCACCGAACGGATGGAGATGGCCGCGCCACCGCGCGAATCGCCGTCCATTTTGGTCAGGATGAGACCGGTCAGCGGCACCGCGTCGCGGAAGCCTTCGGCTACATGCAGGGCTTCCTGACCTATCATCGAGTCCACAACCAGCAGCGTTTCGGTCGGGGGAACCTTACGGACAACGGCCTGCAACTCGCCCATCAGGGCTTCGTCGAGTTGGGAACGGCCGGCCGTGTCCACGATGACGACGGTATAGCCGCCGTTGCGCGCCTTCTCAAAAGCCCGCTTCACCAGGTCGGGCGGCTTGACCCCAGACTCGAAAAAGACCGGGACGTCTAACTGCCGGCCGAGGGTCTGCAACTGCTCGGCCGCGGCGGGGCGGTACGGGTCGCCGGCGACCAGAAAAACGCGTTCACCGCGTGCGCGCAGGAAGTTCGCCAGTTTCCCGGCGGCGGTCGTCTTGCCCGAGCCCTGCAAGCCAACCAGCATGACCATGCGCGGCTTCTCGCCCGAAAGGTTGAGCGGAGCCGGTTCGCCGAGGGTGGCGATCAATTCCTCGTTGACAATCTTGATGACCTGCTGGCCGGGATTGAGCGCCTTCGAGACCTCCGACCCCACCGCCCGGGCACGAACGCGGGCGACAAAATCCTTGACCACGCTGTAGTGGACATCCGCTTCCAGCAGCGCCAGGCGGACTTCGCGCATGGCGGCATCCACGTCGGCTTCGGTCAGTTTGCCGCGCCGCCGCAGTTGGTCGAAGAGTTGGTTCAGGCGTCCGGTAAGAGTCTCGAACACAGGGTCATTTCATTAAAAAAGATTTCAAAAGCCGCCAGATTTTAGCCGAGAAACAAGGGATGGTCAAGTGCGACAAAAAGCCGCGAGGCAAAAACGCATCGCGGCGATTTGGGGGAATACGCGTAGGCTGTCACACCGCCTGCACGTCTTCGATGTCCGGGAAGAACTGGCGCACCGTTCCTGCCACCCAACCGTGCAAGGTGTTGGGCGAAAGCGGACAGCCCAGACATGCGCCGCCCAGCCGAACCTTTAGGATTTTGCCATCGAAGTCCACGTATTCCACTGAGCCGCCATGGAAAGTCTCAATGTAAGCGCTCAGCTGTTCCAGCAATGCCTTCAGTTGGAGTTCAGTTTTGGGGTCTACCATCTCAATTCTCTCCTGAACAATGAGCCTGGCGCATTCCGTCGGCCAGGAGGGAGGAGATATCGCCCTGACGGTGGCGCTGACGCTCGGCCACCACCAGAGAAAGCCGCTCGAGAAGCACACTTCCCACGCGCGGGTTCTTGTCGCACAGACTGCGCAAATCATCGCCGCGAATGCACAAAACTTCGCTGTCCAGGGAACAGACCGCCCCAGACGTGTACGTCTGGTTGCCCATCGCCGCCGACCAGCCAAAGATGCCGCCCGGCTGGACACGGGTCACAGTCATCGGCGGCCCATCCATCGGCTTGTAGCGGATAAGGACCTCGCCGCTGGACACCAGATAGACCGATTCGGCGCGCTCACCCTGCTCGAAAATTGTCGTTCCGGCCACAAATCGCAGAGACTTAAAATAAGGCGCGAGCGCTCTCAGGTCTGCAGCACTCAGGCCCTTAAAAAAAGCAAGGGAAGCGTATTTCTCCAAATCCATATTATGTAGGATATTAGTCAAAGTGAGCCTTGCTTTCTAGTGGCAAATATCCTGAAAGGACTGACGTTTGTCCGTGTGTTTTGTCATGCCTTTCGGAATCGGGTATACTGCAAGCAGTAACTTTTTCAAGAGGCTAACATCTAATGGGTAGCAGCGAACAAAATATTTCCGTTCAAGCGCTTCAAGAAGGAAACCGCCAAGAATTCGCCCGCCTGGTTGATGCTTATTCCGGTCCACTCTATCGGCTGGCCTTGAAAATGCTCGGCAATCCGCAAGATGCCGAAGATGTGTTGCAAAACACTTTCCTCAAGGCGTTACAAAACATCCGCGCCTTCGAAGGACGCTCCAGCCTTTCCACCTGGCTCTATCGGATTGCCGCCAACGAAGCCTTGATGATGCTGCGGAAAAAGAAACCGGAAACAGACCTGGCAGAGACTGCCGAGGATGAAAACGGCGAAGAATACATGCCAGTCGAATTGACCGACTGGTGTTGTCTGCCGGAAGAGGAGTTCGTCAGCGCCGAATCCCGCCGCGTGCTGGATGACGCCATCCGCCGCCTGCCCGATACCTTACGCGTAGTTTTCTTGCTGCGGGATATCGAAGGCCTTTCCATCCAGGAGACCGGCGAAGCCCTCGGCCTAAGCGAAACCGCCGTGAAGACCCGTCTCCTGCGCGCCCGTTTGCGTCTGCGTGACCTGCTCGGCGGATATTACGCCGAACGACTGCGCGAAAAGGAAGAAGCAACATGATTTCCAAACATCCCAACTGCAAAGAGATACTGGGCAATCTCTCTGACTATGTGGACGGATCCCTGGAAGAAAACCTGTGTCAGGAAATCGAAGAACACCTGGCTTCCTGTCCCAACTGCCGCGTCGTCGTGGACACCCTGCGCAAGACGATTTACCTGTATCACGAAACCACACGCGAACCCGCCGATGTCCCCCCTGCCGTGCGCGAGCGTCTCTATCGCACCCTTCATCTCGAAGATTACATGAAACATTAAGCCCTGACATGCATCTAACCTGGAGATGAAAGAACCAGAAAAGCCCAAAGCCCCCGCTCTCACGCCGCCGGTGTTCTCCAGCACAGACGCCGATTCTTCGAAGCCAATCCGCCCCGGTGACATCTGTCCACAATGCGGACAGGGCAAAATGGACTACAACGGCCTGCTGGAACTCGAATGCATCAAGTGCGGCTACGTCATCAGCGGCGGCGGAGGCTGTACCTGATAACCCCATCCTTTTGCCCCGTGTGGGCAAACATATCAAACAAAAAAAGGAAACATCGAATGGCACAGTTACTGAACGAAAACATCCAGGACCAAATCCGCGAGGTCTTTGCTGATCTCAAGGAACCCGTACACATCCTTTTCTTCGGAACGCAAGAACACTGCGATTATTGCGATGACACCCTGCAACTCGTCCAGGAAGTGGCGGCTCTCTCGGACAAAATCAGCGTTGAGCAGCACGACCTGCAAGCCGACGCCGCGTTGGCCGTTCAATACGGCGTGGATAAAACCCCCGCCCTCGTCATCACCGCCAAAGACAATGAGACCATCACCGATTACGGCGTGCGCCTGATGGGCATCCCCTCCGGGCATGAATTTACCTCCCTCATTCAGGACATCCTGATTGTCTCCCAGCGCGACTCCGGCCTTTCGCCCGAAACACGCGCCTTTCTGAAGGGCCTCGATAAACCCGTCCAGTTGCAGGTCTTCGTCACCCCCACCTGCCCCTACTGCCCGCGCGCAGTAGTGCTGGCGCACATGATGGCCGTCGAAAGCCCCTTGGTGCAGGCCGAAATGGTGGAAGCGATGGAGTTCCCTGCTCTGGCCGACCGGCATCAGGTCAGCGGCGTGCCGCACACCGTCATCAACGACGGCGCGGGAAATGTCGTCGGCGCTGTCCCTGAAGCCGCTCTGGTCAATGCCATTAGACAGGCGCTTCGACAATAATTGGCCTATGACAAGAAAAAAATCGCGCAAAAGAGCGTCGGGGAGCGTTTCGTTTCTCGTCATCGGCGCCGTGTTCCTGATTGGAGCGGCGGCGATTATCGCCCTCTCGGCCAACAACGACAAAAAACGGCAAAACAACGACGCCTACATCCTCCCGCCTGCGTCTCTCAACGTGCCGGCCCCCAACCTAACGCTGACCGACCTGCAAGGCAACACCGTCTCGCTCAGCGATTATTTGGGCAAGGTGGTGCTGGTCAACAACTGGGCCACGTGGTGCCCGCCTTGCCTGGCCGAGATTCCCGAACTCCAGGCCTACTACAATGACCACAGCGACGAGAACTTCGTCCTCATCGGCATCGAAGCAGGCGAACCGGTCTCGGAAGTGGCGGCTTTCGTCAAGTCGCACGGCCTCACCTATCCCATCTGGCCTGACCCCCAAACGAAAGCCGTCGCCGCCTTTCGCAACGGCAATTTGCCCAGTTCGTATGTGATTGACGCCAGCGGCACAATTCGCTACGCCTGGAGCGGACAGATCAACCAGCCCACGCTGGAAAAATACGTGACGCCTCTTCTGACACCCTGATGGAGACAAGATGGACGCAAAAGTCACCTGGCAAGAAGGGATGAGTTTCACCGGAACAGCCGACTCCGGTTTCCAACTCCGCCTCGGCGCGGACCCGGAGGTGGGCGGCGCGAACGATGGCTTCCGCCCCCTGGAACTGATGGCCGTTAGCCTGGCCGGATGCACCGCCATGGACGTCATCTCCATCCTGCGCAAGAAACAGCAGCAGGTTACCGCATTCGAGGTGCGCGTGCACGCCGAAAGAGCGCCGGAGCATCCCAAAGTTTTCACCCGCCTGACCATCGTGTACGATGTCCGCGGCCGCGGCCTGGACGAGGCCGCTGTACGGCGCGCCATCGAACTGACCGCCACGAAATACTGCCCGGCGCAGGCCATGCTGAACAAGGTGGTCCCCACCGACTTGAAGTATGAGATTTACGAGGATGATGGGAAAGGCCAAAGCCGCCTGGTTGTCCAAAAGGCTTTCGAAACCCAGCCGATGTGATGTGTGGTCAGTAAGCAGTGGAGAAGGCTTTGAGGAAATTATATAACACAGCAGCGTAGGACGGGCTTTCCGGGCTGTCGGCGATGGGAAGGCGGAGACTGGGAGGTCACCCGACTGCGATACAGACGCGCCGGAGGATCGAGGCGTTTTTTATTTTCCGGCCGTCACCTGGCTGGTATACGTAGCGCATTCGCAGGCCACTACCGTTTGGCCGTTACGCGTTAGGGTCCCCTCGTACGGTGCAAGACCGTTATGCGCCACCCAGCCCTCAAAATTGAACGGGATGGCGCTGTCGGCGGGGATCCATTCCCCGTTGTATTTACGCGCCACATGCACATGCGTGCCGGTGGCCGTCCCGCCCTCGCAGGAGGGGTAGCCGACCGGGTCGCCCGTCTTTAGCACAGCCCCAACCGGCGCGCGGCCGGAAGTGGCTACATGCAAATAGAGCAGATTCCAGCCGGTGCGTTCGTCGCCGTCGCCGTCCAGGTCGAGCATCACCACCCCCGTCTCGGAGCGGGCGACCACGCCGTCGGCCATCGCCACAGCGGGCAAGTCGGTGGGCATACACCCCGTCACAGCCGCGGGAGGGGCAAAATCGAGGGCGGCCCAGGGCATGAGCGTGCCCCAGCCGGTGTGTGGGCCGCCGGTGAAGGCCCAGGTCTCGCCGGGGCGGAAGGGGAAAGTGAGCGCCGGCTGCTGCAAACTGACCGGGATGTGCGGTGAATCCGCCTGCCAGGGGTCGCCGAACAAGCGCCGGTACGCGGCGGCCAGCCCTTCGGGGGAAATGGCTTTGGCGTAATCGGCCGGGTCTTCGATCCGTGAGAAAAGGTATTGAAGGGCGACCGTCCCTGCCGTCTGCCAGGGGTCGGGACGCTCAAGGCGGCCATCGCTGAGTTCGAATTCGACCAGCCTGCCGGTGCGCCAGCCATAGAAGCCGTTATTCATGACATTAGAAACCCAGACCAATTGCATGTAGAGGCCGGAGTAGTTGTGGTTGTAGATTTTTAGCGGATAGCGGCCTTCTGGGGCGAGCGGGTCCGAAAGCGCGCCGGCGCGGTATTCCAGCACGGCGAGGAGGAGGCGCGGGCTGACACTGTAATTCGTCGCCACCACGCGCACGATGTCGGCCCCGCTGCGGTTGGCGCCCTGCGCCCAGGCGCGGTAATCCTTCAGCCAGCCGGGCTGACTCTGCACGAAGGCCTCGATGTCGAAGCCCACCTGCGCCGGGCCGTTGACGTAGAGGCTGTCGGGCAAAATCTGGAATTGCGTTCCCCAGAAAGGGCGGTAGTAGATGGGGATTTGCATCGGCATTCCCGGCGGCATGGTGGTGGCGTCGGCGGGAATTTGCGGATTGGCGCGGCGGATTTCTTCGATGGTGGTATTGAAGCGCGCCGCCAGAGCGGGGAGCGTGTCGCCGCTGTGGGCGACATACTCGACCAATTGACCGGGTTCGTATTCGGGACGCGGGGGGGAGGAGGTGGCCGTTGGGGCCGGGGGAGCGTCCCAATTGGGCGCGGCAGGCATCAGGTCCGCGGAGGGGACGGAGGAGCAGGCCGCCAGCAGAACGGGAAAGATCGCCAGCAAAAATTTTCTGAAAAACATGGCCGGAAACCCTTCATTCTCCAGGCTGACGAATGATGTGCGATTGGCGCGTGGCCGACATGCTGGAGGTGATGACTTCGTCGCCTTTGGTCAGCGTGCCATAGTAGGGGGCGTCGCCTTCATGAGCCGTCCAGCCGCTCAAGACGAAAGGCAGGGGGCCGCCCGCACCGATCCATTCGCCGTTGTATTTGCGGGCAATGTGCAGGTGTGTGCCGGTTGCCCGCCCGCCTTCACAGGAGGGGTGGCCGATTCGGTCGCCGGCGTCCACCCATTTGCCCAAGGCGATGCGGTCTTTGGTGGCGACGTGCATGTAGAGGACGACCCAGCCGGTCTGTTCGTAACCGTCGCCGTCCAGGTCGAGGATGACGTAGCCGCCGCCGGAACGGACGATGAGGCCGGGGGCGACGGCCACAATCCAGGCGTTGGATTCGCCGCAGCCGGGAGCAGGCATGGCCGGAGCGAAGTCGAGGGCGGCCAGGGCGCTTTCGGCTTCCCAGGCCGGGTGCGGCCCAGAAGTCAGACTCCAGAGGTAGCCGACCTCGAAAGGCAGGGTCAGTTCGGGCTGAATGAGGCCGGCGGGGAAGAGCGGCTCGACCTGAGCGGCGCGTTCCCAGGGGTCGCCGAAGAGAGCGCGGTAGGTGGCCATGAAGCCGGTTTCCGGGTCGAGGGCGGCCAGCCAGTCGTCGTAGTTGTACTGCCGCGAAAAGAGGTACTGCAAGGCCACCGTTCCGGCGTTGAGACGGGGGTTGAGGCGCAGGGTTTCGCCGTCTGGGAAAGTCAGTTCGGTCAGCGCGCCGGCGCGCCAGCCGTAGTAACCGGCGTCCAAATCCTGGACGAGCAGGCGTAACTGCTGATAGAGGCCGCGGTACATCAAATTGCCAAAACCGAGTGGATAGTCCGGGTTCACGCCGGGAAAGGGTTCGCCCTGCACCCAGCCGGATTTGTACTGGATGTAGGCCAGGAGCAGGCGCGGGTTGATGGAACTCTCGAAGGCCAGGCGGCGGATGACGCCGGCCCCGGTCAGCCAGCCGTCCACGGCGAGGTACTCGCGGTAATCCTTGAGATAACCGCCAGCCGAGTCGGCGTAGGCGCTGATGTCGAAATCCACCGCGCTGGGGGAATAGACGAGTTCGCTGTCGGGGAGTAGTTTGGCGGCAGGCGAGAGCGGCGTATCGGCCAGGCGGTTGGGAATCACCAGCGGTGTACCGGCAGGAATGAAGCCGGTTTGGGGCAGGACAACAGAAGAGGCGATTTCTTCGGGCTGAACGCCAAAGTGGATGGCAATCACCTCCAAACTGTCGCCGGCCTGGGCGGCGTAAAGGATGGTGGGACGCGTTGCCAAGTCGGGGGTGGAGGTGGGGGTGGGAGGGAGAATCTGATAGTCGGCAGTCTCATAGAGGGCGGCCTGGGTCGTCGCGGCAAGGGCGGTCGCCGTGGCCGAGAGGGGAGAAAATGTGTCGGTCGCCGCCGCGCCGGGGGAGGAGGTCAGATAGGAGTCATAACTTCCCCACAGGCTGCTTTCGCAAGCAGACAGCAAAAGAACTATCAGAAGGAATGCCGAAAAAAGGGCTGTTTTTGCGGAGAAGGGTTTCACGAGCGGGGATTATACAACAAGGCAGGTGGGCGGGAATGAGAGAGGGGTGAGAGGCAGATTTTCGATTTGGCCATCTCACTCGCCCGGCCTGGGATGGTAATGGCCTTCCACCCATTCTTCGCCCTGCGGGCCGATTTCTTTTTTCCAGACGGGGACGATTTCCTTGAGCCGGTCAATGCCGTAGCGGGCGGCCTCGAAGACGCCCGTGTCGCGATGGGCGGCGGTGCAGGCAATCAGGGTAGTCGGCGCGCCGACTTCTAGCCTGCCGAGGCGCTGAACAATGGCGATTCCTTCCACCGAGGGCCACTTCTGGCGAATTTCCTCGGCCACCTGGCGCATTTTCTCCTCCGCCATCGGCTGGTAGGCTTCATACTCAAGGCGCGTGGTCTGATGCGGCTGGCCGCGGGCAGTGACGCCGCGCACGACTCCGGTAAAGAAGACCGCCGCGCCCGTGCTAGGCAGGGTGATTTGGGCGAGCAGGGCGTCGAGGTCGAGAGGGGCTTCGGTGAGTAAAATTATCGTTGGGAGGCAGGAGGTCATGGCTTGGAGGATTGGAGTTGGAAGGTTGAGAGGTTGCAGGTTGGGAGGTTGGGAGGTCAGCCGCCGGAGACGGGCGGGAAGAAGGCGATTTCGGCGTTGTCGGGGATGACCTGGTCATCGGCGGCATACTGGCGGTTGATGGCGGCCATCATCGAGCCGCGCACTTTCTCGAGGCGCGGGTAGCGGGCGATGAGTAAATCTTCCAGCGCGGCGACCGTGGCGCCGGGGGGCAGATCGAGTTCGAGGGCGCGCGTTCCGACATAATCGCGCAGGGTGGCAAACAGTAAAACTTTGACGCGGTTCATTCATCTCCTCGCATGAAATCGCCCGACTTGCCGCCGTGCTTCTCGACGAGATGAATGTTCTGAATTTTCATCGTCTTTTCGGCGGCTTTGGCCATATCATAAACCGTCAACGCGGCCACCGCGACGGCGGTCAGGGCCTCCATTTCGACGCCGGTCTTGCCGGTCGTCTTGACCGAGGCGGTGATGACCACGCCCGGCAGCGACTCGTCCAGGGCGAGAGTCACCTCGGCGTGGGTGATGGGCAGGGGATGACATAACGGGATCAGGTCCGAGGCGCGCTTGGCGGCGGTGATGCCGGCGACCTGCGCCACGGTCAGCACGTCACCTTTCTTCATCTGCCCGGCGCGGATCAGGTCGAACGTCTCGCGCTTCATCAGCACTTCGCCTTTGGCAATTGCCAGGCGTTCGCTATCGGGTTTGCCGCCTACGTCCACCATGCGGGCGCGGCCGGAGTCGTCGAGGTGGGTCAGTATGGAAGTCATACACAAATTATACGTTATAATCCGCCTGCCATGGAATTGAACATCGCCGGATACCAAGCAGGCAATTACAACGTTGCGCTGCCCGTCTACGAGGGGCCGCTCGACCTGCTGCTGCAGTTGATCGAGCGCGCCGAACTGGACATCACCGCCGTCTCTCTGGCGCAGGTCACCGACCAGTACCTGGCCTACATCCACCAGATGCCAGTGCCGCCGGACGAAATCTCGGCCTTTCTGGTGGTGGCGGCAAAACTCATCCAAATCAAGTCGGAGGCGCTGCTGCCGCGTCCGCCTATCCGTGAGGCGGGAGAGGAAGACCCCGGCGAGGCGCTGGCACGCCAATTGCGCATCTACAAGCGCTTCAAGGAACTGGCCAACTGGCTGGAGGAACGCGAGACGAAGCACCTGCGGACTTACCTGCGCGTCGCCCCGCCGCCGCATGTGGAAGACCGCCTGGACCTTTCGGACGTGACGCTGAGCGACCTGCTGGCCGCGGCGGAGGCGATCCTTCTGCGCGAGCAGAGCAAGGCCGAATTGGGAACGGTCATCTCGGCCCCGCGCATCACCATCCGCGAGAAGATCGCTTGGATTGCCGAACACCTGAGCCGCGAGCCGCGCACCAGTTTCCGCGCCCTGCTGGGGGAAAAGCCCTCCCGGCTGGAGGTGGTGGTGACCTTCCTGGCACTGCTCGAACTGGTCAAGCGTTACCGCGTCTCGGCGGCGCAGGAAGGGTTATTCAGCGACATCCGCATCGAGAAAGCAGAGGACTGGAAAGAGGACGAGGAGTTGGAGATAGAGTTTGAGTAGAGGGAAGGAAGAGGGTGAGAAGGGAAAAGAAAGAAGGAACAAGGCGATTAGGGCTTAGGAGGGTGGGAAGAAAGGGATTTCTTTTTCAGCCATCGAGCGATGGCTAACGCCGCCAGCGCGCCGCCGGTATCAATGACTAGCGCGTCCACCAGGCTGGCATGACGGCCGGGGGTGAAAGATTGATGAAATTCGTCCGAAAGGGCATACAAAACGGCCAACAGGAAGGCCGGCCAGAAGCGTTTCTTTTCCCACTTCAAAGCATACCAATAGGTCAGGGCCAGCAGACCGTAGCCGAGGGCGTGGCCGCCCTTCTTAACCAGCGTGTCCCAAAAGCCAAAGGTCGGCATCTCTTCGGAGGGGATGGAGGAAAGCGCGAAAATGGTCCCCATCAGCGCCAGGGCGGGAAGCCAGCGAAGGGAATCTTTCACTTCAGAAAATCCAGCAGGAGGCGATTGAACGCTTCGGCCTGCTCCACGCTGAGGGCGTGGCCGGCAGCCTCGAGCACCACCTGACGCGCTCCCGGAATGCCCTCGGCCAGCATCTGCTGCCGCGCCGGAGAGACGGTGATATCCTCCGCGCCAGTCACCACCAGCGTCGGCGCGGGAAGGTCTTTCAGCCAGGGGCGCGAGTCGAAAGAGGCCAAAGCACGCATGGCGGCGCGGTAGGCGCGCCGGTCGGCGCGGGCGATGGTATCGAGCAGCATCTCCCGCAGGGGAGATTGGTCGGGGCGTGGGAAGACGCGCTCCGCCACCAGCCGCGCTTGCGCCTGCGGCCCGCCCGTCATCACGCCCAAGGCGCGGCGCAGGAAGTACCACCAGCCGGAAAGAGAATCGGGACACAGAACGGCAAAGGTGCTGACCAGGACAAGTTTACGCGTCAAATGGGGAAAGTCACGAGCGAACTGCTGGGCAATGACGCCGCCCATCGAAAGCCCAACCACGTGCGCCGGGCCGGAATGCCGCTCTTCGAGCAACTCGGCCATTTGCGCCGCCACGCGGCGGATGCTCCAGCCGCGCCCATCGTAGGGAGAATCGCCGAAGCCGGGGGCGTCGGGCGCCAGGGGGCGAAAACCGGCCTCGGTCAGAGCGGGCAGTTGCAGGGTCCAGGAAGCGCCGGTGACGCCCAGCCCGTGTAAAAGAAGAACGGCGGGAAATCCCGCCGGATTTGGGTCGAGAACGTGCAAAGAGGTCATCGGGGAAGCAAATTCCAGATTTGGCGGACGTGAGCGCGGTCGTGTTCGGCCATGAAACCGGCCAGTTCGAGCAAGTGTGTCGGGCCGAAGATGGCGTGCCGGGCGGGGCGGGACCAGGGGTCTGCCGCGCCGGTCAAGAGGCCGATCAGCCGCCGACGCGCAGCGAGGAAGTCTGCCAGCGCCTGGGGGCCGTCCTGGGCGGCGTAGTTCCGCTCCTGCGCCCAGGCGTCCGAGACGACGCCCGGCAGGAAGGGGTTCTCTTCCGTCAGGATTTTTTGCAGGCGCGGCAGGTTGACTTCGGCGTCCACATCGCGCAGGTGGCAGAGGACTTCGGTGGGGCTCCATTCCGCCGGGGCAGGCCTGCGGTTCCAGGCTTCGGCAGGCAAGTTGAGGGTCAGCGAAGCGAGCGCGGCAGGAGTGGAGCGCAGGGTGGCAAGAATGGCTTCGGGAGCGGCAAAAGCCGGCGCAAGCGTCTCCTCGTTGACGGCCTGGAGCCACTCCCACAGGTCGGCGAAATTCCCCTGGGGAATGTCGGTGTGTTCGGGGTCGCGGCCGTCGCGCAGCCAGAAGACGGGCAGCCCGGCGCGGCGGGCCGGCAGGAGGTCCATCTGTAAGTCATTGCCGACCATGACGACCGGTTCTTCCGGCCAGCCGAGTTGGGCCAGAAATTCATGGAAGTAGGCCGGGGTCTCCTTGGTGAAGTGGAAGGTCTCGTAGGACGAGACGAGAGCGAAAGGGTATTCTTCGGGGGGCAGGCCGGCCCATCTCATGCGGTGCTGGACGGCTTTGAGAGGGAAGTATGGATTGGTGGCAATCGCCAGGCGGTACCCGGCCTCGAAAGCGCGGCGGACAAAATCCACGGCAGCGGGGCGGCGGCAGGCGACATGACCGAGCGAGGGAAAGGTCTCGTCGTAGAAGCGGTCAATCTTCTCCTGCAGGGCAGCGCGTTCCAGGCCGAGTTTGGGAAAGAAATAGGCATCGAAGACTTCGCGCAGGGTAAGCGCCGGGTCTTCGTTTTGCATCATCGCCCTTGTACCGCCCATCAGCGCCGGGAGCATGATATCGGGAGAAATGTTCCCCGCCAGGGCGCCCGCCAGAGCCGAAAAGTAAGCCGGGGCGAAGGCCTCCATGTTGGTGTCGAGCAGGGTATCGTCGAGGTCGAGGAGCAGGGTGATGGACATAAGTATGGGAGAGGAGGAAGAAGGGAGAAGTCAGGAGTGAAAAGTGGAGAGGAAGGAGGTCAGGAGTTGACAGTAAAAACGGGCGGGACGGGATGACATTCGCCGCAGCCGAGGTGCGGGTCGAAGCCGGCGCGGCCGGTCTTCTCACAAAAGGCCGTCACCTTGACGCGCTTCTGGAAGGCAGCCGCCAGGGGGCGGGTCACTTCGGCGCGCAGGCGCATGGACTCGCAGACGTTGGCGCGTCCGATGCCGGGGACGGGACAGGTCTGGCACAGACTGGGGATCCAGGCCGCGCCAAGCAGACGGCATTCTTCCACGTTGCGGCCGCGGAAATAATCGCCGTAGAAGTATGTACATTCGGAACCGGCTGGGGTTTTCATGGGAGATGGACTGGGGACAATAGACCGTGGACGATGGATGCTGTTCTGACTGTCCATCGTCCACGGTCAACGGCCTGCTAAACGCGGGTGACGTACGTGCCGTCGCGGGTATCAACGCGGATGACGTCGCCTTCTTTGACGAAGTTCGGCACCTGGACCTCGGCGCCGGTCTCGACCTTGACCTTCTTGGTCACGCCGGTGGCGGTATCGCCGCGCACAGCGACCTCGGCATAGATGACTTTCAGGTCAACGGTGAGGGGCAGTTCTACATCGAGCGGCTCGCCCTTGTAAAAGGTCAATTTGCAGGTCATGCCTTCCTGGAGGAAATTGGCCGAGTCGCCCAGCACGTCTTTGGGGATGCCGGGCTGTTCGAAGGTTTCCTGATCCATAAAGTAATAGGTGTCGCCGTCGTTGTAGAGATACTGTGCCGTGTGGAAGTCAAGACGGGCTTCCTGCACCTGGTTGCCGGAGATGAAAGTCTTTTCGAGCGTGGCACCGGTGCGCAGGTTGCGCGCCCGCACCCGGATGGTGGCGTTGCCGCGGCCCGGTTTGTGGTGGCTGTACTCGATGACTTTGAAGAGGTTGCCGTCGAGTTCGAAGGTGACGCCTTTGCGGAGGTCATTGACATCAATCATAACTACGTTCCTTTTCTATTTCGATTACAAGTTTTGCAGAAGCGGCGGGATTATACCACCATTGTTTTTTATCCGCAGATGAGGCAGATTCGCGCAGACTTTTTCTTGAAATTTGCCGCATCCGCGAAATCTAATGATGCGCTTCAGCAGCAGGGTCTTCGCGCAGCAATTCAATCGCATGCGGCAGGACGGGCAAGATGACCCGCAGATTCTCGACCGCCGCCTTCGGACTGCCGGGCAGGTTGATAATCAACGTCCGGCCGCGAATGCCGCAGACGGCGCGCGAGAGCATGGCGTGGGGCGTAGTCTGCAGGCTGGCGGCGCGCATCGCCTCCGCCAGGCCGGGGGCTTCGCGTTCGATGACCGCGCGCGTCGCTTCGGGGGTCACGTCGCGCGGGGCGAAGCCCGTCCCGCCGGTGACGAGGATGATATCCAGGTCGCGTCGGTCGGCCCAACTAGCGAGGCTTTCGCGCAGGATTTTCAAGTCATCGGGCAGGATGGCCGTGCGGACGACCGTCCAGCCCTGAGACTGGACGAGTTCCGCCAGTGCCGGGCCGGAGAGGTCGGGGCGGTCTCCGCGCGCCGAACGGTCAGATGCAGTTAGAATGGCAAAGCGGAGGGGAGTAGGCATACCTGTTTACCTAACACTTGATTACCTGCCTAATACCTGATTTACAAATCCTTGCCATACACATACACCGTGTCCATGCGCGACCAGCCGCGCTTTTCGTAGAAGCGCATGGCCTGCTCGTTCCCGGTCGTGACCAGCAGGTAACTCCTGACACAGCCTTTCTCTTTCAGGCGGCGTTCCACTTCGTTCATCAGCATTTCGCCGATTCCACGTTCTCGCACGGAAACGTCTACGGCGAGGTGGTAAATCATTCCGCGGCGGCCATCGAAGCCGCCAATGACCGTGCCGACTAGTTTTCCATCCACCTCGGCAACGAGAAACAGGTCGGGGTCGCGAGATAATTTCTTTTCGATTTCGGCGGGTTCATCGGAGCGGCGCAACTGAATCCCCGGGCCGGCCGATTCCCACAGACGGCGGGCGGCAGGATAATCTTCGGGGTAGCGGAACTCGCGCAGGCGCGCAGCAGGGGTCGGGTCCACTAATCGCCTCGAATTTTGGCAAATAGTTCTTCGGGCATATACGGTTTCAGGACGAAATCGTCCGCGCCGGCGGCCAGACATTCCTCCCGCTTGTTCACGCCGGAAACCATGATGACGCGAATGTTCTTTAGGTCCTCCGAGGCACGGATGCGCCGGACAAGTTCTAGGCCGTTCCTGTTGCCGAGATGCAGGTCGAGCAGGATGACATCAGGGGCCTCCTGACGGATGTTTTCGAGGAGATCGCCCTTCTTGTCGAGCAAGGAAACGGGAGTATACCCTTCCAGAGAGAGGAGAGTTTTGAGGAGAGAGACCATGGTATGGTCGTCATCTGCCAGAAGGACTTTGAACATGCAGAGAAGCCTCGGAATGAGATTTTTTGGAACGTCCTGAGCGAACGCGTGGAGCCGGTTCGAGGGCGGCTTTTAGCACGTCGTCAACGGTATCTGCAAAGACGAACTTGAGTTTCTTCTTGATTTCGGCCGGCACGTCCTCGAGGTCGAACTGGTTGCGGCGGGGCAGAATGACGGTGGTGATGCCGGCGCGGTGAGCGGCGAGCATCTTTTCTTTGATGCCGCCGACCGGCATGACCTGGCCGCGCAGGGTGATTTCGCCAGTCATGCTGACGTTCTTGCGCACCGGCCGGGCGGAGATGAGCGAGACGAGCGCCGTAGCGATGGTCACCCCTGCCGAGGGACCGTCTTTGGGCTGGGCGCCCGCCGGAATGTGGAGATGGATGTCGGTCTTGTCGAAGAAATCCTTGGGAATGCCCAATTCTTCGGCGTGCGAGCGGACGTAAGAGAGCGCAGCGCGGGCTGATTCCTGCATCACGTTGCCGACCGAACCGGTCACCTGAAAACCTTTGCTGCCGGGCATCAGGCTGGCCTCAATGAAGAGGATGTCGCCGCCAAAAGGCGTCCAGGCCAGGCCGGGAACCACGCCGGGGATGGAGGTGCGGGCGTTGAGTTCCTCCGTCTCCAGGAAGATGGGATGTCCGAGCAGTTCTCGCACGACCTTGGGCGTGACTTTGGTGGTCTGTGTCTTGCCCTCGGCAATCCGCGTGGCCGCCTTGCGGCAGACGGCGCCGATTTTCCGCTCCAGATTGCGGACGCCCGCCTCGCGGGTGTATTGAGCGATGATGGTTCGCAGAGCATCGCGGGTGAACGAGATTTCCTCCGGGCGCAGGCCGTTTTCGCGCACCTGGCGCGGGGTGAGATAGCCGCGCGCAATGGCAATTTTTTCGCTTTCGGTGTAGCCGGAGAGTTGAATAATTTCCATCCGGTCGAGCAGCGGCGCGGGGATGGTCTCCAGTTGGTTGGCGGTAGTGATGAAGAAGACCTGCGAGAGGTCAAAGGCCACCTCGAGGTAGTTATCGCGGAATTCGGCGTTCTGCTCCGGGTCGAGCACTTCGAGC
>DAOTVO010000003.1:0-82546 GCA_034436335.1 Anaerolineales bacterium | reverse complement strand
GATCATGCGCCGGAGAATTTTGCCATCCTGCGGCATATGGCGGTGAACCTGCTCAAACAAGAGAAAACTGCCAAAGGTGGCATGCAAGCCAAACGCCTACAGGCCGGTTGGAATGAAGATTACTTGCTCAAGGTGTTGAGCGGTTGAAATGCGATTGCCCTATTCACATGCCCAAGAAATTTAACTTTCGGCTTATCACAGTGTATAATCTGTTCATGCTTTCCCTCGAACCGTTTCAGCCGGTGGATTATCTCGTTATCGGTCATCTTGCCTGCGACGTGACTCCCGACGGGTTGCGCCTGGGCGGGACGGCCGCTTACAGCGCGCTCACTGCCCGCGCCCTCGGCTTGCGTGTGGGCATTGTCACGGCTTTTGGTGGGGAAATTCCCCTCAATTTCCCGGACGGAATCCAGGTTTGGAATGTGAAAGCGGAGCGCAGCACCACTTTTGAGAACATCTATTCTCCGGCCGGCCGCCGTCAGGTCGTACACCATATCGCCCCGGACCTCGCGCCCGTTCACGTTCCCGAGGCCTGGCAGCGCGCTCCCATCGTCCACGTGGGGCCGATTGCCGGCGAAGCCAAATCGCTGGTGAACGGCAGATTTGGCGGCTCGATCCTGGCGCTTACACCGCAGGGCTGGATGCGCTCATGGGATGAGAACGGACTGGTTCATCCCGCGCGCTGGGTCGAAGCCGCGCAGATGCTTCCCAGGGCGGGCGCGGTGGTTTTGAGCATCGAGGATGTGGGCGGCGATGAGGAGGAACTGGAACATTTGGCGGCCGCGACCGGCGTGCTGGCCGTGACCGAAGGGCCGGCGGGGGCGCGCCTTTACTGGAACGGCGATTTGCGCCGTTTCCGCGCTCCCAAACAACAGGAAGTGGACGCAACCGGCGCGGGCGACATCTTCGCCGCGGCTTTCTTTTGGCGCTTATACACGACGCGTGACCCCTGGGCGGCGGCGCGCTTTGCCACCCATCTGGCATCTTTCTCGGTCACGCGCCCGGGGATGGAGGGAATCCCAACCCGGGAGGAAATTCAATCCTGTCTTGTGGAGGTTTTGTAGTGGGACGCGTCTATACACTGGCGAATCAAAAAGGCGGCGTGGGCAAGACGACCACGGCCATCAATCTCGGCGCTTCGCTGGCTGCGCTGGGACAACGCGTCTTGATTGTGGACATTGACCCGCAGGCGAACGCCACTTCCTCGCTGGGCGTGGATAAACACTCCGTCAAGGGCGGCATTTACGAGGTCCTGCTGGGACAGGCCCCGGCCTCGGCGCAGGTGTTGTACAATCCGCGCCTGAACATCTCCATTTTGCCTTCCTCCCCTGCCCTGGCCGGCGCGGAGGTGGAACTGGTAAACGAAATTGGGCGCGAGTCCAAACTCCGCCAGGCAATTGCACTGCTGGTGGAACGCTACGACTATGTCCTTGTGGACTGCCCGCCCTCGCTTGGCTTGCTGACCATCAACGGGCTGATGGCCGCCAAAGACGGGGTCTTGATCCCGGTGCAATGCGAGTACCTGGCGCTGGAGGGCCTCGGCGAACTGACCCGTACCCTGCAGCGCGTCCGGCAGGCGATTTTCCCCGAATTGAAAGTGCGCGGCGTCGTCCTGACTATGTTCGACGGCCGCACGCATCTCGCCGGTGATGTGGTGACAGAAGTGCGCAAGTATTTCAACGAAAAAGTGTTCGAGACGATTATCCCGCGCAGTGTCCGCCTGGCTGAAGCGCCCTCCTATGGCCTGCCGGTGACGGCTTATGCGCCCAATTCGAGCGCGGCTCAGGCGTATCAGGCGCTGGCGCGGGAGGTGTTGGCCGGCGACGGTGTTCCGGTTCTGCAAGGCGTTGCTTAGTTCTGGCTTTCGAGAAGGAGGAGAGCGCAATGGTGCAGAAATCAGGTCTTGGCCGCGGCCTCGGGGCGCTGCTCCCTGGCGAGGAAACCGCTCTGGCAGAGAGAGGGGTCATGATGATTCCGGTGGAGCGGGTGCTGCCCAACCCTCGCCAGCCGCGCAGCGTGATGAACCCGGACGAGTTGCAGGAATTGACCGATTCGGTGCGCGAGCATGGCGTCTTGCAGCCACTCATCGTCACGCCGGGCGATTCGGATGGCCGTTATACGCTGATTGCCGGCGAGCGACGTTTGCAGGCCGCCCGGCTGGCCGGACTGACCGCCGTGCCGGTCATTGTGCGCGCAGCCACCGACCAGCAGCGCCTGGAATTGGCTATTATCGAGAACGTCCAGCGCGCCGACCTTTCGGCACTGGAGGAAGCCGAAGCCTATCGCCAGTTGGCTGAAGATTTCGACCTTTCTCACGAGGAAATCGCTGCCAAAGTAGGCCGCAGCCGCGTGGCGATTACCAACACCCTGCGCCTGCTCAAACTGCCCGACTCGGTCAAGAATGCGCTCATCGAGCGCCGCATTTCCGAGGGGCACGCCCGCGCCCTGCTGGCGCTCCCCACCCCCGAAGCCCAAACCGCCGCTCTGCGCACCGTTCTCTCGCAGGAACTGAACGTCCGTCAGACGGAGGAACTGGTGCGCAAACTCTCCGGAGAAAAACCCGCTCGCAAACCCAAGCCGCAGGTGCTCCCTGAAGTGGCGGCTCTGGAGGAACGTCTGCGCGCCAGTCTCGGCACAAAGGTCAGCCTGCGCGCCGGGCGTAAGGGTGGAAGCCTCACCATTCACTACTACTCTGAAGAGGAACTCGAAGCCCTTCTGGGTCGCCTGTTGAACGATTGAGGCTGCTATGCTGCTCCTGCACAATGCCCGCATTCACACATTCGACCCCGCCTGCCCGCAAGCCTCGGCGCTGGTCATCGAGGCGGGAAAAATCCTGGCCGTTGGCAGCGAGGAACTGCTGAGCCGCTATCCTGAAGCAGAGCGCCGCAACATGCGGGGGCGGATTTTGCTCCCCGGCCTGATGGACGCGCATCTCCACCTCCAGCATTGGACGCTCAGCCTGCAAAAACTCGACTGCGAACTGCCGAGCAAGGAACAGATTTTGGCGCGCGTCGCCGAGACGGCCAGACTGGCCCGCCCCGGCGAGTGGATTGTTGGCCACGGCTGGAACCAAAACTTATGGGGCGGCGAGTGGCCCACCGCTGCCGACCTGGACGCGGTCGCGCCGCTGAACCCGGTCTATTTGAGTGCCAAATCCCTGCACGCAGCCTGGGTGAATTCGCTGGCGCTGCGTTACGCAAAGATAAAGAAAAGAAGCCGCGACCCGGCGGAGGGCAGTTTTCAGCGCGATGGGCGCGGCAATCTCACCGGCATTTTGTTCGAGAAGGCCACGACGCTGGTCGAGGCGGCCATCCCTGCGCCCACTCCCCAGCAATTGGCCGAGATGTTTGCCCAGTCTATCCCACAGTTGTGGAAGATGGGCCTGACGGGCATTCACAATTTCGACCGGGATGTTTCCTTCCGCGCCCTGCAGATTTTGAACAAGAGCGGCCGCTTGCGCTTGCGTGTCCTGCAATCCATCCCGCGCGAGGACCTGGAGACCGTCCTGCGGCTGGGACTGAAGGGCGGTCAGGGTGATGATATGCTGCGCGTCGGCCCGCTGAAATTGTTTGCCGACGGCGCTCTCGGTCCGCGCACTGCTGCCATGCTCGAGCCGTATGTTGACGAGCCTGAAAATCGTGGTATTCTGTTAATGGACTCGGACGCCGTTTTCGAGTATGGTCGTGAAGCGGCAAAGGCCGGACTGGCGCTGGCCGTCCACGCCATTGGCGACCGCGCCAATCGCGAGGTCTTGAATGCGTTTGCCCGCCTGCGCGCCCACGAGAAACAGCGCGGCCTGCCTGCCTTGCGGCATCGCATTGAACATCTTCAAATTGTCCATCCTGACGACGCCGTGCGGGTTGCAGAATTGGATGTCATCGCTTCGATGCAGCCCATCCACGCCGTTTCGGATATGGAGATGGCAGACAAAGGCTGGGGTGGCCGCGCCGCTCTGGCGTACGCGTGGCGGACCCAGGTCCGGCACGGGGCGAGGCTGGCCTTCGGCTCCGATGCCCCGGTGGAAAACCCCAATCCGTTCTGGGGCATTCATGCTGCTGTTACCCGTCAGCGGCTGGATGGCAGCCCCGGGCCGGAGGGGTGGTACCCGGAACAGCGTCTGACGCGTGAGCAGGCTTTCGAGGCGTTTATCGCCGGCCCGGCCTATGCTGCCGGCCTGGAAGACCGTTTGGGTCGTTTGAAAGCAGGGTATCTGGCCGATATGATTGCGCTGGATGTTGACCCGTTTGACTGTGACGTATCGCGGTTGCGTGAGATTCAACCCCTGGCGACCATGATAGCAGGGGAATGGGTTTGGCAGGTTGAGGAACTCACATGACTACTCCGCTTACTCCTGAAGTGCTCGTGCCCCGTTTGGGGGAATACCTCGTTCAAAGCGGCACCATCACGGAAGATGACCTGCAAAAGGCGCTGGCTTATCAAAAGGAACAGCAGGCCGTCGGCCGCAAAGTTTACTTGGGCGAGGCGCTCATCGAACTTGGGCTGGTGGACCGCCGTCAGTTGGACCATGCCATCACCAAGCAAATCATTCAACTGCGCAACGCTCTCGAAGACGCCAACCGCTTCCTTGAGCGCCGCGTGCAGGAGCGCACGGCCGAACTTCAGGAGGCGCTGAGGAAACTTTCTGAGTTGACTCAATTGAAGGCGAACTTTCTGGCAAACATTTCTCACGAATTGCGGACGCCTCTTACGCACATCAAGGGATATATTGAATTGCTCATCACTGGCGCCCTGGGCGACTTGAATGATGAACAGCGCAATGCGCTTCAAGTCAGCCAGCGTTCTGCCAATCAGTTGGAAAACCTGATTGATAGCCTGATTCTGTTCTCGCAGGCGGCGCGCGGCGAAATGACTCTGCATCTGAACCCCGTCAATCTGGCGAAAGTGGCCGGAGAAGTCATCAATTACTCGCGCATCAAGGCGAGAAATCGCAATGTAACGTTGGAGTGCGACATTCCGGCCAATTTGCCGATGGTGCAGGCCGATGAGGAGAAAATTTCCTGGGCCATCCTCCAATTGCTCGATAACGCCATTAAATTCACTCCCTCCGGCGGGCGCGTCGTCCTGTCTATTCAGCCTGAGGATAACTTGATTATGGTTTCGGTGCGGGATACCGGCATCGGCATTCCTGCCGACAAGTTTGAAGCCATCTTTGAGCCGTTTTACCAGGTGGATGGCTCATCCACCCGCCGCTATGGCGGCACAGGCCTGGGCTTGGCGCTGGTGCGTGACATCATCAGCGCTCATGGCTCGATTATCGAAGTACAATCAGAGGAAGGCAAAGGTTCTGAACTCCGCTTCCCACTGCTTGCCGCGAAGGTCGTTGTGTGAGGCTGTCATGGATGACGAAACGCTGGAAGAGTTTACTCAATTAGGGGCTTCAGGCATAAAAGGCGACCTGAACAAGTATTTCAATGCTTTTTTTGCTGCTCTTCGCTCCCGTTTCGTCTTTGACAATATTGCCATTTACAAAACCGAGAAAAACAGCGGCATTCCCGATGCCGTGTATGCACGGGCGGTCGGGCGTGGTCGAAGCAAGGAGGCGGATGCCTCCTGGGGGGAAGAATTGGCCAATCAGGTCATTGCCTCTGGCAAAATCATGAATGTTGTCCCGTCGAGGAGTTCTGCGCGCGACCGAACGCTGATGCCCTACCGCCTTGGTTTGCCGCTCGAACTTACTCCAGGTCGCGGCGCGCTAATTTTTGTACGCTTTGGCGGGCCGGAATTCAGCGCCGACCAGTTGCCCTTTGCTGTGCTGGCAGCCAATCAGGTAGCCTATGGTCTGGAGCATGAAGCCTTGCAGGCGGCTCTGACTCAGTTGGAATTTGCGCATCATCGAGCCCAATTGCAGGATGATTTCATTGCCACCATCTCGCATGAATTGCATACACCGCTTGGTTTTATCAAGGGATATACCACCTCGCTTTTGCGGCCTGATACCACCTGGGACCAGGCCACCCAGCGGGAATTCCTGACCATTATTGACGAGGAAACCGACCATCTCATCCAACTGATTGACCGCATGCTCGATTCGGCTCGTCTCCAAGCCGGGACTTTGCCGATGGATTTCCAGCCGGTTCGGCTGGATTCGCTCCTCAGAGATGTAGCAATGCGATTTCAGAGC
Source organism: Anaerolineales bacterium (assembly GCA_034436335.1). Lineage (GTDB taxonomy): Bacteria > Chloroflexota > Anaerolineae > Anaerolineales > Villigracilaceae > UBA877. Next base: position 76,404 of record DAOTVO010000003.1, on the reverse strand, counting down.
CGCTATCAGGGTCTCGAAGTTTCTCTCGACCTGGAACCGGCCCCTCCCCTGCGCGCCGACAGCGTTCGCCTTACGCAGGTGCTTAGCAATCTTTTTGATAATGCCATCAAATACGCTCCCGGCAGCCCCATCGAGATTTCTTTGCACCTAAAAAAAGACCGTCAGGTGATCACGTTTTCCGATCATGGTGTTGGCATTCCTCCTCAGCACCTCCCGTTCCTCTTCGAACGCTTTTACCGCGTTGAAGGGAGGAGCCCTCGGCGCGGCACCGGCCTCGGCCTTTTTATTTGCAAGCAAATTATCCAGGCGCACAAGGGCCAAATTTCTGTGCGCACCGTCCCCGGTAAAGGGACGTCGTTTTGTATCGAATTACCTGCTGATGAAAATGTCCCTGAAAGAGAGGAATATGTCAGTCCGAATCCTGGTGGTTGATGATGAACCCCGCTACTTGCGCCTTCTTGAAGCCAATCTCCTCACCGAAGGCTATCAGGTCCAAACTGCCTCTGACGGCCAAATTGCTTTGGAATCTTTTGCGGCTGCGCCGACAGATTTGATTCTGCTTGATGTGATGATGCCAAACATGGATGGCTTTACAGTTTGTCAGCGCATTCGCCAATTTTCGAATGTCCCGATTATTATTCTGACAGCCAAGGGCGAAGAACAAGACCGGGTGCGCGGGCTAGACGTGGGAGCGGATGACTACCTGGTGAAGCCCTTTTCCATCACCGAATTGCTTGCGCGCGTCCGCGCAGTATTGCGCCGCGCCCAGGTGACCGATATGGGACAAGGCCGGTTTTTCTCTCACGGCGAACTGCGGATTGATTTTGCCCGCGCAGAAGTCTGGCGCGGCGAACAGCAGGTTTATCTTTCGGCCACCGAATACCGCCTCCTGTTGCAGTTTTGTCAAAACGTGGGGAAGGTATTAACGGCAGAAGAATTGCTTACCAGCGTCTGGGGGCCGGAATACTGCGAAGATAAGGAAATCCTTTGGGTAACCATCGCTCGTCTGCGTCAGAAAGTGGAAGAGGATGCGCATTCGCCGCGCCATATTGTGACCCGTTCTGGATTAGGATATCTGATGCCTCCGATTGAAAAATGACTGGAAGGTGAAATGTGAATTCGTTGCCCCTGACTATTCTTATTGTTGATGGGGATGCAAACAGCCGAAAATACGTTTCTACAGTCCTCCAAAAGGAGGGATATCAAACCCTCGTCTCGACCAATGGCCGGGAAGGGCTGATTTCTGCTTGGCGGGACCGGCCGGATGCCATTGTTTTCGACCCTGCCTTAGGCGATATTTCTTCGTTGGAATTTATCGCTCGCCTGCGCAAAGACCAGCGAACCGCCGCCGTTCCATGTGTAGCGCTCTCTAGTCACCAAAATTTGCAGGAAATGTCTGCGCTCATCTCTGCCGGCTGTAATGATTACATCGTCAAGTCCAGCGAAGCGATTCCGTCCCTACTGCAAGTACTTGCCCGCTCGTTTGATAAAGAACATACTTCGGCAAAACAAGGCCGATTATTCGTGTTTATGAGCGCCAAAGGCGGCACCGGCACCTCCTCCTTATGCGCCAATATTGCCACGTGCGTTGCGAACAGTAAGCCCGACAAAAAGGTGGCGGTGGTGGACCTTGTCCTGCCGCTTGGTTCCATTGCAGATATTGTGGGATACAGCGACAACTTGAACATCATCACCCTAGCCATGCAACGCTCCGATACCATTTCTCCGGCCTACTTCAGAGAAAAATTGCCGCTGATTGCCGGTTGGTCTTTTTATTTGCTACCGGGCTGTTCCGACCCTGAAACCGCCAATCACCTGCCTGGCGAGCGGGTCCCATCCATCTTACAAATGATGCTGGCGGCTTACGACTACGTTTTTGTGGACCTGGGCCGTTCTCTTTCTCGCATCAGCCTGCCCATTATCCGGCGCGCCGACTTGTTGGTGCTGATTCTCGGTACTGACCTGGCTACTTCTACCTTAACCTGCGCCGTCTGGGGCTATTTGAAGACCCTGGGCATTGATTCGAAAAAAGTCTTTGTCATTCAAAACCGGGCAGTAGGTCTTGAAGGGCTTACCCGGCCCGAATTGGAGAAAATGATTGGTTTACCGGTTCGTCTCACCGTCCCTTATATGGGCGGCACGTTCACAGTTGCCAATAACCGCCACGAGCCGATTATTGCCAATTATTCCAACGACGCAGTTGGACTTGCGCTCCGGGATGCTGCTTCCCAGATGCTTGCTGTTGTAGAAAAAGCATCGAAATAACTCACCAACCTGGCTTCGAAAGACGAATTTGCTGGCCTGTCTTTGGCCTCTTTGCTATAATGATCTTTGAAGGAAAAGGAAACCCAATGAGCATTCAAGCCCAGGTCATCGTAAGAACTAAAAAACTCGGCGTGCTGATTCGTGATGCCCGTCAGTTCCGGCGCAAAAATATTGCGGAATGCGCCGCTTCCATCGGTGTGACGCCCGGTACTCTGCGTGCCTGGGAGGATGGACGCAAGGCTCCCTCATTACCCGAACTGGAACTCCTCGCCTTTGCTCTGTCCATTCCCATTACCCACTTTTGGAGCCGCGAAGCCCGCTCTGATGATGCCGATCCCACAGAGAACCTCAATCTGCCGGCCCTGATTGGCATTCGTCAGCGGCTTATTGGCGCTTTGCTCAGGCAATCTCGCGAAGAGGTCAGCATGTCTTTGCGCGGACTCTCCGAACAGAGCGGCATCTCGGTGCCCCGCTTGCGTTCCTACGAACTGGGTGAACGGCCTATCCCGCTCCCCGAACTGGAAGTTTTGGCCGACTTGTTAGGGAGCCGCATCGAGGATTTTCTGGACAAAAGCGGCCCCGTCGGCTTGTGGATGACCGAGCAGAAATCCATTGCCGATTTTCTCCGATTGCCTCGTGAAGTCCAGGAATTTGTTGCCAAGCCCGTCAATCTCCCGTATCTAGAACTGGCCATGAAATTGAGCACCATGTCCACTGAAAAACTACGCTCCCTGGCCGAAAACCTTCTGGACATTACCTTCTGATGAACCAAAACATTTCCCCTGCCGATGAACTGGCCCGCCGCGCCAAACAGGCCTATGAGGCCGGAGATTTCGCCTCGGCTGCCCAAACTTATGCCGAGGCCGCCTCTACTTTTGCCGCCCAGGGCGATGCGCTCATGGCGGCCGAGATGAAAAATAACCTCTCGGTTTCTCTGTTGCGCGCCAAACAGCCCAAACAGGCCCTCGAAGCCTTGGAAGGCGCAGAGCGCCCCTTTGCCGAGGCAGGCGACTTCCGCCGTTTGGGCATCACCCATGCCAATCGCGCCTCGGCGCTTCAGGCGCTTCGGCGGTTCAAAGAGGCTATCCGAGAGTATGAAAAAGCAGGAGAAGCCCTTGAACGAGCGGGCGAAGACCAGATGCGTTTTCAGGTGATGCAATTGCTTTCCGCCCTTTACTTGGGCCGTTGGCAATTTCTGAATGCCGTAATTGCCCTGCAATCTGGCCTTGCCGGAGTCAAATACCCCACTCCAAAACAGCGCTTGATGAAAAAACTTTTATCCTTCCGCTTATGAGCCCGGAGAGAATAATCCGGTCGGCGGTGTTTACCGACCATCAGCCGTTATCCCGCCTGACAGCCCGCGTTTCCAACGTCCACCGCCACCTGGATTGGCGCGACCCGCTGGAGTGGATCGGCAATTCGCCTTTCCTTATCCTGGAGGAAAGAGGCGAACTGTGCGCTTCTCTGGCCTGCCCGCCAGACCCGCCAGGCATAGCCTGGCTCAGACTTTTTGTCAACGATGGCCGCTTGTCCGATGGAGAGGCCTGGTTCCTCTTGTGGGAAACGGCTCGGCGTGAACTCAGCTGCCTGCCCGGCATGATTGCCGCTGCAATTTTGCTCAGAGAGTGGCTCGCCCCCTATCTGGAAAATAGCGGATTCACCACTGAACAGCATATTGTCATGCTTGCCTGCGACCAGCCAGGCGAGGAGAAAGAAAATCCGGCCTACTCCTTCGTGATTCGTCCCATGCTCTCTTATGACTTGCCTGCTGTCGCGAAGGTGGATGCCCGTGCTTTTGCCCCGCTTTGGCAAAACTCGCTCTCATCCTTATCGTTGGCCTACCGGCAAGCCTCCATTGCCACGGTTGCCGAAGCAGAACAACAAATCATTGGCTATCAGATCAGTACACGCACCCCCCTGGGAATGCACCTTGCCCGCCTGGCCGTGCTTCCCGAAGCACAGGGACGCGGCATTGGATATGTGCTCGTTACCGAGATGATGAAATATGCCGCTCGGCGCGGAGTGCATCACTTTACCGTCAACACGCAGAGCGACAATGCTGGCTCACTCTCACTCTATAAACGTATCGGATTTCGCGAAACAGGAGAATATTATCCGGTCTATTGTTACCGGATTTCCTAACCTGCGAAGGAGGTCCAAATGGTCAATCCCGAAGAAGCCGTCATTGTCAATGCATTGGTGCGCCAGGCGCTGACGGCTGCTCAGGAAGTGATGGGCGAAAACGGTCTCAATGCTGTTCTGCGCAGTGTGGGGCTAGAACGCTTCGTTGGTAATTTCCCGCCCAACGATACCAACCCGGCCATCAAAACTGTCGAATATGCTCGCTTCAATGAAGCCATTGAGAATTTTTATGGGCGCGGCGGCAAGGGAATACTGCGCCGTATTGGAAAAGCATCCTTCCAATACGGCATTCGTGAGCAGGGCGCGCTGATGGGCGTCGCCGGGGCGGCGCTCAAACTAATGCCTGCCCGAAGCCGCATCAAGTTTGTTCTCAACGGCATGGTTAATGCGCTCAAGAAGACCAATCCGCAGGTGGAAGCCTGGCTGGAGGAAGACGGCGAGACGATTGCCTACTGCGAGGCCACCTGCGGCATCTGCATGGGACGTCACAGCGACCAGCCCGTTTGTCATCTCTACGTCGGCTCACTGGCCGAAGCCGTCCGCTGGGCTACCGACCAGGAATACGAAATCACCGAAACCCATTGCATTGCAAAAGGCGACAAATATTGCCGCTTCGAGGTGGGAGGCTCAAAAGCGTGATTTCTGTCCGTCTGGTGAAAAGTTTCATCCACTCTACCCTTGAGGAGATAAGCGGGCGCAACCTCCCCCTTGTGCTTGAGAAAACCGGCCTGACCCCTGCCGACCTGGAGGGCGTGGATTCCGAATCGGCGGCGGAAATATATGCCCGCTTTCAGAAGGCGCTGCGCCTGTTCTATGGACGCGGCGCCCGCGGCATTCTCCTGCGGGTGGGACATGACATGTGGGAACAAATCCTCAGACACACCACTCTGAAAGAAAAGGCCGAATTGGAAATTGCCCGCCGTCTCCCGCTCCCGGCCCGGCCTCGCCGCATGCTGGACCTCGTGGCTGCGCGCCTTGCCGAAGGAGGCGGTTGTACCCGCATCTACACCCTCGACCGCGATCTGCTCCTGGTGGATGAGCGCGGAGCGGCTGCTCTGGGTCAGCAGGAAAGCGCTCCCATTTGTCACGTGACGGTGGGGATCCTTCAGGCCGCGCTTCTTTGGGCAACCGGTCAGGATATGGACATTGAAGAGATTGCCTGCAAAGCAACCGGCGCTCCGGATTGCGAATTCAAAATCAGATATGGAGGTGCATGATGCAAGTTCACGAATGGAAATGGAAATCATTCGACGGCCTGGACATGTTCGGCTGCCGTTGGACGCCAGATGGCGACCCGCGAGCCGTGATTGTCCTTGTGCATGGTCTGGGGGAACATTGTCGGCGTTACAACCATGTCGGCGAAATGTTGGCCGGGAAAGGCTATGCCTTGATGGGCTTTGACCTGCGCGGTCATGGCAGGTCGGGAGGCCAGCGCGGCCATGCGGCTTCATTCGAAGATTTTATGAAAGACATCGCTTCGATGTTTGCCCAGGCGTCGGAAATCTTCCCCGGCAAGCGTCAATTCATCTACGGTCACAGCCTGGGCGGTATCTTGACCCTGAATTATGTCCTGCGGCGTAAACCCGCCCTTGCCGGCGCCATTGTCACCTCGCCCGGTCTGCGGACTGCCCTCGAGGAACAAAAGGGCAAAGTCGCGCTGGCGAAGTTGCTGGGCGCTCTGTTCCCCGCCTCCGGCCTGCCGAGCGGATTGGACGCGGCGGCCATCTCGCGCGACCCAGAGGTTGTCCGCCGCTACCGCGAAGACCCGCTTGTGCATGACAAGATTACCTTCGGCATGGCGCGGGGTCTGCTCGAAGCCATCAATTGGGCTTTCGAGCATGCGGCCGAGTTCCCCGTTCCGCTGCTCCTCATGCACGGCACGGCCGACCAGATTGCTTACGACCGCGGCAGCCGGGAATTCGCCGCCGCTGTCAAAGGCGATTGCACGCTCAAACTCTGGGAAGGCCTCACTCACGAGACACACAACGAGCCGGAAAAAGAGCAGGTTTTTGCCTATCTGCTCGACTGGCTTTCCCGGCATTAGGGACGATTTCTTAGGCAGGGATGTGACAATCTCGAAATTTGAGATATAATAGCGCCCGCTGTCCCTGGAGAGGTGCCAGAGCGGTTGAATGGGACGGTCTCGAAAACCGTTGTGGGGCTTGTCCCCACCGTGGGTTCGAATCCCACCCTCTCCGCCTAAAAAACTCACCCTGCCAATCTGGCAGGGTGAGGGCGTTAATCGGCTCTTTATTTCTCAAGACACCGGCTGAGGGGTTCCACTTTTCTTGGGGAGCGGCGGGGGGAAGATTTTCTCGAATTCTTCGCGCGTCAGGGTTTCCACTTCGAGCAGTTTATTGGCGACCGCATCCAGTTGGGCGCGGTATTCTTTCAAGATGGAAAGCGCTTTTTGGTAGCACTCATCTACGATGCGGCGCACTTCGCGGTCAATTTGCTCGGCGACGGCCTCCGAGTAATCGCGCTGTTCGGCGATTTCACGCCCCAGGAAGATGAGTTCTTCTTTCTGACCATACACGCGCTGACCGAGTTCCTCGCTCATACCCAGGCGGGTGACCATAGTACGCGCCATGCGGGTCACCATTTCCAGGTCAGAAGAAGCGCCGGAGGTGATGTCGTCGAAGACGAGTTGTTCGGCGGCGCGTCCGCCCAGCGAACCGGCCAGTTGCGCAATCATCTTTTTGCGGGATGTCAGAATCCGGTCATCTTCGGGGCGATACCAAGTCAGACCTCCGGCCTGCCCGCGCCCAACGATGGTAATTTTCTGCACCGGGTCGGCTTCGGGGATGGCGTTCATAACCACTGCGTGACCGGCTTCGTGGTAGGCGATGATGCGTTTTTCTTCGTTGCTGATGAGGCGGGATTTGCGCTCCGGTCCCATCACTACCCGCTCAATGGCTTCTTCCAGTTCTGCCTGCCCGATGGCTTTCTTGTTGCGCCGGGCGGCCAGGATGGCGCTCTCGTTGACCAAGTTCTCCAGGTCTGCGCCCACAAAGCCAGGGGTGCCGCGCGCAATTGCACCCAGGTCAATATTCGGTTCGAAGGGCTTGCCGCGGGCGTGGACCTTCAGGATGGCTTCGCGGCCTTTCATGTCGGGCCGGTCGAGGGTCACGCGGCGGTCGAAGCGGCCGGGACGCAACAGGGCCGGGTCGAGGATGTCGGGGCGATTGGTGGCGGCGATGATAATGATGTTCGTGTCGGTGTCGAAGCCGTCCATTTCGACCAGCATCTGGTTGAGGGTCTGCTCACGCTCATCGTGCGAGCCGCCCAGACCGGCGCCGCGCTGGCGTCCCACCGCGTCGATTTCATCCACAAAGACGATGCAGGGGCTGTGTCGTTTGGCCTGGTCGAACAGGTCGCGCACGCGGCTGGCACCCACGCCGACGAACATTTCGACAAATTCCGAGCCGGAAATCGAGAAGAAAGGCACACCCGCCTCGCCGGAAACCGCTTTGGCAAGCAGAGTCTTCCCGGTGCCGGGCGGGCCAACCAGCAGGACGCCCTTGGGGATGCGGGCACCCAACTGGATGAATTTTTGCGGCTCTTTCAGGAACTCGACCACCTCGCGCAACTCTTCCTTCGATTCATCCACACCGGCTACGTCTTCAAAGGTGACGGTGGGGTGTTCTCCGCTGAACATGCGCGCTTTTGATTTCCCAAACGCCATGGCGGCGTTATTGCTGCCCTGCGCCTGGCGGAAGATGAACCAGAACATGATGCCCAGGAAAAGCACCGGCAAGAAATAACCGGTCAGAGTCAGGATGTTGCTCCATGGGCTGGGCGGCTTGGCCTGGATGGAAATCACAGAAGGGGAGAGTTTTTCAGGCGAGACCCCCAGAGCCAGCAATTGAGCCACCAGCGTTGTTTCCGGTTCTTTCTGGGAAGTGTGTTCGATGGTCGCTTTATCTTCGCCGCGGGTAATCACCAATAAACTGTTGTCGTTGTTGACAACAATACGGCTGACTTTTCCCTCTTGCACAAGGGCGGCTACTTCGTTAATCGAAAGCGGCCCCTGAGAATCGGATTGCTGGATGATGTTGAAGTAAATCATCGCAACAATGGCGATTCCCAGCAAGAGGTAAATGATGAAAGACTGGTTTCTAGAATTCACAGACGCCTCCTATGTGAAGCAGGGTGGATTATACCAACCTCCGAATGGCAATGCCAGATAGTCAGAATATTTTATATAAACCTCTAACAAATTCTTCGCGGCTGGAGAAGCCCAAAATGCGGATTTTTGGTAACTGCCTACCCAATGAGGCCGAACTTGTTAATCGCAGCAAAAGACGCTCATTTTATCCGCAGATTGCGCAGATTTCCCCTGTGGGGACGATGTCGCCGATTTTCTTCCCATCTGCGTCCTCTGCGATATCCGCGGATAATTTCCGAGACCAGGGTAGGCAGTTACAATTTTTGTCTGGACAAACTTCTGCACTTATGGCAAAATCCAGCCACTTTGATGTGAAGGAGTCCAATGAGTAAACGACAAGAGATACGTGAGAAACGACGCAAAGAGCGCATCCGCAACCAATTGCTGGTTGTGTTGTTTGTGGTCGCCGGAGCGTTATTGATTACATTTGCTCTCATCCTGCCCTCTTTAAAGTTGGCGCAAGGGACAGGGATAGCCCCGATTGTTACTGCGGTGCCAAAAGCCGTTGAAGTGAAAATGGATGGCCGGAGCATGGGCGACCCCAACGCCCCCGTCAAGATGGATGTGTGGGAAGATTTCCAGTGCTCTGGTTGTATGTATTACTCAATACAGATTGAGCCGGCCATCATTGAAAAATATGTGGCTACTGGAAAGGTGTATTACACCTTCCACTTCTACCCGCTTATCAATCCTTCTGTCTCGGGTGAGTCGCATCGGTCGGCCAATGCTGCGCTTTGCGCACTCGAGCAGGAACGCTTCTGGGACTATCACGACCTGCTGTTTGCCAATTGGCTTGGCGAGAACATCGGCTCTTATACAGATGCTCGCCTGATTGCCATGGCCGAGAGTCTGGGGCTGAATATGAACGATTTCAAATCCTGCTTCAAGGCTAACAAATATTCCGATATCGTTGCGGAAGATTACGCTGCCGGGCAGGCGCTGGGAATAAACGCCACCCCGGCCATCTTCATCAACGGTCAGCAGCCGCAGAGCAGTGCCGGCCCGCGGTATATCCCGTCTGTCGAGGATATTTCCAAATTTATCGAAGCGCTTTTGGCAGGTCAGTAAACGCGGTTCACTGACTAAAAATCTCCCGGAGTTCTGAAAGCAGACCCCGGGAGATTTCTATTTGAAGAGACCAATCACCCAGACAATCAGCGGGGCAACCGCCAGGGCAGGCAGGAAATTGCCCACCCGAATCTTCTTGATTTCCAGCAGACTGCTGACGGCGATGCCCAGAAGAAGCACCCCGCCGGCGGCGGTCATCTCGGCCATCATCGCGTCGGTCAGCATACTATTCAATTGGGCGGCCAGCAGGCTGATCCCCCCCTGATAGACGAGAATGACCAGCGCCGAAAACAACACACCCGGCCCCAGCGTGGAGGCGAAGGCCAGGGCGGCGAACCCGTCCAGTACGGATTTGATGGCGAGCAATTCGTAGTTACCGGTCAGCCCGTCCTGGATGGAGCCGAGGATGGTCATCGGGCCGACGCAGAAGAGCAGGGAGGCAGTGAGGAAACCGCGCACGAAGTTCGCCGAGCGTCCGCCTGCGGGACCTGCGTCCTGTTTCCGGTAGACGCGCCGCTCCAGCCACCCGCCCAAAGATTCCAGCCCGGCCTCGATTTTCCACCACTCACCCAACAGCCCGCCCAGGAGGAGACTGCCCAGTACAATAATGGCGTTGCCGGTCTCAAAGAACATCTTGACGCCGACGACCGCCGTGAACAGCCCCAGCCCGGCGGTGATGGTTTGTTTGACGCGTTCGGGGACGCGCGAACCAAAGAGCAGACCAATGAAACCGCCCAGCAGGACGGCGGCGATGTTGATGAATGTGCCGGTCATGGTTTTGCCAGGGTGGTTTGTTGTCCGGCGGCGGTGTTTTCGCTCAGTTCGAGCAGAAAGCACAGCGAGGAAAGCCGGTTCAGATAGGGGAGCAGGGCGGGGTTATCTACCTCGCCGCGGTCGGCCAGTGCGGCGAGACGGCGCTCGGCGCGGCGGACGATGGTACGCGCCAGGGAAAGGGCCGCGCTGGCGGGTGTGTCGCCGGGGAGGATGAATTGATTCGGGACGGGGACGCGGGCAGAGATGGCGTCGGCCTGGGCTTCGAGCCATTGAACGCGCGCCGAGTCCAGGGTCCGGAAGCGGGCGGCGTTTTCCGGGGCGGCGGCCACTTCGGCCATCAGCGCGTACAGGTCACGCTGGGCGCGCGATACGATGGATTTCGTTTCTTCCTGCGAGGCTAGGGCGCGCGCCAGGCCCAGGGCGGCGGAGGCTTCGTCCAGCGCGCCGAGGGTTTCAATGCGGGGGTGATATTTGGGCAGACGGCCTTCGCCGAGAAGTCCGGTCTGGCCGTCGTCGCCGGTGCGGGTGTAGAAGGGGGACATGCTGAAATTATAACCATTTCAGGAGAAAATGGGCTTGTTTGGGCTTATAATTTATCATCATTTCACAGGGATAACGGACGCCGATGAACGAGAATGAGCAAGCCTGGTTTTCACATTTTGTGCCGGTGACGACGCTGTTGTTGGCATTGGGTATGTTGGTCCTGACGCCGATTTGGGCCATTGGCTATTTTCGTCAGCCATTTATCGGCGTATTGCTGGAGCCGAATAACGTTGTCAGCATTATCACCGGCAAAAACTGGCCGATGGCGGGCGCAGGAGCGCGCTGGCCCGATCAATTGATTGCCGTAAACGGTCAGCCGGTGACGGACGTAGCACAGGTCAACGCGCTTTTGCAGGAAAATGGTTTCAATTCTCTCGAATTGACTTTCGCTCATCCGGATGTAGGCGTGCCGACCAGCGTGTATGTGCAACCTATCCGCATGCCGATCTGGGATTTTGTGAGCCTGTTTGTCATTCCGTACCTGGTGGGGGTGGTTTTTCTGGTCATCGGGTTATGGGCGTACCGCCTGCGTGGTGAGAGCCGCGCCGGTCGTGCGCTGTTGGTCTTTGCTGCCGCGGTAAGCATTGCGGCCACGACATTTTTCGACATGAATACCACTCACCATGTGGTGCTGATTTGGACGTTCAGCCTCCCGCTGGCGGCCAGCGCGCTGATTCATCTTTCGCTGGTTTTTCCCAAGCCAATCCGTCTGGTGGAACGCTGGCCTGGTCTTCGCCTGGTTTCCTGGGTGCTGTGCCTGGTGTTTGCTGTCCCGGCTATGTATGAAGTTCGCTATCCGACCGCGCCGTTGCGCTATATTGTGGCCTGGCAGGCGTGTTATTTCTTTATGGCGCTTGCCATTGGCCTGTTTGTGGCGGCGCTTGTTTGGAGGCTGGTCCGCAGTGATTCGCCCGTAATTCGTCAGCAAAGCCGAGTCATTGTCTTCGGCGCTGCGCTGGCTTTTATCCCAATGATGTTTTTCTATCTTTTGCCGACCGCGCTGGGCGCGCCGCAGGAATTTCAATCGGCCATCTATTTTCCGTTGCTGATCGTCTTCCCTCTTTCGATTACGCACGCCGTTCTTCGTTACCGTTTGCTGGATGTAGACCGCATTCTGTCCAATGTGCTCTCTTACGTGCTGACCACCGGCGCGGCGGTGGCCGTCTTCTTTGGGCTGGCGGCGGTTATTTCGCTGGTGATTAACAGGGTTGTCCAGCCGGATAATCCGCTTTTGGTGGCGCTCTATCTCTTGCTGCTGGTGGTTGGTTTGTCGCCTTTGCAGCGTCTGATGTTGCGCCTGATTGATCGGCTCTTCTATCGTTCGCCGGCAGACTATCGGCGGGTACTGAATACACTTTCGAGCAGATTGGTCATTACCCCCAATCTGGAGCGCATTCTGGACCTGCTGGTCGAACAACTTCATCAGGCGCTTTCGCCCGAACGTTTTGTCATCTATCTCTACGATGACGAACAAACCGTATACGTTCCTCACGCCCGTGGAGATATTGAGTTCCCGAACTGTCCTGTGGACGATCCCTTGGTGCGCGTTATTCAAATCGCTGAGACTCCGCAGTATTTTCCCGCTAACAGCAATTACCCTGAAACATTGAATGCTTCGGCTGCTTTTCGGGCGTTTGGCTGTCTGGTCTTTGTCCCTCTGCGTTATGAAGGTACGTTGATTGGCTTCATGGCGTTGGGGGACAAACGCTCCGGCGACCCCTATACCGGCGATGACCTCGAATTTCTCAATACTGTGGCCGGGCAGTCTACCCTGGCTCTCGAAAATGCCCGCCTGTTCATCAACCTTCGCCGCACCCTCGACCAGACTCTCGAAATGAAGAACTTGATGGATGACATCTTTGCTTCCATCGCTACCGGCGTTATTACAACGGATGTGGAGCATAAAGTTACGCTTTTCAATCGGGCGGCGGAGAATATTCTCGGCATCTCCTACCGGGATGTGATCGGAAAGCATCTACCCGAGGCGCTTCCGACCTGGCCGGACTTGGATACGGTTGCCGCTGAAGCGGTCGAGCGCGGCTCTGTCGTCCTCTCGCGGGAGGTGAATCGCAACATCCCGCCGCGCGGCGAATTGTATTTACGCCTTTCCTGTTCCCCCGTGCGCGATGCCTATTTTGCCACGAAGGGCGCGGCCATTGTCGTTGAGGACCTGACCGAACGCCGCAAACTGCAGGCCGAGCAGGAGCGCATCCGCCAGACCTTTGGCCGGGTGGTGGCCCCGCGCGTGCGCGACCGTCTGCTCTCTGACCCCAGCCACCTGCGGCTCGACGGCACAAAACAACCCGCCACCGTTCTCTTTGCCGATATTTCCGGGTTTACTACTTTTAGTGAACGCTCAGACCCAGAAACCCTTTTCAAGGTGCTCAATCATTATCTTTCCCTGGCGGCGCAGGCCATTCTGGAAGAAGAAGGTACATTAGATAAATTCTGGGGCGACGGCGTGCTGGCCCTTTGGAACGCCCCCGACCCTCAGCCGGACCACGCCCTGCGGGCTGTGCGCGCTGCCTTGACCATCATGAGACAAGCGGAAGACGCACATCGTCAATTTGCCGACCCGATGCATCACCTGCGCTTCCACATCGGCATCGCCACCGGCGATGTGATGGTGGGCAACGTTGGCACGAGTGAGTTGTTCAACTACACCGCCATCGGCGATACGGTCAATCTCGCCCAGCGTTTAGAGACCATTGCCGGCCCTGGCGAAATTATGATAGACCACACCACCCATGCCATTGTGGGCGAAAAAATCTACTCCGAGGCCCTGGAACCTGTCATGGTAAAAGGTAAAACGAATCCGATTCGGGTATATCTTTTGCACGGTTTGAAACAATCCGATGAATAAAACCTATCACCGCATCATCACCACTCAGGCGGTGGGCGAATTTTTTAGCCCGCCTGCTTTGGAAACCATCATCGTTGCCAATCTGGGATTGGATGCTTTGCAGGGGCAAATTGGACATGATGAATATCATTTCGACGCCAACGCTTTTGCCAAAAGTCGCGCGTTCATCGAACAGAACCGTGCCCTCATCCGTCCGGCGCTGGAACGGGGAGATGCAGTTGCGGCCCGACAGGCATTTGGACGTCTGACGCACACCGCCCAGGATTTCTACGCACACAGCAACTACATATCGCTCTGGCTGGCGCGCTTCCCGGAAGGCGGCTGGCCGCCGCCCGATGCGGTGGACCCGTTCGATAACAGCCTGCTCGACAACCCCTCTCTGCGCTCCGGCAGATTGTACTATCCGTTTGAAGCGTTGAGTTTCATCCCTGCTCTCAAGAAATTCATCCTGCCGCTCCTGCCGCGCGATTCGCATGCCTGGATGAATCTGGACGGGCCGGAGCAGGGACCAAAATTCGACTACGCTTTTGCCGCCGCTGTCAAGCGGACGCAGCGAGAGTATGAAAATACCATCTCCGGCCTGCCCGCCAACTTGCTGGCTCTGTTTGCCGGTTGAAAATGCTCCTTCCCTGCGAGGTATAATCGAAATATGAATACCAAAGAAAAACTCGAACTTGCTCTGAAGACATCAATGAAAGCCGGCGACGATGTGACCCGGCGCACCGTCCGCATGGTATTGGCGGCTATCCGCCAGGCCGAAATTGACAAACAGATTACGCTGGACGAAACCGCTGTGCTGAGCATCCTCCAAAAGGAACTCAAAACCCGCCGCGAGGCGGTAGAAGAGGCCAGCCGCGCCCAACGCGCCGACATCGTCGCCGCCACCGAGGCCGAAATCAAAGTGTTGGAAGGCTTTCTGCCCGCTGCGTTGAGCGCGGAGGAGTTGAAAGCGCTTGCTGAAGCCGCAATTGTCGAAACAGGCGCAACTGGCCCGACTGATATGGGAAGGGTCATGAAGGTGCTGATGCCGCGTGTGGCCGGACGAGCCCCCGGCGACCAGGTCAGCGCCGCGGTGCGGAGCCTTTTGTCGAAGTGAATCCTTTGATGATGCAGGCGGAGACGGTGAATTAATGGTGGCGCCCGCCCGACGGTCATTCTGGCCGCTTCTTATCCTGGTTTGCACTACTATTCTATCTTTCACCGCGCTTGTGCAGCCCTGGGCGCTGCGGCAGGGGAGTTTGCCGCTTCAGGTGGGCGATGTCGCTGACCAGGATTTGCGCGCTCCGCGCGATTTCAGTTACATCAGCATCGTGCTGACAAACCAGGCGCGTGACGCCGCCGAACGTGCTGTTGCCCCGGTCTACGGCGCGCCAGACCCGGCGATTGGACGGGCGCAGACCGATGCGCTTACAATCCTGTTGCAACAGATTTCCAGTATTCGCGACGATTCCGAGAAGAGCCTCTCCCAGAAGTTAATTGATCTGGCAGCATTGCGTCAACCTCCCTTTTCGAGCGAGACGGCCCAGTTCATTCTGTCTTTGCCAGACGATCGCTGGGAACTGGTGCGCGGCGAGTCTGTCAATCTATTGGGCCGCATCATGCGGAACGCTGTCCGCACCGAAGATTTGGACGACATCCGCCAGGGGTTGCCCGGTCTGGTAGTTTTTACACTGAGTGAGAGGGAAGCCATGCTGGTCGTGGAGTTGGTTTCCCCCATGATTATAGCAAACAGTTTTTACAGTCCCGAACTGACCGAGGAAGCGCGGCAGGCGGCCCGAAACGCAGTCGAGCCGGTCACTCAATCGTATCTCGAAGGGCAAACCATCGTCCTGCGTGGGCAGGTGATTACTGATGTCACCTTTGAAGCGTTGAGTGAGGCGGGCCTGGTGCAACCGAAGGCTCCGCTTTATCGTTACTTGGGCGCTGCTTCTCTGGTTATCCTCCTTGCCATGATGACGGCGCTTTACTTTGTCCGCCGCCAGTCGGCCATTCTTGCGGATTTGCGCAGCCTGCTTTTGCTTTCGGGGCTGTTTCTGCTCTTCCTGTTCGCGGCCCAAACCATCATTCCCAATCGCACGGTATTGCCTTACCTGTTTCCCGTTCCGGCCTTTGCTTTGCTGGTATCGCTGTTGTTTGGGATGGAACGCGGAATGATATTTGGATTGCTGCTCAGCCTGCTGGCTGTATACGGCATGCCCGACGCCCTGGCTCTGCTTCCCTATTACATTCTGTCGAGTCTGTGCGGTGTGCTGGCGTTGGGAGAAGGACGACGGGTAATGCAATTTTTCTACGCGGTGGTGGCTGTTGCCGGGGCAGGCATGGCTGTCATTGCCGCTTACCGCCTGGCCTTCACCGCCACAGACTGGGTCGGCCTGGCCACCTTGCTCGGCGCGGCCTTCCTGTATGGCGTTGGCTCTTCGATTATCGTCTTGCCGCTGCAATATGTGCTGGCGCAGTACCTCGGCATTCTCACGCCCATGCAATTGCTGGAGATTTCTCGCCCAGATAATCCTCTATTGCGTTATTTCCTCCAGCGCGCTCCCGGCACCTATCAACACAGTTTGCAGGTTGCCAATCTGGCCGAGCAGGCGGCCGAGCGCATTCACGCCGATGCGCTGCTCACTCGCGTTGGCGCCCTGTTTCACGACATCGGCAAGGCCGCCAATCCGTTGTTTTTTGTTGAAAACCAGCCTCCCAATCAGATTGACTCTCATGACGACCTGCCGCCGGAAGAGAGCGCCGCAGCCATCATCCGCCACGTCACCGACGGGTTGGAACTGGCGCGCAAGTACCGTCTTCCGCGCCGCTTGCAGGATTTCATCAGTGAGCATCATGGCACGATGCTGGCGCGCTACCAGTACAACCGCGCCCTGCAAGCCGTCAATGGCGACGTATCTCAGTTGAACGAAAGCAAATTCCGTTATCCGGGTCCAAAGCCGCATTCCCGAGAAACCGCACTCCTGATGTTTGCCGATGGGGTGGAAGCGCGTACCCGCGCCGAGCGTCCTCAGAACGACGAGGAAATGCGCACCATTGTCCGCAGCGTCATCGAAAGCCGCCAAAAAGACGGGCAACTGGAATACACCCCGCTCACTCAGCGCGACCTGACCGAGATTATCGAAGCCTTTGTATCCACTTTGCGGGTGGCGTACCATCCCCGCCTTGAATATCCACGTGAACAGGTGGCTGCCCAAGAACCGGTCACCCAGCGCAGGGAGAAAGTCAAATGATTACGATTGAACAGGAAAACTACCCGGAATTTCCCGCTCACTTGCTCGAAGGCGCCGCCCGCGCGACCCTGGACTTGTCTGCCGATACCGACGCCGACCTGACCATCCTGCTGACCGGCGACGAAGAGATTCGCGCCCTCAACCGCGACTTTCTTTCCATTGATGCGCCGACCGATGTATTGTCCTTCCCGGCCGATGAAGTGGACCCGGAAACCGGCCGCCGCTATCTTGGCGATGTTATCATTTCCCTGCCGCGGGCTGCCGCCCAGGCCGCTGCCCGCGGCCATGCGCTGGAAGCCGAAGTGCAGTTGCTGGTTGTCCACGGCGTGCTGCACTTATTGGGTCACGACCATGCCGAAGCCGAGGAAAAAGCACGCATGTGGGAAGCGCAGGCAAAGGCTCTGAAAGACCTGGGCATCGAAGTAAATATCGTCGAAGAGTGAATGTACCGCCAGAGTCAACGCATGATAAGAGAATTCTTCCTGTCCCGCATTCGTGCCTTTGGGCATGCTTTCCGCGGCTGGTGGTACGTCATACGCACGCAGCGTAATGCCTGGATTCATGCAGTGGCGACCCTTCTGGTTGTGTTGACTGCGATTTGGCTTGGCTTGCCAGTCAGAGATTGGACTGTCTTGCTGCTCACGATTGCCTTTGTTTGGGCGGCGGAATTCGTCAATACGGCTTTGGAAGCAGTAGTAGACTTAGCAAGTCCGCGCCATCATCCGCTGGCAAAAGTGGGCAAGGATGTAGGCGCTGCGGCTGTTTTGATTGCCGCGTTGACCTCTGTTGCAATTGGCCTGCTTCTCTTCGGCCCACCTTTATGGGAGAAAGTGAAGGGCATTTTTGGAACATAAACCCTCTCTTGCTGGAGCAAATCTTAGGTCCGGAATCCGAGGGGGTGGTTTTCAAGTTGTTTACAATTTCGTCTATGGTGGGGTCAAATCAGTTAAACTCGTGTACTGACGATGAACTTGTTTTATCTGTTCTTCCTCTTCTTATCAACGCTGGTCGCCATTCTAATTGCGTTGATTATTTGGCGGCGCAGCAAAAGTATGCCAGGGGGAATATATTTGATTTATCTCTTATTGGGTCTGGCAACGTGGTCTTTTTTCTACGCCTGTCACTGGTTGGCGGACAATGAAGAAACTCAGCGTATCTGGTTGAACCTGGCTTTTGCTGGCGTTGTCACTGTGCCGACTGCTTTGTTATTCTTTTCACTGCGTTATACTAACCAGACACAGAAAATCCCCAGGTATATTGTCTTTCTCTTTGCTCTTGAACCGCTGATTACTTATGTTTTAATTTGGACAGATTCTTACCATGGACTGTTCTATAACCGGACAGTTTTTCGTGGAATGATCGAGAACGGGGGAAGGTGGTTTTGGCTCAATGTCTTTTACTCATATTTGTTGATTGCTATTTCCATCGTTTTGCTGGTGCGGGCCTGGTTTTCTACCACTCGGCCTTTGCGCCCGCAAATTACCTTGATTGTTCTGGGCGTCTCTGCACCTGCTCTGGTTAATTTGGCCTCCATCTTGGGACTGGCTACAGGTATCAGCATTGACCTGACACCGATAACTTTTCTATTCAGCGGCTTTTTTGTTGTCCTCGCGGTTTCCCGCTTTGGCTTGTTCGATATCGTCCCTGTTGCGCGCTCAACCCTCTTTGAGCGGATGACCGATGCCTTTATTGTGCTAGACGCGCAAGACCGCATTCTGGATATTAACCAGACCGCCCTTAATTTGTTCGCAAGAACTTCTAAGGAAGTAATTGGGCGAAATGCCTCAGAGGTTTTCTCTGAGCAAGGAGATTGGTTCCGGCGGCATCGCGACACATTAGTATTGCAGGAGGAAGTAACCCTGCAAGCCGAGGCGCCTCTGATTTTTGATTTGCGCATCACTCCTCTTTATGACCGCAGAGGATATTACAGCGGCCGTCTAATTGTGGCCCGTGACATTACGGAACGAAAAAAAGCCGAGCAGGCCGAACGCGAGCAGCGCATTTTGGCTGAGGCGCTGCGCGATTCTCTGGCTGCCCTCAGTCGTTCGCGTAGTTTCGACGAAGTCTTGGACCGGATTCTAGACAACGTGGGACGCGTAGTGCCTTTTGACTTGGCAACTCTTTTACTTGCCGATGATGCCGGCATGGTACGCGCCATTCGACACCGCGGTTATCGTGAATATGGGCTGGAGCACTTTATAGACGGCCTCGATTTCGCTTTCACAGATTTCCCCCATTTTGAGCGCATGCTTGCCGCCAAGAAAGCCGTCGTTCTCCCAGATACTCATCAGAGCAAAGATTGGATTCGCGTGGACGGTTTTGACCGGATACGTTCCTATGTTGGAGCGCCCATCATTGTGCACGACAGGGTAATCGGTTTTCTCGACTTGTTGAGTTTCACTCCTGATTTCTTCTCTCGCATTCACGCGGAGCGTTTGCAAGCCTTTGCCGATGAGGCTGCTATTGCGATTGAAAATGCACGTTTGTTGGAAGAGACTCGCCAGCGGGCTGAGCAAATGGCCGCTCTGTTCGATATTGGCCTGGCTGTCACTTCAGGCTTGGATAGAAACAATATCCTCAAACATTTGTTTGAAAAATGTCAGCGGGTTTTGCCCATGGATGCTTTCTATGTGGCACTTTTTGACCCTGAGACTGGTCTGATTCATCATCCTCTTTTCTACGATAATGGCAAATTTCATGATGTCCCTCCCCGTCACATTCGTGAAAAACCCGGATTGAGCGGACATATCATCACAACCCGCCAGACCGTCTATCTGCAAGATGCTTTGGATGAGCAGACAACCAGCCACTATCAGATCATTCATACCGGCGGATCGGCAACGCGCTCTTACGTTGGCGTGCCGATGACCGTTGGTGAACGGGCGGTAGGGGTGATTTCGATGCAAAGTTATCATCCAGCGGCCTATACGCCAGATCAAGTTCGCCTGTTAGAGACAATTGCCACTCAAGCCGCTATCGCCATCGAAAATGCGCACTTGTTCGATGAAATCCGACAGCGCGCCGAAGAAATGACAGCCCTTTTCGACATCGGCCTTGCCATTACTTCCGATCTGGAGCAGGAATATGTTCTCAAAGCCTTGCTCGAAAAGTGCCGTCAGATTTTGCCACTGGATGCTTTCTATATCGCGGTCTTCGACCCACAAACGGGCGAGATTCGGCATCCTCTTGCTTACGACTTGGGAGAATACCCGAAAATTCCGTCCCGCAACATCAACAAAAATCCCGGCTTGAGCGGATACGTCATCAGGACCCGCCAAACCTTATATGTGCCCGACATACTCCTGCCCGAGGCGGCTGAAAAGTACCAGGTCTTTTACTCTAGCGGGACCCCAATTCGTTCCTACCTTGGCGTTCCGATGAGTATTGGTGAGCGAGTAGTGGGAGTGCTCTCGATTCAGAGTTATCAGGCAGATGCCTATTCCTCGGCGCAAATTCGCCTTCTGGAAACGATTGCAACGCAGGCGGCGATTGCTATTGAGAACAGCCGTTTATACACGATGGCTCAAGAGGAGATTTTAGAACGCAAGACAGCCGAGCAGCGCTACCGCGCCCTGTTTGAACAATCACAAGATGCGATTTTCATCATCGGCTTCGATGGACATTATTTGGAAGCCAACTGGCGGGCTGCAAACATGCTGGGCTATTCCATGCCAGAACTCCTGGCTCTCCATTTTAGCGATATCTATGTCTGGCCGGCTGAGGGGGTCAAAATCTTCGAGCAATTGCTGGCTGGGCAGAACGTCCCCCTCTATGAATCCCGCTTGCGCCGCAAGGACGGTTCGGAGATAACAGTGGAAATTAGCGCCGAATTGGTCTGTGATGCCGATGGACGACCGCTCCATATTCAAAAAGTCATGCGCGATATTACCGAGCGCAAGCAGAACGAATTAAACCTGCGGACTGCCAACGAGAAATTGCGCACCCAACTGGCCCGAATCAAAGCCCTTCAGGCGCAATTGCGCCAGCAAGCCATCCGCGACCCGCTGACAGGGCTCTTCAACCGCCGCTACCTGGAGGATGTTCTCCAGCGCGAAATTGCTCTTGCCGAGCGCGAGCAAACAGGCGTCGTTGTAGTCATGATTGACATTGACCGTTTCAAGAAATTCAACGATACCTATGGTCATGACGCTGGCGATTTCCTGCTGAAACAGTTGGCTGCTTTGCTTCAGCGCGAAGTCCGCCGCTCGGATATTTCCTGCCGTTACGGCGGCGAAGAGTTCCTCGTCATCATGCCGGGCGCAACTCTGCAAAAAGGTCTGGAACGCGCCGAGCAAATTCGCAAATCTTTTTGTGCATCCCGCTATCATTTTATGGACTATCAGTTAAAAGCCACCCTTTCTCTTGGCGTGGCGCATTACCCTGAACATGGACAGACATGGGAGGAACTTATCCATGCCGCCGACCGTGCCATGTATGCCTCCAAAGCGGCTGGCAAAAATCGCGTCTGCTCAGCCTGAAACGGTCGCAGGGCCGGGTCTCTTGGTCGGCTCGGCCATTTCCTGGCGTACTGTCATCAGCAAATTTTCCGCCTTCAGTTCATTTAGCGTGTAGCAAGGGGCTGCGAGATGGTCGGCCAGCGCCTGCGCCAGGCCCTGGTCGAAGGAGGCATGCTCCATGTTGATAACTACAGCACGGAACTTTCGCGCCGCGATTTGCTCGGCCAGTCCATACGCCTCTTCCTGCGGCGGCAAAGGCCCGATCGAAACATTCCCCGCGCCATCGGTCAGGATGATGAGCAGCGGCTCGATGTCCGGATGCAGAATCGCCTCCTGCAAGAGCACTTCATACGCCATCAACAGGCCAGCCGAGAGCGGCGTCTTACCGCCGACCGGAATATCCACCAGCGCGCGCTGGGCAAGTTGCACCGAATTGGTGGGCGGCAAAACCAGCGTGGCGCGGTCCTTTTGGAAGACAATCAACCCCACTCGGTCGCGGCGCTGATAAGCGTCCGTCAGCAGGGAGAGAATCGCGCCCTTCGTGGCGGCCATCCGCTCGGCCACCGCCATAGACCACGAAGCGTCCACCAGGAACAAGACCAGGTTGGCCGCCTTCTTGACGCGCACTTTGCGCTGAAGGTCGCTTTTCTCAATGGCAAAGGCCAGATGCTTGCGCTGTTCGGCGCGCTGCTTCTGGTAGGGCGCCGCGGCCCGGATGGTGGCGTCGAAAGCGATGTCATCCGTCTTGCCGTTGGCAGGACGCGCTTGGATGTAGCGTCCGCGCTTGCGTTCTGTATGCGTGCGGGAGCGGCGGCCAGCGTGCCGACGCGTCAGTTTATCGAGCGGGGTGTCGAGTTTACGCGGGTCGAACGTCTCACCCACCTTGACCTTTTTTCCGCCGTCCCACCAGTGGGTATCCTGGGACTTGAAAACCGCCTGCTGTGGAGATGGCTCCGCAGGCGGCGGCTGGTCGAGCGCCTCTTCTTCAGCGGAATCGGTCAGGACTTTTTTTTTACCCCATCTTCGTCTGGCTCGGGATTTTCCTGCGGCTCGCTCGGCTCGCCTTCGCTGGAGGAACCGGCCAGATTTTCAATGCGTTCCTGCAATTGTTGGGGGGTAATTTCGCTTTGCTGGAACGGGCCGCGCTTGATGCGGTGCGGCAGGGCCAGTTCGGCGGCCAGGGCAATGTCGCGGTCTGTGATGGAGGTCCGCCCCTCGAAGGCGGCATGTGCGCGCGCGGCTTTCAGAATGACCAGGTCGGCGCGGTGGCCGTCCACGTTCAGCGAGGCCGTCAGGGCGGCAATCGCCAGCAGGTCGCGGCGGGTGTATTTGACGCTTTCCACCATGGTGCGCGCCTGGGCAATGATGCGGCTGAGTTTCTCCTCGTGCGGTTGCCAGGTGCGGCGGAAGGCCTCCGGGTCGGACTCGAAGGCCAGATTGTGTTCGATGATGGTCACCCGGTCGCGGGCATCGCGAATGCCGGTGATTTCCACCGAGAGGGCAAAACGGTCGAGCAGTTGCGGGCGAAGGTCGCCCTCCTCCGGGTTCATCGTGCCGACCAGAATGAAGCGCGCCGGATGGGTGAACGAGATGCCCTCGCGCTCGACGATATTCATGCCCATGGCGGCCGAATCGAGCAGTACGTCCACCACATGGTCATCGAGCAGATTGACCTCATCAATATAAAGCAGGCCGCGGTTGGCGGCGGCTAGGACGCCCGGCTCGAAATGCCGCTCGCCTTTCTGGATGGCCTGCTCGATGTCGAGCGTGCCGACCACCCGGTCCTCGGTGGCCGAGACGGGCAGATTGACGAAGGGGATGGTCTTTTCTTCCACCGGCAGCGGCTCGCCGGAGGCCGCTTTTTCGCGGCACTCGGTGCACCAGGAGGCGGGTTGGTCGGGGTCGCAGCCGAAGCGGCAGCCGCGCACGGCGCGCACTTTGGGCAATAGCGCCGCCAGGGCGCGCGCCGCGGTGGACTTGGCCGTGCCGCGCTCGCCGCGAATCAACACCCCGCCGATGCGCGGGTCAACAGCGTTGAGAATGAGCGCGCGCTTCATGCGCTCCTGTCCGACAATAGCAGTAAAGGGATAGATGGCTGGCATGAGACTCTCCGGACGCTGATTATAACGCGGGTTGCCGGAAGTGGAAATTTAGATTTTGTAGGGCAGGATTCCAATCTCGCTCCAGCGCAGCCGCCGCAACCGCTTTGCGCTATAATCTCAACAAATCCTGACCGAGGTGATTGTATGACCGAACTCTTCCCCGGCCTTGCCGCCGAACTCGAACAGATCGTTACCGATGCCGACACCGCCTCCCGCTGGGGTAGCGGCCTGGTGCCTGTCTTCTCAACCCCTGCCCTGGTCGGGCTGATGGAAGCGGCCGCCGTCCAGGCGCTTAAAGGGCATCTCCCGCCCGGACAAACGACCGTCGGCGGTCACATTGACGTACGCCACCTGGCCGCCACGCCGGTGGGCATGAAAGTCCGTGCCCGGGCCGCATTGACTGGCGTGGAAGGCCGCAAACTCATCTTCGAAATCCAGGCCTGGGACGAAGTGGAACTGATTGGCGAGGCGGCGCATGATCGCTTCCTGATTGACGAAGCCAGGTTCATGGAAAAGGTCGAAGCGAAAAATAAAGTCAGGCCCTGAAAGCGGCCTTCCCTGTTTGGTACTTTTGGCGCAGAAGACATTTTTAACATTTAAGGTATAATGTTAAAGAATGCTATGAATAAAGCCACGCTTCTGGTCATAGAGGGAAAGCACGCTGATTATCCTCGGTTTGCGTCTGCATTGCGCAAAAAGGGCTTCGCTGTGGAATTGGTTTCCAGCGGCAGCGAAGCCCTCAAATGCTTTGCGGGCGATTTCAGCCCCGACGCGGCGATTATCAACGCGGCCACCTTGCGGACCAGCGGCAAACGCATTTGCCAGTCTCTGCGCGAAAAAGCCCCCTCTCTTCCGCTCCTGCTCATCCTCGACCCGGACCGTCAACCGGAGGCCGGACAGGCCGATGTCGTTTTGACTCTCCCTTTCACCATTCAGAAATTGGTCAACCGCCTGCGCCACCTTTTGCCGGGCGAGAGTGAAAATAATTTGCATGCCGGGCCAATTCGCCTCGATGTAGAAAAGCGAATCGTGACCTGTCAGGATAAACGCACCCGGCTGACGCCGCGTCTTGCGCGCCTCCTTGAAATCCTTATCAACCATCGTGGCGAAGTAGTGGAACGCAAAGCGCTATTTTCACAAGTTTGGGAAACCGATTACACCGACGACACCCGCACCCTGGATGTCCACATTTCCTGGTTGCGCCAGGCAATCGAAGGAGACCCCGGTCATCCCAAATACATCAAAACGGTGCGCGGAGTAGGCTATCGGCTCGATGCCTGATTAGCCCGTTTCAAGCAAATCCCCCTCGATGGTCACTGCCCGGATGCGCAGATTGGATGCCGCAACGGGCAGTTTCATTTCCAGGGAAATTTCGGCCGAGCGGTTCGGACGCCGCGCCTGCGCCGCGCTGCGGAAAATTTTCCCGTCCCAGGCCGGGTCGGCCTCCCAGTAGTCCAGGGCCGGGGCGCGAGTCAACTCGACCGACTGCCCATCCAGGCAGAAAGCAAGCGAAGTCTCTGAAGCAGACAGGGCAAACTTTGTTTCACGCCACAACGCAAACGGCTGCGGCTGTTCCAGCAGACGCGCCCGCGTGGTGTGGACGGCGCGCCAGGTGGCATCGCAGGCCAGAAAACGCCGTCCATGCCGCGCGGAGACTAGCGGGAAGGTCCCCGAACCGCAGAAGAAATCTGCCGTCAGGCTGTCGGGATTGGACGAAGCCAGCAAAATCCGTTCCAGCAGAGCCTCCGGCTTTTGGGTGGGGTAGCCGGTGCGCTCGTTGTGCAGACGGGCGACGACCGGGAAGTACCACCAATCTTCGGGGACTTTGCCGCGTTCGAGATTGGGAGTTTTGCCAAAACCGGCGCGCGGCGAGGAAGCAAAGGTCTTGACCGTGCTGGGGTTGTAGGCTTCGCGCACGGCGTCGGTGTTGAAGAGGTAGTCTGACCCTTTGGCATAGACCAGAATGGTATCGTGTTTGCGGTTGAAAGCGCGGCGGATGGGCGAAGGGCCGTGATATGTCCAGATGATTTCATTGACCAGATTGCCGCGCCCGAAAATTTCGTCCAGCAGAAGACGGGCGTAGGCATTGGCGTGCCAGTCGAGGTGCAGGTAGAGCGTCCCGTGTGGTGAGAGCAGACGGTGCATCAGCGCCAGACGAGGGTAGAGAAAGTCCAAATAATCGTCCAGCGTATCCCAGTGGTCGAGGTAACCCTCGGCCAACTGCCACTCGGCGGGGCGGCGCGAATCTTCGCCGCGCCCAATGCGCGCTGGATAATGCCGGTTGGTGAAGAAGGGCGGGTCGGCGTAGATGAGGTCGAGGCGGCCCTCGTACTCCGGCAGAAGGGCGGCCATCACGGTCAGATTATTCCCCAGATAGAGATGATTTTTCACGGGCGCGTCCGGGTAGCCGCGGCCGCCGGGGTGGATGACCGAGTCGAGGGTCAGCGCGGCCGGCGCGGGGTCCGAAAGCGATTTCGTGGGCCAGACGAGGGCAGGCATCAGTAGTGAATCTCCACCCGCGTCCCGTAGCCTTTTTTATCCAGAGTGCGTTTGTCTATGTCCTCGAAGGCGGCTACGGGGCGGCTCCAGCGGAAGAGCCATTTGGAATCTTCGTTGGTCATATTGACACAGCCATGGCTCATGGTCATGCCGAAGTTGTCGTGCCAGTACGTGCCGTGGAAGGCGTGGCCTTTGTCGGTAAAAAAACTGCACCAGGGGACGCCTGCCAGCACGTTCTCGTCGTCGCTGGCGGCGCGGTCGGCGGCGCTCATGCGCCGGGAGGGGAGTTTGACTAGGATGTTGAAACGCCCGGTCGGCGTATCGTGGAGATAGCGCAGGCCAGTGGAAACCTTGACGCTGTACACCGGGCTGTCGTTCTCGTAGCAGGTGAGGCGCTGTTCTTTGAGATTGACGTCAATCCATTTGTTTTCGACTTCGGGCGTGATGGGAGCGATTTCTTCGGGCGGCAAAAGGCGCATCTGCGCAGCCGGGACGTAGTAGATGCTGTCGTCGGCCTCGTCAATCAGCCGGTACCAGGCGCGCCGGTCGGGGCCGCTTTCGACGGCGGTGACCCAGTGAATGGTGCCAAAATAAAGCCGAAAGGGAATGGCCGTCCAGCCTTCGGAGGCGGCGTAACGGTAAGGCTGGATGAACGGCACGGTCACTTCGCCAAGCAATTTTGTTTCGGGGATGCTCTCGGCGGGGAAGTTGTAGTGAAAACGCACGCGTTGCAGGCGGGCGCGGTGCATATAGCCGCCGAAGACGCGGTACCAGATAGGATTGTATTCCGGCGTGCCGGAGTTGACAGTCTCATAGATGTTGATGAGCGTATCACGCGGCCAGGTGGCGACGATGGCGCTTTGGTCATTTGGCTCTTTGTACACGCTGACCGAACGGGCGGCCACGCGCGCCAGTTCCAGGCTCTCAAAACGCTCGCTTTTGGCCAGGGAGGGAGCAAACGCTAGACTGGTCAGCGCCAGCCCGCCCAGTTTGAGAAAGTCGCGGCGGGAAATGGATGTCATAGGTCAGAATTTTACCAAAGAAATGCAAAAGCCTCCGGCGTGCGCCGGAGGCCGGTTGAACAGGCCGATTTACTCGATGACCAGCCGCAAATTTTTCTCCTTGAAGAGTTCTTCCAGCGCCATGGTATGGGTGCAGACTTTCCGATTCTGGAAGAAGTCGCAATCGCACTTCCAATGCCCATTGACGAGTTCCACGAGGTGAGCATTGTTTTCGCCCTCGATTCTGACCCTGAGACTTTCGAAGTGGAAGCGTTCCGGCTCTTGGGCGTAACGCTTAGCTTTCTGAATCTTGCCGATCATTCCTGAATCCATAGGCTTCTCTCCTTTTTTGAAAATAAAAAAGCACGCGCAACAACAACGTGCTTTAGGAAAATATGCCGAGATGGAAAATCATTACTCGCATAAGCAGATACTCTTTCCTCAGTATAGTAGAAAATGGAGCGGAAGTCAATTATTTTTTCTGAAATTGTCGGGGAACCTGTGGACGGGCGTCGCGGGACCGTCAACCTGCTGCGCCCAAGCGGTGCAGAGGCTCGTCTCCGCTGTACTTGCGCAGTTCGGGCCACTTCAGCACGATGAGCGCCGCTGCGATAAGACATCCCACCCCGCCGCTGACGATGGCAAACGGGACGCCGAACAAACTGGCGACGATTCCGGCCTCCACCTCGCCCAGTTGCGGCCCACCCTGGAAAAAAATCTGGTTGACCGAAACCATCCGCCCGCGAATATGGTCGGGGGTGTTCAATTGACGGATGGTATTACGGATGATGGTGCTGACCGCATCGGCTGCGCCCATCAGCATCAGGGCGAGAAAGGCCGCTAAGAAGGCCGGGCTCAGGCCCAAAAGAGGGTGTGGCCGAATGTCGAACAGAGGCGAGAGGCCGAAGAGGATGGTGGAGAGTCCAAAAAACGCCACTGCTCCGAGAAAAACCGCCCCCTGCCGGCGCAGTTTTGGAATTTGCGAGATCACCAATCCGGCCATCACCGAGCCGAGCGATTGCGCCGAAGAGAGCCAGCCGTAGCCGATTTCGCCGACCTTGAGAATGTCTTTGGCTACGATGGGCATCATCGTGTTGGCCGAGGCGAAGAAGGTGGCGACGAAGTCCATCAACATCGTTGAGAGAATGATCGGCTTCGAGAGAATAAAGCGGAAGCCCTCGGCAGCGGCTTTCAAATTCACGCCGGGGGCGCAGCGCGTGTCCTGCGGAACGCGCCCGATGACAATCAGAGCGATGATGACGGCCAGGAAGGAGACCGCGTTGAAGAAGTATGTGTATCCCTGTCCCAGCCCGGCGATAACGATGCCTGCCAGCGCCGGCCCGACGATACTGCCCGTGTTCATGGCAATCGAAGAGAGACTGAACGCACTTGGCAAATCCTGGGCGGCGACAATATTGGGAATCATCGCCTGGCGCGCCGGGCCGTCGAAGGCGACTGCCGCAGCCTGGATAGCCGTCAGCAGATAAATCCACCAAATCGTGATGCGTCCGCTAAAGGTCAGCGCGGCGAGCGCCAGGGCTGTCAGCGCCATGACCGACTGGGTGATGAAGAGGATGCGGCGGCGGTTGAACGTATCGGCCAGCGGCCCGCCGATGAACGAGAAGACAATCACCGGCAGGATGCGCGCCAGCCCGATGCCGCCCAGAGCGAGCGGGTTCGGTTCGCCGGTCAGCGTGCGGATGTGCCAGTGCAGGGCGGCGACCTGCATTTGCGATCCAGAGATGGAAATCAACAGTCCAAGCCACAGCGCGCGGTAACGCGGATTGCGAAGAGCGGCGGGAATTTGCATTGCAGGGGGGAGTCCTCGATAGTGGAAAATTTGTGCGACGCGCTTTTCCCACACGCCGCACACTGATTACTGCTTACCGGAAACCATAGACTACTGACGACTGAACCTGAATATTGAACAACGAACACTGGAATCACGTCCCCCAATCTCGCAGATAGAGAAAATCGTAACCAACCGTGCGGTTGGAGAGTTTGGCAATCGGCGGCAGGACGCGTTTGAATTGATTGCGGCGGACTCGTTCCATCACCGCGCGCACGAACTTCTCCTCAAAACCGGCCTCCACGCATTCCTCGGGACGGTAACGCTGGTCCACAAGCAGGTAGAGCAGTTTGTCCACCTCGGCGTAGGTGAAACCGAGTTCGCCCTCGTCAGTCTGACCGGCCCACAGGTCGGCAGAGGGAGGCTTGGCGATGATCGCCTCGGGGACGCCGATTTCGCGCGCCAGCTGACGCACCTGGGTCTTGTAGAGGTCGCCAAGCGGATTCAGCGCGCAGGCCGAGTCACCGTAGAGTGTCGTATAGCCAAGAAGGATTTCGGTCTTGTTGCCTGTGCCGACTACCAGCCCCTTGAACGCCTCCGATTGGTCGTAGGCGACAATCATCCGCAGGCGGGCCATGATGTTGCCCTTGCGGACGGCGGACATTTCCGGGTCGAGGCCGATCAGTGGGTCGGCCATCTCGGTGATGGAAATGGTGCGCGTTTGGACGCCGGTCTGCTCGATGACCATCTGGGCGTGTTCGAGGGAGTCGGCGGAAGAGGTCTTGTAGGGCAGGCGCAGGGCGAGGACGTTTTGCGGGCCGAGAGCCTCGGCGGCCAGGATGCAGGAGACGGCCGAATCCAGCCCGCCGGAGAGGTTGACCACGGCGCGGCTGAAACCGGCGCGGGTGATTTCCGAGCGAATGAACTCAGTCAGAATCTTGCGCACGAGCGGGGCGTTGATAGAAAGGTCAATCATTTGTAAGGAGGGGTTCCATTTCGAGCAATTTGGATAACAGATCGCATTCGTAACGGTCTACCCTGGTCTCGGAAATTATCCGCAGATGTCGCAGATTACGCAGATTGGGAAAATCGGCGACATCTTTGCAATCTGCGGATAAAGTTAGCGTCTTTTGCTGCGACTCACAAGTTCGGCCTCATGGGGTAGGCAGTTACACAGATTTTCATTTTACAATTCTATTCTTCATTTTGGATGATTCTTCTTATTTCTTTCATCATCAATTCCGGTTTTTCATCGCGCAGGAGCGGCAGGCGGGCGCGGGTGCGGTGCAACTGATTTAGGTCTATCTCGCACAGGGTCAGCGACTCTTCGAAGTACGGCGCCTGGACGAGCAGTTTGCCATCCGGGTCGAAGACGGTCGAGCCGCCCCAGAAATTCAGCCCGTCCTCAAAGCCGACACGGTTGGCGTGGGCGGCGAAGACGGTGAAGAGGCTGGCGTAGGCGCGGTTGATGTGTTCGACCCACGCCGAGGAGGCCGGTTTGGGGTCAGGGGTCAGGCCGCGGCCGGGCGAGGCGGAAGAGAAGAGGAGCAGGTCGGCGCCGTCTTGCCACAGGAGGTAGGGGGGCGAGGCGTGCCAAAAATCCTCGCAGATGAGCATGCCGGCGCGCCCAAAGCGGGTGTCAAAGGCGCGCACCGAGTCGCCTGGAGCAAAGAAACGGCCTTCATCAAACAGCCCATAGGTGGGTAGGTACACCTTGTGATGTACGTGAACGATTTCGCCGCGTGAGAGATAGGCCGAGGCGATGTAGAAGCGGCGGCGCGGGTCTTCGTCCACGAAACCGACCACCATGTCCAGGCCGTGACTGGCCTCCAGCAGGCGGCGGAAGACGGGGTTCTCGGCCTCGCTCAGCGAGGCGACGGCCGGCGTCAGGTCCTGGAGCGCATAGCCGGTCAGGGAAAGTTCGGGGAAGAGGATCAGGTCGGCTCCGTTTTGATGTGCTTCCTCGGCCAGGGCGAGATGCTTTTCCAGGTTGGCATGGACGTCGCCGAGTTTGGTGTTGATTTGGGCAAGGGCGAGGGTGATGTGCATGGGTTAATCTTTCGTGCGCAAATTATACTCTCAACCCTGCTCTAAAAACACAAGCCGCCTGCCCCCGCAGACGGCCTGCTCTAGCCGACTCCCGACTATCCGACTCTCACACCAACCCCACCTCGGCATTAAACTCCTCGATGAGCGCGTCAATCTCCTCGGCCTGGCCTTGCACGCCTTTCCAGTAGTCGCGGTCGTTCCACATGCGGACGATTTCCTCGTAAGTCTTGCCCTGCTGCTCGACCCAGGTGTAATACTTCAGGTTGTGGACGCGGGGGCGTCGCGCGGCGAGGGCAGGAGGCCGAGCGGCTCGATGATGTCCATGGTAAGCAAAAGTGAGCGGGGCTCAATTGGGCGCAAAACCGCTGAAGCGGGCGTCTATTTCTGGGCGCAATTGGATGCCCACTTGTTCAAAAACGTCTAACAATTCCCGGTATGTCTTCTGACCGCCAAGAAAATCCCAAAATTCTTCGGCTACTTTTATCTCGTGAGGCAAGTCGAGCATCCCTTGTAAGGTCCAACGAGCGTAAGGTTTTGGGGCATAAGGGTTGTAGGGAATGGCGAGACCTGTATAGATTTTTTTCGCTGCAATGCCTGTAGCGCCTCGAACGGCCACCCACTCAAGAATTTTCCGCTTAAAGTCGGCAAATCCTTCAAGATTCGGTTTGGCCGTCTTCACATCGAAATAATATTCCGTGCCATCATTGGCTATGAGGAACAAATCTACGCAGGGACGCTTTATCTTTTTGAAAGGGGCTTTTTGCGCCACAAGAAGTATTTTTTTGACTTCTGCCAACTTATCAGGATGTTTCTCTCCTCTTTCCAAACCATTCATAATGTCTTGAATTAGAGTTTCAGCGTGAGCGCTAAGGCTGTCTCCTAACCCTTTGTATTGGGAAACGACTTTTTGAAAGTTAGGAGCAGCAACAATAACGGCTACTTGCTCAAATACCGACGAACCCAACATCGTGTTAATCGAATGAATGAAAGAGAACAAGGCCATTCTGTCTTTGCCTAAAAGGCGCACATGAAATGGCATGTTTTGGGTCTCAGGCGAATAATCCGCTAATTTTTGCCTGATTTTTTCCGTGAGAAGGTCGGTGATTTGAGAGCGCTGCGTATTTGAAAGGCTCATCTCAGGCGTCCTTCATCATCAAGAAGATCGTTTCCTGATACGGGTCATCCCCTTGCTCGGTGCGTTTTGTAACTGCCCTGTGGAACTCATCTACGATTTTCAAACCGCTGAGACGAGCGATTTCTGGGTAAAGTTGGAAGCGGTCATTGGCAACCACAAAGATTTTGCCGTCCGGTTTTACAAAGGGCAACACATTTCTAAAAACCGCCGCGATTCCTTCGATGTATTCTCGTTGCGCCTGTTTGGACTTGCCTCTCTTTTTCGGCCCGATTTCCAACTCATCCTGGCGAGGAAAGCCGAATAATTCATAGGCGTAGATATGTTGGTCATGGTAGTCAATTTGCCCAACATAGGGAGGCGAAGTGAAAATCCCGTCAATCAATCGGCCTGAGATGGGAGAATTGGCCAATTCCTTCTTTAAATCCACCTTTCGAGAGTCGCCTTGAATGACAGCGACGACCTTATCCGAGCGGAGTCGGTCAAATTGGGCAATACGCCGGGCGGTATCCTCGCTATAGGCGTGAATTTTCGTGATGCAGTTGTCAATCGGCTCACAATACCGATTGTGTTTGCGGCACCAGTATTGCTCGCCCACGGGCAGAGGCGCTTTCGGCGTAGCCAAATCATAATGCGGCACGAGACGTGAAGAGCGAACTGCACGGCTTAGGACTACTCGCAGTAAATCTTGATACTCGTAATGCGGAATCAGTCGGCGATAGTAAAGCATCTCAAGCAAAGCGCGAGGGGCAAACCAAGTACGCAAGTAGTCGCTCTGACATTCCTCGAGCAGGCTTTCTTTTAGGTCGTCCATCCGCTCTTCGGGGAACAACGAGAGATTGACTTCTTGAGAGCGGGTCAGGTATTTCGAGAAGGTCGTTACACGGCGTTCAATTTCCAGAATTTCGGCGCGCGCTTTTAGAACGTCATATTTGGCCGTTTTGACTTTGGCGATGAGACAATTGAACGGAGAAATATCAATCCCGATGGTGTGCATCCTCATCTCGTTTCCCTGGACGAGAGTCGTTCCTGAACCCATGAAGGGGTCAAGGATGATGTCATCGGGCTGGAAATAGCGGGCCAGGAACCACTCCACAAGTTGTGGAATGAATTTGCCCAGATAGGGATGCAAACGATGAACGTGCTTCGTGCGCTGGTGTTCGGGAAGATTGTAAAAACCGAGTTCCGGGTGCAGACCGGCATGGTGGTGTTTTTCTAGACCTTGCTCTACAAGCGAGAGAAAGATTTTGATTTCTTTCAGCGAAACCCTGAGATGACCGTTCGAGGCGCGCTGAATCGGTTTGCCCTCTTCGTTGTATTTCCCAATGCGCCCGCGCTGAATATAGTCGCGGATATTTGCCGGCGTTTTCCCGACAATTTGCGCCGCTTCCTCGATGGTTACAAGGTCAAGACTCTCTGACATAGCACCTTTGACTCTACTGCAAAAAGGCCTGTTTACCATAGAGCGCACAGAGTACACGGAAAACCATTATGAAGAACTCTGTGCGCTCTGTGTTCTCTGTGGTGAGTTTTTGCAGTGGATTCACCTTTGCAAAAGGCCTGGTTTTCAAATCTATAGCGATTATACCTCTTTCAACTAACCCACAAACAAACAAGCCGCCTGCCCCCGCAGACGGCCTGCTCTATCAAACTCCCGATTATCCGACTTTCACACCAGCCCCACCTCGGCATTAAACTCCTCGATGAGCGCGTCAATCTCCTCGGCCTGGCCTTGCACGCCTTTCCAGTAGTCGCGGTCGTTCCACATGCGGACGATTTCCTCGTAAGTCTTGCCCTGCTGCTCGACCCAGGTGTAATACTTCAGGTTGTGGACGCGGCGGCGGTCGGCGTAGCGCAATTCGAGCAGGTGGTCGGTGGATTGCTGCAGAATCCAGCGGGCGTAGTCGGCGGCGGCGGCGCGCTCGCTGTATTCGCCGTATTCGGCGTGCATTTCCTTCAGCCGGCTCTGGTACAGTTCCATCGAGTCGGTCAAGACGGTGACCAGGATGTCGTCCTCGCCCATCTCGTAGTATTTGGCTGCCTTGATGGCCGAGAGCACGTTGGAAATGCCCGAAAAGCCAAGCAGGTCGAGACTAGCGACCAGCGACTCTGGGACGCCCATCTTCACCAAATATTCCCGTCCTGCCTTTTTGTTAAACAGGCGGGCAAGACTGACGACCGCATTGTCGTCAATCGCCACCACCATGTCGGTGTTCTTGACGTTGTGAATCCACGGCACGTGCTTATCGCCGATGCCCTCGATGCGGTGGGCGCCGAAGCCGTTTTCGAGCAGGGTCGGGCATTGCAGCGCCTCGCTGGCGACGATGACGCTGCCAGGAAAAACCTGCTTCATGTAATCGCCGCTGGCAATCGTCCCGGCCGAACCGGTGGCCGAGACCATGCCGCGGTACACGCCGCGCGCGCCCGCCGCCTGCCGCACCACTTCCTCCATCGCGTGACCGGTCACCTCGTAGTGCCACAGGTAGTTGCCGAACTCCTCAAACTGATTGAAAATCATCAGGTCCTCGCCCGACTTGCGCAATTCCCAGCACTTATCGAAGATTTCCTTGACGTTCGACTCCGAGCCGGGCGTCTTGATGACCTCGCCGGCGATGCGCGAGAGCCAGTCGAAGCGCTCCTTGCTCATCCCCTCCGGCAGGATGGCGATGGAGGTGCAGGCCAGGAGGGCCGAATCGTAGGCCCCGCCGCGGCAGAAGTTGCCGGTGGAGGGCCAAACAGCCTTCTGCACCGTCGGGTCGAACTGACCCGTGACCAGCCGCGGGACGAGACAGCCAAACGCCGCCCCGACCTTGTGCGCGCCGGTGGGGAACCACTTGCCGACCAACACGAGGATGCGCGCCGGCACGCCGGTCAGCGCCGGGGGCAGTTCCATCCAATTCACGCCGCCGAAGCCGCCGCCTGTAGCCTTCGGCTCGTTCTTCCAGGTGATGCGGAACAGGTTGCGCGGATGCACGTCCCACAGCCCAATGCCGGCCAACTCTTGCTTAATTTTGGCCGGGATTTTGGAGGGGTCTTTCATCTGGGCAAAGGTGGGGATGATGATGTTGCGCTCGCGGGCGCGTTGGATGGCGCGGGCGCGGCGATCGGGATGAACGGTGAGGTCAATTGTGGACATTTGAGGAAACTCCTGGAGAAGAAATTCAGACTTCTGAAATCTGCGGCATCGTTGCCGAAGAGGAGACTTCGTGAGTTCAGAGTGAAGTTGTCAGACAACTGGATTATATCGCAAATCTATGCCGTTGTTTACGAAATTGATACCTGGTTTTAATGCAAAGTCCAGCAAAGTGATGTACTCTAAATTTAGACCGCTGTTGGTCTGGAAAGGAGGTAGCAGTAGAACAAATGATAGCAATACCTCAGAGAGGAAAGACCGGGTAGCCAATCGGGCGGAACCCTCTCTCGTTTGCGCCCTGCGTATCCCGCGACGAACGCGGCCCTTCCCGCTCTTTCCTCTGCACGCAGCAATACCTGGCGGATGGGTTCTCCCCCATCCGCCTTCTTTTTCTGGTTGGCAAAACTTTTGTCTCTTGACAGCCGTTGCCGCTCGCGATATAAGCGGATGAATTTAGTCCGATTAGAGCCGCTTCTCATGAAAATCCGCGTGGATGTTTTTACGTTTTGCTTTCGTGTTTCTCCACGCAGGATGGAATCGTCAATTTTGCCAACACCGTCTATGATTCAGAGATTCTGGTCTGGCGGGCGGTCATTAACGGCGCAACCACGGAAGTCGCCGGCCTGGGCACACTTCGTTCCTCGCTCCCGGCAATGGCCCCTACGGCTGCACCGCTGACGCCGTGGCCTTCGAAGTCGCCGGAAGCAGCGGCCCGATCGTCATGATGTTCACCCGCCAGCCGTAAATCTTGCAGGTCAGCCTGCGAATTTCGCGCCCATTTTTTGAGTTTCGCGCTTTTCGCCTCCTTGCGCTTCTTTCGTGCTAAAAACCATCACTTCAATCAACCCATCACCTCTGCTTTTTGCTCTGGTGCTGGACACAAAAGACGGTAGAATCAGAGCGTTCACCTGGAGCCTGCCATGACCGAATCTGCCTCGCCGAGCCACTCCCCACGCTGGAGCGCCATCACCAAACTGACCGTCTCGCTGACAGTCATTGTGATTCTGGGGGCGCTCATCATCCGTTTTCGCACGCTCATCGGGCCGGTGCTTTTTGCTTTCGTGGTTGCCTACCTGTTGCATCCGCTCGTTGCCTGGATTACGCGTAAAACGCATCTTTCCTGGAAATGGAGCGTGAGTCTGGTTTATCTTGTCCTGGTAGCCATTCTCATCGTTCTGCTGACCCTGAGCGGCGTCCAAATTGTTCAACAGGTACAAAACCTGATCGTCACTGTCCAGCAGAACGTGGACAAACTACCGGATTACATCGAACAATTCTCCAGCCAACCGTTCTCCATAGGCCCGTTCGAACTCGATTTCTCCACCATTGACTGGGGGCGGGTTGGCGACCAGGTCCTTGCGTATGTGGAGCCGGCGCTCGGACAAATTGGCTCGCTGGTCGGTTCGCTGGCCACCGGCGCGGCCGAGACCATCGGCTGGTTGATTTTTATCATTGTTGTCTCGTACTTTTTCCTGTTCGAGAGCGGCGGCCTGCGCGACCGTATCATCCAAATAGACATCCCCGTCTATGCCAATGATCTTCGCATCATGGGAGAAAAACTGGCCCGCATTTGGAACGCCTTCCTGCGCGGTCAGGTAATCATCTTCTTCCTCACCTCGGCTGTGTATGCCGTCTTTCTCAGCGCCCTTGGCGTCCGCTATGCGCTGGTGCTGGCGCTCGTCACCGGCTTTGCCAATTTCATCCCCTACATCGGGCCGGCGATTAACTGGGTAGTTTTGGGTCTGGTTACTTACTTCCAGCCCGCGAACATGTTCGGCCTTTCCTCTTTTGGCTACATGGCGCTGATTATTATCATCGCCATCCTGATTGACCAGATTTTCAACAATCTCATCAATCCCCGAGTCATGGCCAGCGCCCTCAAAGTACACCCGGCCTTTGTACTGATTGCCGCCCTGCTGGCTGCTAATCTCATCGGAGTCATTGGCGTCATCATCGCCGCGCCCCTGCTGGCGACCGTTCAACTGGTGGGAACGTACATCGTCCGCAAGATGCTCGACCGCGACCCCTGGCCGCCGGAGGAACAGACGCCGCCGCCCCCGCCGCTGATACCTGCCTGGGTGCGGAAACTCTTTCGCCGCGGCCGGCAGACCTCGACCGTCGCGCCGGATGCCCCGAAAAGTCCGGACCCGAAGCCTGCGCTCCGGAAAAAACGCTGAATCCAGCCCGGCGCGCTTTGTTTACAAAAGATTAAGGTCTGAAGCAAGTCAAAATTTGTATAATCAATCCTCAGAAGGAGTCTGATATGGCAAAATCTATCGAACCCAAAACCAGCACGATTGCCGAGACCGAGAACTACCTTGCCTGGAAGGCAGAAGAGCCTGACGGCGAAATCACATTTCACCTTGAACTGAACAATGTGACATTGCACTTCTTCCAGGAGGAGTGGGACGAATTCCTGGAATTGGTCCGCCATCTCGAAAAATCCTGATGAAACGCTGGAACGCCATCACCGACGTGCCGGGTATCGAAGCGGGACATGCCCAGGATGACGCCGCGCTGACAGGCGTCACTGTAGTGCTGTGCCGGCGCGGCGCGGTGGGCGGTGTGGACGTGCGCGGCTCCGCGCCCGGCACACGCGAGACCGACCTGCTTGACCCGGTCAATCTGGTCGAAAAAGTCCACGCGGTGACGCTGGCGGGCGGCTCGGCCTTTGGACTGGAGGCCGCTTCGGGCGTCGCGCGCTGGCTGGAGGAGCAGGGAATCGGTTTCGAGACCGGCGCGGCGCGCGTCCCCATCGTCCCGGCGGCCATCCTCTACGACCTGGATCTCGGCCGCGCGGATGTGCGCCCGGACGCGGCCATGGGCTACGCGGCCGCCGCGTCTGCGGCTCGCGGCCCGGTGGCGGAGGGCAATGTCGGCGCCGGGACGGGGGCCTCGGTGGGCAAAATTTTCGGCAAGGCCGGAGCGATGAAAGCCGGCCTGGGGACGGCCAGCATCGAGATCGGCGGCGGTGTCATCGTGGGAGCGATTGCGGCGGTTAACGCTTTTGGTGATGTCATAGACCCCAAAAGCGGCCAAATCCTGGCCGGAGCGCGTCCCGTGAAAATCGCGCCGCTGAAACTGGGCGGTGAGGGCCGCTTTGCGGACACGATGAAGGTGATGCGCACGTTTGCCGGGCGTCAGATTTTGCGCTTTGCAACCGGACGCAACACGGTTATTGGCGTCGTGGCGGCGAATGTGAAATTTACCAAAGCCGAAGCGACCAAGATGGCGCAGATGGCGCAGGATGGACTGGCGCGTACCGTCAGCCCGGCGCATACCATGCTGGATGGAGATACCATCTTTGCTCTGGCAACCGGCGGCAAACGCGCCGACATCAGCGCGGTGGGCGCTTACGCTGCCGAAGCGCTGGCACTCGCGATTGTACGCGCGGTGAAAACGGCGCGCCCGGCGGGAGGCCTGCCTGCAGCGGGTGAATGACCTAAAATCGGAGATAAACAAGTATGAAAAGAGATGAATGCCCTAAACTTTTCTGCGTTCATCCACGTTCAGCGGTGGCTGGAGAAGAATGAAAAAACGGCTTGTGAACAGACACAAGCCGTTTTCTTTGACTGCCGGCTGCTATTTCTTGCGTTTGCTTCCCTTCAGTTCGTCGCGCAGGAAATAACTCAACAGCACGCTGACAATGCTCGTCACCAGTGAGCCGAGCAGGGCGCTCCAGAACCAGGGGTCGGCCAGCGTAAAGCCGACGCCAAACTGCGAACCAATCCAGCCGGTGAGCGCAAAGAGCAGGGCGTTGATGACAAAAGTGAACAGACCGAGCGTCAGCAAAAGAAACAGGCAGGAGAGGATTTTGGCAGGCGGGCGCAAAATGGCGTTGACAAGGCCGAAAATCAGCCCCAGCCAGATGATGTTGACCCAACCGCCTTCCAGGTGAATGTAGTTTGGGAGCAGAATGACGGCCACATACAGCGCAACCGCATTGATGGCCCAGCGCAAAATCAGTTTCATTTCTACCTCCTTTTGGTAGGTGTTTAAAAGTCTACGCTATTTGCCCTGAAAAGTTTCGTCCAAACGCATCCAGAGCAGGGTGCGGTGCAGGTCAAAGCCAGCAGATCGGAGGGCCTCGGCGTATTCCCCAAAGGGAAGTTCGAGCGCCAGTCCGCGCCGCCAGGAAGCCAGCGAGCGGCGGGCGTGAAGAAGCAGGGCCAGAAGTTCCTCCTCCGCTCCAACGGGGGGGACGGCGGCCAACAGCCGGTCATAACCGCCAGAAGGCATCCAGACGAGGGCGGCAAAGGTCTCTCCCCGGCGGACGACCCAATGCCGGATATCGTGTTCGAGGAAGAAACGTTCCAGCAGAGAGAGCAGGCCCGGGCGCAAAAGCCGCCAGGGCAGGGGCTGATACCAGTCCAATTCGTCCGGGTAGAGACGGCGCAGGAATTGTTCCTGCAGAGGCCAGTCGCGTCCGCGGCGGCGCGAGACCGGCAGAGCGGGCGCGGGGGAGACGGCGGCCGGGTCGAGCCGCAGCCGCCACGAGGTCCGGCGTGCCCGCTCGCAGAATCCCAGGTCGGTGTAGAGACGTATCGCGCCGGGGTTGTCATCCCGCACATGCAGCCAGATTTCGTGGGTATGTTTCTCGCGGGCGCGCTGGATGGCCGCCAGAGTCAGGAGACGCCCGATTCCCCTCCGGCGGTGTTCAGGGTGAACCGCTACGTTGGCAATTAGAAAATATCTGTGCCGATGGCGGCGGTAGGGAACCAGGCTGACATTGCCGATGATTTCGCCGTTTTCCTCCCAGACGAAGCCCGAAAGAGGCATCGAAGCCGTCTCGGCGACCTGGGTTGCCCAGCGCAGGAAGGCGTTATCGTGGCCCGAAGCGCGCATTTGATGGAGGTAACGGCGGCCATCGTCATCGAGGGTGGCGGCGAAGCAAGTTTCCACCAGGTTGGCCACGGCGGGCAGGTCGCGCAGGATGTTGAGCGGGCGCAGTTGCGGGGGCGGAGCGTCGAGAGAAAGCGAGATAACGGCCATCAGGCTTATTATAGCGAAATTCACCCATCTTCCCTATCAGACTTGTTTCCCAGATTTTGCTCTTACGTTCTTCTAACGTAATGTTTTCACCCCAAAAATGTTCGTTTTGTTATAATCACCGCTGTGTAACGAAAGGATTCCAACCATGATGCGATTTGACCGCTTTACCGAACGGGCTCAAGAGGCCGCCCAGCGCGCCGCCGAAATCATTCAGCGTTACGGTCACAACCAGATTGATACCGAACATATCCTGCTGGCGCTTATCGAACAGCCCGGCGGGGTGATTCCCCAGATTCTCGAAAACTTGAAAATCAACTCCCAGGCGCTGGCCGACCGCCTCGACCAGACTTTGCGCATGACGCCCAAAGCCAACATCTTTGGCGGCGGAGCGGGACAGATTTTTATCACCCCGCGCGTCAAGCGTATCATTGACCTGGCCAACGAGGAAGCCAACCGGTTGAAGGATGAGTACATTTCTACCGAACACATCTTCCTTGCCATCATGAGCGAACGCAATACCTCCGCCGCCCGCATTCTGGAGAGCGCCGGCCTGACCCGCGAGCGGGTGCTGGACGCTATTCAGCAGATGCGCGGCGGGCAGCGCGTCACCGACCCCCAGGCTGAGACGCGTTACCGCACGCTCGAAAAATATTCCCGTGACCTGACGCAGATGGCCCGCGAAGGCAAACTCGACCCGGTTATCGGGCGCGATACCGAGATCTTGCGTCTCATCCAGATTCTTTCGCGGCGCACCAAGAACAATCCCGTCCTGATCGGCGAGGCCGGCGTGGGCAAGACGGCCATCGTCGAGGGCCTGGCTCAGAAGATTGCCAACAACGACGTCCCCGAAATTCTGGCTGGCAAGCGCGTCGTCGCCCTCGATCTGGGCGCGATGATCGCCGGGTCACGCTTCCGCGGCGAGTTTGAGGAGCGTCTCAAGTCGGCCATCGAGGAGGTCCAGCGCTCGAACGGCGAAATCATTCTGATGATTGACGAACTGCACACCGTCATCGGGGCTGGGGCTGCCCAGGGGGCGATGGACGCTTCCAACATGCTCAAACCGGCCCTGGCGCGCGGCGAGTTGCAGTGCATCGGTGCAACAACTCTCGATGAATATCACAAGCATATCGAA
The DNA here is from genome assembly GCA_034436335.1 of Anaerolineales bacterium. Classification (GTDB taxonomy): domain Bacteria; phylum Chloroflexota; class Anaerolineae; order Anaerolineales; family Villigracilaceae; genus UBA877. Next base: position 35,065 of record DAOTVO010000003.1, on the reverse strand, counting down.
AAAGACGCTGCTCTTGAGCGCCGCTTTGCTCCTATTTATGTTGAGGAGCCAAGCGTGGAGGATACCATCAAGATGCTGCAAGGCCTGCGCGATCGTTACGAGGCTCATCACAAGGTGCGTTTCTCCGACGAGGCCCTGGTGGCGGCAGCCCGTCTTGCCGACCGCTACGTCACCGATCGTCACCTGCCGGATAAGGCGATTGACTTGATTGACGAGGCAGCCGCAAAATTGCGCGTGGCGCTTTACTCCCTGCCTCCTGACTTGAAAGAAATGAAAAATGAAATCGAGAAATTGCGCGCCGAGGAGGAGCAGGCCGGCCTGGAGCGCGACTACGAGCGCGCCGCCCAAAAGAAAGCCGAGCGCCTGCGCCTCGAGCAGGACTTCAACGCCAAGCGTGAAAAATGGGAACTGGAACATCACATTGACGAGGTGGTGGACGTGAACGACATTGCCGAGGTCGTTCATCAGTGGACCGGCATTCCGGTCAGCCAGATGATGGAGACCGAGGCCGAAAAACTCCTGCACATGGAGGAGCGCCTGCACGAGCGCATCATCGGCCAGGAGGAGGCCATCCACGCCATCTCGGATGCCATCCGGCGCGCCCGTTCGGGGCTCAAGGACCCGGCACGGCCGATTGGATCGTTTATTTTCATCGGGCCGTCCGGCGTGGGCAAGACCGAACTGGCCAAAGCGCTGGCCTGGTTCATGTTCGACGATGAAGATGCTCTGGTGCGGATTGACATGTCCGAATATCGCGAACAGCACACCGTCTCGCGGCTGTTCGGCGCGCCGCCGGGGTACGTTGGCTATGAGGAGGGCGGTCAACTGACCGAGGCCGTCCGCCGCCGCCCCTACCGGGTGCTGTTGTTCGACGAAATCGAGAAGGCTCATCCCGAGGTCTGGAACGCGTTGCTGCAAATCCTCGATGACGGGCGCATGACCGATGGTCAGGGCAACGTGGTGGACTTCCGCAATACGGTTCTTATCATGACCTCCAACCTGGGCACCGAGTATGTCCGCAAGGGCGGCACGCTGGGCTTCCTCCCGCCCACCGAAACGGACGAAGACCGCGAGGCGCGCAACAAAATCGAGCGGGCGCTCAAGGGGACGTTCCGCCCCGAATTTCTTAACCGCATTGACGAAATCATCATGTTCTCGCCGCTGACGGTGGAACAGATGGAGCAAATCGTTGACTTGCAGATGAAAGAAATTCAGGAACGGCTGAACGAGTTTGGCGTGCATGTGGAACTGACCGAGGCCGCCCGCAAGTGGCTGGCGCGGCAGGGCTACGACCCGGCTTTTGGCGCCCGTCCGCTGCGCCGCGCCCTGCAAAAATACCTGGAAAGCCCGCTTTCGATTGAACTGTTGCGAGGTAAATTTGTCAGTGGTTGCACGGTGATTGCCGATATCAAAGACGGCGATGGCGGATTGCAGTTCAGGGAGAAGCAAGAAAAGAAAGACTCTAATTGAGTGAGAGACGGCTTCTATCCGCCTGAGATTTTTTAACTTGACTCTCCCTTCTCTTCCTCTTACAATGAACGCGCCACACAACCGAACGGCAGCAGGGAAGAGACTCCTTCTCTAAGCAAAAAGCAAAGTGGAAAAGGAGCGCCGAAGGGGCAAGCCCGCAGACTGGCGAGAGCGGGTGAAACTCTCAGGCAAAAGGACCCTGGGCCGCATTCCTCTGGAAAGTTTCCCAATCGGGAACACCGACGGGGCAAGTTTAGTCAATTGGTCAAATAGTCTGATAGTCGCGAGTCTCACAGACTGTGAGACTGATGACTATGAGACTCGCGACTATGAGACTAAATGAATCTCTCAGGTCTTTTACAGAGGCGCATGATGTCGAATCGTGCGCTTTTTTCTTTTCTAACCGCCAAGGCGCCATGGCGCAGAGTGATTTTTTGAGACGCCCAAGGGAGATAACTATGAATTTCAGAGAACCGAGCCCAGAACTTGATGAATTAGCGCGCAAAGTAATCGGCGCGGCGATTGCGGTTCATCGCGCTCTTGGCCCCGGTTATCTGGAGAGTGTTTATGAAGAGGCCTTGTGTGTTGAATTGGAGTTTCAAACGCTGCCATTTCAACGCCAATACAAGATTGCGGTGCAATATAGAGGACGCCCTGTAGGGGAGGGGCGGCTCGACTTACTGGTAGCGGAAATGCTGCCTGTGGAGTTGAAAGCGGTTGAGATGTTGGCGCCCATTCATCAGGCGCAGATGTTATCCTACTTGAAAATGACCGGCTTTCAACTCGGTTTGCTGATTAACTTCAATGTACCTGTCCTTAAACAAGGGATTAAGCGAGTGATTTTATCTTCATGACTCTTGGCGAACTCCTCCTACCCTTGGCGTCTTGGCGCCTTGGCGGTTCAAAACTCTGCGTTCTACCTCAGCCTTGGTGTCTCTGCGTCTTGGCGGTTCAAAACTCTGCGTTCTACTCCGGCCTTGGCGTCTTAACGCCTTGGCGGTTCAAAACTAAAAGATAAGGAGACCCAAAATGAACATTCCTTCCCATCTCAAATACACCAAATCCGATGAATGGTTCGATCCCGCCACCGGCAAGGCCGGGCTGACCGATTACGCCCAGTCGCAACTCTCCGACATCGTCTTCGTCGAGATCACCGTCGGCGCAGGCGACACCGTTGAAGTTGGCAAGCCGATCGCCTCGGTGGAATCGGTCAAGGCCGCGGCAGAATCCTACGCCCCGGTGAGCGGCAAAGTCGTCGCCGTCAACGACGACCTGCCCAACGCCCCCGAAACCCTCAACAGCGACCCCTACGGCGCTGGCTGGCTCGTCCAAATCGAAGGCGGCGACCCCTCCGGCCTGATGGACGCCGCAGCCTACGAAAAATATTGCGAAGAGCGCGCCCACTAGTTCAGTGTTCAGTCAATCCATGTTCGGTGTTCACCCCCGAATACCGACCACTGACCACTGAACACTGAACACTGAACACTGAACACTGATTTCGGAGGTTCCATGACCTACACCCCCCTCACCCCCAGCGAGCGGGAGGTGATGCTCCAGACCATCGGCGTCCAGAAAGTGGAAGACCTCTTCCAGGACGTTCCGGCGCGGCACCGCTTTCCCTCGCTTGATCTGCCCCCCGCGCTCACCGAGATGGAGGCCGCCGCCGAACTCGGCGAACTGGCCGCCGCCAACGAGACCGTGCGCGACCTGGTCTCCTTCCTCGGCGCGGGGGCGTACCATCACTACATCCCCGCCGCCGTGGACCACATCCTGCGGCGCGGCGAGTTCTACACCGCCTACACCCCCTACCAGCCGGAAATTTCCCAGGGCACGCTGCAGGCCATCTTCGAGTATCAGTCGCTGCTCTGCGCCCTGACCGGCATGGAGGTCTCCAACGCCTCGCACTACGACGGGGCGACGGCGGTGGCCGAATCGGTCAACCTGGCCTACGCCCAGTTCCGCGGCAAGCGGACGAAGGTCGTCATCAGCCCGGCCGTCCACCCGCAATACCGCGCCACCCTGCGCACCTACGTCCAGGGCATGGGGCTGACCCTGGCGGGCGACGCCCCGGAGACGGTCACCAGCGACGAGGTCACCGCCGCCCACCTCGAGCCGCTGATTGACGAGAACACCGCCCTGGTCATCGTCCAATACCCCGATTTCTTCGGCCGCATCTACGACTACACCGCTCTCATCGAGGCCGCCCATGCCAAAGGCGCGCTGGTCTGCGTGGCCGCCAACCCGATTGCCCTCGGCCTGCTCAAGTCCCCCGGCGAGATGGGCGCCGACATCGTCGTCGGCGAAGGCCAGCCGCTCGGCATCCCGCTCTCCTTCGGCGGGCCGTACCTGGGCTTCTTCACCACCCGCAAGCAATACGTCCACAAGATGGCCGGCCGCCTGGTCGGCGAGACGGTGGACGACCGCGGCCAGCGCGCCTACGTCCTGACCCTCACCGCCCGCGAACAGCACATCAAGCGCGAGCGCGCCACCTCCAACATCTGCTCCAACCAAGGCCTGATGGCGCTCGCCTCGGCGGTCTATCTCTCGCTGCTCGGCAAGCGCGGCCTGCGTCAGGTGGCCGAACTCTGCTACCACAAAGCGCACTACGCCGCCGAACAAATCACCAAAATCCCCGGCTTCACCTACTGCTTCGACACGCCCTTCTTCCACGAGTTCGCCATCTGCTGCCCGCGCCCGGTGGACGAAATCAACGCCCACCTGCTCGAGCACGGCATCCTCGGCGGCTACGACCTCGGTCAGGATTACCCGGCGCTCAAAGACCACCTGCTGATCGCCGTCACCGAGATGAACACCAAAGAAGAAATTGACGCCCTGGTTGAGGTTCTCTCGGAGGTGAGCCATGACTGACGAACTGACTCCGAAAGTGGTCGAACCGACCCTCTACGAACTCTCCTCCCCCGGCCGCGCCGGCGTCCCCTTCCCGGACCCGGACGTGCCGCGCGCCCCGTTGCCCGAGTCCCTGCTCCGCGCCGATCTGCCCCTCCCCGAACTGGCCGAAGTGGACGTTATCCGCCACTACATGCACCTCTCGCGCTTCAACTACAGCGTGGACGGCGGCTTCTACCCGCTCGGCTCCTGCACAATGAAGTACAACCCGAAAATCAACGAAGATATGGCGCGCCTGCCCGGCTTCGCTTTCACCCATCCGCTCCAGCCGGTTGAGACCGTGCAGGGCAACCTCGTCCTGATGTACACCCTCCAGGAATGGCTGAAGGAAATCTCCGGTCTGGCGGCCGTCTCCCTGCAGCCGGCGGCGGGAGCGCACGGCGAGTTGACCGGCGTGCTGATGATGCGCGCCTACCACCGCGCTCGCGGCGACGCCAAACGCGTCAAGATGCTCATCCCCGATTCGGCGCACGGCACCAACCCGGCCTCCTCGGCCATGAGCGGCATGACCGTGATGCAAATCCCCTCCGACCGCCGCGGCAACGTGGACCTGGAGGCCCTCAAAGCCGCTTGCGATGAGACCGTCGTCGGGCTGATGCTGACCAACCCCAACACCCTCGGCCTGTTTGATGAACACATCGAGGAAGTCATCCGCATCGTCCACGACTGCGGCGGGCTGGTCTATGGCGATGGCGCCAACCTGAACGCCCTGCTGGGCATCGTCCGCCCCGGCGACCTGGGCTTCGACGTGATGCACTTCAACCTGCACAAGACCTTCTCCACCCCACACGGCGGCGGCGGCCCGGGCTCGGGTCCGGTGGGCGCGGCGGCGCACCTGGCCGAGTTCCTCCCCAGCCCGCTTGTCGGCGTCCTCGAAGAAGGCGACGGCGAGACGCCTCCGCTCTACGGCTTCATCGAGCCGAAGCAGACGATTGGCCGCGTCAAAGCCTTCCACGGTCACTTTGGGATGCTCGTGCGCGCCTTCACCTACATCGCCATGCACGGCCCGGACGGCCTGCGGACGGTGGCCGAGAACGCCGTCCTGAACGCCAACTACCTGCTGGCGCGCCTGCGCGGCGTGTACCCCATCCCCTACGACCGAATCTGCATGCACGAATTCGTCGCCGAGGGCAAGGTCGAAGGCTCGGACGTGCGCGCCCTCGACATCGCCAAGCGCCTGATGGACTACGACTTCCACCCGCCGACCAACTACTTCCCGCTCATCGTCCACGAGGCGCTGATGATCGAGCCGACCGAGACCGAAAACAAGCAGACCCTGGATGCCTTCGCCGAGGCGCTCATCCAGATCGCCGAAGAAGCCAAGACCCAGCCCGAACTGCTCAAGAGCGCCCCGCACAAGACTCCCTTTGGCCGCATGGACGAGGTCAAAGCCGCCCGCGACCTGGTGCTGTGCTGCTGGGTGCCGGAGTAGGGCGGCTTTGCATAGTCATCTCAGGGCGGGTTGAAAACCCGCCCTGTTTTGTTGTGCCTTTGCCTTCTCGCGATATAATCGCCGCATTCTGAAAGCCATCCTGGAGGCCCTATGCGTCCTGACTGGGATACGTATTTCATCAAAATCGCCTATGCCGTCTCCGAGCGCTCCACCTGCGATCGCGCCCATGTGGGCTGTGTGCTGGTGCGCGACAAGCGCATCCTGACCACCGGATTCAACGGATCACCGGTCGGCCAGCCGCACTGCGACGACGTCGGTCACCTGATGGTGGATGGCCATTGCGTCCGCACCATCCATGCGGAGATGAACGCCATTATCCAGGCCGCCCTGCACGGCGTCTCGACCAAGGGCGCGACCTGCTACGTCACCCACTTCCCGTGCATCAACTGCGCCAAGGCGCTCGTCAACGCTGGCATTGTCCGCCTGGTCTATCACATCGGCTACCGCATAGACGAGAACGCCGTCGCCTTCCTCCAGGCCGCCAACATCGAAATCTGCCAAAAAGACTACACTCCCTGACCCACAACCCACCTGCGGCAGGTATAATAACGCCCTGGAGGTTTCTTCATGGAAATTACCTGGTATGGACATTCCTGCTTCCGTCTCGTTGAGCGCGGACTTGCCACTGTCGTCACCGACCCCTTCGACAGCGAAGTCATCGGCTATGAACCGTTGAAACTGCGCGCCGATATCGTCACTGTCAGCCACGACGCGCCCGGTCACAATTACATCAGTGCCATCAAAGGTGCCAGCCATGTCATTGACGGCCCCGGAGAATTCGAGATTGGCGGCGTCTTCATCACCGGCGTCCAGACTGACGGTCACAACAAGAAGGCCGCCGACAAACCCCGCAATACCCTCTATGTTTTCGATTACAACGGCATTAGTGTCGCCCACCTCGGCGATCTACGCACCGTCCCCACGCAAGCCGAAATTGAAGCCCTCGGCACGGTGCATCTCGCCCTTGTCCCGGTCGGCGGCGGGGAGGGGTTGAACGCCGCCAAAGCCGCCGAAGTCGTCAGCCTGCTCGAACCGAACATCGTGATTCCCATGCACTATCACACCCCAGCGGTCAAAACTCCGCTCGACCGGCTCGACAAATTCCTGAAAGAAATGGGCCTCCACGAAGCCGAGACGCTCCCTACGCTTAAAGTCACCAAATCCTCCCTGCCGGAGGAGACCAAAGTCATCGTGCTGAATTATCAGAAAGAGTAGCCAACAGCCATGACTGTCAAACTGATGATGACCTGGGACATCGAACCGGAACATGAACAGGATTACTTCGAGTTCATCCTGACCGAATTTGTGCCCGGCCTTCGGCGCATGGGCTTACAGCCCGCTGAAGCCTGGGCTACTATTTACGGCAATTACCCTCAGATTCAGGTCGGCGTCCTCGCTTCCAGCCTCGAACATGCCCGCCGTTTCCTGGACTCGCAGGGTTGGCGCGAGTTGCAGGACAAACTCTTCGCCTTTGTGCGTAATTACCGCTGTAAAATCGTCCCGGCCCGCGGCGGCTTTCAGTTCTGATTTTTCCGGGGCGCGCCCGTGAACTCCCTCGCCCAAAAACTGCTCGACTGGTATGCCCGTCACGCCCGCCAACTTCCCTGGCGCGGCCATCCCGAGGCGTACGCCGTCTGGGTTTCTGAAATCATGCTCCAGCAAACGCGCGTGGAAACGGTCATCCCCTACTTCGAGCGCTGGATGAAGCGTTTCCCGACCGTCGCCCACCTGGCCGCGGCTTCTGAACAAGAAGTCCTTGCCCTGTGGGAGGGGCTGGGCTACTACAGCCGCGCCCGTAACCTGCACAAAGCCGCCCGCATCGTCGCCGCCGAATACGGTGGACAACTTCCGCGCGAGCCAGCCTCCCTGCGCCGTCTGCCGGGCATCGGGCGCTATACCGCCGCCGCCATCGCCTCCATTGCCTTTGGCGTGGATGCGGCCACGTTGGACGGCAACCTCAAGCGCGTCTTCGCCCGTCTCTTCGATGTGGAAGAACCCGCCGATTCCCCGGCCGGGGAAAAACGACTCTGGGCGCTGGCCGAGGCGCACCTCCCCTCGGGCCGCGCTGGCGATTACAACCAGGCGCTCATGGACCTCGGCGCGACCATCTGCCTGCCGCGCGCTCCCCGCTGTTTGCTCTGCCCGTTGAGCGAACTCTGCCAGGCGCGCGCCGGCGGCCTTCAGGAAGCCCGACCGGTGCAGACGCCTAAAAAGGAGATGCCGCACTACACCGTCGCCGCGGCTGTCATCCGCCGCGAGGGGCGCGTTTTGCTGGCGAAACGTCCGGCGGGCGGCCTGCTCGGCGGCCTGTGGGAATTCCCCGGCGGCAAGGTCGAGCCGGGCGAAAGCCTGCCTGAGGCGTTGCGCCGCGAAATCGGCGAAGAACTCGGCGCCGAAATTCAGGTCGGCGCGCCTTTTGGCGTCTATCGCCATGCCTATACCCACTTCCGTATCACCCTGCACGCCTTTTTGTGCACGTTAAACGGCGTCGAGCCGCGTGCGCTTCAGCCCGAGGCAATTGCCTGGGTGGACATCCCTGCGCTGATCGCTTACCCGATGGGCAAGGTGGACCGCTTGATTGCTCGTCGTTTGATGAACGAAGATGACTAATCCGCAGAGGAACGCAAATGGCTTGAAGCCATCCACAGTAGGGCGGGTATGATATCCGCCACAGTAGGGCGGGTATCATACCCGCCACAGACGGATGATGTGAAAATGGCGAGAGACGATGAATTTACCCTCCAGCGCAGACGTATGGTGCGCGAGCAAATCATCGCCCGCGGCGTGCGCACCCCGCGCCTGCTGGCCGTGATGGAGAGCGTGCCGCGTCATCTGTTCGTCCCGCCCGATGAACTCGCCTGGGCGTACGCCGACGGCCCCCTGCCCATCGGCGAAGGGCAGACCATCTCCCAGCCCTACATCGTCGCCCTGATGACCGATCTGCTCGACCTTCAGCCCGGGGCGCGCGTCCTCGAAGTGGGAACCGGCTCCGGCTACCAGGCCGCCATTCTGGGCAAACTGGCTGCCGAGGTGCATACCGTGGAGTTCGTTCCCCATCTGGCGCAGGAAGCGGCGGCGCGGCTGGAGCGTTTGGGCTTCACCAACGTCCACGTCCATGTGGGCGACGGCTCGCTGGGATGGCCGGAGGCCGCCCCCTATGACGGAATCCTGGTCACGGCGGCCGGCCCCGAGGTCCCGCCCCCGCTTCTGGAACAGTTGGCCGAGGGCGGGCGGCTGGTTGTGCCGGTCGGCGGGCGCGGCTCGCAGGTTCTGGAAGTCGTTCAACGTAAGGGGAAAGAGTTGATTCGCCAGGCCCATCTTCCGGTCGCCTTTGTTCCCCTGCGCGGCCGGTATGGTTGGAAGTAAATTCTACAAAAGGAGACTCCTATGGCTATTCGTGTTACCGAATTGTTCGAGAAGATGCCCGCCGCCTTCCTGCCCGAAAAAGCGGCCGGCGTGGATACCGTCATCCAGTTCAATCTGTCCGGCGAGGACGGCGGGGAGTGGTATCTGGTTATCAAAGACCAGAAGTGCGAGGTGGCAAAAGGGACTCATCCCGCGCCGAAGATGACCCTCAGCGCCAACAGCGCCGATTTGGTCAAAATCCTGACCGGCGAGATGGACGGCGTTCAGGCCTTTATGCAAGGCAAACTGCGCCTGCAAGGGGATATGGGCGCGGCGATGAAGTTGATGAGCGTGTTTAAGATGACGTAGGTCGGATTGTCAATCCGACCTACGCAACCAATCTGCGAACAATGTGGGAAAACCCGGGTCAGGCGGCGGGAGTCACTTCCGCAAGCGGCTGTTCGCTTTCCCACAGGCCGTGAATGTTGCACATGGCGAGGGCGTGGAACACGCCGGGACGGTTGACCTTGAGCGTGATGACCAGTTCCGGCTCGCTGTACACCGGTCCCTGGTTTGGCCCCGCCACCGCTTCGCCGTGAGCGGTGAAGGCAAAATGGCCGACCTGATGGGGGAATTTCTCGCCCTGCGGGTGGAAGTACAGGTCAATCCACGCGATGTGATGCTCGGTGGTGTTGGGGTGGGGGATTTCCTTGCCGATGCTGACCCGCACCTGGAACGGTTCGCCGGCCGTGACCTGCTGCGGGACTTCGATGACCGGCATGTGCTTTTCTTTTTTCCAATCGTCTTTTTGAATAAACATGGTGGTGTCTCCTTTCCAAGTTCGATTATATTCACCTTGGTAAAAATGGGAACGGCTGTCAGGCGGGAATTGTGAGATTCATCTCTTCTAAACCGGTCTTTTTCGGCTAGAATTAGGCGGCTTTAAACTTCGTGCTGAAAGGTGTATTATGCCCGATTTGTCTGTCGTTTCAGAGAAACCGCCTGCCGCGCCGGCTGCGCCCAAAGGCCCGCGCGGTGAAGTAATCATTTATGCCAAGTGGTGCAAAGGCTGCCGCATTTGCGTTGAGTTTTGCCCGCCCAAAGTGCTGGCGATGGACCCCGGCGAGGACCATCCCCGCGTGGTCGCGCCGGAAAAATGCACCGCCTGCCATTTTTGCGATACCCATTGCCCAGACTTGGCCATCGTGGTCAGGAAGTTGAGTTAGGAGGGAGATGTGGCTGTTAAACTGATGCAAGGCAATGAGGCGATTGCCATGGGCGCGATTGCCGCCGGTTGCCGCTTCTATGCGGGGTATCCGATCACCCCTTCTACAGAAATTGCCGAAGTGTTGGCGCGTGAATTGCCCAAAGTGGGCGGCAAATTCATCCAGATGGAAGATGAGATCGCCAGCATGGCGGCCATTATCGGCGCCTCGGTGGGCGGTCTCAAGTCCATGACGGCCACCAGCGGGCCGGGCTTCTCGCTGATGCAGGAGAATATCGGTTACGCGGCGATGGCCGAGATTCCGTGCGTGGTGGTGGACGTGCAGCGGCTCGGCCCCTCGACCGGTCAGCCGACCGCCGCTTCGCAGGGCGATGTGATGCAGGCGCGTTGGGGAACGCATGGCGACCATCCCATCCTCGTGCTCAGCCCCATTTCGGTCCGCCAGGCATTCGACCTGACCCTCAAAGCCTTTGAATTCTCCGAGAAGTTCCGCACGCCGGTGATTCTTTTGACGGATGAGATCATCGGCCACATGCGCGAACCGGTGGATTTGCCGGATTTCAATACCATCCGCCTGCCGGAGTATCGCGTCACCGAGCCGGGGCCGGACTATATCCCTTATCGCAACGAACCGGGCGATGTGCCGCCGATGGCCAGTTTTGGCATCGGGTATCGCTATCACATCACCGGTCTGATGCACGATGAGCAAGGGTTTTCCACACAGGTGCTCCCGGAAATTGATGCCTGGGTAGAGCGGGTCAATTCCAAACTAGAAAAGCACATGGAGGAGATTGCCCTTGTGCAGGAGGATTATCAGGACGGCGCAAAGACTGCCTTGCTTTCATACGGCTGTTCGGCGCGCTCGGCGCGTCACGCCATGAAACTGGCCCGCGCCGCCGGCCGCAGGGTGGACATGCTCACCCTGTTCACCCTCTGGCCTTTCCCGGAGAAGCAGGTGGAAGCCCTCGGCGAGCGGGTGGACAAAATCATTGTTCCCGAAATGAATCTCGGACAGTTGGCTTACGAAGTGGAGCGCGTCGTCGGGAAAAAGAAGGTCATCCGCGTCGGACGCGCCAACGGCGAGATGGTCACGCCGCAGATGATTTTGGAAGCCATGGAGGCTTAAGGCGATGAACGAGCATATTTTGGAAGCCCACACGCTGGAAAAAGACGAGGCGCTCATCCCGCAGTCGGACTGGTTCGAGCGCAGCGAGACCCTGCAGAAGTTGCGCAAGAACAAGAAATTCCCCACCATTTGGTGCCCCGGCTGCGGCCTGGGGGTGGTGATGGGGGCACTCATCCGTGCCATTGACCATCTCGGCCTGAAAAATGACGAGGTGGCGCTGGTGGCGGGCATCGGCTGTACGGCGCGCATGCCCATTTACCTGGATTTCAACACCTTACACACTACCCATGGCCGTGCTCTGGCCTTCGCTACCGGCCTGAAGATCGCCCGCCCGGACATGAAGGTCATCGCCATCATGGGCGACGGGGACGCGCTGGCGATCGGCGGCAATCACTTCATCCATGCCGCGCGGCGCAATATCGGCATTACCGCCCTGGTGGTGAACAATTCCATCTACGGCATGACCGGCGGCCAATACAGCCCGACCACGCCGCTGGGCAGTAAAGCCACCACCGCCCCTTATGGCAACATCGAGCCGCCGTTCCCCATCTGCGACCTGGCGAAAGCCGCCGGCGCGACCTATGTGGCGCGTTCGACCGTCTATCATGCTCTCGAATTGGATAAATTCCTCGCCGAGGCAATTGCCAAAGAGGGGTTCAGTGTGGTAGAGGCCGTTTCGTACTGTCACACCACCTACGGACGCATCAACAAACTTGGCACGGCTGCCGATATGATGCGCTCGCTCAAAGAGAACAGCATTTCGCAAATCGCATGGGAGAAAATGACGCCGGAAGAAAAGGCTGCCAACGGTTATAAAATCGTGCGCGGCGTCTTTCAAAACATCGAACGCCCGCAGTACACGGCCTCCTACGCCAATCTTGTTGCAACCGTTCAGGGAGGTGGAAAATGACCGAGAACATCGCGCCCCGCACCGAGGTCCGCTTAGCGGGCGAAGGCGGGCAGGGGATGATCCTGGCCGGCATCCTCCTGGCCGAAGCCGCGTCCATCTACGACGGTAAGAACGCCGTGCAGACGCAAAGTTACGGCCCCGAAGCGCGCGGCGGGGCGAGCAAGTCGGAAGTCGTCATCTCGGATGGAGAAATTGACCACCCCGAAGTCCTCGAGGCCGACATCCTGGCCGCGCTCAGCAATGAGGCCTATCTGAAGTTCGCCGGAAATGTGAAGCCGAATGGCCTGGTTATTGTGGACGAGGACAGGGTCGCAAACCCCGACGAGCGGGCAATTAAAATCCCGATTACCCGCCTGGCCTTCGAGACCACCGGCCGCGAAATCACGGCCAATACCGTCGCTCTGGGCGTCCTGGTTGGGCTGACGAATGTGGTGTCGAGAACGGCCATCGAGAAGGCTGTCCAGGCGCGCGCCCCGCGCGGCACAGAAGAGATGAATCGCAAAGCCCTCGAAGCAGGATTTGCGGCCGCCGAGCGCGTCGCCCGCCGCTGAGAGTCGTTTCCTGAAGGCAATTCGCCCCGTCCAGCCTGTGGACGGGGCGTTCGATTTTGGCCTTGTAGAGCGGAATCCTCCTCCCGCCAAGATGAGCGTCAACCCTCTGTTGGGAAGAAGCACAGCCCAGCCGTTCCGGGACCGGTATGCACGGCCAGGGCAGGGGAGAGTTCGGCGATGAACGACTCGACTACTTCCACTTTGTTCTCTACCAACGATTTGAGTTTTTCGGCTTCCTGCTGCGCCCCGGCGTGAACATAGGCGATCTTGGCCTTCCCCTTGCCGACGATTTCGCTGACCTTTTCGGCAATTGCTTGGTAAGCACCCTGACGGCTACGGGCGATTCCCATCGGGACGATGCTGCCGTCTTCCATGCCAATCAGTGGTTTGATGTTCAACAGCGACCCGACCAAATTGGCGGCTTTGCCGATGCGTCCGCCCATGTAGAGGTATTTCAGCGTATCGGCGGTCTGAATCATGCGCGTGATGGGAATCATGGACTTGACTTTCGCGACGACTTCCTCCAGCCGCAGACCGGCGAGGGCGGCGCGCGCCGCTTCGATGGCCATCCAGCCCTGACACAGCGACACGTTGCGCGTATCCACGACTTCGATTTTTACGTCCGGGCGCTTTTCCTGCATCATGGATTGGGCGACCGTAGCCGCCTGATAGGCTCCGCTGCCCAGCGAGGTCATGTGGATGCTGATGATTTCCTCATGGCCTTCGTCGGCGAGGCGCTCATAGGCGTCCACGTAATCGCCCGGGCCGGGACTAGCGGTGGTCGGCAGGAAGCGCGCCGTGATCAGCCAGGACAGAAACTCTTCGCGCTTGACCGTCACCAGGTCGCGCAGCACTTCCTCGCCGCGATGGATGTAATAGGCCACCGTCCGGATATTCAATTCTTTGAGAATCGGCTCCGGAATGCTGGCCGTGCTGTCGGTAAGAACGGCAACAGATTTATTCATTTACTGCTCCCTGAAAAATATTCCCAGAGTGTGTATGCAAATTCAAATTGTGGTCTCGATATGGCGGCGGAGGTCGAGTAATCTGAAGGATGTATCAAGACCCCGCTGCCTACTCGACCACCTGCAAAACATTTTGCATACAGACCCTACTTGCATTTTATCTCGGACTGCGTTGGCGAGATTAAGAATACATGAAAACAGGCTTTAAATTGCCTATCACCTATACAAACACCCAAACATGACATTCGTCACTTGCTTTTCGCGGCTGGTTTTTCTATACTAATGTTGTGCTATTCGGTAATCAATAATTCCGAAACGGAACAATTATGCCGCCACGCAAACCCACCTTTGACGAATTGGATTACCACATCATTTGCGAACTGCATCGCGACGCGCGCGTCTCGGCCTCAGAGATTGCGCGCAAGGCGCATGCTAACGAACGCACCATCCGCAAGCGCATTGAGCGTCTGGTCGAGGAGGGGGTGATTCGGTTGACGGCCATCCTCGACCCGGAAGCGTTTGGCTACCACACCACTGCCGACATTTTCCTCGCTACCGATCCGAACCTGGAAGCGGCCATCCTGGAGAGTTTGCGCGCCATGCCCGAAGTGACGTACATCGCCCTGGGGCAGGAATCCACCGAAATCTCCATCGAAGCGCGCTTCAAAGACAACGAAGCCATGCGCGACTTCTTGGGGCGCGTCCTGCCTTCCATTCCAGGCGTGGCGGTGACCCGTTATACCATTGTCCCGCGCATCCTGCGCAATATCGACGAGTGGATGCCCAGGAGAGACGATTTTGGCCTGCAATGATTGAAAGACGCCAAAGAATTTTTAGAACTTTGCTCAGTAAAGGAGAGCCTATGCTGCGACACTTCATTGACACCCAAGACTTTACCAAACAAGAACTGCTCGATATGATTGAACTGACGCGCCTCATCAAGGCTGCCGATAAGCAGGGCTGCACGCCCAAACTGCTCGAAGGCGCCTCGCTGGCGATGATTTTCGAGGAACCCTCCACCCGCACGCGCGTCTCGTTCGAGGTTGCCATGACCGAACTCGGCGGTCACGCCCTCTATCTCAAGCCGGGCGAAATCCATCTCGGCGTGCGCGAATCGATGTACGACACTGCCAAAGTCCTCTCGCGCATGTGCGATGCCATCTTCTGCCGCGCCCTCAAACACGAGACCGTCACCGAACTGGCCAAACACGCCGACGTGCCGGTCATCAATGGCCTGACCGACTACAACCACCCCACCCAAGTCGTCTGCGATGTGACCACCATGCTCGAACATGCCCCGGCCGGCAAGCGGCTGGAAGACCTGCACGTCACCTTCATCGGCGACGCCACCAACGTCCTCTCCTCGCTCATGCTCATCTGCACCCGCTTGGGGATGCACTTCACCCACGCCGCGCCGAAGAAGTACCAGGCCCCGCCGGAGTGGATTGCCCAGGCCGAAGCCAACTGCCGCGAATCGGGCGGCAGCCTCACGGTCACGGAAGACCCGGTCGAGGCGGTCAAGAACGCCGATTTCATCTACACCGACCTGTGGTGGTGGGTGGGGCAGGAAGACCAAATCCCCGAGCGCCGCGCCACCTTCATGCCCAAATACCAAGTCAACCTCGATTTGTTCAACCAGGCGCCCGCGCACTGCAAATTCATGCACTGTCTGCCCGCCTCGCGCGGCGTGGAAGCCACCGATGACGTGATGGACCATCCCCGCTCCATCATCTTCGACCAATCCGAAAACCGCCTGCACACCGAAAAGGGGTTGCTGGTCTATTTCCTCTATCCGCGTCTCAAGCGGCCCTCGGAAGAACTCAAGGCGTACCACCAGGGCAAAATCGAAGCCTTTTTAAACGTTCTCCAGCCTGCTGCCTGAAGACGGTTCACAGATAACTGACGACTAGCGACTGACAACTATGCGACTCATCCCCTCTACCCCTCGCGCCGATGGCTTCTTCATGCCCGCCGAATGGGCGCCCCACGCCCGGACCTGGATGCTGTGGCCCGAACGACCGGATAACTGGCGTCTGAATGCCGGGCCTGCTCAGGCCGCCTTCGCGGCGGTTGCCAAAGCCATCCGCCGTTTTGAGCCGCTGACGATGGGCGCCAACCCGCGTCAGGTCCGCAATGCGCGGAATTTGCTTCCTCCCCAGGTACGCGTGGTGGACTTGCCCAGCAACGATTCCTGGATGCGCGACTGCGGCCCGACCTTTGTGGTCAACGGCCGTGGCGATGTCCGCCTGATAAACTGGCGTTTCAATGCCTGGGGCGGATTGTATGCCGACTGGTCGCTGGATGAGATCGTACCGCTCAAAGTGGCCGAACTGGAAGGGTTGGATTATTACGATGCTCCGCTCATCTTGGAAGGCGGCTCCATCCACGTGGACGGCGAAGGCACGCTCCTGACCACCGAACAGTGCCTCTTGAACGAGAACCGCAATCCCAACCTGAGCCGTGCAGAGATAGAGAATTATCTGCGCGAATATACTGGCGTGGAGAAGATACTCTGGCTGGGGGAGGGCGTTTACAACGATGAAACCGACGGTCACGTGGACAACCTGGCCTGCTTTCTGCGCCCCGGCCTGGTCGCACTGACCTGGACCGACGACCATAACGACCCGCAGTACCCCATCTCGAAAGATGCCTACGACCGGCTGACGAAATTCACCGACGCCAAAGGCCGCAGCCTGGAAGTGGTCAAGATTCACCAGCCGCAGCCGGTCTTGATCACAGAGGAAGAAGCAGCAGGCGTGGTTCCGGTGGAAGGCACGTACCCGCGCGAAGCAGGTGACCGCATGGCGGCATCTTATATCAATTTCTACTTCTGCAACGGCGGCGCAGTTGTTCCTACGTTCGATGACCCGCATGATGCTCTCGCCCTCGAAACCCTCCGAAAATATCTACCGGAGCGCAAGGTCGTCGGTGTACCGGCGCGCGAGATTCTCCTCGGCGGCGGCAATATCCACTGTATTACCCAGCAGCAGCCGCGAGGCTGAGAGCGGGATTCCCATCCCCCTGTTGTATAATCGGGTCAGCCGAAGGCTGGCCCGATTCGTTTCTGGTGTGGAGGATACCCATGCGCACCAAAGTTGGTTCTCTTCGCCTGATTTTGCTCCTGCCGCTTGTCTTTGGCGCAGGCTGCGTGCCTGACTCCCCGGCGCTTCCCACGCCGACTGCGCCCGACCTCGAGACGGAGGCAGAGGCCGTCTACGCCGCGCTTTTTGACGAAATCTACGGCGAGCCGCAAATGCTGGTTCTGAACGCCCTCACAGAAACTTCTCCTGTCGGTGTGACGATGAGCGAGGAGACGCTTTCCTATGTCTCGTCTCAGATGATGACTTTGAGCGAAGAGACCCTGACCAATTTCCGCTCCCGCAACGACGCAACCTATCCCTTGCGCCCGGATATGAATCTCGGTCTTCCCTACGTCCTGCTGACGCGCGACGAACTCAACGAGATTTTCGATGTCAATACCAGCGGCTGGGATGTGTTCTACAGCCGCTATCCCAACTCGCCCGGCCTGACGAGCGTCTCACGCGTCGGTTTCAACGCCGATTTTACGCAGGCACTCGTCTATATTGGCACGCAGTCGCATTGGCTGGCTGGGGCGGGGTATTATGTCCTGCTGGAAAAGACCGGCGGCAAATGGCATATCGTCCAACAAGTCATGACCTGGATTTCATGAAAGGACTGCCTTCCCCTTTCTTTTGGTTTCTTCTATCCGTTGTTACCACTGCCGGGCTGGCGGCCATCGGCCCGCAAGAAAAAACGCTGGGCGAGAATGCGCGCATTGTTTACCTGCACGGGGCCTGGGTGCTGACTGCCGAAGTATGCCTGGCGCTGGCGGCGCTGACCGGTCTGCTCGGCGTTCTGACGCGGCGCGAACGCCTGCATGCCTGGTCGCAGGCGCTGGGGCGGAGCGGGATGATTTTTTGGATCATCTATCTTCCGCTTTCCCTGTGGGCGATGCAAACCAACTGGAACGGCCTCTTCCTGGCCGAGCCGCGCTTTCGGGTGGCTTTTATCTTTGCTGTGACGGGCAGCCTGCTCCAGGTTGGACTGGCGTTCCTTTCCTGGCCGGTTTTCACCTCGCAGGCAAATGTTCTTTTCTTCGCCGCACTGCTCATTGCTCTGCGCCGCGCCAAGTATGTGATGCATCCGCCTCCCTCGCCGATTTTTTCTTCCGGCAGTCTGGTCCTGCAACTGTACTTTATCGGACTGATTTTTCTCACTCTCAGCGCGGCCTATTTTCTCACCCGCTGGTTTCTGCAAAAGCAATCCTGACCTTTAGCGCTTCGTTTTGCGGACCTCGAGCCTGCTCCCGCCTCTCCTGGTGTTTACCACCATCCGGATTGTGCTGAACACCGCCCACCGGATGGTTTCTCCATTCCTTGCGGCCTTTGCACGCGGCCTGGGCGTGGACCTTGCTGTCCTTTCCTATCTGCTGACTGCCCGCGCTGTCACCGGGGCGGTCGGCCCGTTTGCCGCGGCCCCAGCCAACCGGCGCGGTCGCCGCTTTGGTGTCTTATTCGGCGTGGGGCTGTTCACCCTCGGCGCGGCGCTGATGGCCTTTTGGCCGTCCCTGCCGGTTCACGCTGGTTAGTTCCATGCCGCTGATGACCGAACTCCTGCCTCCTGCTCGCGCCACAGTCATGGCGTTGAATGTCGCCTCGCTCTCCCTGGGGCGCGCTCTGGGAGCGTTGGTCGGACCGCAGTTGTACAATTGGGGGTTCTTTGCCGTTACCCTTGGGGCAGTCTGTTTCAACCTGGCGGGTTTGCTGGCTTTGCACAGGCTGGGACAGGCTTGGCAGGCAGACGCAGTTGCAATACCGCAACGAGGTTAATGTATAATCGAATTAATGCCATGACCGATACCGAATCCACCAAACGCTTAGAAAAATTGCTTGAAGTCGGCCGGGCGCTGGCCAGCGCTCCGGACATGGCTGCCTTCCTCGGCATTGTCCTTACCGCCTGCGCTGAATTGACCGGCTGTGAGATGGCTTTCCTCCTCGAACTGGAGGAAGACAGAAAACAATTCCATTTCCTTGCAGTCCCCTGGTTCTACCGCGAGTCGCTCCAGACTCTGAGAGTTCCTTTTGATGCCAGTATTGCCGGCCTGGCGGTGCAGAGCGGCAAACCGGTCATCGTGCCGAATGCTCTGGCAGAACCCAGGCATTTCAAAGAGATTGACCAGATGGCCGGCTTTGTTACCCGCTCGCTGGCGGCGGCCCCAATTGTCTATCGGGATGAAGTCCTTGGGACGTTGGAGACGGTCAACAAGGTCGCTGATGCGCCGTTTACTGATGATGATATTGAAGTTCTCGAAACCCTTGCTTCCTATGCCGCAATTGCTATTTATGACTCTCGCCTGATTCGTAAATCAGAACAGGCAATGGAGGAAAGGGATAAACTCGACCGCATGAAGAGCGAATTCATTGCCATTGCCTCCCATGAATTGCGCACTCCCTTGGGACTTATCCTTGGCCATTCGACCTTCCTGCGCGAAGTTATCCAACCGGAGCATCGGGCGGAGATGGACATCATCGTCCGCAACGCCATGCGCCTCAAGGAAATCATCGAGAGTTTCTCCAGCATAGATAATGTCCAGCGCGGCATGGCTACCCTGCGCCGACGCGTCTTTTCGATTCGGCGCGCCATCGAAGAAGTGCGCGATTCTTTCTATCAGGAAATCGCCAGCAAGAAATTGTCTCTGCGTGTCTCGACCGACAACCTGCCTCTCATGGTGGAGGGGGATGCCGATAAAATTGCCGTTGCCCTCAGCAATATCGTCAAGAATGCCATCACTTTCACCAATCCGGGTGGACATATCCTGATTACCGCCGAGACCGTCCCCGGTTACGTCCAGGTCTCGGTCATGGATGATGGCATCGGCATTCCTGCCAACGACCTGCCCCACATCTTCGAGCGCTTTTACCAGGTGGAAAGTCATCTCACCCGCAAGCACGGCGGCATGGGCCTGGGGCTTTCGGTGGCTAAACTGATGATCGAAATGCACGGCGGGCGCATTTGGGCCGAGAGCGTGGAGGGTCGCGGCAGCAAGTTTACCTTCATCCTTCCCCTCGTGCCGGAGCAGAAGCCGCCTCCCTTTTCCTCATGAGCATCGAATACGTTCTCGCCGGGCGTTTGCGCCGCGACTACATCCTCCCTGCTTCCGGCCGCCCTCTGCTCGACGTTCCGGGCGGCAATCTGCTCTATGCCGCGGCCGGATTGGGCGTCTGGCAAAACAATCTCGGTCTGCTGGCGCGCGTGGGCGAGGACTATCCCCGCGAGTGGCTCAAGGATTTCGAGCGGCGCGGCTGGGATGTGCGCGGGGTGCGCGTTCTGGCCGAGGTCCTCGATTTGCGCCATTTCCAGGGCTCTCTCGACCTGAATACCGTCCAGCACACCAATCCGGTGGCTCATTTTGCCCGCCTCGATTTGACCTTTCCGAAGTCTCTGCTCGGCTATTCGCCGCCCAACGAGAGAGACGATGACCGCCACACCTCTCGGCCCGATTCGCCGCGTCCGGGCGATATTCCCGCCGATTACCTCCAGGCCCGCGCGGTTCACCTTTGCCCGCTGGATTTCATGACCGCCAACCGTATCAGCGCGGCGTTCCGCCAGGCCGAGACCATTATCCTGACCCTCGATCCATCTGCAGCCTACATGACCCCCGAGGCGATCGAGGACGTCCGCTCGCTTGTGCAGGGGCTGACGGCTTTTCTGCCCTCCGAGGAGGAGATTCGCTCTTTGTTTTGGGGGCGCACGCATGAACTGTGGGCCATGGCCGAAGAGACGGCCTCGTTTGGCTGTGAATTTGTCGTTATCAAACGTGGCGCGCATGGTCAGATACTCTACGATGCGGCTTCCCGCAAACGCTGGGAGATACCTGCTTACCCGGCCCGCCTGACAGACCTGACCGGGGCCGGCGACGCCTTCTGCGGCGGCTTTCTGGCTGGCTATCTTCAGACTTTCGACCCCCTGCGCGCTGTTCTTTATGGGAACGTTTCCGCTTCGCTGGCGGTGGAAGGCTATGGAGCGCTCTACGCCCTCGATGCCCTGCCGGGACTGGCGCAGGCGCGGCTTGAGTCGCTGGCGGCCATTGTCCGGCAGGTGTAGCCAAGAAGTCGGGCGGCGCTTAGAAGGAGAACCAGGGATGAACGAAATCGTCTCCCGCTTGCTCAAACTGGCTGTCGAAATCCAGCAAATTCCTGCTCCAACCTTCTACGAAGCGGAACGGGCGCAATTCGTCTGCTCCCGCTTTGAGGGGGAAGGCTTACGGGATGTGACCACCGACGCGCTCGGCAATGTCTATGCTCGTTTGCCGGCGCTTTCTTCCTCTTCCGTCCTGCCGCCGCTTATCGTCACCGCCCATCTCGACACGGTTTTTCCCGCCGGAACAGACTTGAAGACTTTCCGTGAGGGGGAGCGAATTTACGGCCCGGGCATCGGCGACAACTCGCTGGGCGTGGCCGGACTGTTTGGCCTGCTCTGGCTGTTGCGCTCGCGCGCGCTCAACCTGCCCTTTGACCTGTGGCTGGTTGCCAACGTCTGCGAGGAGGGGTTGGGCGACTTGCGCGGCATGAAGGCCGTGGTGGAGCGTTTTGGCGAAACGGCCCGCGCCTACCTCATCCTGGAAGGCATGGCGCTCGGACACATTTATCACCGCGGGCTGGGGGTGCGCCGTTACCGCATCAGCATGCACACAGAGGGCGGGCACTCGTGGATAGATTACGGGCGTCCTTCTGCTGTGCATGAATTGACGCGCCTCGCCGCCCGGCTGACCCGCCTCGAGGTCCCGCAGACGCCGCGCACCACCCTCAACATCGGCGTCGTCTCCGGCGGGACGTCGGTCAATACCATTGCCGCGCAGGCCAGCCTCGAACTCGATTTGCGTTCCGAGAACCCCGCCGCGCTGGAAAAAATTGCCCGACAGGTGGAACGTTTGTGTCAGGATGCCGCTCATCGGGGGGTGAAAGTCAAGGTGGATGTCATCGGGGCGCGGCCGGCGGGGGAAATCCCCGCCGGGCATCCGCTGGTGACCCTGGCCGCCGACTGTCTGCGGGCGCAGGGCATCGAACCGAAGCCGGCGATTGGTTCAACAGACGCCAATATCCCGCTCAGCCGTGGCCTGCCGGCTGTGACCATCGGCCTGACGACCGGCGCGGGGGCGCATACGGTGCGTGAATATATCCACCTTTCCCCTCTGGAGAAGGGGCTGGAGGCGCTGGCGGAATTGGTGAGCAGTCCGCGTCTATTGGCGCTCGATGGGGGGTAAGGATATCCCCAAAAAGAACGGCGGGGTGTGAATCCCGCCCTACTCTCCCTTCAACCCGATTACCTCCCACACTTCAATCGGCTGGGTTTTCCCCTTCACCTGCAAGGGGACGAAAGGCCGCACCGTCACGAGGTCGCTGACCCGCTGATAGGCCTCGGCGCTGATGAGAATCTGATTCCTGGCGGCGTTTTCCTGAATCCGCTTGGCAGTGTTGACCGAGTCGCCGATGGCGGTGTATTCGAGGCGTTTCTCCGTCCCAATCCAGCCCAGCACCGCTTCCCCATAATGGATGCCGACGCCAAAGGAGAGATGCGCCTCGGGGGGCAGTTCGGCATGCAATTTTTTGATGGCAGAGCGCAGAGACAGGGCGGTGCGCACGGCGCGCAGCGTATGGTCGGGCTGGGGCAAGGGAGCGTTGAACCAGGCCATTACCGCATCGCCGAGAAACTTGTCCACTGTGCCAGACTCAGCCAGGACGGCCTCGGCTCCCGCTGCCAGGTAACGGTTCAGGACGGCCACCAGTTCTTCCGGCGAGCGCTGTTCACTGTAACTGGTGAAGCCGCGAATGTCGGCAAAGAGAATGGTCACATCCACGCGCTGACCGCCGATTTGCAGACTGTCGGGGTCAATTCGCTCGATGACCGCCGGGTTGACCATGCGCTCCAGCAGGCGGCGCTGGGCCTCCAGTTTCTTGCGCTCGGTCAGGTCATCCAGCACGATGGCCACGCCCTGCGTCGAATGGTCGGCGTCTTTGAGAGGAGAGAGATTCAGCCGCCAGTCGAGTGCGCCGCGTTCGGGGTGTTGATGGACGATTTCGAGACCAACCACCGGCTTATCGCTTTGGCGGACGGCCTGCAAGTGCGATTGGAGCTTTTCTGCCAGGTCTGGGAGGCTCTCGTCCAAACGCCGGCCGACGATCTCGGCAGTGGTGCGCCCCAGAATGGTCTCTGCGGCGCGGTTGCAAAGTGTGACCTGGTCCTGCACATTGGCAGTGATAACTCCGCTGGCGATGGACGAGAAGACGTTGTCCATCAGGTTCTTTAGTTCGGTCACCTCTGCCAGCGTGCGGCGGACAGAGGCAAAAAGACGGGCGTTCTCGATGGCGATGGCGGCCTGATTGGCGAAAATCACCAGCAACTCGCGCTCAGATTCATCGAAGATGCCGGCGCGGATGCGGTTATCGGCGTAAATCACGCCGATCAGTTCCTCCTTGGCTTTCAACGGGACGCATAGAATTGAGCGCAGATTATAGGCGACGATGGACTCATGCCCGCCAAAGCGCGGGTCTTCCTGGGCGTTGGTGGTCAGCACCGGCTCCCCGCTGTCCATAACGCGCCGAATGACCGTCCGGCTGATGGCGAACTCGTTGGCGTTGATGGATTCCTGTTCCCAGTTGCGCGCAATGCGGATAGACATCTCGCCCTGCGCATCGCGCAGCATCAGGAAGCCGCGTTCTGCGCCGGTCAATTGGATAATGATGTCCATCACCAGGCGCAGCACCTCGTCCAGTTCCAGCGTCGAGTTGACCAGGCGGCTGACATCCGCCAAACTGAGCAAGTGCTGCCGCTCGTTTTCCAGCATACTCGCCTGACGTCCACTTTCCTGCAACGCGCGTTCCAGGCTGGAGAGATTCTCGTAGATATGAGCAGGAATTGCCAAATGGAGTTCGAGCAAGTCGCTGCGAATGCGGCCGGCCATCTTGCCGAGAGCGGCAACCTGTTCGGTTAGTTGCTTTGTTTTACTGTACTTTTCCATATCGCCTCGCAACAATCAGAAAACAAAACGCTTGCAGAGCGGGTCAGTTTTTCCTTTTGCGCCACAACGTCTGCCAGCGTGCCCGGCGCGCTTTGCGGCGCAGGGAGCGGGCCGCCTGGCGCGCTTTGTCCAGGTCGGGGGCGGAGGCCCCGTAGATGGCGGCCTGGTACTCGGCGGCCAGCAGGCAGGTCTCTTCGGCGGCTTCTGGCAGGCGCTCGACGAGCATCGCCGCGGCTTCAGCGGGAGTCAGTGCCGGCCTCGGCGGCGGGTGCAGGGCGCGGTACACGCTCATGAACGCTCGTTCCAGCGGCGTCAGGCCGGCCAGCCAGGCCTGACGTTCCAGCCAGAACGGCACGGGCAGAGAGTTCTTTTCCAGCCAGTTGCGCGCCAGAATCGGGGCCGGAGCGTTGAAGGTCGTCCGCAGGCGATTGTACCCTCTTTCCAGCACGCCGGAAATGTACGCCCAGGCCAGCAGACTGCCCAACAGGGTAACCGTTACAAAAAAGGCCATCAGCATCCCCAGTGAATTGAACCATGCGTTTCCGGACCCGTTGCCTGCGCCGCCCCCGCCGAGTTCCTGGGCGGGAGAGACCTCCGGCGATTCATTGGGGCGGGGCGTGACCGGCAGATTGCTGGCCGCTTCGGGGGGTGGGGTCGGCTCCCCGGAGGGACGCGTCAGTTCCGGTTGGGAAGCGGTCGGTTCGAATTCCACCCAGCCGACGCCGGGGAAGTACACTTCCGGCCAGGCGTGCGCGTTGTTCTCCCGGACGATGTACCAGCCCGGCGGCTGAAAAATGCCCTCGGCAAAGCCGACCGCCAGCCGCGCCGGAATGCCCAGCGAGCGCAGCATGACCACCTCGGCGGTGGCGTAGTAATTGCAGAAACCGGCTTTGTGGTCGAAGAGAAACCAGGCCAGCGTGTCGCGCCCGGCGGGGGTGGGCGGCACGGAGGTGGTATAGGTGATTTCAGAGCGCAGGTAGCGGGTGATGGCTTGCGCTTTGTCGTAGGGTGTCGGCGCGTCGGCGGCAACCTGCCGCGCCAGTTCCGGGATGGCAGGCGGCAGGTCCGGCGGCAGTTGCAGGTAACGTTCTATCACCCAGTCCGGGTAGTTCTCGCCAGCGGCGCGCAGTTGCTTTTCGGTCGGTTCTATCAGGATGGCATGGACGGTGTATTTTTCGCCGCGCAGGATGGGGTCGCGCGTCTCGAAGAACAGCGGTTCGAGCGCATCGCCTGCCGGAAAGTAATTCAACGTGACGGGGCGGCTGACCCAGATGGGCCTCGGCGGGGTGACCAGCGCGCCGATGGCAGCCGCTTCGACATTGAATTCGAATTCCGCATTTACCCCTGCGTAGCCCGGCAGGTTGAGCGAGTGTGAGGAGGCGGAAATATTGCGCAGATTGACCGGCCCTGTTTCCCAGCCTTCGTTGGTGTAAACATCATAGGAACGTACCCGCCAGTAATAACGTTTCTGATTGCCTACGCCGGCGGTCTGGACGCGAAATAGAACGGTGTTGGAAGTGTTGGTTTCCAGCCCAAGCGCCATGCTGCGGTCGTAAAATTGATAGACTGCGATTTCCTGAGCCGTTTCCAGCCCGGCAATGACGTTACTGACGCCGGCGTTTTCCTCCCACCGTTTGGCGAGATTCTGCCGCCATTCGCTCAACAATGGGTTGCTGCGCTCTGAGATTGGCGCAATCCAGGCGGCCAGCACCAGCAGAAAAGCCCCTCCCAGGATGGTCACATTGATGTCGGTGCGCGCCTCGCTCGATGAAAGGACGCGCCGATTTTTCCACTCAGCGCGGCGGCTGGCGTAGTTCATGCGTCCCAGCAGAAACAGGGCGAGGAACAGGTAAACGGCCATGAAGAGAACGCCCCGGTCGCGGTGCGGGTCGAAGAGTTGCAGAACGAGCAGGGTTGCGCCGGCCGGAACGACCGCTCCGCCCGGGCTGGCAAAACGGGTCAAGGCGCAGCCCGAAAACAGGCCAATCAGCCAGAAGAGCAGGAGGAAGCCGAATTGGAAGAGAATGGCGTCCTCGAGCGGCTGGCCGGAAAGGATGACGCTGAGTGCCTGTCTGAGCCTGCCGCTGAGAGAAGCCAGCCGCTCCAGCCAGGGCACATCCGGATAAAGCACGCTGACCAGCAGGAAGGGGGCGATGAAAAGGGTGTAGAGCAGAGAAAACAGCGCCACAGGCGCGCGCCGAAAACGGCTCCAGCCGAGCGCCAGTCCGAGCGCTGTCCCGGCGAAGGCGGCCAGGGAGGCCGCGCCCAGGTTCGAGGTCCACCTTGTGGCGACGAGACGCTGAGCCGCAGTCTGGATGGCAAGCGCCAGCAGCAGGGCGGAGAGGGAGTCCCAATCTCGTCTCCGTGCAGGATTCATAATTTGAGTGTACAATACTTCCCGTCTGAACGTCAATTCCTCCAGGAGGTGGTTCATGCAAACTCTTTTTGACTTTGGCATTCAGTTCATTGCCGGTCTGCAGGCGTTGGGGACATGGCAGATAATTCCCATGCAGATTTTTTCTTTTCTCGGTACAGAGGAATTTTATATGGTGGTTCTGCCTCTGCTGTATTGGTGTCTGGATAGCGGGCTGGGGCTGAGAGTGGCGTTTATCTTGATGACCAGCGGGGTGGTCAACAGCGGCTTTAAAATGCTCTTCCATGCGCCGCGGCCTTATTGGATAAGCGCGAAGGTTGCTCATTTTGCCGAGGAGACTTCCTTTGGCATCCCTTCGGGGCATGCGCAAAATGCGGCGGCCATTTGGGGCATGATGGCCGCGCATCTGCGCAAGAATTGGGCCTGGCTGACGGCGATTTTTTTGATGTTCCTGATTGGGATTTCGCGTTTGTATCTGGGGGTGCATTTTCCGCATGACGTGCTGGCCGGCTGGCTGATTGGCATTTTACTGCTCTGGCTCACGCTGCGTTTCTGGGAGCCGGTTTCTGCATGGGCCGCCCGGCAGAGTCTTCCCCGGCAAATTCTATTTGCTTTTCTGGCTTCGCTGGCACTGCTGGCCTTCCCGGCGGCGGTGTATGTCGGGTTAAAACTTGGTCAATGGCAGGCGCCCTCTGATTGGCGGACGTTTGCGGGGGAGGCTGTCTCCCTCGAAGGCGCTCTGACCTCGGGGGGGACGCTCTTTGGTCTGCTGGCGGGGGCAGCCTGGATGCGGCTTTGGGGCGGTTTTGAAGAGAGCGGCGCGGCCTGGAAACTCGTTCTTCGTTACCTGCTGGGGGTGGCCGGCGTTCTGATTATTCGTTTTGGACTGCGCTTCATCTTCCCAGACGGGGAAACATGGCTTGCCTGGTCGTTGCGCTATTTGCGTTATGCCCTGATTGGCTTCTGGGTGACCGGCGCTGCGCCTTGGCTTTTCCTCAAATTGAATTTGGCGGTTCGAAAGCATTGAGTTTGCGGTTGCATTACAAAACATAGCAATCAAGATAACCGTCTGTTATAATCAAACCTGAATTATGGCGACCACTCTCGAACGCGGTAGTTTGCTTCATAAGCGTTACCGAATTGTCGAAATTCTTGGCCAAGGCGGAATGGGATCCGTCTATCGGGCTGTGGATGAGAATCTCGGCGTTGATGTGGCGGTTAAGGAAAATCTCTTCACGACCGAAGAATACGCCCGGCAATTTCGGTTTGAGGCCGTCATCCTTGCCAGTTTGCGGCATCCCAACCTGCCGCGGGTGACCGACCATTTTGTCATCCCCGACCAGGGGCAATATCTCATCATGGATTACATCGAGGGGGAGGACTTGCGCCAGCGCATGGAGCGCAATGGCTTTATTTCGGAGGAAGAGGCCATTGTCATTGGTGTGGCCATGTGCGACGCGCTGCAATACCTGCATACTCGCAATCCATCAGTCATTCACCGCGACGTCAAGCCGGGGAACGTGCGCATCACTCCCGATGGTCACATCTACCTCGTGGATTTTGGGCTGGCGAAATTGGTCAAGGGTTCGCAAGCCACTACCACCGGAGCGCGCGCCATGACCCCGGGCTATTCCCCGCCCGAACAATACGGCACGGCGCGTACCGACCCGCGCACCGACATCTACTCACTCGGCGCGACGCTTTACGCGGCGCTGTGCGGCGTTATCCCGGAAGACGGTCTGGCGCGGGCCATGGACAATGTGGAACTGACGCCATTGCGCAAGCGCAATCCAAAGGTTTCACGTAAACTGGCCGCTGCCATCGAAAAAGCGATGGCAATCCGGCCGGAAGACCGCTTCCAGACGGCGGAAGAATTCAAACAGGCTTTTCTGACCTCGAATGTCAAAACACAACGTCTGGATGGCTTCGCAAAAGTGGAACCGCCTCCCCAGGACTCGATGTTTTTGTCGGAGCCGCCGCCGCCCTCCGGCGGTGGGGGCATGGGCAGCCGCCCAAATTCCAGACCATCCGGGCCTGCTTCATCTCGCCCGGTCAGAAGGCGGACGGGTACGGGATTTTGGATATTTTTCTCCTTCTTCCTCCTGACCATTCTGACGGCATTGCTCTCCCTTATTTTGTTCTGGACGCCGGTCTCCGGCGCGTTGCGTGGCTTTTTTGCCAGCGATACGCCACTTGTTGCTGTTCTCGATACACCTGTGCCTACACTGGAACCGAGCGCTGCGAATACGGTCGTAGTTGAGCCAAATGTCACCTTTTTTCCCACGAATACTTTGGTTCCGACCCACACCGAGACCCTGCCGCCCAATGTAACTCCTCTTGAGCCTACAGCAACGCTCCTCCTGCCGACTCCCACCCCCCTGGGCGGCGGCTACGGCCAACTGGCGATTGTTTCCCGGCGCACCGGCAGTTTGCAGATTTTCCTGGTTAATTCCGATGGAACAGAGATGAGACAAATCACCAACATGCCCGATGGCGCTTGCCAGCCCGACTGGTCGCCGGATGGGATGCAAGTGGTTTTCATTTCACCTTGTCAGAAGCGCCAGAGCGAGTATACCAATTCCAATATTTACATCATCAATGTAGATGGCAGCGGATTGACTCAGTTGCCCATCCCCTTGGGAGGTTTCGAGCCGGCTTGGTCGCCGGATGGAAAGCGGATTGCGTTCACTTCTAAACTGACCGGCTTGCCTCAAATTTACGTGTTTGATTTCGTCGAGAATACCATCACTTCATTGACTGAAAAATCCACCGACCCCAAATTGCCCGATTGGTCACGTTACCCGGCCTGGTCTCCCACCGGGACGCAAATCCTTTACACCGGCCATAGCCAGTTGACCAACGCCCTGCAAATCTGGGTCATGAGCGATGCCGGACAGGGAAAAACTCGGCTTATCCTCAACGACCCGGCTTATTACGATTTCCAGCCGGTATGGGGTTCCGATGGGCGCACTATTCTCTTCAGTGAGACACGCGGGCCGCAGGCGCTTGGTTGGTTGATGCAGTTCGATTACAACCAGCGCGCCACCAAAGCCTTCCCTTCCCGCTTCCTCAACGGAAGTTATGCCACGAATGCGGACATTTCTCTCGATATGTACTGGGTGGCTTTCGAAAGCACCGAAGATGGCCTCAAATACCATGTTTATCTGATGACTATCGGCGGGCAAAACCGCGCCCGTCTCACCAGCGAACCGGAAGAGGAATTCGACCCGGTTTGGCGGCCGCTTCCCTGAGATGCGCAGACAATTTCACCGATAGCAATTTGGGCAGAGCCGCCTCCCGGCGTTTGCCCAATTTCATTTTATGGAGACAAGATGAACAAATTTCTGGAAAAACTCTCTGCCGGCAAGGTCCTTGTTGCCGATGGAGCAACCGGCACGAACCTTCAGAAGATGGGCCTCCAGCCTGGCACGCCTCCCGAAGAACTTGTCCTCGACCAGCCCGACCTGCTTCTGAAACTGGAAACGGCCTTTGTCGAGGCCGGTTCGGATATTCTTTTGACTTGTACATTCGGAGGCACGCGCCTGCGAATGAAAGACTCCAAATATGCCGATCGTGTCCAGGAAATTAACCGCCGCGCCGCCGAATTGGCACGCCAGGCCGCCGCTTTCGGGACCGATGTGCTGGTTGCCGGTTCGATGGGGCCGACCGGCCTGCTGTTGAAACCCTACGGGCCGCTCTCTCCCGAAGAAGCCTTCGACGCTTACCGCGAACAGGCAATCGGCCTGGCGGCGGGCGGCGTGGACCTGCTGGTCATCGAGACCCATTTTGCTATCGAGGAAGCAGACACGGCTTTCGAGGCGGCGCGCACCGTCACCGACTTGCCGGTTGTGGTCTCGTTCAGTTACGACCGCGGCGTGCGGACGATGATGGGCGTCAAACCGGCGGCGGTCATCAAGCATTTCAAAGAAAAGGGCGCAGTGCTGGTCGGCGCGAACTGCGGCACTACACTGGAGAACATGGAAAAAGTCGCCGCAGAATATGCAGAAACCGAGCCGGGCTTCCCGCTGTGGATTAAACCCAACGCCGGTATGCCGCGCATGGAGGGGGAGACGACCGTTTTCGATGTGACGCCCGAACAAATGGCCGAGTTTGCGGTCAAATACACAGCGCTAGGGGCGCGGGTGGTTGGCGGCTGTTGCGGCTCGACGCCCGAACACATTGCCGCCATTGCCAGGTCGGTGAAAAGATAGTGGCGCTTTTTCCTCATCTTGGCGGTAAGTATCTTCGAACAGCCGTGCTTTGCGGCTGTTTGTTTCTGCTTGCCGTCCTTGCCTCCGCCTGCGCCTCGGCGACGGCAACGCAACTGCCGCCTGCCTCGGCTGTGCCAACAGCCGCTTCTTCGACAGAGACGGCGACGCCGCTCCCGGCCAAACTTGAAACCATCACCCCGACTGCCTCTGCAACGCCTCTTCCGCCCGATTTCTGGACCTCGCTGCCGGTCATCCCCGATACGGTCAGCGAGCGCGTCCGCCAGATTTACCGCGCCGGGCAGGCAATGGGCAACAACCCGCGCGTCTTTTCCCGCATCGGCGATTGCGCCAGCGCCGCGCCGGGATTCTTGGTCGGCTTCGACCGCAAGTACAACCTCGGCGAGTATGGCTACCTTCAGCCGACACTAGACTATTTCAAAGGCTCATTTGGACGTCCAAGTTATGCAGCCCGGGCTGGTTTGAATACTTCCGGTGTGTTGAGTACACTTTGGAACCCGGAACAATGCCAGAAGAATGAGACGCTGCTCGATTGCCAGTACCGGCTGGATACACCCGCTTTTGCATTTATCTCTCTTGGCACAAATGACGCCTACTACGTCAACCGCGACCCCGGCTTTTTTGAACGCAACATGCGCCTGATTCTGGATAAAACGATTGCCAAGGGCATTGTCCCCATCCTGGTCACCAAAGCCGATAACAGCGAGGGAGATCACTCCATCAACGCCGCGATTGCCCGGCTGGCGCTCGAATACGAAGTCCCGCTCTGGAATTTCTGGCTGGCAGTTCGACCTTTGCCGGATTACGGCATGAGAGACCCGGAACATTTGACGTCCGTCTCTTTCGTCAACTTCACCGATTTCACCATCCCGCGCAGCATGGAGTACGGCATGCAGGTACGCAACCTGACTGCCTTGCAAATGCTCGATTTGCTCCGCCGCCAATTGGCAGAGCCGGTAACTGCCACGGCGACTATTCATCCCTGACCTGCTGGAAATGGAGAGTGGTTAATGCTTTGTTGCAAAGTTCAGGAAATACAAGATTCGCCCGTCATTGCGAGCCGCCAAAGGCAGTGACACAACGCCCTGTGTGTTTGCACAGAGCACGTGGTTAACATCGTGGACCAATCTGCGAGTTTTACCACGGAGCACACACAGAGAACATAGAGTTTTCTGCTTTTCTCTCTGCGAACCCCGTGTTCTCTGTGGTGAAAAGATAGCGATCCACAAAATAACCACTTCCCTGAAAGAAAAGAACAGACGCCCATTCGGCGCCCGTTCTTTTTATCGAAGGTGATGCAGGGTCAATCGAAGGCGGCTTTAGCCACCTCTTCGGGGTCGAAGACTACTTCCTCCTTGTCGGTCAATTTCTCTTCGACTTTTTGAGCAATCAGGGCAAGATGCCCGGAGTGGGCTACATAGTCAATGTCATCGGCCGGCACGGTCAGTACTGGGCAGAGGGTGAAGTTGGCAATCCACGTTTCGTAGAGATTATTCAAACTGGCCAGATAATCGGCGGGGATGGTGCGCTCGTAGTCGCGGCCGCGTTTCCCAATTCGTTGTATCAGCGTTGGGACAGAAGCGCGCAGGTAAATCACCAGGTCGGGCGGCGGCAGGAATTCAATCATGGTCAAATAGAGTTCCCGATAGGTCTGATAATCGCGCGGGCGGATATGTCCCTGCAGAAACAGATTATGGGCAAAGATTTCGGCGTCTTCATAAACAGACCGGTCCTGAATGACCGAGGAGGGATATTGCGACAATTGATGATGCGCCCGCAGGCGGTGGGTCAGGAAGAAAATCTGGGATTGGAAAGCCCAGGCCTGCATATCGCGGTAGAAATCTGCCAGATAGGGGTTTTCGGCAACCGGCTCGAAAAAAGGCGTCCAGCCCATTTTTTTGCACAACATTTCCACCAGCGTAGATTTGCCTACGCCGATATTGCCTGCAACGGCGATGAATTTTTTCATAACTTCCTCTTGTCTTGTTTTGATATTTATTTATTTGCTAGAGCCAATTCGGCTTCGATGACTTGCTTGAAGGCCTCGAAAGGCTGCGCCCCAACCACTTGTGTGTTGTTGACAAAGAAGGTAGGCGTGGAATTGACGCCCAGACGAATCCCATCCCGAAAATCGGAAGTGACTTCATCCTGAAATTTGCGGCTGTTCAAGCACTCGTTGAATGCCTCGATGTCCAGCCCCAGGTCGCGCGCATATTGCACATACGCCGAGCGCCCGTAGCCATACCGGTTGCTGAAAATGGCATCATGGAATTCCCAGTAGGCACCCTGGTCGCCGGCGCAATTGGCCGCCTCAGCGGCCGGCTGGGCTTCCGCGTGACCCTGGAGAGGAAAGTCCCGGTAAATGTAACGGACCAGGTCTCCATACTCGGCCAGAATGAGCGGAAGCACTTCGTCGTGCCAGCGTTTGCAGTAAGGGCATTGATAGTCGCTGAATTCGACAATCGTTACTACGGCTTTCGCCGGGCCGATGGAAGGGTCATCCCGCGAGACCGGGCTGACTGCGCCGGAAGTCGCGCGGTTTCCCCATAAAAAGTAGCCGCAGCCGAGGCCGGCGAGGAAGGCTATCGGGATGAACAAGGCTGTAAGAGGAGAAGAACGTTTACGGCTTTTTTTCTTGGATGTGCCCATGAACTGGATTATACTGCCAAAATTTGCCGCCCGGCTTTCTGCCCCCGATATTTTAAGAGGACCTCCGGCCAAATTCGCCGGAGGTCCTCTCGCTTAATTGGATGGTTTGTTTACGGCTCGCGGGTGAAGACATCCTGGCCGGAATTGCCGTTGGTGCTCCACCAGTTGACGTCCAGTTCGTCACCGCGCACGCGTACGCACTCAATGGTGACATCCGCTCCGTCTGGCACGCTGTACACGAAGGTGAAAGTGCTGCCGTTCCAGTCCTCGCTTGTGATTTTGTAGGCGCCGCGCGTATCATTGACCGAGGAAACCACCCGGTAGGTCGAGCCTGTCCATTCGATGGTGTGGACAGTGTCCTCGTAGTTATCGCGCCACTTGCCGGCCAGGCCGGGCATAGGTTCGCTCGCGCCGCCCCCGCCGCTGCCAGTGGTGCAGGCCAGCACGGAAGCCAGCAGAACCAGAATGGCCACACCAATTATTGATTTTCGTATTGCCATAGGAACATTTTCCTAGTAAGATATGCAGTATGAGACCCAAAGGTAGTGCAGAAGCATTGGAAATGCGCCGTATGATCGGCGGCAAGATGTTGCAGGAGGGCAGGGGCGTGCGCGAGGTGAGTCGTCTCACCGGTGCTTCTCCCTCTACGGTTTCTCGCTGGAAGAAGGAGCTGGAAGAGGGGGGATTGGAGGCCCTGCGTGCCAAGCCCCATCCAGGGCGTCTGCCCAAGCTGACCGCCAAGCAGAAGAAGGAACTGGAAGACATCCTGCTGCAAGGCGCACAAGCGGCCGGTTTCCCGACCGATCTGTGGACTTTGGAGCGGGTCGCGCTGGTGATCGAGCGGGAGTTTGGGGTGCGATACCATCCGCGGTACGTCTGGCATATTCTCACCGCTATGGGTTGGAGCGCCCAGAAGCCGGAGCGCCGGGCGCGGGAGCGGGATGAGGAAGCCATTGCCGCATGGCGCATCGAGGGCTGGGCAAAGGTAAAAAAAAGTCCCGCGACCATGGCCAGCCTATCGTGCTGATAGACGAGAGCGGCTATATGCTCCAACCCGTTGTGCGTCGCACGTGGGCTCCCAAAGGAGAGACACCAATCCAGTACAGTTGGGATCGTCACGACCGTCTGTCGGCGATCACAGCGATCAGCGTATCGCCTGTACGCCGCCGCCTGGGACTCTACTTTCGAGTTCATCATCGAAACATTAACTTTGAACGAGTAGGCGAGTTCATTACCTTGTTGCATCAGCGTCTGCGGCGCAAATTCATCCTGGTGCTGGATCGCTACAGCGCTCATCGCAAGGCGGTGCGATTACTCCGCGAAGCACATGCGGATTGGTTTGAAGTGGAATGGTTGCCGGCCTACGCTCCCGAGTTGAATCCGGTGGAGATGGTATGGAATCACAGCAAGTATGGGGACCTGGCCAATTTCATTCCTGAGGATGTGGACGACTTGCACCGCGCCGTCACGGTTTCGCTAGAGAACACGTGTGCGCAGACGCAGCTGATTCGCTCGTTCTTCCAATATGCTGGACTGGAATTGTAATTGTTCCTTTTAGTTAACGAAAATCAATAAAATCTTGTTACGAGTCATAGCATTCTCCTTTCTGAATTTGAAAGAGCCGATTTTTTAGTAATTTTCATTATACAGGCAATGAGGTTAACTTGAGTTTAGAGTAGCAGAATAGCGCACGCTTCGCGTGCGAAACGATCTGAGCCTTAACAAGAAAAGCAAATACCAGTTATGCAGGCGCAGCGGATGGTTTTGGCGCGATTTTGGACTTGAAAACCACCGGATAGCGGGGTCGCGGGGCAGGTCGGTA
>DAOTVO010000002.1:0-4102 GCA_034436335.1 Anaerolineales bacterium | reverse complement strand
TCATTCAGGACTTTCTGATCGCTGAGTTTCGGTGTAACATGGGACATGGGCTTGCTCTCCTTGGATTGTTGGTTGACGCTAACAATCATACAAGGTTAGAGCAAGCCCGCCAAATCCTCAATTGGGCGACGCGCTCAAGGCAAATTTGGATCTACTGAGACTGCACAGAATCGGGCAAAACGCGCCGATAATAATGCTCCCAATTTGCTGGCGATAGGGGGGCTGTTCCCGAAACCAGGCCTGGATGAGAATGCCCAGCGATACAAAGACCAGTAAGTAATCGTAGATAACGATACCGAAAAAGCCCGGCCCATGCTGGTAGATGTATGAATTAGTGCCGGCCGGCCCGGGCAAAAACCCTGTCCAGATGAGATGATGCGCATCGTTGGTCATCACCATTGCGAGCGCAATCAGCGGAACGATAGCATACAAAATCAGGTAACGCGGCGCCAGGAAGCGCTTCATCTGTCGGTATTCGATGGTGAACAAAAAGAATAGCGTGGGAGTGAAAACCGCCCCCAGATACTCTATCTTTGCCCAAAAAATCTTGCTCGAAAGGGATACCGAGGCTGCCTCATTGCCGGCAGTAAACGCCCAAAACGAAACCGCCGCCATCATCAGCAAAAATATATCGGCTCCTGTCATGTCGCGGCGCGTCACTAGGAAAATTGCTATTCCCAAAGCCGCCAGCGCAGTAATGTGCAGAACAATCGCGTAAGGAGTATACATCCAGTCGGTTTGCATGGCTTCAGATAAATCACAAAGTTGCTGTTTTTTTGTCAGTATAGCATGTTTCAGCAATTTTATCTCCGTAAGTTTCCCCACATAATAGCCAATTATGGCTATTCCTGCTGGCGGACAGCGAGGCGAGGAAAGAAAACGCCCTATCACAGGAAGTAAGGCACTTTCCGAATCCTCTGAAACTGTGTTACAAATGAACCACCTGACACCACTGGGAGGCAGTATGTTCGAAACTTTTGAGCAAGCCCAACGATATGTTCGCGACTACGGCATCGAAATGATTGACCTGAAGTTCTGTGACCTGTGGGGGCGCTGGCATCACCTGACCATCCCTGCCAGCCAGTTCGAGCCGGGCATCATGCAGAAGGGCATCGGCTTCGACGGCTCCGCCGTCGGCCTGAAATCTGTCAAAGCCGGCGATATGGTCCTCGTCCCGGACCTGAAAACAGCCTTCAAAGACCCCTTCTGGGACACCTCCACCCTCTCCTTTATCTGCGCCACCCTGGAAGCCGATACCCACGCCATCTTCCAGAACGACCCGCGCAACATTGCCCTGCGCGCCGAAGAATACATGAAATCCACCGGCATCGCCGACGAGAGCCGCTGGGGGCCGGAATTCGAATTCTACATCTTCGACCGCGTCGCCTACGAGTACGGCATCAACCGCGCCTACTACGAAATCTTCAGCGCCGAAGCCGACTGGAACTCCTCCCAGGGCGGGCACGGACACTACATCCCCGCTCACGGCGGCTACCACGCCATCCCGCCCAAAGACGCCCTCTACAAACTGCGCACCGAAATTACCAGCCACCTCGAGAAGATGGGCGTGCCGGTCAAATATCACCACCACGAGGTCGGCGGGCCCGGTCAGTGCGAAATCGAAACCCCCATGATGGGCCTCATGGCCGCCGGCGACGCCACAATGATCATCAAGTACGTTACCAAAATGACCGCTCACGCTCACGGGCAGACGGCCACCTTCATGCCTAAGCCGCTCTACGGCGAGGCCGGTTCAGGCATGCACTTCCACCAGCACCTGTTCAAGAACGGCCAGAACGTCTTCTACGATGCCAAAGGCTACGGCTGCCTCTCGCAGGAAGCCCTCTACTACATCGGCGGCCTGCTCTATCATGGCGCAGCGCTGCTCGCCATCACCAACCCCAGCACCAATTCCTACCGCCGCCTCGTCCCCGGCTACGAAGCGCCGGTCAACGCCTTTTTCTCGCTCGGCAACCGCAGCGCGGCGGTGCGCATCCCCAAGTACGCCAACCAGCCCGATACCGCCCGCCTGGAATTCCGTCCGCCTGATGCCACCGGCAACGTCTACCTCATGCTGGCCGCCATGCTCATGGCCGGTCTCGACGGCATCCGCAACAAAATTGACCCCACCGAAAACGGCTTCGGCCCCATTGACCAAAACATCTTTGCCTGGAACGATGAACAGCGCGCGGCGATTAAGGCCCTGCCTTCCTCGCTCAACGAAGCCCTGCGCGCCCTCGAGGCGGATCACGACTTCCTGACCGCCGGCGGCGTCTTCAGCGAGGAACTCATCCACCAGTGGGTGGACTACAAACGCAATCAGGAATATTTCGCCGTCCGCAACCGCCCGCACCCCTACGAAATGAGCCTCTACTTCGACGTATGACCCGCCTCCTCCGCGCGGCCCTGCTCATCCTGCTCCTCGCCGCCTGCGCCCCGCCCCCGGACCCGACGCCTGCTGCGGCCTACCCCCTCGCCTCCTTCAGCGAGAACAGAGTCACGGTCGAGATCGCCCTCGAAGTGGACGAGGCGGGAGGAACCTGGCTGGCGGCCGCCTTCACGCCCGAAGACGGTTATCACCTCTACAGCATGGACATCCCCCGCGGCGGCGTGGACGGTCTGGGCCGCCCGACGCTGCTGGAACTCGTCCCCGGCTCGCGGCTGGAAGCGGCCGGGGCGTTGACCGAGTCCCTCGCCGCGCTGCAGGATGACAGTTCGGAAGGATTGCTGGTGTATCCAGAAGGGCCGGTCACGCTGCGCCTGCCGGTCATCCTGCCGCAGGGAACAGGCTGGTTCGATGAGCAGGTTTCGGTCACCTATATGGCCTGCCGGGCCAGTCAGTGCTATCGTCCAGTGGTGGGGAAACTTATCCCGGTGCGCGTCCCGGGAGCCGAGCAGATTCACCCATGAAGAAAAATCTTCTCCTGCTCATCGGTGGCCTGCTGCTGGCCTGCACCTGCTCGATGCCACCTTGACCCTTTCCTCGCCTACGGCTTTCCCCTCGCTCTCATCTTCCCCGCAGGTCAGCTCAACGATGCCGGACAGCAAAACAAGTCTGACTCTCGTGCCTCTCTCCCCCGCGACGGCGGCCTGAGCGACCTACTGCGCGCCGAAGCGCCGAAGGCGGCCGCCCTGGGGCAGCGCATGTTCGTTGAATTCGATGCCGAGTGGTGCCCCTCCTGCCAGGTGGTTTCGTCTGGTCTCGAAGAACAAATTCGAGGCCATTCCGGTCTTCTTCCGCTTGGCCCATAAGGATCATTGACCGCAATGCAATTTTGATCATCCACCTTGCAACTCGATGACACACACTGCGTGCTATAACCGCAATACCAGCCAATCCCGCCACCGTTTTTTTCAGGATTAGAACAGTCGGCGATTATATTGTTATCTTCCATACACATATCATACACCGCTGCATTATTTGGACTTTGGCAGCCTGGGGGAAAACAACCGTTTGTTGATCCTGGTACATCTTTTTTTACCCCCGCTGACCTGACGCAAACTCCATTGTAAGTCGAATTTCCACAAACCCACTGAATACAACTCCCATTTGGATTACAAGCAGGATGACGCGTTGGACTAGGTACTGGCGTATCAGTTGGTTTTGGCGTTGGTGTCTTGGTCGGTGCTGGAGTGCTGGTCGGATAGCGATAACAACATACATAACGATAAGGGCACGTTTTTGTTTGATCTTCTATCTCACCTATAGCGCAATCATATTTTCGGCAAGTATAACCAGTGCCTGAGCAGGCTAGCGCCAGCGTATCTTTTTTAAAAAGCAAAAAAATCGCCAAAATCAAAACTGCTCCCCAAAAAATCCTCCTCATACTACCACTCTATCAAATCTTTTCTCCAAAAACAACCCCCAACCCCAACCAGCCAACTAGCCAACCAGCAACCAGCAACTAGTTAACCAGCAACTAGCCAACTAGCCAACCAGCAACTAGTACCTTATCAATCTAATATTGATAAGTTGGGATAGAGGCGTTTGAGCTTGGTGCGAGCATTGTCCATGTTAAATTGCCAGTCGATGGCAGTGTGTTGCGAGTTTCGAGCCGTTTCCCAGGCAGCGATTTCGCGAGTCAAAGTTTGTGTGTCTGGG
>DAOTVO010000001.1:0-59552 GCA_034436335.1 Anaerolineales bacterium | reverse complement strand
TACCCAGATGCCCCGGCGTGGTCGGCGTTGGCTGGACACGAAGCGTTTTCAGCTCACGCGCTTCGCCAAGTTCCTACGTCGTGCGTTAGAGCAACACTACGTTGCGGTCAACGAGATTGTGGCCGTTGCTGCTCCACGCCCATGAATTTTGGATCTACTGAGTTTACGGCTGTAACAACACCTCAACAAGGATGCTTTTCTTATGTCAGCCATAAGTAAAAGGTTATACCCATGCTAAGCCTGCACAAGTTGGAAGTATTTTTGGCAGTTGCACAAGAAGGGAAAATCAGCCGCGCCGCCGAACGCCTGTTTATGACTCAGGCGGCGGTCAGCCAGCATATTCACGATTTAGAAGCCACTTTGGGCGTAACGCTTTTTTCGCGTCATCCGCAGGGGGTTAGCCTGACAAGAGCGGGTGAAATCTTACTGCGCTACGCTCGAGATATCGTCTGGACGATTTCCGCAGCCGAAAACGCCCTGAGCGACGTCAAAAATCTGAAAGATGGAAAACTGATGCTTGGCGCAACGCCTACTGCAGCGTCTATGCTGCTGCCAGACTGGTTAAGCGGTTTCCACGAACAATATCCGTTTATCAAGGTGATTGTCCAGACCAACACCACGCCTATTCTGGAACAATCCCTGTTAGAAAAGCAAATTGATATAGCCTTTGTAGAAGGAGAAATTCAAGACACCAAACGCCTGCGCGCTACTGAATTGCTCAAAACATCCATCGTGGCGGTTGTTGGCGCGTCTCATCCTTGGGCAAGCCTCGATAGTATTTCTATCCAGGAATTAGCGAAAGCGCCTTATCTTTCCAGGGAGGGCAAGAGCCACACGCGCATCTGGGAGATGGAGTTGTTTGCTCACTTTGGTTTGAAACCCAATATTGTGGCAGAATTCGATAACCCTTACGCCATTCAACGCGCCATCGTTCAGGGACTGGGCGTTTCGCTCATGCCCGCCTGTTTTGTGCGCGAGGAAGAAACGCGGGGAAGGCTGCGCCTTCTCCCCGTCCGCGAAATTCCAGAATTGCGCCGCTCTCTAAAAGCCGCCTGGCTGGAAGACTTGCCGCTCGGGCCAACCCCCAATGCTTTCCTTCGTTTTTTGATGCAGCGTTATCCGCACCTGCAAATCCTGGCTGCGCCATGATTTTGGATGAACCAGGCCTGCTAGCGCTTCCCCATCAACCAAAAGGTTTCTATTTTGCCTTTGCCTTTGACGCTGATGAGTCCATGGCGAGCGCATACGAACTCGTCTTTGAGCGCCTCATATAGGCTGCGTGAGATGTGAATTTTTCCAGGCTGACCGTAACTTTCCAAGCGGCTTGCCAGGTTGACCGTATCTCCCCATAAATCATAACTAAATTTTTCTTTGCCGATGACGCCAGCCACGACTGGCCCTGCAGCGGCTCCAAAGCGGAACTGCAACTTACGATTTTGGAAGTTGTGCTCTTTGACATAGTCGCGCATTTCCAGGGCTGCCAGCGCTAGAAGACGGGCATGGTCAGGGCGGCGAACAGGCACGCCTGCCGCAACCATATAGGCGTCGCCAATGGTTTTAATTTTTTCCAGGTTGTATTTTCCGGTAATGCGGTCGAAGGCGTTGAACACTTTGTTCAGCATGTTGACCAGTTCTTCGGGCGGCATTTCAGCAGCCAGAGAGGTAAAATTTACGATGTCTACAAACAGAACGCTCACCGAAGGGTACGAATCTACAATTTGGCGGGGAGCGATTTTTAGCCGCTCTGCAATGCTGGCGGGCAAAATATTTAACAGAAGCCGTTCAGCGCGCTGGCGGTAGATTTCCTTCTGCCAGGTAAAATATGCGGCGGTCACAAAGGTAATTATAAAGGCGCTTCCCAAGTTCATGATGAAAGATAACCGCAAAAGGGATTCGGGCAGCGGATGCTGGAACGGAAAAACAGGTTGAACCAGACCGCTGAACGCCAGCAAAACCAAAAACGCTACAAACCAGCGGAAAGCGCGTTTAGGGGTCTCTAATACCATCGAAGCAAAAGGAGCAAGCGCCGACCAGAGAATGACCAGCCCCGAATTGACAAATCCCCCCAAAACCATGTTTAACAAAACGGGAAGGAACAGCGTTTGAGCCAGCGCATAAGTGCGAAACGTTTCATAGTCTTTGGCGCGGATGTAATAAACCAACCCCAAAGCAAGCAATATCGTGCCAAGGAGGGGTATCCAGCTGGCTTCCTGCAGCTCCAGCCAAAAATAGGCGGCGCTCCAGAGCAATCCGGCAGGAATAAACAATACCGCCGCCCCGGATATGAGCGCTTTGTTAAGGCGTAACAATTCATCATCCCCAAAGGCGTAGCCCCAGGAGATGATTTTTTTATACCATTCTTGAAGACGCAGCCAGGCCAGATTATTTCTGTGTTGGTTCACTGTTTTTATGCGTCAACTCTGCGATATGGGTATGAGCGGTTTGAGCCACTTCCAACCCAGAATCAGCAGCCCGGCGCCCAATTTTCAGCCAATTCATGGCGCTCAGTTTCATGGCAGAGAGGAACAGGTCGGCTATTTTGTAAAGAATAGATGCGCAGAACCGTACAGGCAGTAACAAAAGATTCTTCATACAGCGCCATCCTTTTGTAGGAAATTATGGACAAAACCGCCACAGTCGTATGGCTCATTTTGTCTCCATGTTTTTTGTTAGATGTATACGCGAGTACAAAAGTTGCAAATCTTAGAAAGAATACTCGCGAGAAGGCTACCATCTACATGTGGAACTATGATGAACGGAGCATGCGCGTATCATTCGTCAAAGTCATATGCCCCTTCACAAACGCGAGACTTCCGAAGTCTTTGAGGCTTCGGAAGTCTATTTTGCTTCATGCCACGGCGCTCTGGCGCAGGTCCGCAATCACGGGCAGAGAGAACATCTCCTTGCGCAGCAAGCGGCTGGCGAAGATTATTAATGCAAGATAATTTTCTGCTCTCGCAACAAGGCAAAAGTGTCCTGGTAAGGCACATCAAAACGTTTGCAGATATTCGGGATATGAATCTTCCCGCCGATTTTTTTCTGCCTTGAGTTTCAGATTCGTTCTTCCAAGACTCCATTGTTACAACTGACAATTGATGCGCCTTGGCGTAGGCAATCACCCATGGGTCTGCGCCCGCAAGAAATGCCTGTACATGCTGCGGCTCGTAGAGACGGCTTGTCAAATCGGCAATTTCCTGGTAGGCGTCTTGTGTCGTATCATCTATTTCTACAAATATGCTATCGCGATTCACTTTTGCCCACCTCGCTAATTTGTCTTCATAATCGGCTTGCATGATTTCCTGATACACCAGCGATGGACTGCAAATAATCTGCTGTTCTGCCAGGCGAATCAGCCCATCCCAAAAGCCGGGGGCAATATCAAAAGCGTAATACCGGCGATGGGCTTCGATGTACACATTGGCGTCCAGACAATAATGCATTTTCCCCCTAGAAGGTTTGCAGGGCGTTTTCCAGCGTTTTTGGACTGGCATTCAACAACCGGGCAGCATCTTTATATAAAAGCGTTCCTTCCCGCAAGGCTTGCGCCGCTTCGTTCAGGAATAAGCGCCCGTTTCGAGATTGGAAGGTTCGATAGAAATCGCCGCCGGACGAACGTGCTTCCTGCTCGCTTGCTGCTTGTATCTCCTGTTCGGCTTCTACATAAAGCGTTTGAAATTCCTGAAACGGCAGCAAACCCAGTTCATAGCCACGAATGAGAACGACAAGCGTACTGACGCGAAATTCTTTGGCAAGTTCTCGATAATCTTGCGTCTGCCATCGTTCTTGGAAAACCTGCGCCGGTGCCAGCAATTCGGCAGCAACCCGGTTGCACAGTCGTTCAATCTCCAATTGCTCTTTTTTTCGTATTTCGGCTTCTGGATTAGAAATGCCGCTGGTCCCCGTCCACAAGTGACCTAATTCATGGGCAAG
Source organism: Anaerolineales bacterium (assembly GCA_034436335.1). Classification (GTDB taxonomy): domain Bacteria; phylum Chloroflexota; class Anaerolineae; order Anaerolineales; family Villigracilaceae; genus UBA877. The sequence goes on along the minus strand of DAOTVO010000001.1, from coordinate 55,622 downwards.
CGTGAAAATGCGTCCATTGATGGAATCTTTGGCGTTCAAAAAAATCAACGGCGCATAAGGGTCGGAAAGCGCAAAGCCGCGAAACTCTTTTACAGAGAGGGTGCGGTGCGTATTACTACCCACATACCCGCTTTGCAAAACAAGAATCCCGGCTTTCTCGGCTTGCTGGACGAGAAAGCGCAAATGTTCATCCCAAGACTTAGCATCTCGCGCGGTGGGAATAGGCAACTCAAGCGTCCGCCGAATATCCTCGCAAATGACATGGTAGGAAGTGTCGGGAGAGAAACGCCCAACAAAGGAGAGCGGACTGCTTCCTTCCTGAAGCCGCCGCTCACGCAGCCAATCGCGCTTGCGGAAGGCATCGTTGAGAACATCCTCTAACTCGGAACTGAATTTCCCTTGCGCAACTTCGGGAAGCGAGCGAAAATCGGCGACCGGTGGAATAGTTTGCGGTGGGCTGGAAAGAAAGAGATACCCAAAAGGAATATGAAGCGCTTGCGCAATTTCCTGCGCTTGCCGAAAGGTGGGCAATTTATCCCCCTGTTCCCAAGCATGCAGGCGTTCCGGCTTATCTTTCAAGCCCATTTTTTGAGCGGCATCAGGCAGGGATAATCCGGCGCGTTCCCGCGCCCAGCGGAGCATAGCGGGATTGATTTTTGCAAGAGTCATAGGATTTTCCCTTGTCTCTGTTGATTATACTTTAGAAGATAGATTGGGAAGCAATCTGATTATACCTTGATGGATAGACTACAACATACACCCCCCAACACGAGACTTCCGAAGCCTCACAGACCTCGGAAGTCTCGCGTTTACTACACCCCTCTCCCCATGGGAGAGGGGACGGGGGTGAGGGCGAATTACACCTTCTCCACCTTCACCATGCTGTCGTAGAACACTGCCGAGCCGCCAGCCAGGTCGCTGAGACCGGTGTTGCCGAGCACGGGGTCAAGCTGCATGGCGCCGTTTGCCATCAGCGGAACGGCGCGGCGGGCGTCGCCTTGGATGAGTTTGCCGTCAATTTCCACGTCCTGCGCGCCGCTCGACCAGTGACCGAAACTGAAGGGGAACGCCACCACGCCGGGGCGGATGCCTTCGGTCACTTTGGCTTTGCCTTCGATGGGGTGTTTCTTCCCGTTTTGCAGGTTGTATGCGCCTTCGGGGTTGCTGGCAGAGGAGATGCGCACCTTGTCGCCGTCGCGGATGCCCAATTTGGCGGCATCCTGCGAGTTGATGAGCAGGTAGCCTTCGGGCATGACGGAGAGCGCCCAGTAGTTGCTGATGCCGCGCGATTTGGCGATGGGCATGGGCTTGAAGGTAATCATCTGCAGGTCGTAGCCCTCGTGCGGAATTTCTTCGCCGGTGGACGACAGCCCCGCCGGGATGTATTTGGTGTAGCCCGCGAACGGTTTGCCGGTCATCGTGTTGATGAGGGTCGCGGTCTTTTCCTGATACAGGTTGATCAGCCGCCCATACTTGTTCGCCACCTGCGCGCCCTTGTAGGCTTTTTCAAAGGCTTGGTAACGACCGCCGCGGTTGAGAACATAGATGACTTTGCGCCACAGGCTTTCGTCATTGCCGAGGGCGGCTTTCCACTTGTCGGGGTCGAAGACGCTCTTGGGCAGATGCCGCCTCGCGTCCAGGAAGATGCGGAGTTCTTCGTCGTCCGCTTCGGGGACGGAATCGGAGCCGTCTTCCTTCTCGCCAAAGGCGATGTCTGCCACCTGCTTTAGATAGAAATCTTCGGGGCGGATGTAGGGCATGCCCTCGCCGAAGCCGTTCGGACCGAAGCCGGGCAGTTCCAACTTCTCGGCAATCGCCAGCAGCAGGGCTTCCCAAGACATAGCGATTTCTTCTCCCCACACCTTGACTGTCTGCCAGCCGGGAATGCTGATGACGGGCTGACGCACGTTTTCCACCTTCCACGGCACGGAGGGGTGCGAGCCGTGAAACTCCCAGCGTTCGAGGAACGAGAGGTCGGGGAAGATGTAGTCGGCGTACATGCTGGTCTCGCCAATCAAAATGTCGCTGGCGATGAAGAGCGGAATCTTTTTGGTGTCTGCCAAAATCTCGATGACCTTTTGACCACCGGGCAGGGTGTAGGGCAAGCCTGCCATGTAGGTCATCAAAATCTTGATGGGGTAGGGGTAGGCGTCGCCGATGGAGGGGATGTCTTCCTGGTAGATGTCGGTGGCAATCGGGAACCACGGGCGCCTGGTCGGATACGTCCCGTCGAAGAGCGTGGACTTCTCGTAGGTGGTCTTGGTGCGCAGCATATCCAAGCCGAAGGCGTGCATTTCTTCCTCGCCGAACATCTTGGTCACCGGGAAGGGCTGTCCTTTCTTTTCACCTTTGCGGTTGTAGGTGCTGGCTTTGATGCTGCCGCCAGCGTAGTCGAAGTTGCCGATGAGCAGGTTGACGATGTACCAAGCGTTGTTGTTGTAGAAGCCGTTGGTGTGCTGCGAAGGACCACGGTGAATATCCACAGCGGCTTTGCGTCCGTGGGAGGTGAATTCGGTGACGAGTTCGAGAATATCGTTCTCGCTCACGCCCGCAATCTCCGCCCACTCGGCGAGGGTGTGTTCCTGCGCCGATTCGAGCAGGATTTGCATTCCATCCTTGACATCGAAGTCGCCGACTTTCTGATTAATGAACAGGTCGCCGACGACGGGCGCCGCTTCGGGATTCAGGACGTTGATGGGGGTCGGCACGCCGCCGACCAGCGCCACCGGCGTATCGCCGGGATATTCCACGCCGTTCGCATCCACATAGACGGTCACATCTTTGCCGTCTTTCTGAACGGTCTGCTTGGTCAGCAAGCCCAGTTCGCTGGCGCGCAGATGTTTGCCGGGGACGCCGTCTTTGATTTTGACCAGCCAGGAGGCGTTGGTGTAGTTCGGTTCGCCCGCCGCAACCTGCGCCGCGACGTTGGCAATCGCCAAATACGCCGCGTTGTACTTTTCATTTTCGAGCATCCAGCGGATCATGCCGAGCGCGAAGGCGGAATCGCCGCCGGGTTTGATGGGAACCCACTTCCAGGCTTTGGCAGCCAGTTTGGATAGGCGCGGGTCCACCACCGCGAACTTGCGTCCGTTGACGATGGCGTCGGTGGCTTTGGGAACGCGCTGCGGGGGTCCGTAGTTGGCGTCGAACAGGTTCGTGCCAGCGTAGATGACGAATTCGCTGTTGGCGGTATCCACCTGCCAGTAGAACTTGTCGCCGCTGTCAAAGGAACCTTTGGTCTCGTTCCATTTGGCGCTCATCGCCTTGCCGGTGAAATAGAGCGACCCCTGGCAGATGGTGGTATGCCCGTTCATGTTGACCGAGCCGTAGCCCTCTTTCATGAAGCGGTCAATCACATCTTCGCGCCCGCCCTTCATGCGTCCCCACACGAACATGAACTGATTGTTCTTGGGACCCAGGTCGGGGTGTTCGGGGTCAATCAGCGCGTCGAGATGGTCTTTGAACTTGGTTTGGAATTCCTTGACGAGCGCCTTCTTCTTATCGGGGTCTTTCTCGTCCCAAATCTTGGTCACTTCGGCAGCCATTTCCTTGGCTACTTCGGGGTCGGTCAGGGCGCGGACGGCGCGCAGACCGTCCACATGCCCCTCGCCGAACAGGTCGCCGCCTTCGACGATCTCTTCGATGGCTTGCTCGAAGGGGATGGTGATCCATTGATTTTCGCCGCGCTTGGTGCCGGGCTTGCGCTTCAGCACGCTGAGGATGCGGTACGGGTCATAGGCGGTTTGGATGCCCGCCTGCCCCTTCGGGCAGATGGCGCCTTCGATGGTCGCCATGTCCTTGACGGGGGTGTCGTAGGCGGGGTGGGGCCAAAGCGTCCAGGGGGAATACGGGTTACCGTCAATTTTGGCGGCGAGACCATCCAGCAGTTTAACCTTGATGCCGCAGCCGGTGTTGCATTGCAGGCAGACGGTGTAAAGTTGATTTTCGGGCTTGGCTTCAAAAAACTGTCCGTTAGTAGCGTTCATGGTGCGGGCAAGGGCTTCACGCCCGGCGGGAATACTGCCGAGGAAAGCCGCCGCGCCGCCGGTGACGCTTGCCAATTTCAGGAAGTCGCGCCGCGACAGGGATTTATCTTGTTTGGTGCTCATTTCTTCACCTCCGTAGAGCGGCTCAGTTTAACGAGCAGATAATCTATACCAACCAGAATGCCGAGCAGGGCGAAGCCCATCACAGCGGATGTGACCGACCACTCCATCAGGCTGGGGGTATAGTCGAGCGTCAGTTTCGGACCGTGGAACGCCGCCGCCTGACCGGGCATCATCTCCGCCACCTGCCCCGGCACCACAATCAGGATGCGGGCAGCGGCATAGCCGATGAGCAGGAAGACGCCCATCAGCCCGGCGACAGATCCGTTCTTCGCCAGTTTGGGCTGCGCCAGCACGAGGACCGGGATGAGCAGACCGAGGACGATTTGCACGCCCCAGAACATGAAGGCATGAGGTCCGTTCAGCACATAGTTGACGGCGATCAGGTTATCGGTCACGCCGCCGTAAAGCGATTGGGTGTAATCGGCAACCAGGAAATACAGTTTGGCAACGCTGGTCGCAATCGAGATGATGGCGAGCAGCCAGAGCAGGTCGCCGCGTTGTTTCTCTTCGAGGTCGGGCATGAACCAGCCAACCAGCAGGAGCATCAGCGCCGTGCCCGAAGCGATGGCAAAGACCGGGAACTGCACGGGGAGCAGACCCACGTGCCAGTACAGGCGCGCTGCGTTGCCGCCCAACAAAAAGCCCACGCCGCCTGCCACCAAAATGGAGACCACGAAGCCGATCCACATCACGGCTTTCATGGCTTTCTTTTCAGGGGCGGTAAAGGCAAAGTAGAGCGAGAGCACAATCAAAATCAGGAAGAGGGTGTAGCCCCAAACCATCAGCGCGAGGAAGGAAGTAAAGTTCGGCTGGAGGTAAACCTTCCAGATGCGTTCCATGTGACCCAAGTCCATGCCAATCGAGGCGAGACCCGCCGGCAGGGTGACGAGCGCCGCCCACAACATGGTCTTGCCCGTGCCTTTGAACTGCGGCACGTTGAACAGATAGTCGAACGCAGCAAACATATAGGCGCCTGCCGCCAGACCCGCCAAAAACAGATACATGGCTACCCACAGCCCCCAACTGATGTAGGAGCCATAATTGGCGCTTTGCTCGCCCTCGAACAGGCGGATATAAACGCCCCACAGACCGAACAGCAGGGCAAGCGCGCCGACCGCGTAAGAAAGTTTCTTCAACATCTCCGCCTCCTACACGATGTAATACACACGCGGCTCGGTGCCAAGTTCTTCCTTGAGCCGAACCACGTTGGGTTTGTTGATGAGTTCCGTCACCAGCGAATCGGGGTCGTTGGCGTCGCCAAAGTAGGTGGCGCGCCCGATGCAGGTGGTGGTGCAGGCAGGCAGGATGCCGTCCTTGACGCGGTGCAGGCAGAAGTGACACTTGCGGACGTTGCCCACCGGCGATTCGTGCCGCCCCTCCCGCTTCCACGCTTCGCCGTACTCCTGGCTGGCGTGCTCGTAACCCGCAGCAGTTTCCCCGCCAATGACGACGCCGTCAAACGTCGGCGCTTGCTCGGCGTAGGTGTAGCCGTAGTCAAAGGTGCGGGCGCCATACGGACAAGCCGCCATGCAGGCGCGGCAGCCGATACACTGGTCATAATCCACCACCACAATGCCTTCTTCGTTTTTGTAGGTGGCGGTCACCGGGCAGACCGGCGTGCAGGGCGGGTTATCGCACTGCATACACGGTTTGGGGAGGAATTTCATCGTCACATTGGGATATGTGCCGATTTCTTCCGTCAGTACCGGGCGATAGACCACGCCGGGCGGGAGTTTGTTTTCCGCCACGCAGGCAATGGTGCAGGCGTTGCAGCCGATGCAGCGGCGCAGGTCAATCACCATCACCCAGCGCCGTTCCGAGGCGGGCTTTTCCAGCGCGCGCTTGAGTTCGCGTTCCATGCGAACCAGCACGTCCTCTTTCGCCAGCGGGTCGTCGGCGGGGAGGGGGGAGATTTCCACGCCCTCCAGCGGCGCGACCAGCCCCGCAAAGACCTCGGAAGCATACTTGCCTAACAGTTCGTTCGACATAGCGCTTCTCCTTAACTGAAAAATTCGGAATTGTCCGTAAATTCTCATTCCATTATCCGTTATTGCGATACGGCAGAAAAGCAGGAAAACCCCGCCTTCTTTCGGCGGGTTGTAGGGGAAAGCCTGACAAAAAAGTGATAAATGTCAGAGAGTTTTCTTTTAGTTTTCCCCCAGCAGTCCCTTCTTCAACGCAAAGCGCACCAGGGCGGCGCGGTTTTTCAGCCCCAGTTTTTCCATGCCGCGCGCCCGATAGGTTTCCACGGTTTTGTCACTCAGGTTCAATTGGGCGGCGATTTCGGCGGAGGTGTGTCCCAGGGCGACCAGTTTCAACACTTCCTGCTCGCGTTCGCTGAGCGTTTCCCAGGCGTCGGGGGCGGTTTCGGCTTTGGGGAGCATGTCCTCCAGGAGGACGCGGGTCATCGAAGGGTGGACGTACATCTCGCCGCGCAGCACGGCGCGCAGGGCGGAAATCAACTCGGCATCGGCGGCTTTTTTCAAGACATAGCCCATCGCCCCCTGTTTCAGCGCCGTGCGCAGGTACTGCGGGTCGTCGTGCATGGTCAGGATGAGGATTTTCGCCGCCGGGGCGGCTTTTTTGAGCGCCGGCAGCGCGTCTAGCCCACCCAGGCCGGGCATGGAAAGGTCGAGGAGAATCAGGTCGGGCTGGAGTTGCTCCGCCAGACCGAGGGCTTCTAATCCGCCGGAGGCTTCGCCTACCACGCGCAGGTCGGGTTGGCTTTCCAGGAGCAGCCGCAGCCCGGAGCGGAGAATGGCATGGTCGTCGGCAAGAAGGATGTTGGTCATTTTTACGAATTACGCTTCACGAATTAGTGCCACCGCACAGGAATCTGGACGTGGACGCTCGTGCCGGCGCCGGGCTGACTCTCGATGGTCAGTTTGCCGCCCAGCAGTTCGGCACGTTCGCGCATCCCGGCCAGGCCGAGTTGACGCTCGCCGGAGGAGCGCGCCGGGTCGAAGCCGCAGCCGTCATCTTCCACAATGGCGATGACCTCGTCTCCGCGCCGTTCTACCAGCGCCGAGACCGAACGAGCCGCAGCATGGCGGGCAATATTGGTGAGCGATTCCTGCACGATGCGGAAGATAGCAGTCTCGATTTCAGGGGGCAGACGTTCTTCACCTATATGAATGAGCAAGTCGAGCGGGATTTTGTGGCGCTCCTGCCATTCGCGGGTTAACTTCTCCAACGCGGCGGGCAAGCCCAGGTCGTCGAGCAGACGCGGCCGCAGACGGGCAGAGATTTCGTGCACTTCCTCCAGGGTTTGCGCGGCAACCAAGCGCAACGTGTCGGCTTGTTGGGCGATGACCTCATTGCCGCAAGTGGTTTGCAGGTTCTTGAGCCCGAGCATCAGCGAGGTCAGATTTTGGGAGGTGGAGTCGTGTAGTTCGCGGGCGATGCGGCGGCGTTCATCTTCCTGCGTGGCAATCACTTTTTCGAGCAGTTGACGGCGCAACTGCTCGCGCTCGCGGCGGATCTCGTCAGCGCGCGCCAGTTCGATGGTCATGTTGTTGAAGGCATCGGCCAGGTCGCCGATTTCATCATCCGCCCAGCGTTCCAGCCGCGGCGTAAAGTCACCGGAGGTGACGGCCTTGGTGGCCTCCACCAGTTCCCGCAAGGGGCGGGTCAGGACAAAGGTCAAGATCATCGCTACCAGCACGCCCAGAGCGGAGACCAGCGCCACCACCAGCAGGATTTGCCCGGTCACGGCCTCGACCGCGCTGCGCAGCCGGTCGTCGGAAAGCCCGATGCGAACTATCCCGGCGCGCCCGTCGAAGATCGGCACGGCCGTATCCCACACCAGCCCTTCATCGGTTTGCAGGACGACCGTGTGGTGGTGGTCTTCGGGCGCGGCCTGGTTGGCGTCCAATAATTGCAGCGGGAAGACTGACCCAAAGGTGTGCACCAGCACCTGACCATACTTGTCCACGATGAAGGCGTAACGCACGTCTGGGTTGTTTTTCTGCGTTTCGAGGAGCAGTTTTTGCAGGCCGACCAGGTCGTTGAGCAGGATTGGATCTGTGGCGCGAGCGGCCAGGTCGCGCGCCGAGGAGATACTCTCGTTCTCCAGTTGCGATTGCAAAATATAGGTCAGGGAATTGCGCACCTGCCAGGCCGCGCCGGCTCCGAGCAGCAGGGACAGGCCCAGCACCATACCCAGAATTTTGACGCGCACGCTGACCCCAGAAATGATTTGCCAGAGGCGGTAAATCAGGCGGCGCACCAGGCTACTCATGGTTCCCCGTTCAACGAGATTCCACTCATCAAAGAGCGGACGCTTTCGTAAGCCGAATCGTCAATGATGACAAACCTCTCTATGCCTGTGGCAGACAGAGCCTCGATCCCCGCAGGATCGTCTGCCATTTCGAGCAGCAGGGCTTGCAGGCCCGCCTTCACCTGCGGGCGCAGGCCCGGGTTGACCACCACTGGCGGGATGCCAAAAGGCGGCGACCGGTGGATCACCTTCACTTTTTGCGCCAGGGCGGGATCGCGAGCGAGGGCGTATTCGTACACCAGGCTGTCCACGCTGGCCCCGTCGGCCAGGCCGTTGGCGACGGCGTAGATCGCCTCGTCGTGGCTGTAGGTGAAAAAGGTGCGGCTGAAGAAATCGTCGGGGGTGCTGCCGAGCGCCTCGACGAGCGAGGTCGGGTAGACGCGCCCGGTGAGCGAGATGGGGTCGGTGAAGGCAAAGACCTTGCCCTTCAGGTCGGCCATATCGCGCGCCGCGCTGCCAGCCGGGACAATCAGATACGCATGATAGACCGTCTCCCCATTCACCTGCGGTGCAACCAGCAGTTCCATGCCGAAATCGGCATGCCCGACGATATAGGCGCTGGTGCAGACGAAGGCCAGGTCCACCTCGCCGCGCTCGAGCAGGTCGTTGATCTCCAGGTAGGTGCGGCGCTGGATGAGTTCCACCGGGCGGTTGAGACGTTGAGCGAGATAATCGAGCAGCGCCGAGTAAGATTCTACCGTCCCTTGCGGCGAGATGACTGCCGCCACCGCCACGCGGAAAGCCTGCGCCTCGCCTGTTGGCTGGGGCAGGGGAGATTGCTCGGACAGGTCAACGAAACCGTCGGGCTTTCTCCTCGCCGGTCCGCAGGCGGCCAGCAGCAACAGCAGGATCAGCAGGAGGTAATTTTTGATTGTCATGCCGCCATTGTATCAAAATTCCCCCTACAGTGCGCCCGCAAGAATCTCGAACAATTCCGCCTCGGTGAGCGCCAGCGGATTGCCTTTCATACTGCTTGACTTCTGCGCCTGTAGGATGATGGCTGGGAAATCTTCGGCGCGCATCCCGTAGGCGCTCAGGCGCGGGATGTGGAAAATCTCAATTAATTCGTATAACCAGGATATAACGCCGCCTACTTCCGGACTTTTTCCCGGGGAGAAGATTCCTGCGATTTCCGCGTATCGTTCCAGCGCCTCGCGCGGACCTCGCGCCTGCGCCGCCCGCAGGTTCATTTCCACCACCCCGGGCAGCAGCCGCCCGCAGACTGCCCCGTGCGGGGCCGGGAACATCCCGCCGATCGGCCCGGCCAGGCCATGCACCGCGCCCAGGCGGGCATTGGCCAGCGCCAGCCCGCCGCACAGACTGGCGACGCACATGTCGTAGCGCGCCTCTGTGTCTGTCCCGTCCTCGAACGCCCGGCGCAGGGAACGCGCCGCCCGGCGGATGCCCTCGCGGCAGATGACATCCGTCAGCGGATTCGGCGCGTTGCAGACAAACGGCTCAATGCACTGCGTCAGCGCGTCCAGGCCGGTGGAGGCGGTGAGCGCCGGCGGCAGGGAGTAGGTCAGTTCCGGGTCAACGATGGCCAGGCGCGGCAGCAGGTGCGGGCTGCGCAAACTGACCTTGACGCGCTTCTCCGGGACGGCAATCACGGCATTGCGCGTCACCTCCGAGCCGGTGCCTGCCGTGGTTGGGATGGCGATCACGGGCAGGGAGGGGGAGCGGAGTGGCTGACCCTTGCCGACCACCTCGAGGTAGTCGAACGGATCGCCGGGGTTGGCGGCCAGCGCGGCGCCTGCTTTGGCCGTATCCAGCGTTGCCCCGCCGCCGAAACCGATGACCAGGTCGCAGCCGGATTTTTGTATTTTTCGTGTAGCCAGAAGGATAAAATCTACATCCGGTTCTTTTTCGACAACGAAAGAAACCCAATCCAGCCCGGCTGTGGTCAACCCTTGCTGCAGCGTCATTGACCGTTCGAGCGAATCGGTCACTAACAGGGCGCGGCGGCCCAGCGGGGCAGCCAGCGCCGGGACCTCGGCGCAGGTTCCGGGCCCGAAGACGATGCGGTTGGCAGTAGCAAATTCGAATCGTTCTGTGTTCATAGATTTTTGAAATGCGAAAGGCGCAAAGGATCACGCGAATTCCCATAAAATAAAAGTCTTCGTGACCTTTGTGTGAACTTCGCGTCCTTTGTGTTGACCCTCCTCACCACCTTGAATCATCGGGAAACAGATTGTTGTACACCACCCGCGTGCGCGGCTCGGCCAGCATCGGCTCGGCGGCCTGGCGCCACTTGTTGTAATGCGCCGTCTCCTTGTGCCGGGCCGGGTCTTCGGGCGTGCGATAGACCTCCACCAGCACAAAGCGGGTCGGATCGTCGGCCTGCTGAATCACGTCGAAGCGCGCCACGCCCGGCTCCTGGACGCTGTTGCGGGCGTTTTCCAGCGTGGCTTCCTTGAAGGCCTCGAGATATTCAGGTTTGACGTGAATGTGAACGTGGACAATGTACATGGTGATTGCTCCTGAAAACCCTGCGAAGGTTCAAAACCTTCGCAGGGTTTGTTCAAAATCTACTTGTGCAAATTCGGCGCAGCAAGGAAGGACAGGCCGCGCTCGGTGAGCATGCGCGCCGTGGAGTTGGCCGCCTCCACTTTGAGCAGGAAGTTCTTCTGCAGGGCGTCCCAATCGCCGGATTCGATGACCTCCTTTTTCTCGCGGAAGTAGTCGAGGATGTCGGAGGGGTGGTCGAGGGTTTGCTCGACTTCGGGCAGGCCGCCCTCGTGCTTGGCGGCGATGTTGGCCACGTGGTCGGCAACCTCCATCAGTTCGGCGCGGCGGTCGTAGGGCTGGACGACGATGCTCTTCCAGGTCTCAACGACGTGATGCTCGAAGCGGATGACGCGCTCAAAGCCCAGGGCGCGGCGGAATTCGGCGGTCAGTTCCATGGTCTGGTTGTTGACCGAGTTCGACCAGTTGAAGCCGATGAGCGGGGTCGTGCCGTCGTCGCGGCTGAAGAGTTTGGCCATGGTCATGATCCAGAGGGCATGGTAGGGGTTATCGGAGCCGAAATAGACCGAAATCTTGAAGTTGATGTTCACGCCCAGTTTGTAGAGCAGGAAGCCGAGCAGAATGGTTCCGGCGTTGAAGTTGAGCACGTGTTGAACGCCGTAGTTGGTGTAGTAGTAGAGAAACTCGTCCAGCCACATCAGCGCGTGTTCGTTCGGCTGTCCGATCCCGCCGAAGTAGCCGGTGATGGTGGCGGGTCCGCCGAGATGCGGGTTCGAGCCGTCCGTGCCTTTGGTGTCCAGTGTTTCGACGAAGGACGCGCCGATGATGTCGAGGGCGGCGACGATGGCAGGCAGGTCGCCGTCGGCTTCGGATTCCTTCATCCTGCGGACGGCGATGAAGCGCCCTGGCACGAGCGAGCGCTCGGCGATGGCCTTTTCGCACATCGGGCGAATCCAGGGGAAGTATTGCAGCGCGCTGACCTCCAGCGTGACGGCGTACTCGTCTCGGAAGGTCATCGTCTCGGCTTTCGGACCGAGGACGGCGCGGCGGTAGTCGGCGATGCGGACGAAGGCGCCGCGTTCGCGCTGTTCGATGAGCCATTCCAGGTCTTGGAGGTACTGCGGGGCGCGCTCGCGCACTTTGGCAAAGAGCGCCTCCATCTTGCGGTTCTCGCGGTGCTTGCGGTTGATTTCCTCCGGCGTGCCGTATTTGGCCACCACGTCGAGGAATTCTTTCATCACGGTCGAGTTCGGGTCGGTGAAGACGGCGTTGACCGCGGCCAGGCGGTCGGGGGGGATGGCGAGTTTTTGTTGGAGGGGGTTCATGGGGGCTCCTTATGAGTGATTGTGAATAGTGATTAGTTATTGGTGATTAGTGGTTGTGAAGTACTCGGCGGCTTGCTCGCGGATGGAATAGGTGGGTGTGCCACAGAACATGGAGGCTTTCGCAATCATGCCGGCGATCAGACGCCCGATTTCGTCGTATTGGGCTACCAGGTTGGCAGATTGTTCGGGCGTGAGGTAATTACAGTCAAGAGCGGTTTCAATCCAGTGCTGGGTTTCCAGGCATTCGCCGTCTGCGTCTGTGAGTTTACTGACGAAATGCGCCTCGTAGCGTCTCTTAGCCCAGGCCTCGGCAATCTGCACACCGACTGAGCGCGACGATCGGCGCATTTGGTCGGTCAAGGAGTAGATTTCTTCCTTGGGGAATGCTTTTGTGAGTTTGAATATCTCGCGAGACAATTGCCGCGCCTTCTGGTACACCAACAGGTCGCGATATGTCTGTGCATGCGGCAGGTTTCCCATATTGCCTCCTCACTAATCACTTTTCACTAATCACTCCTCACTTTCTACTCCAGCATCTTCCTCAACTCCTCAAACTCCTCATCCGGCATGCCGAACCAATTCTCCGGCTGAGGGAACTGTCTGCCGATGACCTCATCGTGATAGGCTTTCAAGCCGTTGAGGATGACTTCGCCGGCGTTGCCGTAGACCTTGGCCATCTTCGGCTTGAACTTGGGGTAGAGGCCGAACATGTCGTGGTAGATGAGCAGTTGACCGTGGGCGTGCGGCCCGGAGCCGAGGCTCATAATGATGCAGTTTTCGGCGCGCTCGGTGATGAGTTGGCACAGCCGGTCGGGGACCATTTCCAGCAGGATGGCGAAAGCCCCGGCTTTTTCCAGCGCTTTGGCATCGTCCACGATCTTCTTGGCCAGCGCAGCCGATTTGCCCTGGACGCGGAATCCGCCGAGGGCCGAGACGGATTGCGGCGTCAGGCCAAGGTGACCGATGGCGGGGATGCCGGCGTCCACGATGCCCCGGATGCGGTCGGCCATGGCCGCGCCGCCTTCGAGTTTGATGGCGTCGCAGCCGGCTTCTGCCATGAAGCGCCCGGCGTTGCGGATGGCCGTCTCGACCGAGGGTTGGTAGGTCATGTAGGGCATGTCGCCGACCAGGAAGGCGGTCGGCGCGCCGCGGCGGACGGCCTGGCTGTGACGGATCATATCGTCCATCGTCACCGGCAGGGTCGAGTCGTAGCCGAGCATGGTCATGCCGAGGCTGTCGCCGACCAGGATCATCTCGATGCCGGCCTGTTCCTGCAGGTAGGCGGTGGGATAGTCGTAGCAGGTCAGCCAGGTGATGGGTTCGCCCTTCTTCACTTTATCGAACAGATAGGGCAGGGTGATTTTCTTGCGGGGTGAGGTTTGTTCGGGCATAGGTTACTCCTTTTTGGGTTTTGGGCTTCTTGTTTTTCTCTTTGTGAACTTTGAGAGCAGATTCGCGAGTTCGAGATGCGTGCGATACTCTTCATAGTCAAGGTCATCTTCTGGTTCGGTGCTTCCCCACATTTTCAGCCATGAACGCGCTCCTTCGATGTTTTTTTCGGCAAGGAAGAGATCAATCTGGGCTTTGCAGAACATGCTGAATTCGGTGATGTGGTATTTCTTTTTTGCTCCCATCCAATGATTTAGGATGGAACGGGCTTTATCCACCTCGCCGGCCTGGATAGATTTTCTAGCCAGAGTCATTTGCCCAAAGAAGTAATCGGGAAAATCGTTGATGACGTGTTGCGTGATGGCTTCCGCTTCTTCGTCTTTGTCCTGCATGGAAAGCGCCAGCGCCAGGTTGTTAAGCAGGCTGGGATGCTCCGGCTGAAGGGTAAGTGCTTTGCGCAAGTGTTGTTCAGCAGCCGCGCCATCCTCATGGCGCAGCGCGTGGATTGCTTTTTTCATCAGATCTAGCGCTTTGGGATTGAGGGGAATTTCATCCGGCGGAGGTTCTGACGTGATTTCAAAGCTCAAGAGCAAGATTTCTCTCCATTGGCCTTTCAGCCACATCTTGACGTTTCCCGCAGGAGCCGCATTGTGTTTGGACAGAGTCTGGGCTGCTTTCATCCGCAAATCGTCGGGGCCTCGCTGACCAAAGGCATACTCTTTGAGCAAGGACAAGAATCCAGGATGACCGGACATTTCGGCTAGGTTGATGACAGCCTCTTTGGCTTGAGCGTCCCCGCGTTCCAGAAGAAGCGGGGCCATTTGCAGCAGTTCGGGGTGATTGTCCAGGAAACGGCGGGCAGTGTTCTGGAAGGCTTCCTCGTCTTCATTTTTGGCTGCCTGCTCGATAACGCGGACCATTTCGCGGATGGTGTTCTGAGGCAGCATCTGCTCTATCGGAAATGCCCACGGACCGTTACGCTCATGCACCGGCTTTTTCAGGTCGTCGAGATTCTCTTGCGCCGGCTTGAAATTTGCATTGATTTTCAGCGCGCGCTGCCAATGAGCGCGGGCTTCTTTTTCCTTTCCCGCCAGGCATTCTGACACGGCCAAGTAATGATAGAAGAACTCGTCCAGTTCAATCGGGTGGGCTTCCTTCTCGGCTTGGGAAGCCAGTTCCAGCACGCCCTGGTCGTCGCCGATAAATCCCAGGGTTTCGGCAATCTTTTTCCAACGATCGTTAGCCTGGGCTGTGGAGGTTTTCAGGCGTTCGACGAGGGGAGACGCTTCCTCTTTCTGTCCTGTCAGGTACAGGTAGCGGATTAAGTTCGCCAGGGCGTGGATGTTATCCGCTTCGATGGCAAGCACCCGCCGGGAGATCTCGATAGCGCGCGGCAGGTCGCCCTCAAGCCAGTAAATTTGGCTGAGATTGTTGAGCGGGGGGACGAACTCCGGTTTTTGACGCTGCATTTTTTCAACCAGTGATTTAGCGCGGCTGAATTCACCGCTGTACAGGCAGATCTGGACCTCTTCGTGCTGGCAGGCAAAGTCGAGGTCGGTCTCGAAGTTTAAGCCCACGTCCTCTAAAAGTTTTGGCAGCGCCTCTTCCAGTTTGCTGACTGTTTTTCTTACCTCCTCTGCTTGTTCGTGCTGCGGCCAGCGCCGGAGAAACTCGCGGAAGGCGGTCAGCGTTAGCGCGGGGAACATGTTTGCCAGGTAGGCGCTGGCCAGGCCTAGTTTGATATCGGCGCGGTTGGGCGCCAGGCGGTGCAAACGGCGCACAGCGCGCAGATAGCCACGGGCGTCCTTTAAGTCAAAATAGGCATTTGCCAGCATTTCTAACACATAGACCTGGTTGGGATAGCGCTTATCCAGTTCTTGCAGGACGCCTAGGGCTTCGGCCGCTTTGCCTTTTTCTAACAGTGTATCGGCCTCGTCCAATCCTTCGCGCAACTGGCGCGGCAGGTTGAGGGGGTTGATGGGGGTTTTGTTCATTTGTTGCTGCTCCTACCAGACTTCCGAAGTCTATCAGACTTCGGAAGTCTGAGGAAGTCTATGGCTAGGGCCTAGCGGGACAACGAACGTAAAATTTCCCTCGCCGGCGGTTCGACGGAGCGTTTCCAGAATCTGGCGGCTGCGGCGTTCGTCGTCGTAGGGACCGGCAAAGAAGAAGGGCATGCCGTCCTTGCCGAATTCCACCTTCCCTGAGCGGGGGTGGGCATCGGGCGGGTCGAGCACTTTATCCACCATTTGACGGGTGAAATCGGGGTGGGGCTTGAAGCCGTAGCGTTCGGCGAATTCCAGCCCGTCGTAGATGATTTCGTGCCCCAGTTCGACCGAACACTCCTGCGGCGCGCCGCTGCACATTTTGGGCAATTCCCGCATGAACGTGGCGCGTGATACATCGGCGTTGGCATAGGCGTCCTTCACCCCCAGGCAGTAGAGGTCCACCAGGCAGACGCTGAAGATGACCTTATCCGGCGCCTGTTCGCGGGCGACTACGACCGGCGTCAGGCCGGCTTCCTGCCAGTTTTCCATCACCCAGCAGCCGAAAAAGGGATATTCGCGGGCGCGTTCGAGATAGTAGCGCGGACCGGTCAACGTCACCGGGCGGATGCGCGAGATAGGAATCTGCGTGTTGATTTTGGGCGGGCGGGGGGTCTTCTCTTTCTTTTTCTTCTTTGGCATGGTTGCTCCTTTTTTCTCAGACTTCCAAAGTCTATCAGATTTCGGAAGTCTGAGGGGAGGAATTCACTCTTCCAGCGTTTGAATATACCTGGCAACTTCATCGGGGAGGCGGCGGGTGGCGAGGTACTCTGCCACGAAGGCGCGATAGGCTTCAGGGGTTTCAAAATGCTCGCGAACGAATTCCCTGTCAACCAGCGCGCCATTGCGCTGACCGAGCCATTCCGGGTAGTTCGAGTAGAGCCAGTCTTCGGGCTGCCGGGTTAAGCCTTCTTTGACGGGGTTGGCGTGGATGTAGGCGCACAGGTTCAACAAATGCGCGTAAGAGGTGACCGGCTTGGCTTGAAACGCGCCCTGGAACAACGCCCCCACGCGGTCGAAGCGCTTGTTGATGGCTTTGGTGTAGGAGATGAGCAGGCGCTGCATGACGCGGGAGATTGCCTGCGAGACCGAGACTTCCGAAGTCTTTAAGACTTCGGAAGTCTCTTTGACCCTCACCAGCAGATGATAATGCGTGGGCATTAGGCAATACGCAATCACGCTGACCAGCGGTAGGAGATGTTCCCGCAGGCGGCGCAGGAAGAACAGGTAATTCTCGTCTTCAAAGAAGACCGCCTGGCGGTTGTTGCCGCGATTGTAAAGATGGTAGTATTGGTTCGGCAAAAAGGGCGTTTGGCGGCGGGGCATGGGTTACTCCTTTCCATCCAGACTTCCGAAGTCTCTCAGACTTCGGAAGTCTATAGCGGGGGCAGGCGCTTGAGCGCGCTCTGGATTTTGGCGCGCAAGGACGGCGGCGGGTTGAGCTGCTGGGCGCGCTGGTAATGCTGGCGGGCTGCGGGGAATTTTCGTTGCGCTTCCAGCGCTTGAAGGGCGTAGTAGTAGTGGGCGTAGGGGTTTTTCGCGTCCAGTTCGAGCGCCTCTTGGAAAGCCTTTTCCGCCTCGGGGAAGCGTTTCAGTTTGGACAGGGCGCTGCCGCGCGTGCAGAGCAGGCGGGCGCATTCACGAGAGGCAAGTACTTTCTTCAAACCGCGCTCGATCACTTCGAGCGCCGCCGCAGGATTGCGGAAAAGTTCCATGAGCGCCCAGGCCTCCCAGGTAGGTGCGTGTGTGGGGCCGGCGCGGGTGCCTTGCTCGAACAGGCGGCGGGCTTCGGCGATGTTGCCGAGTTTTTGCTCCATGAGCGCCCAGGCCTGCCAGGTGGCGGCATCGGTGGGGTCGGCGCGGGTGCCTTGCTCGAACAGGCGGCGGGCTTCGGTGATGTTGCCGAGTTTTTGCTCCATGAGCGCCCAGGCCTGCCAGGTAGGTGCGTTTTTGGGGTCGGCGCGGGTGCCTTGCGCGAAGAGGCGGCGGGCTTCTTCGATATTGCCGAGTTTTTGCTCCATGAGCGCCCAAGCCTGCCAGGTCGGTGCGTGTGTGGGGTCGGCGCGGGTGCCTTGCGCGAAGAGGCGGCGGGCTTCTTCGATGCGGTTCTGCCGCACGAAACGAAGCGGCAGGATGGTCAGGAGTTTCTTTTGCGGGTCGTGCGGATTGCGCTCCAGCTGCCCGCCCAAGGCGGCAAAAATCTGCTCATACAGGTAAACGGCTTCCGGCGCCCAGCGCCGGGCTTCGAGCAGGCGCATGGCGTGTTCGGCGATGACCGGGTGGCGCGTGGAGAGCCGCTCGGCGCCGTTTTCCTGCACTTCGATCAGTTCGCCTGTCAGCGGACCCAGCAGGCGGGGACCGATCTCCGCCGCGGGGATTCCCAGGGTGCCAGCCAGCAGGCTGCGGCTCAGCCACAAGCCGTAGCGGTGGACGCTGGCCAGCGCGGCGTAGCCGGTGAAGAGAAAATCGCTCCCCGGCCGGCGGCGGAGTTTCTCGAAGACGTCCAACAAGATGGCTTCGAACTGTTCCACGCCGTAGCGGGCGGTGAGCAGGGCGGGCAGCAGTTGACCGTCGGCTTGGAGGCGGTCGAGGAAATGAGCGATGCGCTGCTCGCGCGGCAGTGCCTGCAAGGCGTCCAGTTTGCCGGCGCGTTCCAAGCGCTCCAGCAGGTTGTCCACCTCCTTTTCATCCAGGCGGTCGAGGGCGAATTTGCGGAACGTCCCGCTGCGCTTCAGGCTGCCTTCCAGCGCCGCCTCTTGCCACTCGTGCAGGCGGGAGGCGAGGAGCAGGACGAAGGGAATGCCGTTATCCGCCAGTTCGGCTGCCAGGCGGGGGAGTTCTTCCTCCTGGTCAGCCTCGTCGAAGACGAGCACAAGCGGTTTTTCGGCATCCAGAGAGACTCGGACGGAGGGGACAAGGTGTTCAAAGTGGCGCACGAAGACCGGCGCGCCGTCTTCAGCCAATTGCCAAGCCAGGCGGCGCAGCAGGGTGGTTTTGCCTTCGCCCGCCGCGCCCAGAATCACGGCTGACTTGTAGGGAAATTCCTGCCGGCGGGCAAACTCATACACAGGCTGGAAGAGCAGACGTTGGGCGTCGTCGCCGCGGGCGATGTTCGCCCAGTTGGGAACGGCGCCATCGTAAAAGGGAGCAGGATGCGCGTCTGCTTGCCGCCGGCGAAAGTCCTCGCTCAGGAGTTGAAAGGCGAAGGCGCCCTGGCGCGTCAGGGAGATGACGTTGTTGTCCCCCGTGACGATGAGGGTGTCGTTGACGTCGCCGCCTACGGACACGGCTTCGGCGCCGCTGACGAGGGTGGCTCTCACCGCCGCTCCACCCGTCCCCGTGAGGGGGTCTCCCTTTGGGGGATGCGTACCCCTCACCCCTGTCCCCTCTCGCGGGGGGAGATGGGTGCTGAAGGCAGGGTGAGGGCGTACCTGCTCCGCGCGCTGGTTGAGCGCCCGCACCAGTTTTTCATAGCCGTCGGGTTCGTAGTAATGCCCCCATTGAACCCCCCGCAGCCGAAAGGGCATCTCGCAGGCTTCCAATTGCAGCGGGATGAAGAAAATCGTCCCTTCGGGCTTTTCTTTTTGGATTTCCTGCGCGTACTTGATTTCCTTCTGGACGTAGCCCTCCTTGCTCACCGAAACGCTCGAAAAACAGACAATAACCGCCTCGCTGGCGCGCATGGCTTTCTGGATTTCCAGGTCCCAGTCCATGCCGGGCAGCAGAGCGTCGCTGTCGAGCCAGGGGTCGAAGCCGTCGGCTTTCAGGCGCTCGAACAGTTCGCGGACAATGGGCTTGTCCTCGCTGGCGTGGCAGAGAAAGACCTTGAGGGGAGGGGCGGGTGCGGTCATCATTTTTCCCGGGCGGCGCTGGAAACTTTTCTTAATATAGCATAAAAATCGCCGTTGGCGAGCCGATGGATGTCACTTTCTCCTCGGACAACTGCTAGCAATTGTCCGGCTGCCCAAATAGTTGTATAATACAACTGTTTCATTTTGCAACTATATCCAGGCAGGCGCGTATGAGCGATGAATTGATTGACGCCTTTTGGGAAAGCATTCCCTCCGTCTGGCGGGGGACGCGGACGAAGATTCGCGCCGTGGCCGCCGAACGCTTCGGCTTGACCGTCGAGCAGTTCCAGGCGCTGCGGCGCATCCGCAAGGGGATGGATACCGTCAGCGCCCTGGCGGAGGAGGGCCGCCTCAGCCGCTCGCAGGCCAGCCGGGCGGTCGAAGTCCTCGTCCGCCGCGGGCTGGTGACGCGCCTCGCCGACGCCCGCGACCGCCGTCACGTCCGTCTCTCGCTCACCCCGGCCGGCGAGCAGACCCTGGCGGGCATCTACGCCGAGGCCGAGGCCTGGCTGGCCGAGCGCTTCCGCTCCCTCACGCCCGGCCAAACCCATCAGATCGCCCAGGCCCTGCTCCTCCTGCGCCAAGCCTTCAGCGACTCGACGGTTTGACTGGCCACTATTCGACATCAGACTTTTGACTCCAGACTTTCGACTCATGAATCATCTCCTCAAACTCCGTCCTTTTATCCGTCCCTACCTGTGGCAGATTTTGCTCAACCTGCTCATCCTGCTCTCGATTACCGGCCTTTCGCTGGTTGTGCCGAATATCATCCGCCTGGTCATTGATGACGGTCTACAGCGCGGCGACGCCCCCTACATCATCCGTTCGGCATTGATTTTGCTTGGTCTGGGTCTGCTCACCGCTGCCCTGACCTATGCCCAGCGCTACCTCTCGGAGTGGGTGGCGGCGCACATCGGCTACGACCTGCGCAACCGCATGTACAACCACCTCCAGCATCTCTCGTTCACTTACCACGACCACGCCCAGACCGGCCAATTGATCTCGCGCTGCATCGAAGATGTGCGTGCCATTCAGGGCTTTGCCGCCGGAAGCATCATTGAAATTGTGCAAATGTTCTTCCTCTCTGTCGGCGTCGTGACCCTGCTCTTTCTGAGCGACCCGCTTCTGGCGGCGATTGTTCTCCTGCCGCTCGTTCCGATGGTAATGATGACCACCGATTTCGGCAGCCGTATCACCCGTCTTTTCTACGCGGTGGACAACGCCCTCGGCGACCTTTCAGCCCGCCTGCAGGAAAACGTCAGCGGCGTGCAGGTGGTGCGCGCCTTCGCCCGCGAACCCTACGAAATCGCCCGCTTCGATGAGACGAACCGCTCTTACTTCCGCGCCCGGCTCAAGGTCATCGGCGAATGGTCGAAGGTCATGCCGACCACCAACTTGCTTATCGTCATGGGGACCATTCTGGTGCTGTGGTTCGGCGGTCAGATGGTGATGCAGGACCGCATGACGGTCGGTGAACTAGTGGCCTTCAATGCCTATCTTCTGATGCTCAACGCGCCGGTTCAGCAGTTGGCCTGGCTGGTCAATGCTGCGGGCGAGGCAGGGGCGGGCGCGCAGCGCGTTTTCGAAGTGCTCGAAACCCCAGCCGGTATCCGCGCTTCCGAGAAGCCGGTCATGCTGAACGAAGTGCACGGCGCAGTCGAGTTCCGCCACGTCAGTCTCACCTATCAGGACGAGAAGAAGGAATCGCTGACGGACATCAACCTACGGGTCGAGCCGAATCAGGTGGTTGCCCTGATTGGCCCGACCGGCTCCGGCAAGACCTCGCTGGTCAATCTTATCCCGCGCTTCTATGAGGCGAGCGAAGGCGCGGTGCTGGTGGACGGGGTGGACGTCCGCGACCTCGACCCGGTCGTCTTGCGCCGCTCCATCGGCATCGTTTTGCAAACCTCGCTCCTCTTCTCTGACACCATCCGCGAAAACATCGCCTACGGCCGCCCCGACGCCTCGATGGAAGAAGTTGTTGCCGCCGCCAAAGCCGCCCAGGCGCATGACTTTATCATAAATTTCCCCAACGGGTACGAGACTATTGTCGGCGAGCGCGGGGTGACGCTCTCCGGCGGCCAGCGCCAGCGCATCGCCATTGCTCGCGCCCTGCTGATGAACCCGCGCATTCTCATTTTGGATGATTCCACCTCCAGCGTGGACACACAGACTGAGCAGGCGCTGCAGGCCGCCCTGCGGACGCTGATGCAGGGGCGCACCACCTTCGTCATTGCCCACCGCCTTTCCACCGTCCGCCGCGCCGACCTGATACTCGTCATGGATAAGGGGCGAATCGTCCAGCGCGGCACGCACGAGTCCTTGCTGGCCGAAGGCGGCCTGTACCGCGAAATCTATGACTTGCAGTTGAGTCAGTTCGTCGAAAGTCACGAAGAGGCTGAGGCGCTCGAACTTCTCCAGCGTGAACGCGGCGCCCTGAACAATCGCCGCTATGCCGATCGCTCCCTCTCCTGACCTTTGATTTTTACTGACGACTAACGACCAGTGACTCCCGACTTATGACTCAAATCATCCCTCCTGCCTACGTCACCCAATCTGAAGAACAGTATGACAAGAACTTCGACCCGCGCATTGCCCGGCGCATCTGGCAATTTGTCCGCCCGTACCGCTGGCGGCTGTTCCTGGCGCTTCTGCTCATGCTCGGCACGGCTACCGCCTCTGTGCTGGGGCCGTATTTTGTCAAACTCGCCATTGACGAAGGCCTCGCCAAGGCCGACCCAATCGCCCTGCGCAACACTGTCCTGGGCTACCTGGCGGCGGCCTCCGCCCAATGGGTGCTGATTTACCTGCGCGTCAACATGATGGCGCGCGTCGGTCAATCTATCATCTACGACCTGCGGCGCTCGCTCTTCGACCATTTGCAGGCGCTTTCGCTCAGTTTCTACTCGCACTGGAGCGTGGGACGCGTCCTGACCCGCGTCATCAACGATGTCGAGACCCTGCGTGATTTCATCACCTGGGCTATCCTGGCGATGGCGCGCGATATTTTCGTTCTGGTGGGCATTCTTGTTGCCATGCTCGGCATGGATTTGAAACTCTCGCTCATCACCTTCAGTGTCCTGCCGCTGATGGTCCTGGCGACCGTCCTCTTCCGCCGCGTGGCGCGCCGAGTCTACCGTCGGGTACGCGCCGCCGTCTCATGGGTTAACTCCGTACTGGCCGAAAACGTCAACGGCGTGCGCGTGGTGCAGGCCTTCTCCCGTCAGGACTACAACTACGCCCACTTTCGCGACTACGTCAACCGCTACTACCTGGAGACCAGCATCTCGGCGGCGCGCGTCTCAGCTAGTTTCTCGCCCCTTGTGGACGCGCTCGGGGCAATTGCCACCATGCTGGTCGTCTGGCTGGGCGGCGCGGCCGTCCTGGGTGAGACCATTACCCCCGGTGTGCTGGTCGCCTTCGTCCTCTACATTGACCGTTTCTTCGAGCCGATTCGCGACCTGAGCCGCCGCTTCGACACCCTGCAATCCACCATGGCCGGGGTCGAGCGCCTGGCCGGACTGCTGGATACCCCCATCGAGGTCGAGGATGCGCCGGATGCAATTGAATTGCCCACCCTTCGCGGCGAGGTGCGCTTCGAGAACGTCTCCTTTCACTACGCAGACGACCCGACTCCCGTCCTGCAGAACATCAACCTGCACATCCGTCCCGGCGAGACGGTTGCCATCGTCGGCGAGACCGGCGCCGGCAAGACCACCCTCGTCAAACTGCTGGCGCGCTTCCACGACCCGACCTCGGGCTGTGTGCGCGTGGACGGCGTGGACTTGCGGACAGTGACTCAGCAAAGCCTGCGGCGGCAGATGGGCATGGTGCTGCAGGACCCCTTTCTGTTCAATGGCACGGTGAAGGAAAATATTCTGTTCGGGCGGCTGGATGCTTCAGATGAGGAAGTCGCTGCCGCGGCGCGGGCGGTCGGCGCGCACAACTTCATTATGGGCTTACGCAACGGTTACGATACCTCGGTGGAGGAGGGCGGCGTCCTGCTCTCGGTCGGACAGCGGCAACTCATTTCCTTCGCCCGCGCCCTGCTGGCCAACCCGCGCATTCTCATCCTCGACGAAGCCACCTCCAGCGTGGATACGCAGACCGAGCAGATTATCCAGCGGGCGCTTTCCCTGCTCTTACAGGGACGCACCTCCTTCGTTATCGCTCACCGTCTCTCCACCATCCGCAACGCCGACCGGATTGTGGTCATTCACGATGGCCGCATCGTGGAAGAAGGGACGCACAGCGAATTGTTGGCGATGGAAGGCACGTATTACGACCTCTACCGCACCGGCTTTTCGGACGAAGAAAAACAGTAGGCCGGACCGCTGGTCAGACTATTTATGAAGTAGGTCGGATTGTCAGTCCGACCTACTTCTTTTATAAGTTACGGAGAAACCACCGTCCAGTTGTACTGTGCCGTCTTGTTGTTCGGCGATGTCACGATGACCTTGATGTAAAAACTACCGCAATTGGTCTTGTATGCGCCGCCTGGGTCGAACGTCTGTGTGCCATAGGCGCTGAAGATCAGGGTTTCATCGGCCGTGGCATTGCGCAGGCTGCCGTCGCTGTTGAAGATTTCGATATGGTACTTGACCGTTGCCGGCCCATTGGTGGTGATAGAAACCGAGAAAGTGACCGGGTTCGGCATGTCGCAGTAGCCGTGAATGGTCGGCCCGCCCGAAACGCTGACGGCCACATCCGTTACCAGCCCGCTGGGCGCGGCCAGCACCGGCACAAGCGACAGGTCGCCGCTGGCGGTCGTCAGATCGGCCTTCACCCAGCACATCGTCCCCGGATTGCGCGGGTCTTCAATTTGCCACCAGGATCGGTCGGCAATCGTCCCCCGAATGGGGACCACTTCGCCCAGCCGCAGCGAGCCAATGGACAGGTAATTCGTCCCTGGCCCGAAGCGGCAGTTGACGTTCTCGCTGGTGGGCGTCACCATCGGCGCGGCGGACGTGGGTGTCACAACCAGCGTCGGCGTTGGGGTGATGACCGGCGTCGGCGTGTCGCTGGGGATGAAGTCCATCACCGGGGCCATGTAAATGCTGAAAGCGGTTGGCAGGTCCGGGTCCGAAGCGACCGGAATCGGATAGACGCCCAGCGCAGGGTACGAGCCGATATACTCCCAGCCGCCCTTGCTCACCGATACGTGACAGGTGCCTGTCGGCAAATTCTCGAAGCGGAACTTGCCTTCGGTGTCGGTCAACTGTGTCTGGGTGGGGCCGCAATCGGTCAGTGTCACCGTTGCGCCATCCACCCGCGACATCTGCTCGCTGTCGTCAATCGTGCCGTCGCCGTTCAGGTCGGCGTAAACAACGCCCTGCACAATTCCGTCGGGAGCAGGAGTCGGCGAACCGGCCGGCGCACTGCAAGCCAGGATGGTCAACAAAATGACCAGGACAGGAAAGAACAGTTTTTTGCTCATGACTACCTCCACCCTTGATTATGCCCCCGCTTACGCCAATTGGGTATCGCCCAAAAGTTCAGCCTCTGCCTCTTCTTGGTATACTTGCCTTATGCCTGAAATCATCAGCCTGCAAAATCCGCGTGTCAAGTATATCGTCAAACTGCGTGACGACCGCCGTCAGCGCCAGCGGGACGGTGTGATGCTGGTCGAGGGGGCCTACGAGATCGAACTCGCCATGGCCGGCGGGATGCGCCCGCGCGAAGTCTTTTTCTGCCAGGAACTCGCCGCCGGAAAATCCGTGCCGGGGCTGGACCTCGAGCCTGTCACCGTTTCCCGCGCCGTCTTCGAAAAGATGAGCCACCGCGAGGGCCCCGACGGCTGGCTGGCCGTCTTCCCGCTGCCGCACCGGACCCTCGACCTGCTCCCGCTTTCTGCCGCGCCGCTCCTGGTTCTGACCGAATCGGTCGAGAAGCCCGGCAACCTGGGGGCGATCCTGCGCACGGCCGACGCGGCCGGCGTGGACGGGGTGCTGGTCTGCGACCCGCGCGTCGATTTGTACAGCCCGAACGTTGTTCGCGCCAGCCGCGGCACGCTCTTCACCGTCCCGGCCGCCGAGACAACCTCCGCCGAGGCCCTGGCCTGGCTGCGGGCGCGCCGGATTCGGGTCCTGGCCGCCACGCCGCAAGCCGAAGCGCTCCACTTCGAGGCCGACCTGCGCGGCCCGCTCTGCATCGCCGTCGGCGCGGAGGACGAGGGCCTGTCTGATTTTTGGCTGGAGAATGCCGATTTACAGGTCAAAATCCCGATGGCGGGCAAGGTCAATTCGCTGAACGTCTCGGTCTCGGCGGCGATTATTCTTTACGAAGCCGTGCGGCAGCGATGTCGCCCAAATCTCTGATCTGCGATTTCGTGCAGTCATGCAGGGTGGGATTCCATCCCCGCCACCTGCTTCGCTCCGAAATCTTCAGACTTCGGAGGGGCTGGGCTGCCGACAACTGACACCCTTCAGGGATGATAAGTTGCCGGACTCCACATTCAGGAGGCAAAATGGCGAAGATTTCCCTCGATACCGTCGCCCATCTGAACCACTTTTACCCGGTCGTGGCCGCGGTGGTAACGATGCACGGTCGCGAGCACTCAAACGCGCTGGCCTGCGCCTGGCACTCGGCGCTTTCCTTCACGCCGCCGCTCTACGGCGTGCTGATTTCCAAAAAACGTTTCTCCTATGAACTGATTGTCGAAAGCGAAGCGTTTGCGGTCAATTTTCTCCCCTTCGAACAGGCTGAAAAGATCGCCGCCGTGGGACGCAACTCTGGCCGCGACCTGGATAAATTCCGCGCCTTCGACCTGAAAACCGAACCGTTGCCCGACGCCCTGGCCCCCATCCTGCAGGACGCCTACGCGGCCTACGAGTGCCGTCTGGTCGAGCGCCATCCCTGCGGCGACCATGACCTGTTCGTAGGTGAAATCATCCGCACTCACCTGGACGAGACTGCCTTCACGGAAAAGAGGCTGGCCGTGGAACGGATTCATCCGGCGCTGTATTTGGGGGCGGATTTATACACCACCACTGTCGAGGCGCCCCCGCGCCCTCTGAAAGGAAAATAAAGCCCAGAGGTAACTGCCTACCCAATGAGGCCAAACTTGTAAATCGCAGCAAACTCCGCGCTTACTTAATGACCGGCACCGCGCCGGGCGCTGCCACCCCGTAAGCCTGTTCCTTCTCGAATTTGAATTGCCGCGTGTACAGACGATAGTAGTGACCGCGCCGGTGGAGCAAGTCGGCGTGCGTGCCGCTCTCGACAATCCGCCCGCCTTCGATGACCACAATTCGGTCGGCGCGCTTGATGGTCGAGAGCCGGTGGGCGATGACAAAGGACGTGCGCCCGCTCATCAGGGCCTCCATGCCGCGCTGGATGAGCGCCTCGGTCAGCGTGTCCACGCTGGAGGTCGCCTCGTCCAGGATGAGAATCTCCGGGTTCGCCAGCACGGCGCGGGCGATGCTGATGAGTTGTTTCTGCCCCACCGAGAGCAGGTTGCCGCCCTCGCCGACCGGCTGGTCGTAGCCTTTCTCGAGGGTGACGATGAAGTCGTGCGCCCCGGCCAGGCGCGCCGCGGCCTCGATCTCCTCGTCGCTCGCCTCCAGGCGGCCATAGCGCAGGTTCTCGCGAATCGTGCCGGAGAACAGGTGCGGGGTCTGCAGGACGACGCCGATGCGCGATTGAATCGACTCGAGCGTGTAGTCGCGGTAATCGCGCCCGTTGATGCGGATGACGCCTGCCGTCGGCTCGTAGAAGCGGCACAAGAGGTTGGCGATGGTCGTCTTGCCGCCGCCGGTCTCGCCGACCAGGGCCACGGTCTCGCCCGGCTCGACCCGCAGGTTGAAATCTTGGATGACCGGCTTGCCGTCCTCGTAGGCGAAGGAGACGTGCTCGAACTCGATGACGCCGCGCAGGGTGGGGGCGGGCAGGGCGCCGGGGCGGTCGCGCACCTCGGGCGGGGTGTCCAGCAATTTGAAGATGCGCTCCGCCGAGGCGACTGCGTGCTGCATTTCGGCGTAGACGCGCGCCAGGTCCTGCACCGGCCAAATCATGAAGGTCAGGTACGAGACGAAGGCGTGGATGTCGCCGACGCTGAAACGCGCCGTCAGGCTTTGCATCCCGCCGTACCAGACGATGGCGCCCAGAGCAAAGGCCGAGACGATTTGCACGGTCGGCAGGAAGAGCGCCGAGAGCCAGGCGGCGCGGAAGGAGGCGCGGAACATGTCGTCGGTCAGGTGCGAGAACTCGCGCAGGTTTTCGTCCTCGCGGCCGAGCGCCTTGACGACGCGCACGCCCTGGATGTTCTGGTTGAACTCGCCGGTGATCTTCGAATTGGCGCGGCGGCTCTTGCGGAATTCCACCAGAATCTTCTTGCGGAAGTTGACGGCGATGACCAGCAGGATAGGGATGATTGAAAAGACGATCAGCGCCAGTTTCCAGTTGATGACCAGCATGAAGACCACCGAGGAAATGACGCTCACCACTGCCCAGGTCACGTCCAACAGGCCCCAGGTCATCAGGCTGGAGACGCGCCCCGAGTCCGAGGTGACGCGTGCCATCAGCCGCCCGACCGCGTTCTGGCTGTAGAACGAGAGCGAGAGGTCTTGCAGGTGGTTGAAGAGCGCCTTGCGGATGTCGTACTGGATGCGCTCGCCGAGGATGCCGGCCAGGTAAATGAAACCGAAGACCAGCCCGGCCTGGACGAGTTGCAGACCGCCGTAGTAGGCCGCGTAGCGCCAGATGGCGGGGATGCTGCCGCGCCCGATGCCTTCGTCAATCAGGCCGCGGTTGATGTAGGTGAAGAGGGCGTCCAGTCCGGCGGTCAGGGCGATGGTGAGCAGGAAGCCGACCATCCAGCGCCGGTGCGGTTTGAGCAGCCCCAGGATGCGCCGGAACGTCTCGCCGGTCAGCGGGCTGGTGTGTTCTTCTTCTTCGAGTTCGATGAGTTCGTCAGTCATACTTTTTCTCCGTTTTTCAACACAAAGGTCACGAAGGGTGGCACGAAGGCCACAAAGCATCTTTTTTCCTTTTTTGTTTTTCTTGTGTCCTTTGTGCTTACCTTCGTGCCCTTTGTGTTAAAACGCGCGAATCTCTTGCTCCAACTCTTCTTCAATCCTCGTCTGGATCTCGTAAATCTTCCGATACATGCCGTCCTGCGCCAGCAGTTCTGCGTGTGTGCCCATTTGCACCACCTCGCCCTTGTCCATCACCACAATCAGGTCGGCGTTCATGACCGACTGGATGCGGTGAGCGATGATGAAGGTGGTGCGGTTCTCCATCAGCCGGTTCAGGGCGGCGCGGATTTCGGCCTCCGTCTCGGTGTCCACGCTGGAGGTCGAATCGTCCAGGATGAGGATGCGCGGGTTCTTGAGCAGCGTGCGGGCGATAGCGACGCGCTGCTTCTGCCCGCCGGAGAGCGTCACACCCTTCTCGCCGACCAGGGTATTGTAGCCCTCGGGGAAGGTCAGAATCGCTTCGTGGATGGCGGCGGCGCGGGCGGCGGCTTCGACCTCCTCCTGCGGCACGTCGCGCCCGACCCCGTAGGTGATGTTCTCGCGAATCGAGCGGCTGAACAGGAACGGCTCCTGCTCGACGATGCCGATTTGCGCCCGCGGCCAAGCGCGCGGGTAGTCCTTGAGTTCCACGCCGTCGAGCAGAATCCGCCCGCCGGTATAATCATAGAAGCGCGGCAGCAGGTTGACCAGCGTGGTCTTGCCCGAACCGGTCGAACCCATCAGCGCCGCCGACTGCCCCGGCCGGACGTGGAACGAGACATGCCGAACGACGTCGGTATTCCCGTCATTGTACTGGAACGAGACGTCTTCGAAGACGATTTCGCCCCGCGCCGGACCCTGCGGCTGGACGCGGCCCTCGGTCAGCGCTTCGCGTTCCTGGCGGACGATTTCCATCAGCCGGTCGTAGGAGACCAGCCCAGTGGAGGTGTTGACGATAATGCGTCCCAGATTGCGCATCGGCCAGATGAGCCAGACCACCAGCCCCACATAGGCCGGATACGTCCCGATGGTGATTTCGCCATGGACAGCCAGGATGCCGGCGAAGACGAAGCCGCCCAGCATCTGAAAGCCGCACAGGATGTCCGAGAGCGGCCAGAAGAGCGAGTGCATCTTGAGCAGTTTCTTGCCGCGCTGGAACTTTTCCCAGTTATCCTGCTCGAATTTTTCCTTCTCGAAGTCCTGGCGGGCAAAGGCCTTGACGACCCGCACGCCGGTCAGGTTTTCCTGCAGGGTGGTGGAGAGTTTCGCCTCCTGCTCCTGGTAGGCTTCATAGGCGTTGCTGACTTTCTTGAAGAACCAAACGGAGACGGCCACGATGACCGGCACGACCACCACCGAAGCCAGCGCCAGTTTCCACGAGAGCGACCAGATGGCGGCGAAGTTGATGACGAACAGCAGGACGATGCGCCCGACGCCGATGGCCTGGTCGTTGAAGAACGTCCGCACCGAGTCCACGTCCGAGGTGACGCGCTCGATCAGGTCGCCGGTGGGCGTCCGGCTGTGGTAGGAGAACGGCAGGCGCTGGAGGTGGTCGAAGAGGAAGTTGCGCAGGCGGCGGGTGATGTTTTCCGCTGAGAACGAGGCCAAGCGGCTGGAGAGGAAGGCGAATCCGCCCTCGACCAGCGCCAGGGCGACGAAGCCGAGCGCAATCCAGACCAGGGTCGCGGCCAGCGAGCCGGCAAAGGGGTGGGCGTGACCCGTCACCGTGTCGGCGAAGTCCCGCAGCAACAGGTAGGTGGCCGTCTTTGCCAGGGAGGAGACGGCCAGCGTCAGGTTGGCGGCCACGTAGGCCATGCGGTAACCGCTCATCATGCGCAGCATGCCGCGCAGGCGGTTCTTGCTCAGCGCCTTGCGGAAATCAAAGTAGGTTGAGTTTGCAGCGATTGACATTTTGTATCTTTCTTGTGATTGCCTATTCCATTCGCGAAGATTTTGTGAGGTTTCTGGGCTGCGACCTTCATATCGCCTTTTCGCCTTTGAGTTGCGACTTGAAAATCGCGTTCCATCCACCGTCCAAAAAAAAGCCACGGTGCTGGAGTGCACCGTGGCTGTGACAGACACGCAACGCGACCCTACCGGTCAACAGGCGCACTCCGAGGAGGTAGAATCATCCCCCCGCTGACGAAGACGAGGATGAAAAGGGATGTCTTGACCATGAAGTGCGCCTCCTTTCTTTAGAATTTGATGAGCGAGCGGGAGTTTATCCTGCCTTGCCAAAACTGTCAAGCCTCTGGACGATGGCTTTTATGGCTCAATCACAATCCCCGCGCCGGAAAAATTTGGCGCGGGGTGGTCTATTTAGAGCGGGCGATGGGATTCGAACCCACGATATCATGCTTGGGAAGCATGCGTTCTACCACTGAACTACGCCCGCAAGCAGGGCGCATTATACCAGAATTTTTGTTACGCCTGGCGTTCAAGAAGTCGATTCGCCAGTTCGAAGAGCGCTTCTCCGGCCTCGCCCTGCGGCTCTGCCAGGCGCAGGGACTGGAGCGCCAGGTCGGTCATCTGGTCGGCGGCCTCCTGAGCGTGCAGACGCGCTCCTTCGCGGGCGAGCAGGTCGGCCAGGGCCGGGACTTCTTCGGGGCGGATAGGCCCCTGCGCCCAGCGTCGGGCGAACTCGCCTCCCTTGCTCAATCCGTACAGGACGGGCAGCGACTTCTTCCCCACTGCCAGATCGGACTCGGTGGATTTACCTGTCAGGACGCTGTCGCCCCAGATGCCGAGCAGGTCGTCCTGCACCTGAAAGGCCAGGCCGAGGTAATGGCCAAAGTCGCGGTAGGCCTGCTGGATGGGTTCGTCTGCGCCGCCGAGCAACGCGCCGAGCGAACAGCAGGCCGAGAGCAGGGCGGCGGTCTTGCCGCCAATCATCGGCCAGTAGTCTTCCAGCGCCAGGTCGGTGCGTTTTTCGTAGGAAATGTCGAGAAACTGGCCGCTCGTCAGGTCGAGGCAGGCGGCATGGAGAATGGACGCGGCCTTGAGTGCCGTCTCGGCGGGGTAGGCGGGCGTCAGGTCCAGAACCGCCAGATTGGAAAGCGCGAACAGGGCGTCGCCGGCGTTGATTCCCTGCGGCATGCCCCATTTCTTCCAGACGGTGGGACGTCCACGGCGCCGGTCTGAGTTGTCCTGAATGTCGTCGTGGACGAGCGAGAAATTGTGGACGAGTTCGACGGCGGCCGCGGCGGGCAGGGCGGACTTCCAATCCGCCCCACATGAGGCTGTCGTCAGCAAAACCAGCAGCGGACGGATGCGCTTGCCCTGCGCTTCGGGACCGGCTCCTTCGCCGCTCCAGCCCATGTGATAGGCAAGCATCTCGTAGAAGGGACGCGTGCGTGGCTCATCAAGGCGGGCCGCCTGACGCTGGAGTTCGGCCTCGATGGCCGGAAGCAGTGCGTTGCTCCATGTTTGCAGACTCATGCTCTTGTATGCTCCTCTTGACTTTCCCGCTGGGTGACCTTCAAACCTTCCAATGTTCCAACTCCACAGGCAAACATCGTCACTTCGATTTGCCGTTTCGTCAACTTCATCATCTCTACGGCTTTCTCGGTGGAG
This sequence comes from Anaerolineales bacterium, assembly GCA_034436335.1. Taxonomy (GTDB): domain Bacteria; phylum Chloroflexota; class Anaerolineae; order Anaerolineales; family Villigracilaceae; genus UBA877. The sequence continues at coordinate 23,631 of DAOTVO010000001.1, read as the reverse complement.
AGCGCCGCGGCCTTCAGGAATTGACTGGCCATGCCGCCCAGCGTCGCGCCGAGGGCGATGCACTTGGCGATATCGAGGCCGTCTTGCAGCCCGCCGCTGGCGAAGACCGTCATGCCGGGAGCGGCTTTCTTGACGTTCAAAATCGAATCGGCTGTCGGAATACCCCAGCCGACGAAGGCCGCCGCCAGTTGACGGGTGAATTCGTCCGGGGCGCGGTGCATTTCGACCTGCGACCAGCTCGTCCCGCCCGCGCCGGCCACGTCAATGACCGCCACGCCGCACTCGGCCAGCAATCTGGCCGTCCGCTCGGAGATTCCCCAGCCCACCTCTTTGACAATCACCGGCACTTCCAACTTCTTGCTTATCTCTTCTATTTTTTTCGCCAGGCCTGCAAAGTTTGTGTCTCCGCCGGCCTGCACCGCTTCTTGCAAAGGATTCAGGTGCAGGATGAGCGCGTCGGCTTCAATCATGTCCACGGCGCGGCGGCAGTGGTCGAGGCTGTAGCCGTAGTTGAGTTGCACGGCGCCCAGATTGGCAAAGAGCAGGATGCCGGGCGCGGCTTTTCGGGCGACGGCGAAGGTCTCGGTCAGTTCGGGATGTTCGAGGGCGGCGCGCTGGCTGCCGACGCCCATCGCGACGCCGCTCTCTTGGGCGGCCTCGGCCAGTCTGCGGTTGATTTCGCCCGCCTCCGCCGTCCCGCCGGTCATGGAGGAGACGAGAATCGGCGCGGCCAGCCGCTTGCCGAAGAGCGTCAGGGAGGTATCCACCGCATCCAGGTCCAGTTCCGGCAGCGCCTCGTGGACGAAGCGGTAACGTTCCAGTCCGCTGGTCAGCGCCGAGCGGACGTTTTCTTCCAAGTTAATACGGATGTGGTCGGCTTTCCGCTGGTCTATGGGCGCGACTTTTGACATAAGTGCGTGTTCCTTGTATTGAATTATAACGGCGAAACGATTACAATTGCGGCAGTAAATTTCACAGGAGGCTCAAATGACCGATACATTTGAAGAAGTCAAGGCAATCATCGTGGATTTGTTGGGCGTGCCGGCAGAGGAAGTAACCCGCGAGGCGCGCTTCCGCGAGGATTTGCAGGCCGATTCGCTCGACCTGGTGGAACTCATCATGGCTTTTGAGGAAAAGTTTGGCGCGCAAATCTCAGACGAAGATGCCCAGAAGATTACCACCGTCGGCCACGTGGTGGATTATGTCGAAGCGCACCGCAAATAGAACGTCTTGGTAACTTGGTAAAAAGAACTCCCGGCCTCATGCGAGGGCGGGAGTTTTGTTTTACTTGAGCAGGGAGGGAATTTCTTCGGGGTGCTTGGCGACCTTGACACCAGCCGCTTCAAGCGCTTTGATTTTGTCGGCCGCCGTGCCGGAGCCGCCTTCGATGATGGCGCCGGCGTGCCCCATGCGTTTTCCGGGCGGGGCGGTCTGCCCGGCGATGAACGAGACGACCGGCTTGGTCATGTACTTGGCAATGAATTGGGCTGCCTTTTCCTCGTCCGTGCCGCCGATTTCGCCAATCATGACCACCTTTTCGGTTTGAGGGTCGTCCTCGAACATGCGCAGGCAGTCAATGAAATTCGTCCCATTGATGGGGTCGCCGCCAATGCCGACGCAGGTGGTTGCGCCCATGCCTTCCTGTTTCAGCGCGTAAAGCACTTCATAGGTCAGCGTGCCGGAGCGGGAGACGACGCCCACGTTGCCGGGGATGGCGATGTTGCCGGGGATGATGCCCACTTTGGCCTCGCCGGGGGTCAGCAGGCCGGGGCAGTTCGGACCGAGGAGACGAGTCCCCTTTTGGTCGAGGTATTCGCGCACCCGCATCATGTCCTGCACCGGAATGCCCTCGGTGATGCAGACGATGAAAGGAATGCCGGCGTCGGCGGCTTCGTAGATGGCGTCGGGGGCGAAGCGCGCCGAGACGAAGATAATCGAGGCATTCGCGCCGGTGGCCTCGACTGCCGACTTGCACGAGTCGAAGACCGGCACTTTGCCGTCCAGCACCCATTCGCCGCCCTTGCCGGGGGTTACGCCGGCGACAACTTTGGTGCCGTAGGCCAGCATTTGCTGGGAGTGGAAGAGACCTTCGTGGCCAGTGATCCCTTGCACCAGCAGGCGAGTGTTTTTGTCAACTAAAATGCTCATTTCGGCCTCCTATGCCTGCGCCTGCGCCGCCGCGACGGCTTTCTTCGCCGCGTCGGCCAGAGTTTCGGCGGTAATCATGTTGGCGTCGGCCAGCAGTTTGCGCCCTTCCTCGGCGTTCGTGCCGACCAGACGGACAACCATCGGGACATTGGGTTTGACTTCGGCCAGCGCCGTCAGAATGCCTTTGGCCACCTCGTCGCAGCGGGTGATGCCGCCGAAGATGTTGAACAGCACGGCCTTGACGTTTTTGTCCGAAAGGATGATGCGCAGCGCGGCGGCCACCTTTTCGGCGCCTGCGCCGCCGCCGATGTCCAGGAAGTTGGCCGGTTCGCCGCCGAAAAGTTTGACGATGTCCATCGTGGTCATTGCCAGGCCAGCGCCGTTGACCATGCAGCCGATGTTACCGTCCAGTTTGATGAACGAGAGGTCGTACTTGCGCGCCTCGGTTTCGGCGGGGGCTTCCTCGTCCACGTCGCGCATTTCGGCCAGGTCGGGGTGGCGGAAGAGGGCATTGTCGTCTAGCAGCATCTTGCCGTCCAGCGCCATCAGGATGTTTTCTTTCAGGATGACCAGCGGGTTAATTTCGGCCAGCGTGGCGTCGCACTCCACGTAGGCGCGGTAGAGGCCGCGGCAAATCTCGCCGAACTGTTTCCAGTGTTCCTTGGGCAGGTCAATGCCGATGGCAATATCGCGCGTTTGGTAGTCGCGCAGACCGAGTAGGGGGTCAATGTGGACTTTGATAATCTTTTCCGGGTTGGTGCGCGCCACTTCCTCGATGTCCACGCCGCCCGCGGCCGAGGCCATGAAGACCGGACGCCGCGCGGCGCGGTCGTTGGTGATGCCGAGATAGATTTCCTGCTCGATATTCGCTGCCTCGTCCACCAGCACTTTCCGCACCGGCAAGCCTTTGATTTCCATTCCCAGAATAGCCGCAGCGACTTCTTCCGCTTCTTTGGGGGTCTTGGCCAGGCGAATGCCGCCGGCCTTGCCGCGTCCGCCCACCAGCACCTGCGACTTGACGACGACGCGCCCGCCGAGTTCTTCGGCAATTTGACGGGCTTCCATGGCTGTGGAAGCGACGCGTCCTTTGGGAATGGGGACGCCGTACTTGGCGAAAATCTGTTTGGATTGATACTCGTGTAGTTTCATGCAAAGTTCTCCTTTTCAGGATTCAAAACGCAGGCATTATATCACCGCGTCGGATGACCGCTACCTGTCATTAATAACCTAATTGTTGGGATTAATTCCCCGTTTCTCATGGCAGGACAAATCTCGACAGCGTGTTACGCGCCGCGTCGCTGACCCAGACGCGTCCCAGCGGGTCTATGGCTACGCCCGAAGCCAGGCCGAACCGCCCGGACCCGAAGCCCGGTTCCCCCCAGGCGCGCAGGAACGCGCCCGCAGTGCTAAATTCGAGGACGCGCCCCGCTTCCGGGTCGGTGACGAAGAGATGACCGGCCTTATCCACTGCCAGCAGGGGTTTGTTCTCCAGCGACTCGCCGTACCAGGCTGCCACCTCCCATTGGCTCACCACGCCCCAGGTCAGGCCGCCGTCAGCGGAGGCAAAGACCTGGATGCGCTGATTCCAGGTGTCGGCCACATAGACATTGCCGTTTGAGTCCACCGCAATCCCGACCGGTTCATCCAGTTGCCCCGGCCCCATCCCCACGCCGCCGAATTGCGCCAGGAAGTTGCCCTCGGCGTCATAGACGACCACGCGCTTGTTGCCCGTATCTGCCACAAAGACGCGGCCCGCGCCGTCCACGGCAATGCCGCGCGGCCCCCACAGCGCAAACGGGTCGCCGAGCGTGACGTGATAGACCCCGCGGCCCCACATCGCGACCGGCTCTCCGGCGGCGGTGAATTTCTGAATGCGGTGATTCCAGGTATCGGCCACATAGACGAATTGCCCGTCCGGCGAGACGGCCACCGCTCCCGGTTGATTGAAGGCCCCAATCGGCGCGCCGCCGCCCACGTTGCTGTCGCCAAAGACGCCCCAGACGCCGAGCAGAGTCCCGTCGCTCGAAAAATGCTGGATGCGGTGATTGTTCGTGTCGGCCACGAAGAGACTGCCATCCGGCGCAACCGCCAGCCCGTGCGGAGCGCTGAACTGCCCCGGCTCTGGCCCGGTGGCTCCAAACGTCAACTCCGGCTCCAGCAGGACGCTCCCTTGCTCGTAGGGGTCGGGCTGGACGGCGCTTTGCTGGAGCAGGTTGTACTCCCAAACCTTTTCCAGCACGGACTTGCGCACATACATCCGCATCCGGTCGGCGGGCCGCCACTCGGCCGGGGTGAACGTCGCCGTGCCGGTGAGTTGGGCGTAGCGGCTGTAATCGCGGTTCAGCCAGATGTCGAAGAGCGCCGTGCGCCATTCCCGCTCGACGATGAACTGGCGCAAACGCTCGCCGGTCAGGTGAAAGTAGTCCTGATTCGGCCAGACCATGCGCAGATACTCGAAGGCGTAGTACTTGTCATCGGTCAGCGCGTCCACCTCGTTGAAACTCTGCGAGTCGGCCAGGATAACATCGTATTCCAGCAGATTTTCGTCAGGGGTGAAGTAGGGACTGGCGTTGGGGAAGTTACGCAGATACCATTTCATCGGCCAGGAGATGCCTTGCGTCTCGCTGCCGGCATCGTAGGCAATCTTGAGTTCGTTGTACCCGCCGGTTGTGCGGCGCGAAATGAGCGTCACCTGCTCGAGGACATCCTTCACGCCGCGCGCTCCGTGCGCGTAGACGAGGTACTCGTTGGCCTGGTCATGATTGACATAGGCGGCGTGGAAGGCGGTGCGCGCCGTCAGCGCGGCGAGAAACCCGAAGACGACCAGCGTCGCCAGGCGCAGCACGTCTTGGACCTGTCCATTGCGCGCCAGAACGTACACGCCCGCGCCGCTGCCGAGGGCGACGGCCAGCCAGAACAGGAAGCGCCCGCTGGCCAGCAGTTCGGCCTCCGTCTTGCCCTGGAAGGGCGGATTCGGCCCCAGCGCGCTGACCAGCATCCCGGTCAGGCCTACGGCCAGCGCCGCCAGCAGGAGAATCACCCAGCCGCCGCCCCGTTCACGGACCCCGCGCCAGTCGAGGCGCTCGATGACCTGTCCCAGCCCCCAGGCGGCGAGCAGGATCATCGGCCAGGCGATGTGAACCGTCAGCCAGGGCATCTTTTCCCCGGCCAGGGTGTAGGCCAGCAGACTGGAGAGCGTCCACCAGAGCAGAAGGGCGAAGACGGGCGGTTGGACGGAGGCAGGCTCAGGGTCCGCGCTCGCCGTCTCTTCGAGCGGCCGCGGCGATCGGCGGTGCAGTCCCATCCACAGGGCGGGAATCAATCCCAGCGCGGGCAGAAATTCGTAGAGCGGAATTTGCACCAGCAGGTAGTAGTACCAGGGCTGGCCGCCGCGCTGGACGCTCTGCTGTTCGAGCCAGTAGCCGAGCGAGCCGACCGCGCCGGTGAAGAAGCCTGACGGATTAGTGAAGAGGGTGGTGTAGAAGAGAAGGTAAAGGCCCCAAAAGAGCGCCGCGTTGGTTAGCCAGCGTTTGGCGTCCCAGGCGAGACCGACAGCGATGGAGATTGCAGCCAGCAAGGCAAAGACAAGCGCCGTTTTGGCGGGCGCCTGGGCGAAGATAGCGGCCAAGTCCCAGCCGGGCCAAGTGAATTGATGTTCGAGCGGATTCCAGCCCAGCCAGCGGGCGGGGAAGGCGGCCAGTTGCGGCAGGACGAAACTGCCGAGCAGGATGAGCATGCCGAACGCGGGTTCGCGGCGCAGGTTTTGCCACCGCCAGGCCTCGCGGTCCCCTTCGAGCAGACGCGAGAGCAGGAAAACGGCCAGGAAAATCAGCGCCTGGGCGGTGTAGATGAAAGCCGTCTCTTTGGCGGTGAAGTGCAGGGCGGTTGCCAGCGTGAGCAGAAGCAGGTAACGCGGCTGCCCGCTCTCCAGATGGCGCAGGATGGCGTAGAGCATCAGCACGCCGCAGAGGGCGGCGAAGGCTTCGTTGCGGGCGTAGCGTCCGTAATAGAGCAGGAAGGGCGAGATGAGCGTCAGCAACGCCGCGGTGAGGGCGCCGGCGCGGCCGAGGTAACGCCGCCATTTCCAGAGCATGAGAATCGTCAGGATGCTGGCGAGGGCGTGGGGCAGGCGGGCAAAGAAGTCGTTCGGCTCAAAGAGAAAGAAGAGCAGGGCAATCAGGTGGAATTGCAGCGGCCCGTGCGAGACCGGCGTATGGAAGTAGCCCTTGCCCTGCGAGAGTTCGTAGGCGTAGAAGACGTGCACGCTTTCATCGTGGCTCATGACCCGCTCACCGAGGGCGTAGAAGCGGCTGACGGCGGCGAGGAGCAGAATCAGGACGAACAGGACGACTTCGAGGGAGGTGCGTTTTGCGGAGAGGGGCAGGGGATGTTGGAGCCAAGAGGAGGTTTTCATAGGCGGGGATTTTCGCGGCGTGCGTTCTGGTGTGGAGGTAAACCTGCGGCGACTATACCCGAAAGGCGGGAAACTGACAAGCGAAGGATTCCATAATTTCGCATAGCCAATATATCACAATCCAACCCATCAAAGAACATGCTTATAAGCCAACTGACCGCATCCGGCCTGAATCTCGATGCCGCGCCGCAGGCGAATCGTGCAGGGGATGCCGGCCTGCTCCAGCGCAGCCTTGAAACGCTCGGCGCGCTCGCGGCCGGCTGCCTTGCCGCCGTACCCGGCGGTGGGGTTGAGGGGGATGGCGTTGACATGACAGAGCATGCCCTTGATTTTGGAAGCCAGCAAGCGCGCCTGTTCGGGCGTGTCGTTGAGGCCCTCGATCAGCGCCCACTCGAAGGTCACGCGCCGGCCGGTGGTTTGGGCATAGTCGCGGCAGGCGGCGAGGAGTTCGTCCAGCGGGTAGGCTTTGGCAACCGGCAGCAGGGAGGCGCGCAGGGCGTCGTCGGCGGCGTGGAGCGAGATGGCCAGGTTCACCTGCCGCCGCTCCTGCGTGAAACGCCGGATGGCCGGCACCAGGCCGACGGTCGAGAGGGTGATGCGCCGAGCGCCGAAGTTGTAGCCATCCGGGTCGTTGAGGCGGTCCACCGCGGCCAGGGTGTTGTCGTAGTTGTGGAAGGGTTCGCCCATGCCCATGATGACGATGTTGGTGACGCGCTCGCCCTGCTGATGGAGTTGGCGGGCGTAGTACATTACTTGGGCGACGATTTCGCCGCTCGTCAGGTGGCGCTGAAAGCCCATCTGGCCGGTGGCGCAGAAGACGCAGCCCATGGCGCAGCCGGCCTGGGTGGAGATGCACAGCGTGCGGCGGCGGTCGTATTTCATCAGGACGGCTTCGATGGCGCGGCCATCGTGAAGGCGGAAGAGGGTCTTGACGGTCTGGCCGTCCCGCGAGGTCAGTTGCGCGGCGGGGGTGAGGGGGGCGAAGTTGAAGGTCTCGGCCAGGCGGGCGCGCAGGGACTGGGGCAGGGCGGTGAACTCGTCTGGCGATTGGTAGAAGTGACGGTAGAGCCCTTCCCAAATCTGGCGGGCGCGGTAGGCCGCTTCGCCCCACTCGGCGAGGAGGGAGGTCAGGGCGGGGAGGGAGAGGTTGTAGAGGGGAGTCATCAGTCGTTAGTCGTCAGTCATTCGTCGTTGGTCGTTGGTCGTTGGTGAGGATTCTATCACGCAAAGTAGGTCGGATTGTCATCTGACCTCCTTTGGCTGGAGTGCCATCCGCTACCGCGCCTATCCGACCAATGTTTCCAAATCCTCTGCTACCCAATCCGGGCGCGGCTGCCAAGCTTCGGCCTGCTGGCGCGTCGCCACGCCGCTCAGCACCAGGGCGCAGGGCAGGCCGGCGGCTTGAGCGGCGGCGATGTCGGTCTCCAGGCGGTCGCCGACCACCAGGGTGGCCTCCTTGGGCGTCCCCAGGCGCGCCCGCGCCAGTTCGAGCAGGGCCGGGGACGGTTTGCCGGCATAAACCGGCTCGCGTCCGGTGGCCGTGACCAGCACCGAGACCCACGCCCCGGCGCCGGGAATCTCGCCGCGCGGCGTGGGGAAGGTCTTGTCGGGGTTGGTGGCGATGAAGGGCAGGCCGTGGCGCAGGAGCAGGGCCGCCTCGGCCATTTTCTGGAACGTGATTTGGCGGTCAATGCCGACCACAACCGCCCGGGCCTCGTCGGCGCGTTCGAGGGGCAGGACCTCGAAGCCTTTGGCGCGCAGGGCTTCCGTCACCCCGGCCTCGCCGATGACAAAAAGCCCCCCTCTCCCTTTGGGAGAGGGGCTGGGGGTGAGGGCCTCTGCCGCCAACTCCGCCGCCGCCTGCGCCGAAGTGACCACCTGCCAGGGTTCGGCCGCGACGCCCAAGGCGGCCAGCCGTTCAACGTACATCTCCGGCGTGCGCGTGCTGTTGTTGGTGGCAAAAGCCACCCGCAGGCCGCGTTGACGGATGCGCTCAAACAGACGCGCCAGGTCGCCGATCGGGGCGTCCCCGCGCCACAAGACGCCGTCCATGTCCAGAATCAGGGCTTGAATGTGGGAAGGAATCATGATGGAAATTATATCAAGCAGATGCAGATCGGATTGGCAATCTGCTAAGAAAAAGGACAGCCTCGAAAGGCTGTCCTACTGAACACTGTTCACTTCTTACTGAACACTGAACACTGGTTTACTGAACACTGACTACTTCTTCTCCGGCGGCTCCAGCACCTGATCCACGATGCCATACTGGACGGCCTCCTGGGCGGTCAGGTAGAAATCGCGGTCGGTGTCGCGCTTGATCGTCTCTAGCGGCTGGCCGGTGTGTTTGACCAGGATGTCGTTCAGCAGGGTGCGCAGGCGCAGAATCTGCTTGGTCTGGATTTCGATGTCGGTCGCCTGACCCTGCGCGCCGCCAAGCGGCTGGTGCAGGTGGATGGTGGCATTGGGCAGGGCGTAGCGGCGGCCCTTCGTCCCGGCGGTCAGCAAGACGGTCCCGAACGAGGCGGTCACGCCGACGGCCACAGTGCTGATCGGGTTGGAGATCATCTGCATCGTGTCGTAGATGGCCAGCCCAGCGTAGATGACTCCGCCCGGCGAGTTGATGTACATCTGGATTTCCTTCTCCGGGTCTTCGCGGTTCAGAAAGAGCAGTTGGGCGACGATGACGTTGGCCACCTGGTCGTCAATCGGCGTGCCGAGGAAGATGATGCGCTCCTTAAGCAGCAGCGAGTAGATGTCGTAGGCGCGCTCGCCGCGGCCCGACGACTCGATGACCATCGGAACAACATTTTTGAAATTGGGAACGGACATTTCGACTCCTACTAAAGAAACAAACGGCGAACTTACTCGGTTGTCGTAGCGGCAGGCGCTTGCGCCTCGGTTTCAGACCCCTGGCCTGCTTCGCCCGAATCGGCCTTTTGCTTACCTGCGGCTTTTTTCGTCCCGCCGCTCTTGCGAGCGGGTTTCTCCGTTTCGGCGGGCTTTGTCTCTTCGGCGGGCAATTCCGGGGCGTTGCCGGTGGCAATTTGTTTCAGCCGCTCCAGGGTCTGGCGCACATAAGCGCGGCTGGCCGACTCGAAACTAAGCGCTTCGGCCAGGCGCTTGGACATCTTCGCCTTGCCGCTGAGGTATTTTTGCATCTCCTCATCCCCCCTCATCTCGTAGAGCAGGCTGTCGAAGGAAGCCTTGAACACTTCGTCACTGACCTCGATTTTCTCGGCGCGCGAGATTTCGTCCAGCAAGAGACTGCGCTCCAGGCGTTTGACAGCCACCGGGCGGGCTTCCTCGGCGATAAATCTGGCTTCGTCCATCTCGCGGGTCTTGAGATAGGTGGCCAAATCCATATTTTGGGCCGCCAGGCGCGATTTGATGTCTTCCATCACGTGTTCGATTTCGTGATCAATCGTCTGCGGGGCATACTTGATGACCGCGCTGGCTTTGACGGCATCCAACACTTTTTCGAAGTACTCGTCATCATAGTCGGCCTTCGACTTCGAGGCCAGGCCGGCCTTCAGGGCGTTGCGCAGGGCTTGCAAATTCTCGAAGGGGCCGAGTTGCTTGGCAAAGTCATCGTTCAGTTCGGGCAGGGTGGTGCCGCGCACCATTTTGACCGTCGCCTCGAACTTGACCGTCTGGCCCTTCAGCGCTTCGTCCTGGTGGTCTTTGGGGAATTTGTGCGTGAAGGTCTTCGTCTCGCCGGGGGCGGCGCCCATCAGTTCGGCGGCGAAGCCCGCATAGGGCCACTCGTCCTCTTTAGCCTCTGGGCGGACAAAGACGGGCATATTTGCGCGCTCGATGAGCGGCGCTTCGCCCTCTTCGGTTTTCGCTTTTACGCCCTTCAGGTCAATCAGGACAAAATCGCCCTTCTCGATGGGGCGGGTCACCGTTTCGGTTTTGGCGTACATCAGACGGAAATCTTCCAGCGCCTTATCCACATCCGCTTCGGTCGGTTCCTGCCATTCGTAGGGGACGCGCACCGAGCGGTAATCGCCCAGTTCAACGGTCGGCGCGAGCGGGACGGTGAAAGTGAAGACCGGCTGACCGACCTCGAGGCCCTCCACTTTTTCCAGCGAGCCGGGCGCGGCCGGTTCGAGTTTGGCCTCTTCCAGCGCCTTGGGATAGATTTCGTCCAACAGCAGGTCAACGGCCTCCTCGAGGATGACGCCCTCACCAAAGGTGCGCACGACGACATCGTAGGGCGCTTTGCCTGGACGAAAACCGGGGACGGAGCGTCGCTCCGAGATTTTGCGGGCGGCGCGGCGTTTGGTGCTTTCCAGTTGGCCGGGTTCGACATTCACGACCAGAGTTATCTGATGATCATCACGGGGTTGAGTTTCGATTTTCAATGCGTTTCCTTGCCTTGTCTTTACAGGGGGCTCCCTGTCTGGATGTCACAGGGAAATCCCTGTGCAGGTGGGGAAGAGGGGACTTGAACCCCTACGCCTTGCGGCACAAGATCCTAAGTCTTGCGCGTCTGCCAGTTCCGCCACTTCCCCGGGTGGAATCACGTCTTTGGAATGGCGGCGGAATTATAGCCGAGAGGAAATGCCTAGTCAATGAAACCTTTGCCCTCGTTAATCAATTGCTTACGGGGTATAATCGCCCCGCTTAAAACCTTTTGAGTCATTCGATGCCAAACATCAAGGAGATTTCATGAGCCGCATCATCAACGCCGACAGCGCCGGTAAGGAACGTACCCGTCTGACCAAAGCCGTTGTGCTAGCCGTCCGTCAACTGGCGCTGCAGAGCGAGCCGGGCGCGGAGGCCCGCGACCTGGCCGCTTTCATCGCTTTGGCGCTCGAAACCATCGCTGCCACCATTGACGAATCTGTCGCCGCCTGGGAAAAGCGCGATTACTGGGTGAAAGCCGACAAATTCCGCATGGAGTGGGCCTGGGCCGGGCAAATGGCCGCCAAAGTGAAAGCCGCGTTGCTGGCCGAGGACTGGGCAGGCGTGGCCGCAGCCGCCTCGCAGATTGCCGTCCGGCTGGGCAAGGTTACCGTCCCGGCCGGTCACCGCCTGGGGAGGCCCTGGGCCGGAGCGTGGGAGAAATTGATGGGGAAGTAGATTTTATCTGTTCGGAAGAAAATTGTAGGGCGGGATTCCAATCCCGCCCTATGCGCTGTGGTCGAGAAAAAGCGGGGTAGAGTCCTGCCCTACCATTACGGCGTGGTGTAACTGACAATCAATGCCGGGTTATTGAAGACCGAGCCGGTCGGCAGGTAGATGACCGCGTCCAGCGTCCCGTCGCTGTCGGTGGCGGTGATGAACTGGAAGCGTAACTGCACTTTGCCGGCGCTCAATTTCGATTGCACCAGCGCCTTCAATTCGGGTGAGGCCTCGAGGGTGTTGAGCGCCGCCGCGCTGCCCCAGTCGGCAATGTTGCCGCCCGGCGCTGGGACGGTGTAGTCCGAAGCGTCCAGCGTCCCGTAATCGTGTTTGTACAGGTTCAACACGCCCAGCCCGGCAAACGGATTGCCCGAAAGCGTGGAGTTGCGCATGTCCAGTTTGACTTCGGTGATGACGGCGTTGCTCGGAATGCTGGACAGGCTGTAAGTGATAAACATTTGCGAGCCGTTGTTGGTAATGTCGTCACCCATGCCAATCATTGCGCCGGCCAGAGCCACCGTTCCGGCCGAATCTACCACGCCGCTTTCGCTCAGCACGGGCAGAAGCGTGACGGTATTGGCGACCTTGATTTTGACAATCCAGGGCGAATTGTTGGGAGCCAGACCAAAGACCACGCCGCCCGGGTCGCGGAAGCGCCAGTAGCCGGTGTAGGTGCCGGTCGTGGCGGGCGCAGTCAGGCTGACGGTCACGTCCACCGTTTGCCCCGGCGCAACCGTTGTGCTGGTCAGCGGCTGAGCATAGGTCGTGCTAACGCCCATCGGGTCGCCGTGATCGAAAATCAACTGGTAAGCGGAATTCCAGGTGCAGGTGCCGATGTTGGTCAGCCGCCACGTCTTGGTGAAGACCTGGCCGGGGGCCATGACGGTGTTATCGGGCACGGTGACGTCAATGGTGGCATCGCTCCAGCCCACTGCCAGGCAGGGGATGGGCGTTTTCGTAGGCGGGGCAGGAACGGTAAAGGTCGGCGTAGGGATAGGCGTATCGCTCGGCAACGGCGGGAGGGATGGCGTCCATGTTGCCAGTCCGGCAACGCGCGTCAGTTCGGCATTGACCGTCTCGGCCATGCGGGTGAAGGCCGCCTCGGGCCCTTCAGGGGTGGGGGAGGCCGCTCCGGGTAGATTGCAGGCAGCCAGAATGACGACCAGAATCAAAACAAGAGCAAATAAGAGTTTTTTCATTCTCATTCTCCTTCTCATCAAGAGTTTACATAGACTCGCAGAAGCGGTCAATGGGTAAAACGGCGCATTCCCTCAAAAAGTTCCCCCTTTTTCTCCGCCGATGATGCAGACGATGCGATTTTTACGTTTACAGCAGTCCCGGCTGATAAGCGGCGCGCTTGCCATCCAGCAGCAGGAACGGGGCGGCGCGCTCGGCCAGGACGCCCATCTTCTTGAGCGCCGAAAGGTCGCGGATGCGCCCCTCGCGCCGCGCCCGCAGAATGGCTTCGACTCCCTTTGGCCCGATGCCGGGGACGCGCAGCAGTTGCGGACGCTCGGCGCAGTTGACCTCGATGGGCGCCGCGGCCAAATTCTTCTGCGCCCAGACCAGTTTCGGGTCGGCGCGGACGGGGAGGCTGCCGTCCGCTTCGAAGGGCAGTTCCTCCACTGCGAAGCCGTAGTCGCGCAGCAGGAAGGAGGCCTGATACAGCCGACGTTCGCGGATGGCCGGGGTGGCGGGGCGGTTTTCCAGCGGAGTATCAGGGATGGGGTGAAAAGGCGAGAAGTAGGCGCGCTTGAGCCCCAGGCGGCGATACAGGGTGTCGGTCGTGGCGAGCAGTTCGAGGTCCGATTCGTTCGCCCCGCCGACGACGAACTGGGTCACGGCGGAGGGCCAGCGCCCGCGCCAGGCTTTGTGCGGCGGCTGCTCGGCGCGGATTTCGGCCATCCATTGCAGCGGCCGGAGCAGTTCCTCGGTGAATTGTTTGTGGGGGGCCAGTTGCGCCAGGCGGAGGTCGTTGGGCGCTTCGAGGTTGACCGAGAGGCGGTCGGCCAGTTGCATGGCGCGTTCGACTTGCGCCCGCTCGGCGCCGGGCATGATTTTGAGATGGAGGTAGCCGCGGAAACCGAGTTTGCGGCGCAAAATCTCGGCGCTATCGAGCAGTTTGTCCTGGGTGCGCACGCCGCCGCCGATCATGCCCGAACTGAGGAAGACGCCCTCGGCGATGCCCTTGGCTGCCAGCGTCATGAACAGACGGGCAAACTCCTCCGGCTGGAATGCCGCGCGGCGCAGATCACGCCCGGCGCGGAAGGGACAGTAGTAGCAGTCGCGCTCGCAGGCCGAGGAGAGCAGCGTCTTGAGCAGTTTGATGCGCTGTCCATTCGGCAGGACGGCCGGGTGGACGAAGACGGCTTCGGGACAGTTCTCGGTGCGGTCGAGGTAGGGGGCGGCAAGGGAATGCTCGGCGTCCGGTTCGAGCGACATCTGCTCGCTGAGGGCTTTCAGGCGGGCGAGGGCATCCATATCCCCATTATAGGACAAATGTTCTGGTTGTCAAGCGGCGCGGCGGGCGATGGCGAGCGGCAGGCCGCCGCCCAGACCGGCTGCCTGCCAGCCCGGCGGCGATGCGGAAGTTCTGGATGCAGCCGCTGGCTTCTAGTTGCTGCCATTGGTGGAGAAGGGGGAGAGTCATTGGTCGTTAGTCGTCAGTCGTTCAGCCACTCCGGCAGGGGCTGAGCGACATGCTCCTGCCAGAGAGCATCGAATTGGGCTGCGCCCAGTTCCCGCCGCCAGCCCAGCAGGTCAGAGGCCATGGCTTGCTGCGTTTGCGGCTCGATGTGCAGTTGAAGCAGGAGGCTCAAGCCGGAAAACAACGCAGCAATCGCTTGACCCTGCGCGCCTTTCGCCCACAGCGCCTGCCCCATCATCCCCAGCGTCATGGCTTTGCCCTGCCGGTCGCCCAGGCCTTCCTGGATTTCCAGCGACTGCTGATACAACTGCATTGCCCGCTCCAAATCGCCGCGCCTGACGGAAATCCCGGCCATCTGGTGCAGCGTGGCGGACTTGCCCCTCCGGTCGCCCAAGCCTTCCTTGATTTCCAGCGACTGCTGGTAGAGTTTCATCGCCCCGTCCAGGTCGCCGCGCGTGACGAAGATATGCGCCATATTGTGCAGCGTGGCGGACTTGCCCCCCAGGTCGCCCAAGCCTTCATCAATTTGCAGAGCCTGCTGGTAGAGTTTCATCGCCCCGTCCAGGTCGCCGCGCGTGACGGAAATCCCCGCCATTTCGTGCAGCGTGGCGGCTTTGCCCTGCAGGTCGCCCAGGCCTTCCAAAATTTGCAGCGCCTGCTGGTAGAGGCGCATTGCCTCGTCCAGGCCGCCGAAGTGTTCCAGCAGGAAGGCGGTGTGGAAGCACAGCCGGGAGGCTTCGGCGTCCTGCCGGAGGGCGGCGGCGCGGCGCAGGCCGGGCAGCAGGCGGGCGGCGCGGCGCGCCAGGTCGGGGTCGCGGTAGAGACCGAGGTCGGAGCGGCCAAAAGGGTAGCAGCGCCAGGCAAAGGCGCGCGCCCAGGCGAAGAGGGCGCTTTGGTCTCTATCCAGCGTGCGGGCGAATTCGGCCAGCAGCGGGTGCAGGGCGGGGGCTTCGTCCCACAGACTGAGGGCGTAGAGGCGGGCGCGGGCTTCGAGGTAATCCTCCTCGTCTTCCGCCCCCAGCGCCCGGCGCAGCACGTCTTCGCGCAGCGGCTCGTTGGGCAGGTCGTAGGCCGAGAGCAGGAAGAGACGGCGGGCGGTTTCGTCCTGCAGGCGCTCCCAGGAGAGGGCGAAGGTCTCGGCCAGGCCGCGCTCGTAGCCGGTCGGGTTGGGATGCTGGGCGCGCCAGGCGCGCAGCGAGCGGTGTTCGAGGGCGAGGCGCTGCAGGTAGTGGGGGAGGGGCAGGCGGGTCTCGCGCAGGTAGGCGGCGGCCATCTCCAGGGCGAGCGGCAGCCCGCCCAGGCGCTCGTGCAGGGCGCGCAGGGGGGCTTCCTCGGCGGTCAGTTCGGGCGGCAGGCGGCGGCGCAGGAAGTCCAGGCTCTCCGCGGCAGTGAAGACGCGCACGCCCACTTCGGGGATGCCCAGCCCGTCCCAGCCATGCTGACGGGAGGTGAGCAGCAGGCACAGGGCGTGATGGGCGAGGCCGGCGAGCAATTCGGGGGCTTGTTCGATGTCCTCGAAGTTATCCAGGATGACCAGGCGCGGCGGGTCGGCCTGCCAGACCTGGAGGGTCTGCAGGGCGCGCTGATGGGCGTCCTCGCTGGCGAATTGCAGCCCCATCTGGGCGCCGCAGTAAGCGATGGCTTCATCGGCCACCTCGCGCAGGGGGCGGCGGTCTTCGGGGCGGCGCGCCAGGCTGACCCAATGCACGCCGCGGAAGCGGTAGCCCTCGCGCCAGGCGAACTCGATTGCCAGTTGGGTCTTGCCCACGCCGCCCAGGCCGATGAGCGCCGATTGGGTGAGGACGGCGCGGCGCGGCGCGGCGTCCGAATCGGGCAGCAGGGCCTGGCGCAGGGCTTGCAATTCGTCCTGGCGGGCGGTGAAGTGCGGATTGGGCAGCAAGGGCAGGTAGGAGCCGGGCGGCAGGTCGCCGGGCAGGGTGATTTGAGCGCGCAGCGCGGCAAGTTGGCCGCCCGTCAGCGTCACCTGGTTGTTCGCCCCAATCAGCACGACGCTGTTCTGCACGTCCCCATAGATGATAATTTGACCACTTCGAATCGCCTCGGCGAGGGCAGGCAGGTCCGCGAGTTGATTTTGCGCCAGGCGTTCCAGGATTTCATCGGCTTTGCGCTGGAGTTGGGCGAATTCGCGGCGCTGCTCGGCCAGGATGCTCAGGCTGATCTGCGCCACGACGGGCAGGGTGTAGCCGCGCAGGGGCAGCAGGGCGCGCAGCAGGGCCTCGCGCCACAGGCGGGCGGCCTGGCGGCGCTTTTCGGCGGGCAGGGCGGGCAGGTCGCGCGCCAGGGCTTCCTCGAGGGCGTCTTCGAGGGCTTGCGCGTCCAGGGCGGCGGGCAGGTCTGTCAGGGCTTGCTGCACGGCGGGCAGGTCGCCGAAGGGCAGGTCGCGGAAGAGGCGGCGCAGGTCGTCATCGGGGCAGTTGCGCGGCTCTTGCAGCCAGCGCTGGGCTTCTTCGGCGGCCTGGAGCAGGCGGCGGGCGGTCTCGTCCTGCTTCAGCCAATCGTCCAGGCGGGTTTGCAGTTCCTGGTCGAGCAGCGTCTGGGCGGCGAGGCCGGCGGCTTCTTCGCCGAGCCAGGTCTTGGCCTGGTGTTTGAGCAGGGCGATGAGGAATGGGAGCAGGGTGTGGGGGAGGGAGGCGGGCATGTGGTCAGTGGTCAGTAATAAGTGTTCAGTGGTCAGTGGTCAGTGGTCAGTGGAGGGCGGCGGGGAGGGTTTGGTTTTAGTATAGGGCAAAGAGGGGGTGGAGTCAACAGTGTTCAGTGTTCAGTGGTCAGTGTGCAGTGGCGGGTGGAGGGGGCTGGTGGGGGAGGGGAGTCTCCAGTCATCAGTCGTTAGTCGTCAGTCGCCGGCGTCATGCAGCCCTGTCAGCGCGCCAACGCGCCAACGTACCAACCTTCAAACCTGTAAACGTAGAAAGAGGGGGAGTTGACAAGCGCAGGATTTGGTTGTAAAATCACAATGCTTTTGATAAGTATCATTATCATAAACATAAGGAACCCCGCATGGAACCCCTCGAAAACGGCAAAACCCTCGCCCAGGCCGTGCAAGACTACCTGCAAACCGTCCAGAGCGCCCGCAGCGCACACACCGCCCGCGCCTACGCCAACGCGCTGGCTGCCTTCCTGCGCGTCTTGAAAGAACACTGGCTCGAAGCCGATGCCCCCGTCGCACAACTCAAGGAAGACGGCCTGGCCTGGATGCTCGCCTACCTGAAAGTTTTCTCCTCCGCCACCGAGCGGCTCTACACGCAGGCCGTCAAGGGCTTTTACACCTACCTGGCGGCCGAGCGTCTGGCCGATGTCAACCTGCCGCGGCTGGAGCAACTCATCCGTCAACGCGCCCGCCGCACCGGTCCGCGCCTGCCCCAATTTCCCCGCCAGGAAATCGAGACAGTCCTTGAATTTGTGAATAATCTCACAAATCAATTGTCAGACAACCCTGCCGAACGCCTGCGCGCCCTGCGCGACCGCGCCTTCCTCCTGACCCTGGCCGATACCGGGCTGCGCGTCCACGAGGCCTGTGCGCTGCGGCGCGGCGACCTGGACTGGAACGAGGGCCGCGCCGTCATCCTCGGCAAGGGCGACAAGCAGGCCGTGGTGCGCTTCTCGACCCGCAGTCTGCGCGCCCTGCAGGATTATCTCTCCGCCCGCGCCGCGCTGGACGGCGCCTCGGGCCGTCCGCTCGCATCCCTGCCCCTCTTTGCCCGTCACGACAAGGGCGCCGGCAAAAAGGTCAAGCCGATGACCACCGCCACCGGCAGGAACATCGTCGCCGAGCGCGTCCGCCAGGCGCTGGGCGCGGAGGCCGAGGGCCGCATCACCCCGCACTCCTTCCGGCACTACTTCGTGACGACCGTCCTGCGCGCCAGCGGCAATCTCAAACTGGCGCAGGCCCTGGCGCGGCACGCCAACATCCAGGTCACGCAGCGCTACGCCCACCTGTCGGACGACGAACTCGACCGGGGCTATCACGAAATTTTCGAGTAGGACGGCGCAGGACGGCCCTTCCAGGCTATCAGCAAAAAGCCCCTGGCGACTTCAAAACCGTTTGGCGTCGTGGCGTCTTGGCGGTTCGACAGGCTAGAAAGCCTGTCCTACATGATTTTCTCGGCGATTTTCTGCACGTGGGCCTGATACGCCTCCCCCAAGCGGCGGGTCACCTCCCCCACCCCACCGCTTCCCACCGGCTGAGCGTCAATTCGGACAATGGGAACGACGCCGCGCGAACTGCTGGTAAGGAAAGCCTCCTCGAGGCGCGGAATCTCGGCCAGGGGCAGCGCCCGGTAGCGGATCGGGACTCCCCCGCGGCGGGCGAGGCGCAGGACGAGGCGGCGCGTCACCCCCGGCAAAACGCCGCGCCCGGCCGTCCCCAGCGCGCCGCCGCAGACGTAAAAGAAGTTGCTGGTCAGGCCCTCGAGGATTTTGCCGTTGTGGGTCAGCAGGGCCTCAAAGACCCCGCTTTCTGCTACACGCAAGCGCGCTTCCTGGCTAGCTTCGATAAAAGCGGTGGATTTCAGCCCCGCTTTTTCGCGGTGTAACGGCACGGTGATGACCGTCACGCCGCGCGCGTAGACTTCCGGCGGCAGGGGCGTGAACGGCTCCACGACCAGATAGACCTCCCCCGCGTAGGTGAGAATCAAGCGCAGGCGCGCCTCCTCCGTCTCCAGGTCTGCAAGCGCCTCGGCCAGGGCGCGGTGCAGGGTGGCAGCATCCACCTGTGGCTCGATGCCGAGTCGTTCGGCCGGCCCGTAGAGACGCTGCAAATGTTGACGCAGTCCGATCACCCGCCGACGCTGGTCGTAGGTGCGGAAGGTGCTGTAGAGGCCGGGCGGCAGTTGGCGCGTCACGGCATCCGGCGAAGACATGTCGGGAAGATGAAGCGGCTCAGGATGCGGACGGAGAGCAAATAGACGAACGGGCATTTTTCGGTCATTCCGTGACTGCATATTTCTTTATCCGCAGAGGGCGCAGATTGCGCAGAGAGGAGAGAAACAGGGTCGTTATCTACGTAATCTGCGGATAAGTTTCGGCATTTTGCGCCCTTGAGCAGCGACTTTCTGCGCTGTAGGTGGTTACGTCATTCCTGCCAGCAGACGCAATTGCGGCCGGCTGCTTTGGCCTGATAGAGCGCCTGGTCGGCGCGTTTGATGAGGGAGGCGAGGCTATCGCGGTTCACGCGGCTCATCGTTCCGCCCAGTGAAATCGTAACCGGCAAGCCGGCTGGCTGCAGCGATTCTACGTTACGACGCAGCCGTTCGGCCATCTCCAAGCCGTCTGCGGCATTTTGGGCGGCCAGCAGCAGCATGAACTCCTCCCCGCCCCAGCGCCCGACGACATCGGTTTCACGGATCTGAAGTTTCAGTGTCTCGGCCAGACTGCGGAGCACCGCGTCACCTCGGTCGTGTCCGTAGCTATTATATCTAATTTTGACAGGCTAGAAAGCCTGTCCTACGCTTGATATAATTGCGCCTATGCTCACAAGGCAACTGACCTGGCTCATCGTCACGCTGGGGGGCGGCGTGCTCTTTGCTGCCCTGGCCCCCCTGCTTCAACGGCGCGCCGGACGGCTGGCTGCGCCCCTGCTGGCGCTCCTGCCGCTGGCGGCCTTCGCCCAACTGTTGGCCGCCCTCCCCGCCGTCCGGGCGGGCGAGACGGCACAAGCGCGCTTCGACTGGGTCCCGGCCCTGGGCCTCTCGTTGGCCTTCACGCTCGATGGGCTGGGGCTGGTCATGGGGCTGCTCATCGCCGGCATCGGGGCGCTGGTGATTCTCTACGGCGGGACCTACCTGCAGGGGCATCCCGCCCTGGGACGTTTCTATGCCCTCTTGCTGCTCTTTATGACCGCCATGCTGGGGATAGCACTGAGCGGCAACGCCCTGCTCCTGTTCGTCTTCTGGGAGTTGACCAGCATCACCTCGTTTCTGTTGATCGGCTTCGAGCATGAGCGGCCGGGGGCGCGCGCTGCTGCCTGGCAGGCGCTGCTGGTCACCGGCGGGGGCGGACTGGCGCTGCTGGCCGGCTTTGCCCTGCTGGCCGTCATCAGCGGCTCGTTCGAGATGACCGTCTGGGCGGCGCAGGCAGCAGAAATCGCCGCTCATCCGCTCGCCCCGGCAGCCTTTGGACTCATCCTGACCGGCGCGGCGACCAAGTCGGCGCAGTTCCCCTTCCACTTCTGGCTGCCCAACGCGATGGAAGCGCCCACGCCGGTCAGCGCCTACCTGCACTCGGCGACGATGGTCAAGGCGGGCGTCTTCCTCTTGGCGCGGCTCTTCCCCGTCTTGGGCGGATTGCCGCTCTGGACTCCGGCGCTGACGACCCTCGGCCTGCTGACTCTGCTGGGTGCGGCCTTCCTCGCCCTAGGCCAGACCGACCTGAAACGCCTGCTGGCCTATACCACCGTCTCGGCGCTGGGGATGCTGGTCTTTCTGCTTGGACTGGGGACGCCGCTGGCGCTCAAGACGGCGGCGCTCTTCCTGGTCACCCACGCTCTCTACAAGGGGGCGCTCTTCCTGACTGCCGGCAGTGTGGATCACGGCGCCGGGACGCGCGAACTGCCGCGCCTGGGCGAACTTGGGCGGGCGATGCCCTTCACCGCCGCAGCCGGCGGGCTGGCGGCGCTCTCAATGGCCGGTCTGCCGCCGCTTTCGGGCTTCTTTGCCAAACTGGCGCTCATCCTGGCCGGTTTCGAGTTGCATTCCTACATCATTGTCGCTGTCGGGCTGGGGGTCAGCCTGCTGACGCTCTACTCGATGACAAAGGTTTGGAATGAGGTTTTCTGGAAGGAACGCAAGGAAACCGGCGCGGCGACGCTGCGGCCGGTCTCGCCCTGGATGTGGGCGGCGACCCTCGGGCTGGTGGCCGTTTCGCTCGCGGCCGGCCTGCTGGCGGGTCCGCTGCTCGACCTGTCGGCGCAGGCCGCGGCGCAATTGGCCGATCCGTCTCTCTACATTCAGGCCGTCTTGGGAGGCGCGCCATGAGTCTCTTCCTGCTCAACGTCCTGCTGGCGCTGGCCTGGGCCGCGCTGAGTGGCAGTTTCCAACCGCTCGACCTCCTGTTTGGCTTTGGCCTGGGGTATCTCGTCCTGTGGCTCGTCCTGCACAAGAGCCGCCCGCGCTACTTCCGCCAGATTCCCCTGCTGCTGGGGCTGTTGCTGCACTTTCTGGCAGACGTGCTGCGCGCCAATTTCCGCATGGCGGTGACCATCCTCTCGCCGCGCATGAAACTGCGTCCGGCGGTGGTGGCCGTGCCGCTGATTTTGAGGAGCGAGACTGCCACCATCCTGCTGGCGAACATGTTGACCCTCACTCCCGGCACGCTCAGTTTAGACATTTCCAGTGATCACCAGACGCTGTACATTCACACCGTTTGGCTGGATGATCTGGAAGCCTTTCGCCGTCAGGTGGTCGAGGGCTACGAAAAGCGTCTGAAGGAGTTGCTCGAACCATGATGGACGTTTTCTGGACGGTAATTTTGGCGCTGCTCTCGGCCGGGCTGGTCTTCGCTTTCCTGCGGCTGGCGCGCGGCCCCTACCTGCCCGACCGGGTGATTGCGCTCGACCTGATCAGCATCCTGGCCATGGGATTCATCGTGGCCTACGCGGTGCGCTTCAATCAGCCTAACTTTCTGGATGTGGCCATCATCCTGGCGATCATCTCCTTCCTCGGCACGGTGGCCTTCGCCTACTACCTCGAGAGGAGGGTCTGATGCTGGGCGAAGTTCTGGTCATGGCCTTGATGTTTGCGGGGGCCTTCTTCATGTTCCTGGCCGGGATTGGGATGCTGCGCATGCCCGACCTGTTCCTGCGCATGTCGTCCACGGCCAAGGCCGGGACGCTGGGGGCCGGCCTGCTCTTGCTGGCGGCGGCCATTCACTTCGGCGATTTTGCCATCACCACCCGCGCCCTAGCGATTATCGTCTTCCTGATGTTGACCGCGCCGGTGGCGGCGCACATGATCGGGCGGGCGGCCTACTTTGACGGCGTGCCGCTCTGGAAGGGCACCGTGCGCGACGACCTGCGCGGCCACTACCGCGCCTCGACTCACTCGCTGGAGTCAGGCTCCATCCCCGAAGAAGACCGCCTGCCCGACGAGGCCGGATTCGAGGTCCGCAAGCCAGACCTGGACCGCTGAGACTTACCGCAGACGGCAGATGGTCTGGACGATTTTTCATCCGCAGGCGGCGCGTTGCCGATTCTCCATGGTCAATGGTCTATCGTCCAACCTTTCAATCCCTCAGTCGGGATAAAAGGCTTTCAGACTCGTATTCCGGTTTGACCATCCGCACGCGCGGGATTTTGTTTCAATCCCTCAGTCGGGATAAAAGGCTTTCAGACCAGAGACGGCCAAGCGATACATCGAAAAGTGGTGTGGTTTCAATCCCTCAGTCGGGATAAAAGGCTTTCAGACCCCCCCTTCATCATATTCAAGTGCGGTGTCCCCCTGAGTTTCAATCCCTCAGTCGGGATAAAAGGCTTTCAGACGTCGAGCGTCTTATGGCCTTGCAAGTCGAGTACAACGTTTCAATCCCTCAGTCGGGATAAAAGGCTTTCAGACATCGAGCGCGTTGTGTTCCACCATTGGCGCGGTAATGTTTCAATCCCTCAGTCGGGATAAAAGGCTTTCAGACTAGTGGTCTTCACGTAAACCTACCTTTCCATCCATGTTTCAATCCCTCAGTCGGGATAAAAGGCTTTCAGACCCGTTATCGTTTTTGTCCGGAATTGCCAACACTAGTTTCAATCCCTCAGTCGGGATAAAAGGCTTTCAGACCCGCAAGGCCGCCCGTTCTGCTTTGCGTTCTTGACGGTTTCAATCCCTCAGTCGGGATAAAAGGCTTTCAGACTGTTTGCGTTGAGACGCTGGGGCTGTCATCCGTTCAGTTTCAATCCCTCAGTCGGGATAAAAGGCTTTCAGACTTCCATAACGCACCCACGCCTAACGGTCAGAAGAATCGGTTTCAATCCCTCAGTCGGGATAAAAGGCTTTCAGACATTTTGCGGGACATAGTGGCAACCAGCCGACGGAATGTTTCAATCCCTCAGTCGGGATAAAAGGCTTTCAGACCTGCGCGTGGCGAGATTCATGTTAGGCTTGACGATGTTTCAATCCCTCAGTCGGGATAAAGGGCTTTCAGACTCGAGCACGCCGATGATTTACACGGGAATACTCACAGTTTCAATCCCTCAGTCGGGATAAAAGGCTTTCAGACGCCTGGCGGGGGCGGGGGCGGGGTCAAAGCCCACGCGTTTCAATCCCTCAGTCGGGATAAAAGGCTTTCAGAC